>NZ_JBXAJS010000004.1:14795-616761 GCF_058797535.1 Pseudomonas sp. GW823-FHT02E01 | reverse complement strand
TTGTCCACGGAGTCGGTGATGGTGGTCACGGCTGGTGTGGTGTTCGGCACCAGGCTCTCGAAGTTGCCGCCGGTGGTGCCGGTGATCGTGGTGCTGACGGTGCTGCCGTTGTTAAAGACGTCATTGGCCGAGGTCGGCACGTTCACGGAGCCGCTGGTCTGGCCGGCGGCGATGGTGATGGTCGAGCCGTTGGACAGAGTGACGGTTACTGGCGTCTGTGCTGGATTGGTCAGGGTCGCGGTGTAGGTGATCTGGCCGCCTTCGGTGACGGTGTTACCGGCCGTCAGGGTGACCGTGGTGGTGTCGAGGGTATCGGTGACCTGGGTCACGGCCGGGGTCGTCGGCGGCGTCACAGTGATGCCGCTGCCGCCGCTGGTGCCGGTGACAGTTACATCGATCTGGGTCGCGTCGTTATAGACAGTGTCGTTCGCAGCCAATGGCACGTTGACGGTGCCGGTGGTCGCGCCTGCGGGAATCACGATCACGGCGCCGTTGGACAGCGTGACAGTCAGGTCGGTCAGTGGTGCTTGGGTCAGGGTCGCGGTGTACACCAGCACGCCACCGGCCTCGGTGATGGTCGGCGTGGCACTGAGGCTGAGGGCTGACTCACTCGGGGTATTGGCGTTGGTATTGGCGTTGATGTTGGCGTTGGTGGCCTGGCCACCCGGGATTTCCAGAGTCGTTTGCCCGGCAGTGTTGATACCCGCAGTCGGGAAGCCGATGGTCGGATCGACGCGGCCAGCGGTGGCGTCGAGCATCACGGAGCTGTGACCACCACCGACGGCACCACCAGAACTTGCGGCAACCGGGCCGGCAGCGGTGGCTTCAAGGTCTTTTGTCGGGTCGGCACCGGCAGCAATGGCCTGTTGCAGCTCTTCTACCGAAGGCGCGGCTTGCGCGGTGGCGGCTGCCAGGTCAGTGCTGGAGTCTGGAGCGTCAGCGCTCCACTGAGTGTCACGACCCAGATCCAGGGTGCGGCCATCGGCCAGTTCCAGGGACACGGCGCCGGAAAGGCCAGTGTCGATCTGGTCGCCGGCAAACAGTTTGTCGCCTTCAACGAGAACGCGGCGGATGCCCTCGGGGGACACCACGAAAACCTGACCAACAATGCTTTTGACGATGGCAACAACACTGCTCATTGAAGACTCTCCGGGGTGTCACGTTCAGTTGACTTCCATGGACCTGATGGCATTTGTCTGTGCCGACCAGTCTGGACGTACATTGCAAAATAGATGCACAAATTTGACGCATCAAATCGTCAATATATTGGCTATATTTTTTCGTTATTAACTTTATGCCAAACTATTGACCTTCTTCGAGCCATCCTAAACAATCGTCCCAGTAATGTCACATTGATATTTCAGCTGTGACTCGTCCTCGGTATGTGATCCAGTTCCGCTTTTTGAACTTTCCGACATACGGTCATTCCGCTTGCCATCTTTCGACGCAGCGCGTTCTTTTGCTGTGATTCAAGACAAGAAGTTCTGGGAAATTCCTACAATGCGTTCGCCTTTGTTCATGGCAATACCTTTCGTCCTCGCCGCGTCTTTTGTGCAGGCGCAGTCCTTACCAGAAGCCATGCAACAAGCGCTGGATGTCCATCCGGAAGTTCAGGCGGGTGTCAACAGTCGGTTGGCTGCGGATTATCAGTTGAAGGCTGCAAAAGGTGGATATTTGCCACGGGTCGACCTGCTAGGCGGTTATGGTCGTGAAGGCACCGATAGCGTGACGACGCGAACGGACGGCAGCAACAATCACTGGCAAACCCTGAATCGCAGTGAGTCAAATTTACGTCTGACCCAAATGGTTTTTGACGGTTTTGCGACGTCCAGCGAAGTAGGGCGTCAACAAGCCACTGTCAACTCCCGCGCTTACTCGCTGCTGAGTACTTCCGAGCGTACCGGGCTGACCGTGGCTCAGGTCTATCTCGACGTGCTGACTCGTCGCGAATTCGTACGTCTGGCCGAGGACAACCTCAAGAGCCACCAGCGCATTTACGACCAGATCCAACTGCGCACCCAGCGTGGCGTCGGCAGTGGCGCCGACCTTGATCAGGCGGAGGCGCGGATGGCCCAGGCGCGCAACAACCTGATCACCGAGCAGACCAACCTGGCAGACGCCGAAACCAACTACCTCTCCGCTGTTGGCCAGATGCCCGATCAACTGGAACGCCCGGCGAGTTTCATGGCGCTGATGCCGGCCAACCTGAATGAAGCCCGTGCGCAGATGCTGGAAAACAGCCCGATCCTGCGTTCGGCCGAATCCGATATCGCCGCTGCCGAGAAGCAGTACGACACTGCCAAGTCGACGTTCTACCCGCGCTTCGATGCTGAGTTGGGTCGCTCCGCGGACAACGACATTGATGGTCAGAACGGCCACAACAACGAATGGCAGGCCATGCTGCGCATGCGCTTCAATCTGTATGCCGGCGGCAGCAACAAGGCCGATCTGGAATCCAAGTCCTACCTGTCGAACCAGGCGCTGGACATCCGCAACAACGCCCTGCGCCAATTGAATGAAGAGCTGGGCCTGGCCTGGAACGCCCTGAACAACGCCAACGCGCAAGTGCCGATCGCCCAGCAATACGTCGACCACAGCACCGCCGTGCGTACCGCTTACCAGCGTCAGTTCAGTCTCGGCGAGCGCACCCTGCTCGATTTGCTCGACAGTGAGAACGAACTGTTTTCCTCCTCCCGCCGTCTGGCGGAGATCAAGAACATCCAGTTATTTACTCAGTACCGAATCAAGGCGACCATGGGCGAATTGCTCAAGAGCCAGGGAGTGGTCGCACCATTGGCATCCGTTGTGCAGAACGACATGAAGCCCAAGGTCCAATTGCCCGGTATGAATTAAGCAGGACCTTCATTGTTCAATTGTTAGCCAAGAGTGCCGAGCGTGGAATCAGAAGTCAGTCGGGTTCAACTCATCCATGATCCGCGCGCGTTGCATGACGATCCGTTGCTGGATGGTCTGCTCGCTCTTTGCATGCTGCACCAGAAACCTGCCAGCGCGGCAATGCTGACCACCGGCCTGCCGCTGCCCGAGCAACGCTTGAGTGTCGAGTTGCTGCCTCGTGCGGCCGCTCGCGCGGGGCTGCAAGGTCGGGTGCTGCAACGCAAGCTGGAAGATATTCCGGCGATCGCGATGCCAGCATTGTTGTTGCTCAGGGACGGTCGAAGTGCCGTCCTGCTCGGCTGGCAAGGCGAAGATCAGGTACGGGTGCTGCTCAGCGAAAGCGACGGCGGTGAGTCCCTGGTCAGCCGTGACCTGCTGGCCGATGACTACACCGGCAAAGTCTTTTTCGCCCAGCCGCAGCACAAGTTCGACGTCAATCACGGCACGCTGATTCCGCGTGCGCGCTCGTGGTTCCGCGACACTCTCAAGCGTTCGCGCTGGTTGTACGCCGATGCCATCGCCGCCAGTTTTCTGATCAACATCATTGCCATGGCCGCGCCGTTGTTCGTGATGAACGTCTACGACCGTGTCGTGCCAAACCAGGCCGAAGCGACGCTCTGGGTGCTGGCACTCGGCATCACGGGCGCCTACCTGTTCGACCTGATCCTGAAAAGCCTGCGTAGCCTGTGCCTGGATCTGGCCGGCAAGAAAACCGACCTGATTATCTCGGCCACGCTGTTCGAGCGCATCGTTGGCATGGCCATGAAATACCGGCCGGCGCGGGTCGGCAGCTTTGCCCAGAACATCCATGAGTTCCAGAGCCTGCGGGACTTCCTCGCCTCGCTGACACTGACCAGCCTGATTGACCTGCCGTTCACGATTCTGATCTTTATCGTCATCGCGATCCTTGGCGGGCATCTGGTTTGGATACCGGTGCTGGCATTCCCGATCGCCCTGGCCATTGGCTATGCCTTGCAGAAACCCCTGGTGGCGACCATGGAACGGACCATGGCGCTGGGGGCCGAGCGTCAGTCGAGCCTGATCGAGACCCTGGCCGGCCTGGATGCGGTGAAGGTCAACAACGCCGAAAGCGAACGCCAGTATCAGTGGGAGCAGACCATCGGCACCCTCAGTCGCCTTGAGTTGCGGGTGAAAATGCTCTCCGGCCTGGCGATGAATATCACCTTGCTGATCCAGCAACTGGCCGGTGTGATCATGATCGTCTTCGGCGTGTACCAGATCATCGACGGTCACCTGAGCATGGGCGGCCTGATTGCCTGCTACATGCTCAGCGGTCGTGCGCTCAGCCCGCTGGCGTCACTGTCCGGGCTGCTGACTCGTTATCAGCAGGCGCGGGTGACCATGACCTCGGTCGACCAGATGATGGAGCTGCCCCAGGAGCGCAATTTCGAAGAGCGTCCGCTCAGCCGCAAGGTGCTGCAGGGCGGCATTGAGTGCCGCCAGCTCAACTTCACCTACCCGCAACAGCAGAACCTGGCGCTGAAGAACATCAACCTGTCGATCAGTCCCGGCGAGAAGGTCGGCATCATTGGCCGAAGCGGCTCGGGCAAGAGCTCGCTGGCGAAGTTGCTGGTGGGGCTGTATCAGCCGGATGACGGCGCGTTGTTGGTCGATGGTGTGGATATCCGCCAGATCGACGTCAGCGAGCTGCGCTACAACATCGGCTACGTGCCCCAGGACATTCAGTTGCTCGCCGGCACCTTGCGCGACAACCTGGTTTCCGGCGCGCGGTATGTCGAGGACGAGCTGGTGCTGCAAGCCGCAGAACTGGCCGGCGTCCACGAGTATGCGCGCCTGCATCCGCAGGGTTATGAGCTGCAAGTCGGTGAGCGCGGACAGAACCTCTCCGGCGGTCAACGGCAAAACGTCGCCCTGGCCCGTGCATTACTGCTCAACCCGCCGATCCTGCTGCTCGACGAGCCGACCAGCGCCATGGACAACACCGGCGAAGAGCGCCTCAAGCAGCGCCTGGCAGCGGTGATCGAAAACAAGACCATGGTGCTGGTAACGCACCGGGCATCGCTGTTGTCGCTGGTGGATCGCCTGATCGTGGTCGACCGCGGGCAGATACTCGCCGACGGCCCGAAAGCCGCAGTGATGGAAGCGTTGAAGAAGGGGCAGATCAGTGTTGCTTAAGTCGGGTAAGGGTTCGATCCTTCGCTACTTCAAAGGCTCTGCTTCACTTCAGGGGCAGCCGCTGCCGGAGGTCAACAAGGCGCTGATCGAGGATGCGCCCCGCGTGGTGCGGCTGACGATCTGGGCGATCATCGCGTTCTTTGTGTTCCTGATGCTCTGGGCCAACTTCGCGGTGATCGACGAGGTGACCAAGGGCGACGGCAAGGCGATTCCATCGTCGAAGATCCAGAAGATCCAGAACCTTGAAGGCGGTATTGTTGCCGAGCTGTTCGTCAAGGAAGGTCAGATTGTCGAAGCCGGCGCACCGCTGATTCGCCTGGACGACACGCGATTTGCTTCGAACGTCGGTGAAACCGAGGCCGATCGGTTGTCGATGCTGCTGCGGGTCGAGCGCCTGAGCGCCGAGGTCGAAGAGCGTCCGCTGAACTTCCCCGAGGATGTGCTCAAGGCCGTGCCGGGTCAGGCCAAGAGTGAAGAGTCGCTCTATATCAGTCGTCGCCAACAGTTGCACGATGAGATTGGTGGCTTGCAGGAGCAGCTGATCCAGCGCCAGCAAGAGCTGCGCGAATTCACCTCCAAACAGGCGCAGTATCGCCAGCAATTGGGCTTCCAGCGTCAGGAAATCAGCATGTCCGAGCCGTTGGTGGCCCAAGGCGCGGTATCACCGGTGGAAGTCCTGCGCCTCAGGCGTGCCGAAGCGGAGACCCGTGGTCAGCTCGACGCCACCACGCTGGCAATTCCACGAGCCGAATCGGCAATCAAGGAAGTGCAGCGCAAGGTCGATGAAACCCGTGGCAAGTTCCGTAGCGAAGCCCTGACCCAACTCAATGAAGCACGCACCGACCTGAACAAGGCCCAGGCCACCGGCAAGGCCCTGGAAGACCGGGTCAGCCGGACGCTGGTCACTTCGCCAGTGCGGGGCATCGTCAACAAGTTGCTGGTCAATACCATCGGCGGGGTTATCCAGCCGGGCAGCGACCTGGTGGAAATCGTACCGCTGGACGACACCTTGCTGGTCGAGGCGAAGATCCGCCCGCAGGACATCGCGTTCCTGCACCCGGGGCAGGAAGCGACGGTGAAATTTACCGCCTATGACTACACCATCTACGGCGGGATGAAGGCCAAACTGGAGCAGATCGGTGCCGATACCATCACCGATGAAGACAAGAAGACCACCTACTACCTCATCAAGCTGCGCACCGACCGCAGCCACTTGGGCACCGACGAAAAACCATTGCTGATCATTCCGGGGATGGTGGCTTCCGTGGACATCATCACTGGCAAGAAGACCGTGCTGAGCTACCTGCTCAAGCCGATCATCCGCGCTCGGGCCGAGGCGCTGCACGAGCGGTAATCCACCTTCGGGGCCACTGGCCCCATCGCGAGCAAGCTCGCTCCCACAATGGATCTGTGTTGAAACGCAATTTTTGTGTTTCCACTGACCCCTGTGGGAGCGAGCTTGCTCGCGATAGCGTCCGCCAAAACACCACAATCCTGTCAGAAAGTGACAAATAACGTCACACAACGATTCCTCCATTCCCTTCGCAATCGCCATATCGTTATTCGTTAACGGTATTTAAATTTCAATTCTTATATCTATAAAGTCAATCTCCTGCGTACCTGTCGACCAATCGGCGCGCCGCACGACACGAACCAACACGGGACCTCCGTGAGTTTCTGATCGACGCGCGCGCCTTTGAGCGTGCCGTGCGTGGGAGTGATTTATGTCTGCAGCTTCAGCTTCGCCAAGCATCGCGCCACAATTCTTTGAAGTCCGCCCGTTCAGCGGAGCGGTGGGCGTCGAGATCATCGGTCTCGACCTGTCCCGCCCGATCAATGATCAGGACTTCGCCCGTATTCACCGCGCACACCTGGATCATCACGTGGTGGTGTTCCGCGACCAGCGCATAACCCCTGAGCAACAGATCGATTTCAGCCGTCGTTTTG
Organism: Pseudomonas sp. GW823-FHT02E01; assembly: GCF_058797535.1. Classification (NCBI taxonomy): domain Bacteria; kingdom Pseudomonadati; phylum Pseudomonadota; class Gammaproteobacteria; order Pseudomonadales; family Pseudomonadaceae; genus Pseudomonas; species Pseudomonas sp. GW823-FHT02E01. The sequence goes on along the minus strand of NZ_JBXAJS010000004.1, from coordinate 609,762 downwards.
GCGTGTTGCAGATCCATGTGCTCAAGCAGTTCCTGCTGGCAGGGCATCCGGAAATCCTGATCGTCTCCAACATCGTCGAAAACGGCCAGAACATCGGCCTGGGTGACGCCGGCAAGTTCTGGCATTCCGATCTCTCCTACAAAGAACTGCCGAGCCTGGGCTCGATGCTGCATGCCAAGGAGCTGCCGTCAGAAGGCGGTGACACATTGTTCGCCGACATGCACAAAGCCTGGGACAACCTGCCACTCGCGTTGCGCAATGCCGTTGAAGGTCGCTCGGCCGCGCACTCCTACACCGCGCGTTACAGCGAGACCAAATTCGAAGGCAACTGGCGCCCTACCCTGACCCCGGAGCAACTCGCCCAGGTCGCCGAAGTCGTCCACCCGGTCGTGCGTACCCACCCGGAAAACGGTCGCAAGGCGTTGTTCGTCAGCGAGGGGTTCACCACTCGCATCGTTGGCCTGCCGGAAGACGAGAGCCAGCAACTGCTGACCGAACTCTACGCCCACAGCGTGCTGCCACAAAACATCTATCGCCATCAATGGCAGCCCCATGACCTGGTGTTCTGGGACAACCGTTCGCTGATCCACCTCGCCGCCGGATGCCCCAGCCATCTGCGCCGCAAGCTATATCGCACCACCATCCAGGGCGACGCGCCTTTCTGATTTGTCGGAGATCTGATCATGTCCAAACGTCTTCCATTCGCACCTCTGGCCGCGGCCATCGGTCTGGGTTTCAGCCTGATCGCCGGCAGCCTGGTGGCACCGACCGTGGCCCACGCCGAAGGTGAAATCCGCATTGCCGAACAGTTCGGCATCGTTTACTTGCTGCTGAACGTGGTGCGCGATCAGAGCCTGATCGAGAAGTACGGCAAGCAGGAAGGCATCGACATCAAGGTCGACTGGACCCAGCTCTCCGGCGGTGCAGCGGTCAACGACGCGTTGCTGTCGGGCTCTATCGACATTGCCGGCGCCGGCGTCGGCCCGCTGCTGACCATCTGGGATCGCACCCACGGCAAGCAGAACGTCAAGGCCGTGGCTTCCCTGGGCAACTTCCCGTACTACCTGGTGAGCAATAATCCCAAGGTCAAAACCATTGCCGACTTCACCGAGAAAGACCGAATCGCAGTGCCGGCGGTGGGCGTGTCGGTGCAGTCGCGCTTCCTGCAATACGCGGCGGCCAAACAGTGGGGTGACAAGGACTTCAATCGCCTCGACAAGTACACCATCGCTGTTCCACATCCTGATGCCACGGCTGCGCTGATCGCTGGCGGAACCGAGTTGACCGGGCACTTTTCCAACCCGCCATTCCAGGATCAGGCGCTGGAAAATCCCAACGTGCACGTGGTGCTGAACACCTATGACCTGCTCGGTCCGAACTCGCCGACGGTGCTGTTCGCCACTGAGAAATTCCGCAATGAGAACCCGAAAACCTACAAGGCATTCATTGACGCGCTGACCGAAGCGGCCACGTTTGCCCAGAACGACAAAGGCGCAGCGGCGGACACTTACATCCGCGTTACCAAGGCCAAAATCGATCGTGCGGCGTTGCTGAAAATCATCGACAACCCGCAGTTCGAGTTCAGCGTCACGCCGAAAAATACCTACCCGTTGGCCGAGTTCCTGTACCGCGTTGGCGCGATCAAAAACAAACCGGATTCGTGGAAGGACTACTTCTTCCAGGACACCAAACCACTGCAAGGGAGCTGACCGAAATGAACGCTCCTTTGCAAGGCCACACGGTCAGCAAACCGATCGCGGCAGCCCAGGCGCTGCTGTCGGTCGATAACGTCAGCCTCGAATACCGCACACCGCAGCGCGTGGTGCGGGCGACCCATCAAGTCAGTTTCGAGATCGATCCGGCGGACCGCTTTGTCCTGCTCGGCCCGTCCGGTTGCGGCAAGTCGACGTTGCTCAAAGCCGCCGCCGGCTTCATCCAGCCAGTGGAAGGCGAGATCCGTCTGCAAGGCCAGCGCGTCGATGCGCCGGGACCTGACCGGATCGTGGTGTTTCAGGAGTTCGATCAACTGCCGCCGTGGAAAACCGTCAAACAGAACGTGATGTTTCCGCTTCTGGCTTCGAAAACCCTCAAGCGCAGGGAGGCCGAAGAGCGAGCGCTGCACTATCTGGAAAAGGTCGGCCTGGCGGCGTTTGCCGATGCTTATCCGCACACCTTGTCAGGCGGGATGAAGGCACGGGTCGCCATCGCTCGGGCGTTGGCGATGCAGCCGAAAATCCTGTTGATGGACGAACCCTTTGCTGCGCTCGATGCCCTGACCCGGCGCAAGATGCAGGAAGAATTGCTGCTGCTCTGGGAGGAAGTGCGTTTCACGCTGCTGTTCGTCACGCACTCTATCGAAGAGGCACTGGTGGTGGGCAATCGCATTCTGTTGCTGTCACCCCATCCGGGGCGGGTGAGGGCGGAAGTCCACAGCCATCAATACGATTTGCACAGCCTCGGCGGTGTGGCGTTTCAGGAATCGGCGCGACGTATTCATCGGCTGTTGTTCGATGAAGGTCAATCACCGCAAGCCGAGCATGAACTGGATTTCGCTGACATCCGCATCGCTTATTGAGCCAGTTGAAAGGAGGGCCCGATGAGCCATTTATCATCCCCGCGTGAAGAATTCGAAACCGTATTGCCGCCACTGACCAGCGTGCCGCTGGAGCGCGAACTGCCCCTCGGCCAACGCCTGTGGCAACAGGGCTGGCTACGTAAAAGCCTGATCCTGATTTTGCTTGCCGTGCTATGGGAAGCGGTTGCCCGTTATCAAAACAACGACCTGCTGCTGCCGAGTTTTGTGCAAACCGCTCACGCGCTTTACGACGGCCTGCTCAGCGGCGAGTTGCTGGGCAAGGTGTGGATTTCTTTGGTGGTACTGCTCAAGGGCTACCTGATCGGCATCGTTCTGGCGTTTGCCCTGACCACGCTGGCGGTGTCGACCCAGTTCGGTCGTGACCTGCTGAGCACTCTGACTTCAATGTTCAACCCGTTGCCGGCCATTGCGCTGTTGCCGCTGGCGCTCTTGTGGTTTGGCTTAGGGCAAAACAGCCTGATTTTCGTGCTAGTGCATTCGGTGCTCTGGGCCTTGGCGCTGAACACCTACGCTGGCTTCCTCGGCGTCTCGGAAACCCTGCGCATGGCCGGGCGCAACTACGGCCTCAAGGGCATGCGCTTCGTGCTGTTCATCCTGATTCCGGCGGCACTGCCGTCAATCCTCGCCGGGCTGAAAATCGGCTGGGCGTTTGCCTGGCGGACCTTGATTGCTGCCGAGTTGGTGTTTGGCGCAACCAGCGGCAAGGGTGGGTTGGGCTGGTACATCTTTCAGAATCGCAATGAGCTGTACACGGACAAGGTGTTTGCCGGGTTGGCGGTGGTGATCCTGATTGGATTGCTGGTGGAGAATCTGGTGTTTGATTCGTTGGAGCGAGTGACGGTGAGGCGGTGGGGGATGGTGCGGTGATGAGGGCTTGCGTCTGAGTTTGATTGCCCTATGCCAGATGGACAACAGACGCTATTTCTTGCCGCCATTTCTGATCTCTTCTATCGCCTTTTCTTGCATTACTTGAGTGTAAGAAGGAGGGCGCCCGGGCGGTTGCGCATCGTAATATTTTTGGTAGGCGGCATGATGTCCATAAGCATTCGATGAAGCACTGTTCGCGGAAACATTGTTACTTCTAGGTTTAAATAATGGTTTAAGTTCAACTCCACGTGAGGATTCAGGCTTATCAAAAGATGAGCCAGGCTTTTGGACATATTGGGAGCTGGTGGAGGCGCTCGGTGATTGAGAGGAGCCATGCGCAGTGCTGCTTACTTTCCAAGTTTTGCCTGGCGACTGCTTCTGCCGAGAGGCAATAAAAGAAGATCCAAGAAAGCCAGGTGGCTGCTGCGGGTGCGGTGTGGCTTGGACTCCGCTAAGTCGCTCCGCCGCATCGTTTGTCCAGCTGGGTGGGGACTTCTTGCCGGCAGCGTACTCAGCAGCGGAAAAAAAACCGGTTAAGTCATGTGTTTTCTGAATCGGTATGTTTTGTTGCAGTGCGCGCGCTGCGTCAGCACCGGCTGAAATGCTCACGATATCTTTGGGTGCTGGAACAGCGCGATAATTGGGCAAATGAAACTCCGAAGCCAGCCTGCGTGCCTTGGCAATCAAGGTTTGCCAGATATGCCCCGTCGGATCCACTCGATTCACCGGATCCCCCACGCAATACATATACGCATTCAACCCACCCCCACCAAACGGACTCCAACTGTCCGGGCTGTGAAAGCGCATCAATCGCGGGTTATAGGCGCGGTAGCCATTACCCAGCAAGTACCAGCCAATGTTGGCTTCACGCAGTTGGCCATTGAACCCCAGTCGTGTCTCGATTTTCTGCTGCGCGGACTGCTCACCGTAAGCTGAATAGGCGATGGTCTGGGACTGGCCATCGACGATTTCGCCAATGATGGATTGGCTGCGGTCGGTTGCCAGCAGTACTAAGCGTGGCCGGCTGCGGTTGTCTTGATCAGCAGGTTGGCTCATGCCGGGATCTTCGCGGAAACGGGGCAGGCTTTGAGTTTTACTCGCTTGAGCCAGGTTTGCGAACTATCAGAACTGATAGTGGTGTGAGTTGTTTCTATGGGCTAGCGCGAATGGATGTGGTGACGGTTCCACCGCTTTCGCGAGCAGGCTCGCGAAGAGGTCGGTGCTGCCAACACATGATTCGGCAGTTTGTTTGCTAGCATTGCGTCTGAATCAATCCAGATCAAACACGAGTGCTCACAATGCAACTCCCAGACATGAACCTGTTGGTCGCCCTCGATGCCTTGCTCGACGAGGGCAGTGTGGTGGGCGCGGCGCGGCGGATGAACCTGAGCCCGGCGGCCATGAGCCGGACGTTGACGCGCATTCGCGAGGCCATTGGCGATCCGATCCTGGTGCGCGCCGGCCGTGGCCTGGTGCCAACCCCCAAGGCACTGGAATTGCGCGAGCAGGTGCGCAGTGTGGTGGAACAGGCCGGGTTACTGTTTCGTTCGGCCGATGCGGTGGAGCTGAGTTCGCTGCGGCGGCGTTTCAGTATTCGGGCCAACGACTTCTTTGTCGGCGTCTACGGCGGCAAGCTGTTCGACACCCTTGACCGGCAGGCGCCGCACTGCGAATTGCGTTTCGTCCCGGAAGGCGATGGCGATGATGAGGCATTGCGCGAAGGGCGGATCGATCTGAGCGTCAGCAACACCCGGCCGTTGACCCCGGAAGTGAAGATTCAGAACCTGTTTTCCACCCACTTTGTCGGCCTGGTGCGCGAGGATCATCCGCTGTTCGACGAAGAGATCACGGCGGAGCGTTACGCGGGGTTCTCGCATATCAGCATGTCCCGGCGCGGCATTGCCCGAGGTCCGATCGATACCGCGCTCAATGCCCTGGGGCTGGAGCGGCGGGTGGCGGTGATCGCGCCAAGCTTTCATGCGGCGATGTTTGCCTTGCCCGATTCGGACCTGATTCTGCCGGTGCCCAAGGAAGCCTTGCTGAGTGTGCGGCGGCTCGGACTGAAGCTGCGCTCGTTCGACCTGCCGATTCCGTTGCCGACCTTAATGCTGACACAGGCCTGGCATCCGCGATTCGACAAGGATCCGGCCCACCGCTGGCTGCGTGAAACGCTGAAATCCTGCTGCGATGAAACGTGGTTGGCCGCGCAGCCGGACTGACCTGAACGCAATTCCCCCCCTGTAGGAGCGAGCTTGCTCGCGAAAAACGTCTGAACGACACGATCAATCAGTCAGCACGCGTTATCGTTGACGTCCATCGCGAGCAAGCTCGCTCCTACAGGGGGCAGGGGTTGTATCGTTGCGTTTGGCGCACTTATAACCTTCCAATAAGTTGATTTTCGTCAGGCATTACGCTTCTTAGAATGCTTCGGTCTTTCCACGCCGGAGCTTGCAGTACATGACTTCCCTTACGGTCACGGCACCTGTTGCTGCGGCCAGCACGGCAGCCGCTCCACCTGTCTTCGGCCCGCGGATCATTATCGGCCTGGTTGGCGTATTGGTGGCGGTGCTGATGTCGGGCCTGAACGAGATGGTGACCAAAGTCGCCCTGGCCGACATCCGTGGTGCGTTGGCCATCGGCTACGACGAAGGCACCTGGCTGGTCGCCTGTTATACCGCGACTTCGGTGGCGGCCATGGCGTTCGCGCCGTGGTGTGCTGTGACGTTCTCGTTGCGGCGTTTCACCCTGTGCGCCATCAGCCTGTTCACCCTGCTGGGTGTGTTGTGCCCCTTCGCCCCGAATTATGAAAGTCTGTTGTTGCTACGCACCTTGCAAGGCCTGGCGGGCGGTGCATTGCCACCCATGCTGATGACCGTGGCCCTGCGCTTTCTGCCGGCCAATGTGAAGTTGTATGGCCTGGCCGGTTATGCCCTGACGGCGACGTTCGGCCCGGGTCTGGGCACGCCGCTGGCGGGGTTGTGGACCGAGTATGTCGGCTGGCAATGGACCTTCTGGCAAATCATCGCGCCTTGCCTGATTGCCATGGCCGCAGTGGCGTATGGCTTACCCCAGGACCCCCTGCGCCTGGAGCGCTTCAAGTCCTTCAACTGGCGCGGTGTGCTGCTGGGCTTTCCCGCCATCTGCATGCTGGTGATCGGCATCCTGCAGGGCAATCGCCTGGACTGGTTCGAGTCGAACCTGATCTGTGGATTGCTCGGCGGCGGGCTGTTGTTGCTGGTGCTGTTTTTGACCGGCGAGTGGTCGCAGCCGATTCCGTTTTTCAAGATGCAGATGCTCGGCATCCGTAACCTGTCTTTCGCCCTGCTGACCCTGGCGGGCGTGCTGGTGGTGTTGCAGGCGGTGATCATTATTCCGTCCAGCTACCTGGCGCAGGTCCAGGGTTATCGCCCGGTGCAGACCGCGCCGATCATGCTGCTGGCGGCGCTGCCGCAATTGATTGCGCTGCCGTTGGTGGCGGCGCTGTGCAACTTTCGCTGGGTCGATTGCCGCTGGGTGTTGGGCATTGGCCTGAGCATGCTGGCGCTGTCGTGCGTCGGCGGCTCGCAATTGACGTCCGCGTGGATTCGCGACGATTTCTATGTGCTGCAATGGCTGCAGATTTTCGGTCAGCCCATGGCGGTGTTGCCATTGCTGATGCTGTCCACCGGCAGCATCAACCCGATGGAAGGGCCGTTCGCATCGGCCTGGTTCAACACAGTCAAAGGCCTGTCGGCGGTCATCGCCACCGGGGTGATCGAGGCGTTGACCACGGCACGCCTGCATTTCCACTCGACCATGCTGGTCGACGGCCTCGGCAACTCGCCGCTGGCCGAGCGCGACAGCACAAGCCTCGCTCATCGGCTGCATGAGCAAGCGGTGGTGCTCACTTCCTCTGATCTTTACCTGTGCATGGCCGGTATCGCCGTGACCTTGATCCTGCTGATTTTCTGGCTGCCGACGCGGATTTATCCACCGCGCGCACCGACCTGATTGCTCCACTGAAACAGAAGGTTTTTATGAACACTCAAGCAAAGCAGAAAGTCGCGGTTGCCATGGCCGCCGCATTGGCCGTCGGCGTGTTGCTGTACCTGGCCATGCCCGGCCTGTTCGGCAAGCGTACCCAGCAGAACACCAATGATGCTTATGTCTCGGCGGATTTCACCCTGGTCGTGCCGCGGGTTGCCGGGTTTATCAAGCAAGTGCTGGTCGAGGACAACCAGCAGGTCAAGGCCGGGCAGTTGCTGGCACTGATCGATGACCGGGATCTACACGCCGCCGCCGAGGCCGCCGATGCCGAAACGCTGGTGGCCAGGGCGCAACTGCAAAACGCCCGGGCGACCCTCGAGCGCCAGGCGTCGGTGATTGCCCAGGCGCAATCCTCGGTGGTTTCGGCCAAGGCGGAAATGGCGTTTGCCGAGCATGAATTGAACCGCTACATCCACCTCGCCGGGGTGGGCGCTGGCACGGTGCAAAACGCGCAACAGGCGCAAACGCGCATCGACCAGGCCTCCGCGCGGCTGGCCAATGCCACGGCGGTTCTAGCGGCGGAACGCAAGCAGGTGGAGATCCTCACGGCCCAGCGCGATGCAGCCGAAGGGGGGCTGAAACGGGCGCAAGCGAAGCTGGAAATGGCCAGCTACGAGTTGTCCTATACGAGGATCGTTGCGCCACAGGACGGTATGGTCGGCGAGCGCGCGGTGCGGGTCGGCGCCTACGTCACACCGGGCAGCAAAATCCTCGCCGTGGTGCCGCTGGCGCAGGCTTATGTGATGGCCAATTTCCAGGAAACCCAACTGACGGATGTGCAGCCTGGGCAGGCTGTGCAAGTGCGCGTCGACAGCCTGGGCGGTGCGGCACTGAGCGGTCGTGTCGAAAGCATTGCACCGGCCACCGGGGTGACATTCGCTGCGGTCAAACCGGACAACGCCACCGGCAACTTCACCAAGGTGGTACAGCGGATACCGGTGAAGATCGTGCTGGAGCCGGGACAATCGCTGGCCGAGCGCTTGCGGGTGGGGATGTCGGTGGAGGCGAGCATCGATACCGTCAGTGGTGTCTCGCGTGAGGTGACTCAGCGATGAAAACCTGTGTTGACGGTACGGACGCCATCGCGAGCAAGCTCGCTCCCACAAGGGTTATGCGCGAAGTACAAGATTTTCGCATCACAGAAAGTCCAATGTGGGAGCGAGCTTGCTCGCGAAGAGGTCATCAGCCTCGCCTGACTTTTTCTGCCTTGCTTATGCTGAGCCTGTCCGCCTGCACCGTCGGCCCGGACTTTCACAAACCTCAGCCCACACAAATCACCGAGTGGTCGAAACCATCAAAGGCAGCCACCAGCCAAGTAATCGCCGAAACGATGAACGAGCGCTGGTGGGACGTGTTCAACGACCCGAAGCTCTCGGCCCTCACGCAACGCGCCCTGACCGACAACCTCGACCTGAAGCTGGCCAGCAGCCGTTTGCAGCAAAGCCGTGCCGTTCGCCAGGTGATCACCGCCAACCGCTATCCGAATACCGCGGCCACGGGAAGTTACGCCCGAAAACGTAACAGTAGTGAAGGCCTGAGCGACCCGTCAGGGCACAACGGCCAGTCCGCATTCAACCTGTGGGATGCCGGTTTTTCCGCGTCCTGGGAGCTGGATTTGTGGGGGCGTGTGCGGCGGGAAACCGAAGCGGCCGACGCCAACCTGGAAGTCGCCGAGAACGACCGACGCGGTGTGCTGCTGTCGGTGCTGGCCGAAACCGCCCAGGACTACATTCAACTGCGTGGCGTGCAGAACACCCGGCTCGTCACCGAACAGAACCTCGACGTCGCCCGCCATAGCCTGAAGCTCTCGCAATTGCGCCTGGCCGACGGTGTCGCGACGGATCTGGATGTCGCCGAAGCCGCCGCGCAGGTGGCGGCCATCGAATCACGCCTGCCCGCACTGGAGCAGCGCCAGTGGCAACTGATCAACGCCTTGAGTCTGTTGATGGGCGAAGCGCCTCAGGCATTGGCGGCGGAGTTATCCACAGACGCACCGGTGCCACAAACGCCGCGCCAGGTCGCCATTGGCTTGCCCTCGCAACTGGCTGAACGCAGGCCGGACATTCGCCAGGCCGAAGCACGGCTGCATGCCGCCACTGCCGGCATTGGCGTGGCCAAGGGCGATTTCTATCCGCGAATCACCCTGTCGGGGAACATCGGTTCCCAGGCCATGCAACTGAGCGATTTCGGCTCCTGGGGTTCGCGTTCGTTCGGGATCGGCCCGCAGTTCAGCTTGCCGTTGTTCGACGGCGGACGCTTGCGTGGCGTGCTCGAGTTGCGCGAAGCACAACAACAGGAAGCCGCTATCATCTATCAGCAAACCGTGCTGCGCGCCTGGCATGAAATCGATGATCAACTGACCACCTACAACGCCAGCCAGTTGCGCCGCGACAGTCTGGCCGAAGCCGTACGTCAGAACCGCATTGCGCTGGACACCGCGCAACAGCAGTACGTTGAGGGCGTGGTGGATTTCGTCACGGTGCTCACCGTGCAAGGAGCGTTGCTGGCAACGCAGGAGCAGTGGGTCGAGAGTTCGACCGGTGTGTCGCTGGCGGCCGTCGGGTTGTACAAGGCGTTGGGTGGGGGGTGGGAGTCGGTGTATCCGTTGGCCGTGACGGCGCAGCGTTAATACGCAGGCAATGATGGCCATCTGCTTGACGCTAGTCACCGCTGCCGTAGACTCGGTTGATCCGAAAGGGAGTGCGGTCATGCGGATTTTCTGTGTGTTGGGGTTGGGATCGGTCCTCGTCGCGAGCGCTGTCCAGGCGCAAACGCCTGGGGCAGACGACCCGCTTGCGCAAATGGATGCGGGCGCCAGTACTGCGACCAGCGCCGAGGCCCGCGGTGTACTGCGGGCCCGGGATCAGGCAGTACTGGCCAGTGAGGTGCCCGGGCGGATAGTCGAACTGCCGTTCAGTGAGGGAGAATCGTTCAAGAAGGGCGATACCCTGGCGCGGTTCGATTGCTCGGCCTATCAGGCGCAGCTCAATGCCGCTCAAGCGGCCAGCCGTGGCGCGGGTGAAGAACTGGCGCACAACCGGCGACTGGCCGCGCTGAATTCGGTCGGGCGTTTCGAAGTGGCACGTGCCGAGGCCAAGGTCAGCGAAACCCAGGCGCAGTCCCAGGTGTATCAAGTGCAGGTCAAGCGTTGCAGCGTGCAGGCGCCGTTCGATGGCCAGGTCGTCGAGCGCAAGGTACAGCGCTATGAAAGCGTACCTGCCGGCGCACCCTTGCTGGACGTGGTCGATAATCGCACCCTGGAAATCCATTTGCTGGTGCCCTCGCGCTGGATGGCCCGACTCAAGCCCGGCCAGACCTTCAGTTTTGTCCCCGATGAAACCGGCAAGCCGCTGGATGCGACAGTCAAACGCCTGGGCGCACGAATCGATGAAGGCAGCCAGACCCTGCTGCTGGTGGCCAGCGTGCCCGACGCCAGCGGGTTGCTGGCGGGCATGAGCGGCACTGCGCATTTCGCGGAGTTCAAGTGAACGCGCCTGTGAGCGGCGGTGCCGAACAGGTATTCGCACGTTTTCTTGATCTTGAGCGCCAGACCCGCGCAGCCCAAACGTCCGCCCAATTGGCTTACAGCCTGGTCAATGATGGACAGGCATTGTTTGGCTTTCGCCATGCGGCACTGTTGATCGCCGGGAAGGTGCAGGCCGTGACCGGTGTCAGTACGGTGGAGCCGAACTCACCCTTTGTAGCGTTCGTCGAGCAGGCGGTGGCTCAGTTGTTCAAACGCGAACAATTGCAGCAGGCGCGGGTCGTTGCCGCCGATGTCCTCGGCGAGTCGCTGCGGGCTGAATGGCAAAGCCTGTCGGCGGCGCAGGTGTTCTGGCTGCCGCTGGTCGATCGTCAGGGCGAGGTGTTCGGTGGGTTGTGGCTGGCCCGGGACGTTGCGTGGAACCCTGCCGAACAGGTGCTGCTGGCGCAACTGGGTGATACCTACAGCCACGCCTGGCAGGCGTTGCAACCGCGCAAGCCCTGGCGTCTGCGTTGGACCCGCAAACGCCGGGGCTTGCTGGTTGCAGTGCTATTGCTCGGGCTGTTGATCCCGGTGCGCCAATCCGTATTGGCACCGGCCGAAGTGGTGCCGTTGGGCGGGCGGGTAGTGGCGGCACCGCTGGACGGTGTCATTGCCGAGTTCCTGGTCAAACCCAATCAGACGGTGAAGACCGGCGAATTGCTGCTGCGCTTCGAAAGCACCACGCTCAAGGCTCAGGCCGATGTCGCCGAACGCGCCCTCGGGGTCGCCGAGGCGGAACTCAAGGCCAACTCCCAGCGTTCGTTCGCCGATGCCGAGTCCAGCTCGAAACTGGATTTGCTGGCCGCCCGGGTTGAACAGAAACGCGCCGAGCGCGACTACGCCCGTGAACTGCTCAAGCGTAGCGAAGTGCGCGCCGAGCGCGATGGCATCGCGGTATTTGCCGATGCCGAACGCTGGACCGGCAAGCCGGTGCAGACCGGCGAGCGGCTGATGGAGATCGCCGATCCGACCCAGGCGCAATTGCGTATCGAGCTGGCTGTGGGGGACGCGATATCCCTGGAGCCCGGCGCTGAAGTTGCCTTGTTTCTCGACAGTGACCCGCTGCAACGGCATCTGGCCAGACTCGAACGTTCGGCTTATGAAGCGCAACCTACAGCGGGCGGGCAATTGGCTTATCGGCTGGATGCGAATTTCGACGCGCCACCTCCGCGCATCGGATTGCGCGGCACGGCGAAAATCTTCGGTGACCGGGCGCCGCTGGGGTTGTACCTGCTGCGTCGACCGTTGGCCGGTTTGCGTCAGAGCGTGGGCTTGTAAATGAGCCTGCCCGGCCTGCGTGCCGACCTGCAACTGTCCCCGGCAGCGCCGGCGCTGGACGGTGCGCCCAGCTGGACGCTGGCCGACCCGGTGCGAGGGCATTACTTCAAGCTCGGTACGACGGCGATGCGTTTGTTACGTCACTGGTCGCTGGGTGAACCCGAGCAGGTCCTGCAAGCGGCCAATCGTGAGCCGGGACTGGCGCTGGACGGTACGGATCTGGAGCAATTGCTGGTTTTTTTGCGCAGCCACGACCTGATTACCGCCCTCGACCCCCAGCAGCGTGCCAGCTACAGCGTTAAAGCGGATGCCCAGCGCCGGAGCCTGTGGCAAGTGTTGCTGCATCAGTACCTGTTTTTTCGAATTCCGTTGTGGCGCCCCGAGCGTTTTCTCAACCGTGTCTGGCCTTGGCTGGAGCGCTTCGGTCCGCGAGCGCTGCGCTACGGATTACCCGCCGTGCTGGGGGCGGGGGTGTTTCTGGTGTCGCGTGACTGGCAGCGATTTATCGCGACGTTTCCGCATCTGTTCAGCCTTGGCGGTGCAGTGGCGTTTGGCGTGGCCCTGTTCTTCGCCAAGCTCTGCCACGAATTCGGTCACGCGTTCATGGCCAAGCGCGCCGGGTGCCGGGTACAGAGCATGGGCGTGGCGTTCATGGTGCTGCTGCCGATGTTTTATACCGATGTCAGCGATGCCTGGCGGGTCAATGATCGCAAGGCCCGGTTGCTGATTGGCGCTGGCGGCGTGCTGGCGGAGTTGCTGTTGGCGTGCATTGCCTTGCTGGCCTGGTCGTTGTTGCCCGACGGTCCCGCCCGCACCGCAGCGTTCATGCTCGCCAGTGCTACGTGGATCACCACACTGGTGGTCAATCTCAACCCATTCATGCGTTTTGACGGTTATTTTTTGCTCAGCGATTTCTGGCAGGTCGATAACCTGCAAGGTCGGGCGTTTGCCCTGTGCCGCTGGCGCCTGCGCGAGTTTTTGTTCGGATACGGCGCAGCGGCGCCGGAGCCTTGGTCGCCGACAATGCAACGGCGTTTGCTGATCTGGGGGTATGGCTCGTGGTTATGGCGCGCGGCATTGTTTTTCGGGATCGCTCTGGCGGTCTATCACCTGTTCTTCAAGGTGTTGGGGATTTTCCTGATGCTGGTGGAGCTGGTCTGGTTCATCTTTCTGCCCATCATGAGTGAATGGCGCCAGTGGTGGGGCCGCCGCGAGCAGGCGCATGGACCGCGGGTGCTGCTCAGCAGCCTGGCATTGCTCGGGCTGTTGCTGGTGCTCATCCTGCCGTGGCGCAGTGCCGTCGAGGTGCCGGCCATGCTGGAAGCGGGCCGGGTCAACACCTTGCATGCGCCGGTGGCGGCACGGATCAAAGCCGTCAAGGTGCATGACGGGCAGTCGGTGGCGCAGGGTGATGTCCTGATCGAACTGGAGTCCCCGGATCTCGATTCGCGCCAGACCATTGCGCGCCGGGAAATCGAGATTCAGCAATTGCAAATGCGCCGTCAGGCCAGCCGCAGCGAAACGGCCTCCGATGCCTCAATCGTCGAGCAGCGCCTGGCCGAAGCGGTCGCCGAGTACCGGGGGCTGGCGGCTCAGCGCGAGCGATTGCTATTGCGCGCCCCCCATGCCGGCACCGTTCGAGATCTGCTGCCGCAATGGGCGGTGGGGCGCTGGCTGTCGACCCGGGAACCGCTGGCGCGGGTGGTCGAGGACGGCGTGCGCTTGCGTGGCTATCTGGCCGAGGCAGAACTCTGGCGCGTGGCACCGGGCGCCACTGGACGGTTTATCGCCGATGATCCGATGCATCCGGCGATTGCGGTGCAACTGAGCGAAATCGACACCAACGGCGTGGCGTTTGTCGATCAGGAGGCACTGACCTCCGATCACCACGGACCGATTGCCGTGCGTCGCGATCAGTATCAACGAGCCGAGCCGGTACAAGCGCAGTATGGCGCGCGATTGAGTACCCTCGAACCGGCGCCGACGCCGGTGCAGCCGTTGCGCGGCGTGGTGGTGTTGCAGGGCAGCGGCGAGTCGTTATTGGGGGTCGCCTGGCGACGCATGGCGGCGCTGGGGGTCAGGGAAAGCGGTTTTTAAGGAGTGCGACGATGGCGAACAGCAGTGCAGTGGCAGCCGAAGGTTTGGTGGTGCGGCCTTCGCGAGCCAGCGATGGGCCTTTTTTGCAGCGCCTGTATCAATCGGCCCGACCGGACCTGCAATGGATCGACGACAGTGTAGAGGTGGTCGAGCAGATTGTGGCCCAGCAGTTCCAGGTACAGGAGCAAGGACTGGGTGAGAACTTCCCCAATGCCATGCATTACGTGGTTGAGAAACTCGGCACTGCGATCGGCGCGTTGAGCACTGATTTCGGGCCGAATGAGATTCGCGTGCTGTATCTGGCCTTTATCCCGGCGGCGCGGGGGCAGGGGTATGGGCGGGCGGTATTGCAGGGGGTGCAGAAGGCCGCCCAACAGATTCGTTGCCCGGTGGCGACGGTGGTCTGGGCCAGCAATCCCCATGCGCTTGAGCATTACCTGGCGCTGGGTTTTGCAGTGCAGGAGTACAACGTCGCGGCACAAAGGCTGGTGTGGTATCCGCAAGGCTGAGGGCACTGCGAGCCAGAAAAGGGTCAGTTGAAGGCGATGTAGAAGTAGCCTCGCTGCGGATCACGTCCCATCGACGGCACCCGGGAAACGAAAATGTTTTCCACTTTGCCCAGTTCCGGCAATTGCAGCGTGCATAAACCGTCCACAAAATCGGTCGGGACCAGGCTGTTGAACTCTACACTGAATGGCATGCGCTCACTGTTGCGCATGCGGGCGCGGGGTGACTCTTCGAGGTGTTCGAACTGCACCGGCAATTCGCTGCCGTCGGGCAGGCGAAGGACAACGGTCTGGCCCAGCAGGGTCTGGAAATGATGACTTTGAACCGCTTGCAACATGATCAGCCTCCGAAAAGTGAACAGTGCCGGGGGCGCGCGGCCCCCGGCGAACCTTCAGCCACGCGATGGAAAATACCCTTGCAGGGCGATGCTGAAGTTGATGACCAGGAACGGGTTCATCACGCTCATGGGCTGGGTCCCGCCAGTGGAGGCAATCTCTCCGGTGACGGTGGTGCTCACGCCCTGGAGCGCCACCGCCGTTGCCCCTTGTTGATCGGAGTAGATGTTCGCCGTCCCCGGTCCGCCGCTCGAAGCGCCGATGAAGGCGTTGGTTGCCGTTGGCACGTTTACGGGATTGCTCGGCGGGTTGGCCAGTTGCAGGGTGGTGGTGGCGGTCAGTCCGGACATCTGGTGGGTGTGGTTGGGCATGTTGCCGATGGTCGCGGTGACGTTTTCGGTACCGGAAATCTCGCCAATGGTGCGCGTGCTGAGATTGGTGCCGGTGCCCTGGGCCATCGGTAATCGACCTTGCAGGTTGGGTAGCATGAAGGTGGTCTGGCCGTTGCCGCCGTAGTTCACGCCAATCAGCGAGAACAATGCACTCCATTGCGAAATGCTTAACGTCTGGCCATTGCAAAGGGCCCAGTTCTGGGGGGCAAAATCAAAGGCGAAAGGCTGGATAGTGCCGATAAATACTTCCATTAATCCTTATCCTTCAGGTTGGTGGTTGGCGCGCCACGCGGCTGCCAGACACCTGGGGGTGTCGACTCCTTTTCTTTACGTGGCTCGGTCACGCCACGCCACAGCGTAGACGTAGATTGTGGGTGTCGTGGCGAGGTTGTGTTTGTCCGATGGACGCGCTTCCCACGCTGTCGTCGCTAATGTCCTTCACTGTTTACGAAAAGCTCGGTATCAAGTCGATTTAGCTTCAAATTGATATCAAAAGACCACTAGTCGAAGTTTTATCGATCGACTACGCTTTGTCCTACAAAAGGACTATCAAATACGGTGAATGGACTTGCACCATTTTCATTTCATTTCCGGTTTGCCGCGCTCGGGGTCGACCCTGCTTTCTGCAATCCTGTTGCAGAATCCGCGTTTCCATGCCGGAATGACCAGCCCCGTCGGTTCCCTGTTTTCCGGTGTACTGGAGCAGTGCAGCGCCGGCAGCGAGTTTGGTGCCGTTATCGACACCGATATGCGCCGTCGCCTGTTGCGCGGCCTGTTTGATTCCTTTTACGCCGACAAGGCCGACAAATCGGTGGTGTTCGACACCAATCGGTTGTGGAGTTCGCGCCTGCCGGCCATCAGCGATCTGTTTCCCAAGGCCAAGGTCATTGCCTGCGTGCGCAACGTCGCCTGGGTCATGGACAGCATCGAGCGTCTGTACCGCGCCAATCCCTATGAAAACACCAAACTCTTCGGCGATGCCGTCGAGCGCAACACCGTCTACAGCCGTTGCGAAACCCTGGCCCAGCGCAATCGCCTGGTGGGTTTTGCCTGGGCGGCGCTTAAGGAAGCCTATTACGGCGAGCATGCCGACTCCTTGCTGATCATCGACTATGACTTGCTGACCCAGGCTCCGGAGCGGGTGCTGCGGCTGGTCTACGACTTTATCGACGAACCCTGGTTCGAGCACGACTTCGAACACCTGGCGTACGACGCCCCGGAATTCGATCAAGCCCTCGGGGTGGCCGGCCTGCACAAGGTCAGACCCAAGGTCGCCGTGCAGGCACGACGCACCATCCTGCCGCCGGATCTGTTCAAGCAATACTCAGACTTGTCCTTTTGGCTCGATGGCTCTGCCAGCGCCGCCAATGTCATTCGTATGAAGTCCGACGCCGCGAACATTTGATCGCGGCGTTTTTCATTGATGCCTTACGTATATTCGTTCGAATCCGGGTGAGCAGCATGTGGTGGACCATTTTTGGCGGGGTAAAGGCAACGTCACGGGCAACCGAAGGTCAACGGACGCCAGCGGCGCCCATGATCATGTCCCTTGAACCACGCATGCTGTTCGACGGCGCCGTCGCCGCCACGGTGGCCGATAGCCATTCCACAGCCGATGCCGCCAAGACACCGACTGCCGATCACCCGACGATCAGCAAGGACACCCACGGCCAGACCGATGCCGCGCCGGCTGTCAGCCCGGTTGCGGTGCCAGGGCAGAGCGTGGTGTTCGTCGACTCTCGGGTGAAAGATGCCGACAGCCTGCTCCGGGGCGTAGCCCCCGGGACCCAGATCGTGAAGCTGGACACGGGCAAGGATGGACTGCAACAAATTGCCGACTACCTCGATCAGCATCAGGGCATCAGCTCGGTGCAGATCATCGCCCACGGCAACGCTGGCGACCTGTGGCTGGGCGACAGCTATCTGTCGGCTGACAACGTCGCCGCTCGCAGCGCGGTGCTGGCGGAAATCGGCAAGGACATCAACGCTGGCGGCGACATCCTGATCTACGGCTGCTACACCGCCGAAGGCGAGCGTGGCCTGAGCTTTGTCGACTCGCTGGCGCAAATGACCGGCCGCGATGTAGCGGCTTCGAGCAACCGTACCGGCGTGGGCGGCGACTGGGATCTGGAAATCGCCACCGGCAACATCGAAAGCGCCAACGTGCTCTCGACCACAGCCATGAGCGACTATCAGTGGGGCCTGGCCACCTGGACCGCCACCAACAACGCCAATACGGGCGTCGGCTCGTTGCGTGCCGCCCTCGCCTCGGCGCAGAACGGCGATATCGTCACCTTCAGCAGTGGCATGACGGTGCAGTTGACCTCCGAATTGCTGATCAACAAGAACGTCACCGTTGATGGCGACTTGAACAACGACGGTGCGGCGGATGTGATTCTCGATGGTCAGTACAGGACCCGAGTGATTGAAGTGAGCTCAGGCAGTATCGTCACGCTCGATGGCCTGGTGATCACCCGTGGCCTGGTGTCGGGCAATGGCGGCAACGGTGGCTACGGTGCCACGGGCGCGATGGCCGGAGGTATTTTCAACGCCGGGATTCTGACCCTGAACAACGTTACCGTGACCTCCAACGGGGCTTCCGGTGGCGGTGGCGGCGGCGGTGTCACGGGCGCTTTTTACGGCGGCGGCGGCGGTGGCGGCGGCGGTCTGGGCGGCCAGGGCGGTGGGCATGGCGGTTCGGCAGGGCCAGGCACCGGCACGTTGGGCGGCCAGGCGGGCAGCGGTGGCGTCGGTGGTTACGGCGGCGGTTATGACGCCACCCACATGGGCGGTCGTGGCGGTACCTCCACTGGCGGTGCTGGCGGGGTGGGCGTTTCCTATTACAGCAACGGCGGTAACGGTGCGACGGCCACCAATGGCACGATATCCATTGGTGGCGGCGGCGGCGGGGCCGGTTGGGACAAGGTGGGTGGCGCCGGCGGCAACGCGGTGGGCGGGATCTACAACGCCAGCAGCGGCACCATCACCGTCATCGGCACGTCGACCATCAGCAACAACATCGGCGCCGGTGGCGGCGGTGGCGGTGGCGGTGGCCAAGGCAGCAATGCCAGTAATGGCGGCATTGGCGGCCGGGGCGTCGGTGCGATCTGGAACAAAGGCACGCTGCTGATGACGGCCGCCAACTTCGCGGCCCTGGCCGGTAATGCCGCGGCCAGTGGTGCGGGTGGTACCGCGCAGGGCGGAGGTACAACCGGAACCTCGCCGACCTCCTTCGCGACCATCTACAACGACGGAGGGGTACTCAACACCGCGTATGCGCCACCACCGACCGCGACCATCGTGGTTGCTGACACCACACTGAGCATCGGCGAAACGTCCTTGGTGACGATCACTTTTTCCGAGGCCGTGACCGGTTTCACCAATGCGGACCTGACCATCGCCAACGGCACCTTGAGTGCGGTAAGCAGCAGCGATGGCGGCATCACCTGGACGGCTACGTTCACGCCGTCCGCCAGTATTTCCGATACGACCAACGTCATTACCCTGGACAATACCGGGGTGATAAACGGTCTGGGCACCGCCGGCGTCGGCACCACCAACTCCAATAACTACACCGTCGATACCGTACGCCCGACCGCTAGCATCGTGTTTACCGACACGGCCCTCAAGGTCGGCGAAACGTCGCTGGTGACCATCACCTTCAACGAAGCGGTCACTGGCCTCACCAACGCGGACCTAACGATTGCCAACGGTACGCTCACGGCGGTGAGCAGCAGCGATGGCGGCATCACCTGGACGGGGACCTTCACGCCGACCGCCAGCATCACCGATGCGACCAACCTGATCACCCTGGACAACACCGGGGTCAGCGACCTGGCGGGCAATGCCGGGAGCGGCACCACCGATTCGAACAACTACGCCATCGATACCGTGCGCCCGACCGCGACCATTGTGGTGACCGATACCAGCCTGAGCATTGGCGAAACCTCGCTGGTGACCATTACGTTCAGCGAAGCGGTGAGCGGGTTCACCAACGCCGACCTGACGATTGCCAACGGTACGCTCACGGCGGTGAGCAGCAGCGATGGCGGCATCACCTGGACGGCGACCTTTACCCCGACCGCCAGCGTCAATGACACGACCAACCTGATCACCCTGAACAACACCGGGGTCAACGATCTGGCGGGCAACGCCGGGAGCGGCACCACCGATTCGAACAACTATGCGATTGATACGCTCCGTCCGACCGCGACCATCGTGGTGGCGGACACGGCGCTGAGAATCGGCGAAACCTCGCTGGTGACGATCACCTTCAGCGAAGCGGTGAGCGGGTTCACCAACGCCGATCTGACCATCGCCAACGGTACGCTCACTGCGGTGAGCAGCAGCGATGGCGGTATCACCTGGACGGCGACCTTCACCCCGTCCGCCAGCATCACCGACACGACCAACCTGATCACTCTGGACAATACCGGGGTCAGCGATCTGTCGGGCAACGCCGGCAGCGGCACCACCGACTCCAACAACTACGCGATCGACACCGTGCGCCCGACGGCCAGCATCGTGGTCGCGGATACGGCGCTGAGAATCGGTGAAACCTCGCTGGTGACCATCACCTTCAGCGAAGCGGTCGGCGGACTCACCAACGCCGACCTGACCATCGCCAATGGCACGTTGAGCGCGATCAGCAGCAGCGACGGCGGCATCACCTGGACCGCGACCTTCACGCCCTCCGCGAGTATCAACGACACGACCAACCTGATCACCCTGAACAACACCGGAGTCAGCGATCTGGCGGGCAATGCCGGGAGTGGCACCACCGATTCGAACAACTACGCCATCGATACTGTTCGTCCGACTGCCACGATTGTGCTGGCCGATACAACGCTGACCGCGGGCGAAACCTCGCTGGTGACCATCACCTTCTCCGAGGCGGTGAGCGGTTTCACCAACGCCGACCTGACGATTGCCAACGGCACCTTGACCTCCGTCAGCAGCAGCGACGGTGGCATCACCTGGACTGCGACCTTCACCCCTACCGTTGGCGTGAATGACTCGAGCAACGTGATCACCCTGAACAACACCGGAGTGAGTGATCTGGCGGGCAACACAGGCAGCGGCACCACCAACTCCGGCAACTACACCATCGATACGGTGCTGCCGACAGCGACCATCGTGGTCGCCGACAATGCGTTGAGAATCGGTGAAACGTCGCTGGTGACCATTACTTTCAGCGAAGCCGTCAGTGGGTTCTCCAACGCCGACCTGACCATCGCCAACGGTACACTCACAGCGGTGAGCAGCAGCGATGGTGGCATCACTTGGACCGCGACATTCACCCCGACTGCCAGCATCACCGACACGACCAACCTGATCACCCTGGACAACACCGGTGTGCAGGCTGTCGCCAGCGGTAACGTGGGCATCGGCACGACCGACTCCAACAACTACGCCATCGACACCGTGCGCCCGACGGCAACCATTGTGGTCGCGGACACGGCACTGAGAATCGGCGAAACCTCGCTGGTCACGATCACCTTCAGCGAAGCGGTGAGTGGTTTCACCAATGCCGACCTGACCATCGCCAACGGTACGCTCACAGCGGTGAGCAGCAGCGACGGTGGCATCACCTGGACGGCAACCTTCACGCCTTCGGCGAGCATCAACGACACCACAAACCTGATCACCCTGGACAACACCGGCGTGGCTGATCTGAGGGGGAACGCCGGCAGCGGCACCACCGATTCCAACAACTACGCTATCGACACGGTCCGACCCACTGCGACCATTGTCCTGGCCGACGCCACCCTGAGTGCCGGCGAAACCTCGCTGGTGACCATTACCTTCTCCGAGGCAGTGACGGGTTTCACCAACGCTGACCTGAGCATCGCCAACGGCACCTTGACCTCGGTGAATAGCAGCGACGGTGGCATCACCTGGACCGCGACCTTCACCCCAACCGTCGGCGTGAATGACTCGAGCAACGTGATCACCCTGAACAATACCGGAGTCAGCGATCTGGCGGGCAACACCGGCAGCGGCACTACCAACTCCGGTAACTACACCATCGATACGGTGCTGCCGACGGCCACTATCGTGGTCGCCGACACTGCCTTGAGCGTCGGTGAAACCTCGCTGGTGACCATCACCTTCTCCGAGGCGGTGAGCGGTTTCACCAACGCCGACCTGACCATCGCCAACGGCACCTTGAGCTCCGTGACCAGCGGTGATGGTGGCATCACCTGGACCGCAACCTTTACGCCGACCAATGCCATCTCCGACACCAGTAACGTCATCACCCTGGATAACAGCGGTGTGCAAAACGGCTCGGGCAACGCCGGTAGCGGCACCACCGATTCCAACAACTACGCGATCGACACCGTGCGCCCGACAGCCACCATTGTGGTCGCGGACTCGGCGCTGGCGGTGGGTCAGACATCGGTGGTGACCATCACGTTCTCCGAGGCGGTCACCGGCTTTACCACGGCCGATCTGACGGTGAGCAACGGTACTCTGAGCAATCTCAGCACCAGCGATAACATCACTTACACCGCGACATTTACTCCGACGGCTGGCATCACCGACGCCACCAACCTGATCACCCTGGACAACAGCGGTGTGGTCGACGGGGCGGGCAACGCCGGTAGCGGCACCACCGATTCGAACAACTTTTCGATCGACAGCCAGCGCCCGACCGCAACCATTGTGCTATCCGACCCGACGCTGAGCGCCGGTGAAACCTCGCTGGTAACCATCACCTTCTCCGAGTCTGTGAGCGGTTTCAGCAACGCTGACCTGTCCGTTCCCAACGGCACCTTGACCTCGGTGAGTAGCAGCGACGGTGGCATCACTTGGACCGCGACCTTCACCCCAACCGTCGGCGTGAATGACTCGAGCAACCTGATCACCCTGAACAACACCGGAGTCAGCGATCTGGCGGGCAACACCGGCAGCGGCACTACCAATTCCGCGAATTTCACCATCGATACCGTGTTGCCGACCGCCACCATCGTGGTCGCCGACACTGCCTTGAGCGTCGGCGAAACCTCGCTGGTGACCATCACCTTCAGCGAGGCCGTGAGCGGTTTCAGCAACGCCGACCTGAGCATTGCCAACGGTACCCTGAGCGCGGTGAGCAGCAGCGATGGCGGCGTCACCTGGACGGCAACCTTCACGCCGACCGCCAACATCGCTGACAGCTCCAACCTGATCACTCTGGACAACAGCGGCGTGCAGAACGCCTCCGGCAATGCGGGCAGCGGTACCACCGATTCCAACAACTACGCCATCGACACCGAGCGTCCGACCGCCACCATCGTGGTCGCCGACACGGCCCTGAGCGTCGGCGAAACCTCGCTGGTGACCATCACCTTCTCCGAGGCGGTGACCGGTTTCACCAACGCCGACCTGACCATCGATAATGGCACCTTGAGTGCGGTGAGCAGCAGCGACGGCGGCATCACCTGGACGGCCATTCTGACACCGCTGGCGGGTATCACCGACACCGGCAACCTCATCCAACTCGATAACAGCGGTGTTCAGGATGCGGCAGGCAATGCCGGCATCGGGGCCACGGATTCGAACAACTACGCGATCGACAGCCAACGCCCGACCGCGACCATTGTCATGGCCGACACCGACCTGCGTCCCGGCGAAACGACTCTGGTGACCATCACCTTCAGCGAAGCGGTCAGTGGTCTGGACAGTTCCGATCTGAGCGTCGCAAACGGCACTCTGAACGGGTTGAGCAGCAGCGACGGCGGCGTCACCTGGACGGCGACTTTCACGCCGACCGCCAGCATCACCGACACCACCAACCTGATCACCCTGGACAACACCGGTGTCACCGATGCAGCTGGCAACGCCGGAAGCGGGGTGACCAACTCGGCGAATTACCTGGTGCAAACCAGTGTGCCGACCGCCAGCATCGTGATCGCCGACACGGCGCTCAAGGCTGGCGAAACGACCCTGGTGACCATCACGTTCAGCGAGGCGGTGACCGGTTTCAGCAACGCTGACCTGACCATCGCCAACGGTACATTGAGCAACGTCAGCAGCAGCGATGGCGGCATTACCTGGACAGCGGCCTTTACGCCAATCTCGAACGTTACCGACGCCGGCAACCTGATCACGCTCGACAATAGCGGCGTGGTCAATGCATCGGGCAACGCGGGGACGGGCACTACCGACTCGAACAATTTTGCCATCGACACCGCGCTGCCGACCGCCTCCATCGTGGTTGCAGACACGCAACTTGGCATCGGTGAAACCACCACGGTGACCATCACCTTCAGCGAAGCGGTGAGCGGTTTCGATGTGTCGGACATCAGCGTTGCCAATGGTGTGTTGTCGAACCTGAGCAGCAGCGATGGCGGCGTGACCTGGACCGCGACCCTGACGCCGACCGCCAATATCAACGACACAACCAACCTGATCGTGCTCGACACCGGTCGCGTGCAGGACGTTGCCGGCAACTTCGGCGCAAGTATCGCCATCTCCAACAATTACGCGCTTGATGCGACCCGGCCAACGGTGAACATCGTGGTTGCCAACCCGAACCTCGGTATCGGCCAGACCACTACGGTGACCTTCACCTTCAGCGAAGCCGTCAGCCACTTCGACCTGTCCGATCTGAGCGTGACCAACGGCGACCTGAGCAATCTCGGCAGCAGCGATGGCGGCAAGACCTGGACGGCGACGTTCACGCCGACGGCCAATGTCACCGACCCAAGCAACTTCATCGCCCTGGACACCCGCAACGTCACAGATCTGGTGGGCAACACTGGCAACACGGTGGCGGTGTCGAACAATTACACCCTCGACAGCGAACTGCCGAGCGCCACCGTCGTGGTCGCCAATCCGAACCTGGGCGTGGGTCAGACTTCGCAGGTGACCATCACCTTCAACGAAGCGGTCAGTGGTTTTGATTTGTCCGACATCAGTATTGCCAACGGCACCTTGTCCGACCTGAGCAGCAGCGATGGCGGCAAGACCTGGACCGCGACCCTGACACCGACCGCCAACGTCAATATCGCCAGCAACGTGATCAGCATCGACTATGCCGGTATCAGCGACATGGCCGGCAACAGTGGCAGCGGCGTGAGCTATTCCGACAATTTTGTCATCAACACGGTGCCAACTTCCTCGGTCGTTTTCGTGTCGGCAGACCCGGATTTGCGCAGCAACCCCCCGGTGACGCTGACCGATGTGCCCAACGTGCCGCTGCAACCGACCATTTTCACGCCTCCGACGGGCAACCTCAGCTCACCATTGACCTTCCAGCCGTTGTTCGAACAACGGGTGATCGGCAACGGTATCCGGCCGTTGGGCGATATTTTCATGAACCACGGTGCATTGGCCCCGAGTTTCATCGCACAGGTTTTCAGCAGCAATGACAGCGGAGGCGATGGCTCGGGGCATGGTTTCCTCGGTTTCGGCGGCGGGGATGGCGGTGTGTTCAGTACCAGCACGCTATCGAGCCTGTTCAATCAGGACAGCAGTAGCGAACGCGATTCGTTGAACGCCTTTGGCAGTCAGTCGATCAAGTCCGGCGATGTTTCCCAGGGCCTGCGCGGGGTGTTTGGCGCACCGACCCTGGGCCAGCAATTGCAACAGCTCAAAGACAACGAGCAGCAGCAGGTGGATAACCTGGCCGCCGCTTTGAAACTGGCCGGCATCAGCGAAATGCAGGCCTGATGAAAACCTCCACTTGTGATGCGGCACCCAGGGGCGATGCAAGGATGAATAGAAGTCATAAGTTATTCGGCGCCAGCCTGCTGGCACTGGCGATCAGCGGATGCGCAGTCACCAGTGAGCCGATCGAACGCAGTGTCAGTGAGCAGCGGGCCAAAAGTGACCTGCAAAGCATGTACAAGGGGCAGGAACCTCTTGGCGGCCCATTGACCCTGCACCAGGCCATGGCCCGTGCGGTGAAGTACAACCTCGAAGGCCGGTTGAAAATCATGGAGGAGGCCCTGGCCAAGCGTCAGCTCGACCTCGCCAGTTTCGACATGCTGCCGCGCATGGCGCTGGACGCCGGATACGTGGGCCGCAACAACGTCAACGCCTCCAGTAGCCAGAGCGTGCGGACCGGCACGCAGTCCCTGGAGCCTTCGACCTCCCAGGACCGCGACCGTGATGTAGCGGACCTGACGATGGTCTGGAACGTGCTCGATTTCGGTGTCAGTTACATCAGTGCAAAGCAGCAGGGCGACCAGCGCCTGATCGTTCAGGAGCGCCGACGCAAGGTGATCAACACCATCGTCCAGGACGTACGCTCGGCGTATTGGCGGGCGATGGCCGCCGAACGCCTGCTCACGCAGATCGACAGCCTGATGGCACGGGTGGAAACCGCGCGCAACGACAGCCAGAGCATGAGCCAGCAACGCATTGGCGATCCGGTGCAAGCCCTCGGTTATCAACGCTCGCTGATCGAAGCGACCCGCCAACTGGAAGAGCAACGCCGTGCGTTGTCACTGGCGAAGACCGAACTGGCGACTCTGATCAACCTGCCGATGGGCACGGAGCTGACCCTGGCGACCGATAACGGTTATGAGATTCCCGAACTCAAGGTCGATCTGGCCAGTCTTGAACAGGAAGCCCTGACCAGCCGACCGGAACTGCGCGAACAGGATTATCAGACCCGCATCAGCGCTGCCGAGACCCGCAAAGCCATGTTGCGCCTGCTGCCGGGCCTGGAGTTCTCCGCTGGCGGACATTACGACAGCAACTCGTTCCTGGTGGAGCAGGGCTGGGCCGATTACGGCGTCAAGGTCACCTGGAACCTGTTCAATGTGATCTCGGCGCCTGCGGCGATCGACGTGGCCAAGGCCGGTGAGGAAGTCGCCACCGCGCGCCGTCAGGCGATGTCGATTGCGGTGCTGGCGCAGTTGTATGTGGCCAATGCCAACTACCGCGAGGCCTTGCGCCAGTTCAAGACCAACCAGCAATTGTCGGACATCGACGGGCAAATCGTCGGTCAGTTGCGCAACCGCCACCAGGCGGATGGCATCGGTGAACTGGATCTGATCCAGGG
Organism: Pseudomonas sp. GW823-FHT02E01; assembly: GCF_058797535.1. NCBI lineage: Bacteria > Pseudomonadati > Pseudomonadota > Gammaproteobacteria > Pseudomonadales > Pseudomonadaceae > Pseudomonas > Pseudomonas sp. GW823-FHT02E01. Next base: position 583,142 of record NZ_JBXAJS010000004.1, on the reverse strand, counting down.
CGAACTCAATACCTTGCAGGCCGATCTGCGTCGTGACCTGTCCTACGCCGACCTGCGCAACGCCTACGGGCAAATTTTCGCCAGCGCCGGCCTCGATCCGTTGCCGGATCAGGTGCAATCGACACAGGTCCAGTCCATCGCCACGGCCCTGGCCAATCGTGAAGCAGCCTGGGCGGCAGGTGATATTACGGTGCCGGTGACCCATGCCCCAGCACGTTGATGTGAAGGCCCCGACCGCCAGCATCAGCCGAGCTCAGCGGGAGCGGCGCAACGGTCATCGCGGCGCGGCTATCCTGCTGACCGGCCTGCCGGCGGCGGGCAAGTCGACCCTTGCGCAAGCGCTGCACGCCGAGTTGTTTGCCCGCGGACTGCAGAGCGTGGTGCTCGATGGTGACGGGCTGCGGGTGGGGCTCAATCGAGACCTGGGCTTCAGCGACAGCGATCGTCAGGAGAACATCCGTCGCGCCAGCGAACTGGCATCGTTGCTGGTGGAGAACGGACAAATCGTGATCCTGGCGATGATCGCGCCCCTGGTGGAGTTGCGCGATGTGTTCGCCCGGCGGCTCGGTGACGATTATCGCGAAGTCTGGTGCAGTGCGACCCTGGCGGTGTGCGAGCAACGTGATCCAAAAGGTCACTATGCCCGCGCCCGACGCGGCGAATTGACCGGGTTTACCGGGGTGTCCGCACCGTATCAGGCACCGGTCGATGCGGCGCTGGTGCTCGACACCGGGATACAGTCTGTGGAGGCCTGTCTTGATCGACTGTTGACCTGGCTCGGTGAATCCGCGGTGCTGCCCCGGCCTTGAACCGGTCGGTGTTCAAGGTTTCGACGACAAGTCCGCCATGCCCTTGAGCAACTCGATCGGCAGTGGAAAGACGATGGTCGAGCTCTTGTCGCCGGCAATCGAACTCAGGGTCTGCATGTAACGCAGCTGCATGGCCCCCGGTTGGCGGCCCAGCATTTCGGCGGCTTGCATGAGTTTTTCCGAGGCCTGCAATTCGCCTTCGGCATGGATTACCTTGGCTCGCCGTTCCCGTTCGGCTTCGGCCTGCTTGGCGATGGCGCGGATCATCGATTCGTTGAGGTCCACGTGCTTGATCTCGACGTTGGCGACCTTGATGCCCCAGGCGTCGGTCTGGGCGTCGAGCACTTGCTGGATGTCCAGATTCAAGCGTTCGCGTTCGGCCAGCAGTTCGTCCAGTTCGTGTTTACCCAGCACCGCCCGCAGCGTGGTTTGCGCCAATTGGCTGGTGGCCATCAGAAAGTCTTCGACCTGGATGATCGCCTTTTGCGGATCGAGCACGCGGAAATACAGCACTGCGTTGACCTTGACCGACACGTTGTCGCGGGTGATCACGTCTTGCGGTGGCACGTCCAGCACCACGGTGCGCAAATCGACCCTTACCATTTGCTGGACCACCGGAATCAGCAGGATCAGGCCAGGGCCCTTGACCTGCCAGAAGCGCCCGAGCTGGAACACCACGCCGCGCTCGTATTCGCGCAGGATGCGGAACGTCGCCCCTGCCAGTGCGATGATCAACAATAGCAGCGCGACAAGACCCAATTGCAAACCCATGACTATTCTCCGCCCGGCGCCGCGTCAGCCGCGGCCACTTGCAGCAACAAACCCTTGCGCCCCACCACCCGCACCCGCTGCCCGGGTTGCAGCGGCGTCGCGCTAAGCACTTGCCATCGTTCTCCCTGCAGATGAATCCAGCCGCCATAGGCGTTACCGGTCTGCAATGACGTCACCGCCGTCACGCTGCCGAGCAGCCCGGCATCACCGCTGACGATGTCGCGCGGTCGTGTCTTCATGGCGTGAATCACCAGGTAGATCAGCAACAGCGCGCTGACCAGACCCAGGCCGATCATCAACGGCACGGGCACTTCGGTATTGGACAGGATCACCGCGCCGATCACGAACATCACGATGCCGCCCAGGCCGATCACGCCGTAATTGGGCAGGGCCGCCTCGGCGATCAGGAACGCTAGGCCGAAGGTGATCAGCCAGATCCCGATGGGGTTGGGCACCAGCAACACAACTGTGTCGGTGGCGCAGGCCGATCCGCTCAACGCCAATAGCAACGCAACTGCACAGCAACGCATGTTCACTTGACCCTCCGGGAGAGGCGTGGAGTGGCTCTGAATACAGTTTAGTTGAGCCTCGACCGGTATGAATTTTGCTCAATTACCGTCGACAGCCGATGAGCGGATTTCCCACCGGAACGCGCTGACGGGCCTAGACTTTTACTACGCAAGCCAAGCTTTAATCATCGTCCGTAAGCGATCATGGCGGACACCGAGGTGCATCATGCGTATGGCAAGAACCGTGCAGCGAAGCCTGGAAAAGGCTCAATGCGAATATGACATCGTCAGCCACCCACACTCGGCCAGCAGCCTTGAAACGGCGCGGGTCGCAGGCATTCCTGCCGAACGGGTGGCCAAATCGGTGATCCTCGACGATCACCATGGGCATTACCTGATGGCCGTGCTGCCCGCCAGCCGCCACCTTGACCTGAGCAAAGTCCGCAGCAGCGGTGAGTGGCAGGTTTCCCGCGAAAGCAACCTCGCGCACCTGTTCGATGATTGCGAACGCGGTGCAGTACCGGCGCTGGGTGAGTCCTATGGGTTGGAGGTGGTCATCGATCCGCTGCTGACCCGGCAAAAAGACATCTATCTGGAGGCTGGAAACCACGTCAACCTGGTGCGCATGGACATGCCCGAGTTTCTGAAAATGGTGCCGCATGCCGAGGTGCGGGAATTGAGTCATTGAGTTTTGTTTCGTCAATGCTGACGTCATCGCGGGCAAGCCCGCTCCCACAGGAACTGCGATAAATCTGTGGGAGCGAGCTTGCTCGTGATGACCGCGCAGCGGTCCTTGAATTGGTCCCCAGGAGTTCGACATGGAAAGCCCGACCCACAACCTTCCATCCCTGTTCAAACAACTCGGCCTGCCGGACGACGCCGAAAGCATCGATAAATTCATCGCCACCCATTCACCGCTCAAACCGGAGCTGCACCTTGCGGATGCGTTTTTCTGGAGTCCGAGCCAGGCGGAACTTCTGCGGGAGGAGATTCTCGATGACGCGGATTGGGCCGAGGTGGTGGATCAACTGGATGTGATGTTGAGGAAGGGGCGGGGGGTGTAAATAACTGATAGGCGGCGGTCCGCCGAGGTTGCTCTGATCACAATAATTGACCAGAATTAAGACCTTATTTGAGGTCTTAATTATGCAAAGTGTTTTGGCTGATATGGCTGTCAGCGTGTCTGAACTGAAGAAAAACCCCTCTGCCGTTTTGAATGGCGCCCATGGAGGGCCCGTCGCAGTGCTCAATCACAATCGTGTCATGGGCTACATGGTCCCGGCAGATGTTTTCGAGGCCATGGTGGAGCGTCTCGACGATTTGGAGTTGGCGGAAATCGTGCGTTCTCGTCGTCATGAAACGCCAATTCCGGTAACGCTGGATGACCTATAAGCTCGAATTTCTGCCATCTGCACGCAAAGAGTGGGACAAGCTGGGGCATACGCTGCGTGAGCAATTCAAAAAGAAGTTGGCCGAACGGCTCGAAATGCCTCGAATCCCGTCTGACTCACTCCATGGCATGCCCGACTGCTACAAAATCAAATTGAAGTCATCTGGCTACCGACTCGTCTACGAGGTGATAGATGAGCGCGTTGTCGTTTCTGTCGTTGCAGTAGGAAAGCGGGAACGAAGTGAAGTGTACGAGCGTGCCAGGAAACGTTGATGGTTCTCGGCAGGTCGCTGTTACGCAATTGTTTCAAAACTTGACGGAAAATCCCCTCCAATGCGATATTGATAGTTAGCAAACTAACAGTGTGTATTTTCCCTCGTGCCGAATAACCTTGCCATTCTCCAGATGAACATCAGCAGCGCCATGGTGGTGGCCGCCAGGCATTGGCGCAAAATCTGCCAGACCACGCTGGCCAACTATGGAATCTCCGAAGCCTGCGCCGTTCCGTTGTTGATGATCGGGCGGCTGGGCGAGGGTGTGCGCCAAGTGACGGTGGCCCAGGCAGCAGGGATGGAGAGCCCGTCGCTGGTGCGCCTGCTCGATCAGTTGTGCCATGGCGGCTACGTCTGCCGCACCGAAGATGCACAGGACCGCCGCGCCAAATGCCTGAGCCTGACCGAAACCGGTCGGGAGCTGGTGCAGGCGGTCGAAGTGGAACTGGTGCGCTTGCGCCACGAAGTCCTTGAAGGCATTGACCAGAGTGATCTGGAAGCTACGCTGCGGGTACTGAGAGCATTTGAAGCGGCCACGCCGCCATCGGTGGCCAACTCTTGAGCGGATTTTTCTCTGGCATGCCCCCGGCGCGGGACTGGTTCTACGGAGTCCGCACCTTCGCCGCATCGATGATCGCGCTGTACATCGCCCTGCTCATGCAAATGCCGCGTCCGTATTGGGCGATGGCTACGGTGTACATCGTTTCCAGTCCGTTTCTCGGTCCTACCAGTTCCAAGGCGCTGTACCGGGCGGTCGGCACCTTTATCGGCGCTGCTGCGGCGGTTTTGTTCGTGCCGATGTTCGTGCAGAGCCCCTACGTGCTGGTGGTGGTGATTGCGCTGTGGACCGGGACGCTGCTGTTTCTATCCCTGCATTTGCGCACGGCCAACAACTACGCCTTGATGCTCGCCGGTTACACCTTGCCGCTGATCGCCCTGCCGGTGGTGAACAACCCGCTGGGGGTGTGGGACGTGGCCGAAGCGCGGACCGAAGAAATCTTTCTGGGCATCGCCGTGGCGGCGGTAGTGGGCGCCATGTTCTGGCCCCGGCGCCTGGCGCCGGTGTTCAATGATTCGGTGAGCAAATGGTTTACCGATGCATCGACCTACAGCCTGCGCTTCCTCAGCCGCAACGTGCAGCCTGAAGAGGTCAGCGCGTTGCGGGCATCGATGGTCGCTACCTTCAACTCCCTGGAGTTGATGATCGGCCAGTTGCCCCACGAAGGCTCGCGTCCGCAGACGGTGCGCAACACCAAGGAATTGCGCGGACGGATGATTCACCTGCTGCCAGTGATCGATGCCCTCGACGATGCGCTTTACGCCCTGGAACGGCGCACCCCCGAGCTTGTGGACAAGTTCGCGCCATTGCTGACGGCCACCACCGAGTGGCTCGAGCACAAGGATGCCGACCTCGCCCGCTGGCAGGCACTGAAGGATAAACTCGAGGCCCTGCAACCGGCTCCCGAAGCGCTGGATGACCGCAAGCAACTGCTGTTCTCCAACGCCATTTACCGTCTCGGCGAGTGGATCGATTTGTGGCAGGACTGCCGCAGCCTGCAATACGCCATCCAGTGCGAAAGCCAGGACAATTGGCGCGCGGTGTATCGGCATTGGCGGCTGGGGCGACTGTCCCCGTTTCTGGATCGCGGCCTGATGTTTTATTCCGCTGCTTCCACCGTCACCGCGATAATCGTCGCTTCGGTGCTGTGGATTCTGCTCGGCTGGACCGATGGCGGCAGCGCAGTGATCCTGGCGGCGGTGGCGTGTAGTTTCTTTGCCTCGATGGACGACCCCGCGCCGCAGATTTACCGGTTCTTTTTCTGGACGGCGATGTCGGTGGTGTTCGCCAGCCTTTATCTGTTTCTGGTGCTGCCCAACCTGCATGACTTTCCGATGCTGGTACTGGCGTTTGCCGTGCCGTTCATTTGTGTCGGCACCCTGACGGTCAAGCCGCAGTTTTACCTGGGCATGCTGCTGACTCTGGTCAACACCTCGTCCTTCATCAGCATTCAGGGCGCTTACGACGCGGACTTCCTCAGTTTCGCCAACTCCAACCTGGCCGGCCCCATGGGGTTGCTGTTCGCGTTCATCTGGACCCTGATCGCCCGGCCGTTCGGTGCCGAACTGGCAGCCAAGCGCCTGACCCGTTTCAGCTGGCGTGACATTGTCGGCCTCTCCGAGCCGGCCACGTTGTCTGAGCATCGGCTTCTGGGCATACGGATGCTCGATCGGCTGATGCAGCACCTGCCGCGCCTGGCCATGACCGGCCAGGACTCCGGCGTGGCGCTGCGGGAAGTGCGGGTGGCGCTGAATCTGTTGGACCTGCTCGCTTATACGCCGCGGGTCCTTGGTGTGCCGCAGGTGCTGCTGCGCCAGGTGGTGGCCGAGGTTGGCGAGTACTTCAAGGCCTGTCTCAAGGCCGGTGAGCGCTTGCAGGCACCGAGCCCGTTGCTGATGACCCTCGACCGCACGCGTCGCGCCCTCAGCGGTGCCGGCGATGATGAAACCCGTCGGCATCTGCTGCACGCCCTGAGCGGCCTGCGCCTGGCACTGTTGCCCGGCGTCGAATTCGTCGGTTCCGCCGAGCCCGAAGAACCGCTTCCCCATGGCATTGATGGAGCGCCCTTATGATCGGTGACCTGGATCTGAGCGGGGTATTCCTGCCCACGCTGCTGGTGCTGATGGGCATTACGTATGTGTTGTACCTGTTGGTGCACGGGGTGCTGACGCGCCTGCACTTTTACCGTCTGGTCTGGCACCGGGCATTGTTCAACGTGGCCCTCTACGCCTTGCTGCTTGGCGCCGTGGACTCACTCAGTCGATACCTGATGACATGAAAAAACCGTTTCTAACCCTGGGTCGCGTGGTGTTGACCCTGCTGATCGTGAGCTTCGCCGTGGTCGTGGTCTGGCGCATGGTGATGTATTACATGTTCGCGCCCTGGACCCGCGACGGGCACATCCGTGCCGACATCGTGCAAATCGCGCCGGATGTCTCCGGGCTGATCCAGCAAGTGGAGGTGCGCGACAACCAGTTGGTCAAGCGCGGCCAGGTGCTGTTCAGCATCGATCCGGACCGCTTCAAGCTGGCCCTGCGCCAGGCGAAAGCGGCAGTCGCCGACCGTGAAGAAACCCTGGCCCAGGCCCAGCGCGAGGCCAAGCGGAACAAGGGTCTTGGTAACCTGGTGCCGGGTGAGCAACTGGAAGAAAGCCAGTCGAAAGTGGCCCGCGCCCAAGTGGCGTTGATGGAAGCCCAGGTGGCGGTGGACAGCGCGCAGCTCAACCTCGACCGCTCGGTGATCCGCAGCCCGGTGGACGGCTACGTCAACGACCGCGCGCCACGGGCCCAGGAGTTCGTCAGCGCCGGGCGGCCCGTGTTGTCGGTGGTCGACAGCAACTCGTTCCACATCGACGGCTATTTCGAAGAAACCAAACTGAACGGCATTCATATCGGGCAGAGCGTCGACATCCGGGTGATCGGCGACAATGCACGCCTGCGCGGGCATGTGGAGAGCATCGTCGCCGGTATCGAAGACCGCGACCGCACCAGCGGCAATAACCTGCTGCCCAACGTCAACCCGGCATTCAGCTGGGTGCGGCTGGCCCAGCGGATTCCGGTGCGCATCGCCTTCGATGACGTGCCGGATGATTTCCGCATGATCGCCGGGCGCACCGCCACGGTATCGATCATCGACGATCAGCAACGGGAGCCGACGCAATGAGCAAGGCCTCGGGTTTGGCGGTCGCCGGATTAGGTTTGCTGCTGTCGGCGTGTCAGGTGGTCGGGCCGGATTATCATTTGCCTGAAGAGGCGGCTGTCCATCGTCCTGACTTTCAGGGCGATCTGGCGGTCGACGGTAAAACGGTGGTGTCCGCGCCGGTACCGGCCGATTGGTGGCGCCTGTACAAGGACCCGCGACTCGACCAGTTGGTACAGCAGGCCATGGCCTCCAACACCGATTTGCGCGTGGCGGCGGCCAGCCTGTCGCGGTCTCGTGCGCAGGTTGATGAGGCCGAAGCGGCGGGCGGCTGGAGCGGCGGCGTGCAGATGGGCGCCCAGCGCTTGCAGGAGTCTGGCCAGGCATTCCTGCTGCCGGAAAAAGTGCCGGTGGCCAACATCGGCGATATCGGCATCAGCGCGTCGTACCAGTTCGACCTGTTCGGCACCTTGCAACGCGGTATCGAAGCGGCCAAGGCCAATGCCGATGCGACACAGGCAGCTGCCGACACTGCACGCATCACCGTGGTGGCCGACGTGGTCCGCGCCTACACTCAGGTGTGTGCAGCCAATGAAGAGCGGGAAATCGCCCAGCACTCCCTCGACCTGCAAGCCCAGAGCACCACGCTGATCCAGCGCCTACGCGATGCCGGGCGTGGCGACGAAACCCAGGTCACCCGCTCGCAGACCCAATTCAAATCCCTGCGCGCCGACATGCCGCGCTATGAAGCGTCGCGCCAGGCCGGGCTGTACCGCTTGTCGATGTTGCTGGCCAAGCCGGTGGACCAACTGCCGGCCGGCACCGCCACCTGCGACGAGCTGCCAAAAATCGCGCAACTGGTACCGGTGGGCGATGGCGCCGCGTTGCTCAAGCGTCGTCCCGATGTGCGGCAGGCCGAGCGGCGACTGGCGGCCGCGACGGCCGGTATCGGCGTCGCCACGGGCGAGCTGTACCCGAACATCAGCATCGGCGCGACTATCGGTACCGTCGGTATCCTGGACGATCTCGGCGACCCGTCTACCAATCGCTGGGGCTTCGGTCCGTCGCTGACCTGGAACGTGCCGACCAACGGCGCCCGGGCGCGCATCCGCGAAGCCGAAGCGGTGACCCAGGCGACCCTGGCGCATTTCGACGGGGTGGTGCTCAACGCCATTCGCGAGACCCAGACCGGTCTTGCCCAGTACACGGCATTGCTGCAACGCTGCGATGCACTGGCCGATGCCGAGCAATCGGCAAAACTGGCGGCCGACCAGACCCACCGCTTCTTCCAGGCCGGCCGCGCCTCGTTCCTGGCCGACCTGCAAGCCACCCGCACCTACATCGACGTCACAGCGCAGCTGGCGGCCGCTAACACCCAGGTTGCCGCCAGCCAGATCGATTTGTTCCTCGCCTTGGGCGGCGGTTGGGAAAGCGGACGAACGCAAGCGTCGAACTCCGGCAAACCCTGAGGCCGTTGCTATGCTTTGAAGTGTTGGAGGGGCGCCCGGTGCAAAAGCGCCCTTTCTTCGCACAAGGCTCGCGCAGGTCAGGGGGAAACCAATAATGAAAAACCCTTATGCTCTCGGCTTCTGGTGCGCCATCGTGGCGTTGGTGCTGCTGTCGGCCACCTATTTCTACGGCATCATGCTGGCCCACCAGATCGACAAGGCCATGGCGTTCCTCGACAGTGCCGCCGCGCTGATTGCCGTGATGTCCATTGCTGTGGTGGCCTGGGCCTCGGTCCAGAATCAACGCATCAAGAAAAGACAACTCGAACAGGGCAAGACCCTGGTCCTGATCTGGGACACCAAGGTGGCGTTGCGTCGTGTCGAAACGGTGTTCGACCGCTATTTCTGGGGCAGTTACTGGCAACCGGGGCGCACCTTTCAGGAAGTCATGGGCGAATTGACCGGCACGCCGCTGGAAAAAAGCCTCGAGAGCCTGAAAAAACAGTGCCTGGCGCTGGACCGGCAGGTGGCTGACGACGGTCGGCACTGGCTCAGCAATGCTCGCGAACTGGCCGATGTCGCCACGGCCATGGCCCGCGAACGCTATCAACTGGACGTCTGCGACCCGCGCGCGGAAGTGACGGGCGGGGCGGTGATCAACCGTGACTTCGAAGTGCTGGTGTACACCTGGACTGCGCGGCTCAAAAGCTTTGATCATCAGCTGGATGAGATTGAAGTCCAGTATTCCTGATTTTGTGGTGGCTGTTATGCCGCCATCGCGGGCAAGCCCGCTCCCACAGGTATAGCGTGATCCCTGTGGGAGCGAGCTTGCTCCGGGCGGCGTTCCGACGATAGCGATCGAATGGATTGCGAAGATCTCGAATCCTGCGCCCCCCCAAGACACTCTTTCACCTTTAATCATTGGGCCGTTCGTCGCCCCTGGTGCTAATCTGCTTTCCACTTTCAGCACAGTCGAGCCGCAACCCGTCATGGGTTCAGGGAAGACGACCTCACTTTCAACAACGGACACTGAACGGGTCATACATGAATAAATCAGCAGGCGTGCTACTGGGAATTGTTGTCGCCATCGGTGCCATCAGCGCAGGCGGGGCCTGGTTCACCAGCACCAGGATCGAAGGTGTGCTGAACACCTCGATTGCCGATGCCAACAAGGAACTGCAGGCGGCGATGGTTGGTTCCAACGGCACGGCGTCGCTGGAGCTGGTGTCGCTGGAGCGTCATGTGTTCAGCAGCACCGCGCACTATCGCCTCAAGGGCGAAGGCGAAATGTTCGGCGACGCGCCGGTTGAGTTGCTGTTTGTCGATCACATCGAACACGGCCCGTTGCCGTTCTCGCGCCTGATGTCGCTCAAGTGGCTGCCGGTCTTGGCGACCAGTCACTACGAGCTGGAAAAGACTCCGTTCACCGAGAAGTGGTTTGCCGCCGCCAAGGACAAGTCCCCGCTGACCGGCGTGGTCAATATCGGCTATGACAACGCTACCAATGGCACCTTCGAGTTGCAGCCGCTGGAAATGGCACTGGATGACAAGTCGAGCATGAAGTTCTCCGGCTTGAAAATGGACGTCGACGCCAGCGCCAAGGCGCAGAAGGTCAAGGCCAACGGCTACATGGACAGCCTGAAGGTGACCACCGTGTCCGAAGACCAGACGCCGGTGCAGGTTGAATTCAATGGCCTGACCCTGGCCAGCAACCTGACAAAAAGTACCTACGGTTTCTACACCGGCGAAAACGTCGTTGAACTGGTCAGCGGCAAATCGACTTTTGGCGTCAAGCAGTCGGTGCTGGACTTCAAGAAATTCGAAATGAAGAACCTGACTGAAGAAAAGGGCAGCAACGCCTCAGGGCGTGCCGATTACAAGGTTGGCGAAGTGTCCCTGAACGGCAAGACCATTGGTTCCGGTTCGCTGGCCATGAGCCTGAAGAACCTCGACATTCCGGCGACCCTGTCGTTGATGCAGATTTACCAGAGCAAACTGCAGCCGTATGAAAGGGCGGTGGCCGAAGCAACGGCGGCCGGTCTGCCGGCACCGGAGCTGAAACTGACCGAAGCCGAAGAGGCGCTGCTCAAGTCCAGCCTGGAAAAACTGCTGGCGGCCGGACCACAAGTGGCCCTGGAAAACCTGTCGTTCAACACCGCCAACGGTGAGAGCCGCGCCAACATGGTGCTTGACCTGACCAAGCCACAAGCTATCGATCTGCCGACCGATCAGTTGGTCAGACAGCTGATCGCGCTGCTGGACTTCAAGCTGCAAGTGTCCAAACCCATGCTGATCGATGTGCTCACCGTGCAATCGCAAATCGACGGTCAGACCGACGCCAAGCTGATTGCCGACCAGGCCACCGCCACCGCGGACATGTTCAGCAGCATGGCGGTCGGCAGCCAACTGGCAAAACTGGACGGCAATAACATCGTCACCAACCTGCGTTACGCCAACAATCAGGTGGACTTCAACGGCCAGAAAATGACCGTCGAAGAGTTTGCCGGTTTTGTGATGAGCAAGTTTGCGGATGCTGGCGCCACCGAATAACGGCGGCCGTTTACCCCGCAACGCCCGGCCTCTGCATCGCGCAGGCGCCGGGCGTTTTGCTGTCTGGCATCACTAGGGAACGTCTCGGATAAGGCGCCATGCCTCTTCCCATGGCAGCGGTTGTTTCATCCGCTCGGCGAGCATCGCCATTGCCCGGTCCATCTCGCAGGCTACCGCCGCCGACACCACGCCGTTTTTTCCGAACAGGCCTATGAACGGCGGGTTGTAAGGGTCGCCCTTGAACTCGACTTCGTCCCAGGCCTCGGAGTGGCCGAGGTAGTCATAGGTTTTACCGAAATGCCAGGTCCAGAAAAACGGCACGTCGAGGTAATGCTCGTCACCGCCCAGCATATTGGCCGCGGCGATCCGCGCCTGTTGTTGGGCCAGTCGCCAGTGTTCGATGCGCAGGTATTGGTTGTTCAGCGGGAACGTTGCGATATCGCCAGCCGCCCAGAGACCGTCGGCCACGCGCATTGCGCCATCGACATGCAGCGAGTGATCCTGCTCCTTCGGTAACCCGGTAAAGGCCGCCGTGGCTGGCGTCACGCCGATGCCGACCAGCACCAGATCGGCCGCCAGGCGTTGGTCGTTGTCCAGGCGCACGGCTTCGACCTTGTCTGTCCCTTCGATCTGTACCGCATTGCCCTGGGTATGAAACACGACGCCATGAGCTTCATGTCGTGCGCGAATGGCCTTGCCGACCGTGTCGCCGAACTGTTTGGCAAGCGGCACCTCGTGGCGGGCCAGTACGGTCACGTGCAGGCCAAGCTGGCGCAGGGACGAGGCGGATTCCATGGCAATGAAGCTGTCGCCGATGATCACCACCCGCTGGCCGGCGCTGGCGCTGTCCAGAATCTGCTGCGCATGGGCTTTGGAGCGCAGGACGAACACTTGCGGCAGGTCGGCGCCGGGCAGCGTCAGCGGGTTGGGCACGCCGCCGGTGGCCAGCAGCGCGGCGTCGTATGTCAGTGATTGGCCGTCAGTCAGCCGCAGCGTCCGGTTTGGCGCGTCCAGGCTTGCCACTTCGCCTCGCAGGCGTTCGATCCGCTGCTCGCGGTAAAAATCCTCATCGCGTAGCGGCGGGACTTCGTGCAGCGGCATCTCCCCGGCGATCACGTATTTGCTTAGCGCCGTGCGGTCGTATCCGGCATCGGCTTCGCGGTCGATCAACAGTAACCGGCCGCCGAAACCTTTCTCGCGCAAACATGCTGACGCCGCCGTGCCTGCCGCGCCAGCGCCGACAATGATGAAGGTTCGTGGATCGTCGGCCGGTGGCGCGTGGGCGTCCGGCATCGGCTGGTCGCCGACCCAGATGTCGCCGTCACGGACTTCAAGGGGATAGCGCTTGAGGCTGTCCAGGGCTGGCGGTTCGCACAGCCCGCCATCCTCGACCCGAAACTGCGCCTTGTGCCATGGACACGTCAGGCGCCCGTGGCATATCGCGCCGTCCGCCAGCGGGGCTCCGGCATGCGGGCATTCGGCCTGATAAGCGCGCAGTTGTTCGCCGGCCCGCAACAGCAGAATCTTGCTGTCCTGGACCTGCACTTCCAGACCCCGGTCTTCGGGCACATTGGCGACACGCGCAACGCGATGCAGAGTCATGATTGCTCTCCAGACAGACGTTTCACTTATGAGTCTGGTACTTATCGCGAGGTTCAGCCAATTGCCCCTGCCACGGCGTGAACGGTCCGGCTATAGTTTGCACGCCGACGACGGCCCAACACGTACAAGGTGCTCCGGTATGCCCCGATTGACCTCAATGAACCCTTGGCTTGCGGCCTTGGCAGTCGCCCTGTGCGTGCAGTTCCCGGCGCAGGCCCAGGAACGTTTCACCCTGAACATTCCTGGAGTCTCCGATGACCGCCTGTTCACGTCGGCCGCCGCCAGCGACTCCGCGGGCTGTGGCGGGCATAACATTTCCCCGGCATTGAACTGGAACGCCGGCCCGGCAGCCACCCAAAGCTACGCCATCGTCATGCACGACCCTGACGGCCAGCAGGGCCAGGGCATCGATCAGTGGGTGCATTACGGCATCAAGGCCGGCACCCACCAGATCCCGGCCGGTGCCGGGAGCAAACCCGGCCTCGAGGGCGTCGCCGGTACCAACAGCAAGGCAACCACCGGCTATGTCGGCCCTTGCCCGCCCGTTGGCGACAGCGCGCACCACTACATCATCCAGATCTACGCCCTGGACCTGCCCCCGGACGCCTTGCCCGCCGGCCTGACCCGTGCGCAGTTGCTGGAAAAAATCAAAGGCCACGTCCTGAAAAACAGTAGCGTGGTGCGGCGCTATCACCGCTAAAGGCTGATCGCCCCAGCGGATTTGCAGAAAACTGAAGTGCGCGGCATTCCGGGGATTTGGCATCCACCCCCGAAAGCGCGCACTATCAGGCTATAGCCGATGCGTTGGAGGATGCCGTGGCAAAAAAGATCGACCGCATCGCCCAAATGCTCAACTGCCCGCAAAAGGGTGAAGAACTGCGGCGAGCGATTACCGAGAGTCGCAAGGATTTTCTGCTGAATCAGCCGGAAAAGGATGTTGTTGAAGACGACGACCTTGAAGAGGAGTTTTTCGAGGACGACGAGGACGATGATGGGTACGACGAGTTCGACTGGACTACAGAATGAAAAAAAAACCGCTTCGGCGGTTTTTTTGTGGGCCGGGACAGCACCGGTCGGAGACTCGTTGACCCCCATGCTGAAAATGGCACACTATCAGGTACTTTTTTACGTACCTTTGGAGCCGCCATGGAGCAGCTACTTGCAAGTCGTTCGGTCAGCATCACCGAGCTCAAGCGCAGCCCGAGTACTGTAATCGAGCAAGCCGGTTCCGAGCCTGTTGCCGTGCTCAACCACAACCGTCCAGCCGCCTATCTTTTACCGCACGCGGCCTATCAACAGCTGCTGGATCGGCTGCACGCTGCCGAACTTCGTGAAGCCATTGCGGCGAGCCGCAACGATCCGCGTCCGGCCGTCGCTGCCGATACAATGTTTGCCGAGCTTGATGCGCTGATTGATGAGGTAGAAGCAGAGCAACACCGTCCATGAGGCAAGTGCTTTTCTCTGCATTGGCACGGGACGATCTGCTGCAAGTCGCTCGTTTTATCGCCCGAGACAATCCTGACCGGGCCCGGACGTTTGTGGGCGAGCTACGCATGCAGTGCGCGCGATTAATCGAACAACCGAATCTGGGTGTTTCAAGAGACGATTGCGCCAAGGGATTGCGAATGCTTCCCCATGGCCGATATCTGATCTTCTACTGTTTGGCGGACGACGAGATCAAGGTCGAACGCGTGCTGCATAGCGCGAGAGACATTGGCCGGCTGTTTGAAAATAACAGCATTGATCATTAGGCGCGAAGCTTTCAAACACCCACAAAAAAGCCCCAGACCCATAAGACCTGAGGCTTTCTCGCTTCAACGTATGGTGCACCAGGCGGGATTCGAACCCACGACCCCTGCCTTCGGAGGGCAGTACTCTATCCAGCTGAGCTACTGGTGCAGCGGGCGCCATGATACTCATATGCGCTGCGGGCGTCCATGCTGCTGAATCGCCTGCGTTTTTTTAAAGCTGTAACGCGCGGTTGCTACGTTGATCAGAAAAAATAGGCAAAAGCGTCGTTTTCGTTCTTTTTTTCGAACAGGCTATTGTCCTTTACCCCCTTTGATCCTAGGATTCGTTTGAGATTTCAAACGCTCTTGTCTGGGTGCTGAACCGCACGAGTTCAATCAGTGCGCTATTTATGTGCTTCAGCCCGGTGAATGATTTCCCTGACGGCAGCCTATCGAGGCGCCTTTCTACAATCATAATTTGCTCCGCATTCGTTGCGGTGCTGTTAAGGAAAGCCGACATGCAGCTTAAAGACACCCAGTTGTTCCGCCAGCAAGCCTTCATCGATGGCGCGTGGGTCGATGCGGACAATGGTCAGACGATCAAGGTCAACAACCCGGCAACGGGCGAAATTCTGGGCACCGTGCCGAAAATGGGCGCTGCCGAAACCCGCCGTGCGATCGAAGCTGCTGACAAAGCGCTGCCGGCCTGGCGTGCACTGACCGCCAAAGAGCGTGCGACCAAGCTGCGTCGCTGGTTCGAACTGATCATCGAGAACCAGGACGACCTGGCTCGCCTGATGACCCTGGAACAAGGCAAGCCATTGTCCGAAGCCAAGGGCGAAATCGTTTACGCCGCTTCCTTCATCGAATGGTTCGCCGAAGAAGCCAAGCGTATCTACGGTGACGTGATTCCGGGCCACCAGCCAGACAAGCGCCTGATCGTGATCAAGCAGCCAATCGGCGTGACCGCTGCAATCACCCCGTGGAACTTCCCGGCTGCGATGATCACCCGTAAAGCCGGCCCGGCCCTGGCCGCCGGTTGCACCATGGTGCTCAAGCCTGCTTCGCAAACCCCGTACTCCGCTTTCGCCCTGGCCGAACTGGCCCAGCGTGCCGGCATCCCGGCTGGCGTGTTCAGCGTTGTTTCCGGCAGCGCCGGCGACATCGGTACCGAGCTGACCAGCAACCCGATCGTGCGCAAGCTGTCCTTCACCGGTTCGACCGAAATCGGTCGTCAACTGATGGCCGAATGCGCCAAGGACATCAAGAAAGTGTCCCTGGAGCTGGGCGGCAACGCGCCGTTCATCGTGTTCGACGACGCGGACCTGGATAAGGCCGTCGAAGGCGCGATCATTTCCAAATACCGCAACAACGGCCAGACCTGCGTCTGCGCCAACCGCCTGTACATCCAGGACGGTGTTTACGACGCATTCGCCGAGAAGTTGAAAGTGGCTGTCGCCAAACTGAAGATCGGCAACGGTCTGGAAGCAGGCACTACCACTGGCCCGCTGATCGACGAAAAAGCCGTGGCCAAGGTGCAAGAACACATCGCCGATGCCTTGAGCAAAGGCGCGACCGTGCTGGCGGGTGGCAAGCCGATGGAAGGCAACTTCTTCGAGCCGACTATCCTGACCAACGTGCCGAACAACGCTGCCGTGGCCAAGGAAGAAACCTTCGGTCCATTGGCTCCACTGTTCCGTTTCAAAGACGAAGCCGACGTGATCGCGATGTCCAACGACACCGAGTTCGGTCTGGCCTCGTACTTCTATGCTCGTGATCTGGGCCGTGTGTTCCGTGTGGCTGAAGCCCTGGAATACGGCATGGTCGGCGTCAACACCGGGTTGATCTCCAACGAAGTCGCGCCGTTCGGCGGCATCAAGGCCTCGGGCCTGGGCCGTGAAGGCTCCAAGTACGGCATCGAAGATTACCTGGAAATCAAATACCTCTGCCTGGGCATCTAACCCCGGAAGAGCATTGCTTCAAGCGCAAAGGGCACGAGAGCGCTGTCCCTTTGCGCCGCTTCAAACCGGAATTTTCTCGGTGGCCAGGAACGCAGTGGCAGTCGATCATCGCATGCTGCCGCCGTTGCTCCCCGTCGCTTTATCCTTGAACCACGCCGCCCGATGAGCGGTGAATGAGGAATGTATGAGCAAGACTAACGCTTCTTTGATGGCCCGCCGTACCGCTGCTGTTCCACGTGGTGTTGGCCAGATTCACCCGATCTTCGCCGATTCCGCGAAGAACGCGACCGTAACCGACGTTGAAGGTCGTGAATTCATCGACTTCGCCGGCGGTATCGCCGTACTGAACACCGGCCACGTGCACCCGAAAGTCATCGCCGCCGTGACCGAGCAACTGAACAAGCTGACCCACACCTGCTTCCAGGTACTGGCCTACGAGCCGTACGTGGAAGTGTGCGAAAAAATCAACGCCAAGGTCCCAGGTGATTTCGAAAAGAAAACCCTGCTGGTGACCACCGGCTCCGAAGCCGTGGAAAACTCCATCAAGATCGCCCGTGCCGCCACTGGCCGTGCCGGCGTGATCGCCTTCACCGGCGCCTACCACGGTCGCACCATGATGACCCTGGGCCTGACCGGTAAAGTCGTGCCTTACTCGGCCGGCATGGGCCTGATGCCAGGCGGCATCTTCCGCGCGCTGTACCCGAACGAACTGCACGGCGTGAGCATCGACGATTCGATCGCTTCCATCGAACGCATCTTCAAGAACGACGCCGAGCCGAAAGACATCGCTGCGATCATCATCGAGCCGGTTCAGGGCGAAGGTGGTTTCTACGTCGCTCCGAAAGAATTCATGAAGCGTCTGCGTGCCCTGTGCGACCAGCACGGCATCCTGCTGATCGCTGACGAAGTACAGACTGGCGCTGGCCGTACCGGTACTTTCTTCGCCATGGAACAGATGGGCGTTGCTGCCGACCTGACCACTTTCGCCAAATCCATCGCTGGCGGCTTCCCGCTGGCCGGTGTGTGCGGCAAGGCCGAATACATGGACGCCATCGCTCCAGGCGGCCTGGGCGGCACCTACGCCGGTAGCCCGATCGCTTGCGCCGCGGCCTTGGCCGTGATGGAAGTGTTCGAAGAAGAACACCTGCTGGATCGTTGCAAGGCTGTTGGCGAGCGTCTGGTAACCGGCCTGAAGGCCATCCAGGCCAAGTACCCGGTGATCGGTGAAGTCCGTGCCCTGGGCGCGATGATCGCGGTCGAGCTGTTCGAAAACGGCGACAGCCACAAGCCGAACCCGACCGCCGTGGCAGCCGTTGTGGCCAAGGCTCGCGACAAGGGTCTGATCCTGCTGTCCTGCGGCACCTACGGCAACGTTCTGCGCGTTCTGGTACCGCTGACCTCGCCGGACGAGCAACTGGACAAAGGCCTGGCGATCATCGAAGAGTGCTTCTCCGAGCTCTGATCACCCAGTGTGACCTGATCCACAAAAAACCCGCTTCGGCGGGTTTTTTCATGCCCCTTGAAACACATCCCGCCCATTAGCGCTGTATCGAATGGCCAGCATTGGCTAAGGTTTGCGCATTGCCAGGGAGAGCTGTATGACAACCGTCATTTTACCCGCCGTTCCAAGAGTCCTGATCGCCGAGGCCGACCCTTGGTCCCGGGATCTGCTCAAGGAAGTGTTGTTGAACGTACGCTGCGATGCACAGCTGGATTTGTGCGCCGATGGTCAGCAAGCGCTGGAACTGTTGGCCGCCAACCCCTATGACCTGGTGATCGCCGACTGGGAGTTGCCCGGCGTCGATGGCCTTAACGTCCTGCGCAGCATCCGTCAGCGCAAACGCAATCCGCCCATGCCGTTCATTCTGATGAGCAGTCGCAACGACAGTGCCAGCGTGCGCGAGGCATTGCCGCTGGCGCCGGCCGCGTACCTGACCAAACCCCTGAATATGCAAAGCCTGACCCATCGGTTGCAGGGGCTGCTGCTGAACGCTGGCGAAGAAGTCTCGTGCGAAGTGCCGTCGCTGGCACCGGGCATGACGTTGTCGGTGTTTCTGGAGCGTCGACGGGAATTGGCTGACGGTGCGCCGCTGATGACCGACGTGCAAGTGGCGGTCAAGCGCAGCCTCAATCCCAATGGCCTCGATTTGACGGTGCTGGAAGACGAAATCCGCACCGATCCGCAGGTTACCGCTGTGCTGATCGCCGCCGCCAACAGCGCGGCCCAGCACCACGGCACCGCTGTGCAAACCCTGTCCCAGGCGCTGCATCGCCTGGGCACCGGGCAGAGCATGAACCTGATTCTCGGGTTGGCGCTCAAGCGCAGTGCCCGGCTCAGCGATCCGCAATTGGCCGACTATGCCGAGCGTTACTGGGATCTGTCCCTGCACACCGCCGAATACGCGAGAACCCTGGCGCGCTTGCTCGATCTGGATCAGGAGCGCTGCTATTGCGCCGGCATGTTGCATCGTCTCGGCGATCTGGCGTTGCTGCGGTGTTTGCAGGAATGGAAACAGGCCGGTGGCGAACTGGACGAGCAGGAGGAAGTGGGCGAAGCGCTGGTTGAATTTGGCGCGGCCTATGGCTCGGCCCTGCGCACGCGCTGGCGTCTGCCACTGGAGTTGCGCGAACTGATTGCGGCGGCCTACCAGCTCGGTGGCGGGGTTTACTCGCGCGAAGCGCTGGTGATGAACATGGCGGCGCAGATGGCGCGCTTGACCGAGCATGAGGGCATCGAGGCGCTGGCGAAGAGCCGGACGGCGAGGTTGCTCAAGATCGGCCTGCCGGAGTTGATGCGTTTGCGCAAAAAGTAAGCACACCACCAACCCCTGTGGGAGCGAGCTTGCTCGCGATGAGGGGCTGACATACAACATCAATGTAGACTGATAGTCCGCCATCGCGAGCAAGCTCGCTCCCACAGGGTTCTGTGGTGATCCTGTCAGGCAGTGACAATCCGGTTCTTTCCCTCGCGCTTGGCCTGGTACATCGCGGCATCGGCCCGGGAAAACAGGTTTTCCACGTTTTCGTCCGCGGCGGTCAGGCTGGTCAGGCCCTGGCTGACGGTGATGCCGAACGTCTGGCCCTCATGGTTGAAACTCAATCGCTGAATCTGTTGTTGCAAGCGTTCAGCCACTTGCAGGGCCATTTGCGGTGTACAGCCGGGAAACACCGCGGCGAACTCCTCACCGCCAATACGCCCGAACAGGTCGCCACGACGCAATGCTGCGCGGCCGCTTTCGGCAATGCGTTGCAACACGTTGTCGCCTTCCTGGTGACCGTAGGTGTCGTTGATCGTCTTGAAGTTATCAATGTCCAGCATCAGAAACGACAGCGGCTCGCCCTGTTGCCGGGTGTGTGCGAACGCGCGGTGGGCGCATTCGAAGAAATGACGGCGGTTGCTGCTCTGGGTCAGCGCATCGATGGTGGCCAGGCGATGCAGCTCGGTTTCCATCTGCTTCTTGTCGGTGATGTCTTCGGCGATGCCGACGATGATCACCGGTTGCCCCGGCTCGGGCTGGCGGTTGATGTAGCATTTGTCGCTTAGCCAGCGCACCTGGCCCTCGGCGGCGATGACTCGATACTCGCGGTCTTCGACGGCGCCTTTGTCCAGTACTTCGGCAAGGCTGCGTTCGGCATAGTCCAGGTCGTCAGGGTGAATGCTGTCGCACCATTGATTGCAGTCGGCCAGCAGTAGATCGGCCGAACGGCCAAAGATCCGTTCATAGGCGGGGCTGACGTAAAGCACCTTGCGGGTTTCCCAATCGAATGCCCACAGCACTGCATTGACGCTCATCAGCAAGGTGCTGAACAACTGTTCGCGTTCGCTCAGCCGTGCGACTTCGCGTTGGGCGTGCATCAGCGCTATCAGGGGCTGCGCGGCCTCGGGCCAATGGGACGGAGATGAGTCTTGCAGGTTTTTTGGGGCCATCGACACAAATCTCAAAGGGCATGCCGCGCGTTCGACAGCGGCCAACACCAAGCCCGCCGGGAATGGCGAAGTGTCTTTGAGATAGGGCTTTTGGGATGAAGTTCCCGCCTTGTGTGGCGAGGGAGCCTGCTCCCGCCGGGCGGTACTGATGGCACGCCACATAACCATGTGGGAGCGAGCAAGCCCGCTCCCACAGGTTTTTTCAGACGGCGGCAGGGCGCAGGGAGTAGGTCTTCAACTGATCGGCGAAGTCGCGCAGGGATTGAATCCCGCTGGCTTCGGCTTCGTGTACCCAGTCCTTGATGGCCGCCAGCATGTCGTGACCATTTGAGCTGGTCTTGACCCAGATCTGTTGCAGGGCCAGGCGTTTTTCGTAAATTACCTTCAGCGCCTGACTGTGCTCGAGCATGTTCTGGATGCGTACATGATGTTTGTCATCCAGCAGGCTGGTCTCCCGCGAAAGCAGGCGTTTGGCCCGGTGGAACTGGTGACGTACCGAGTGATCGACCTTTTCCAGCTCTTGCTTGACCAGCGGGCCGATCACCAATTTGCGGTACTGGGCCATGATCTGGAAGCGGTTGTTGAGGATCGCCATGGCGGTGTCCATGTCCAGGTTGCCCTTGCCTTCGACGCGATGGGCAATCGGCGCAACCCGTTGAACCTTGGCCAGGCGCAGGAAGCTGAAGACTTGAATCCACGCCCAGCCCAGGTCGAACTCCCACTTCTTCACCGACAGTTTTGCCGAGTTAGGGTAGGTGTGATGGTTGTTATGCAGTTCTTCGCCCCCAATCAGGATGCCCCAAGGCACCAGGTTGGTCGCCGCATCGCGGCATTCGAAGTTGCGGTAGCCAATGGCATGGCCCAGGCCATTGACCACGCCGGCGGCCCACACCGGGATCCACATCATCTGGATGGCCCAGATGGTGATGCCGATGGTGCCGAACAGCAGCAGGTCGATAACGCCCATGATCGCGATGCCCAGCAACGGGAAGCGGCTGTAGAGGTTGCGCTCGATCCAGTCTTCGGGGCAGTTCTTGCCATAGATGCGCAGCGTCTCGGGGTTTTCCGCTTCGGCGCGGTACAGCTCGGCGCCTTTGCGCAGCACCGTGGACAAACCCTTGATGACCGGGCTGTGCGGGTCATCGACGGTTTCGCATTTGGCGTGATGCTTACGGTGGATGGCAGTCCACTCGCGGGTGTTCTGCGCCGTGGTCAGCCACAGCCAGAAACGGAAGAAATGCTTAAGGCCGCCATTCAGCTCCAGGGAGCGATGAGCCGAGTAACGATGCAGATAGACCGTGACGGCGATGATCGTGACGTGGGTCATCAGCAGGGTGACTGCTACCAGCGACCAGGGCGACAAGCCAAGAAAACCTTCGTACCACATAGGCTGTAGGGCCCTCGATAAAGAAAAAACAGCCGTTGCATTATCACTAAGCCCACACAGAAAACCAGTCACCCTTTCAGATAAGAGTGGCTGGATGTGTCTTTAAACTATAATTCCAACCTTTTTGTAGGGACATGGATCGCCGGATGTCTGCCACCTATCGCGATGCCTTGCGTGCAGCGCTGCTCTATCTGCTGCTTTCTGTGGTTTGGCTGCAGATCAGTGGCTATTTATTAAACAGTTTCTTCGATAGCTCTGCCGAGCGATTGCGATGGCAACTGATCAACGGTTATGTCTGGGTGCTGTTCAGTGCCGGGTTGATCTTCATTGCCCGGGCGCGGCTGCTGCGGTGTCTGGGTATCGGCGCCAAACTGCGTGAGCGCGATGCCGACCGCATGCGCTTGCGCCAGGCGGCAGCCGTGTTCGACTGCACCCGCGAAGGCGTGCTGGTCACCAATCGGGAAGGTCTGATCGTCCATGTGAACCGGGCGTTAATGGAAATCACCGGTTACGGGTGTGAGGACGTGCTGGGGCAGCGGCCCAACCTGTTCAAGTCCGGGCGACACTCTCCGGAGTTCTATCAGGTGATGTTTGCCACGCTCGCCAGTGTCGGGGAGTGGAGTGGAGAAATCTGGAACCGGCGCAAAAGCGGCGAGATTTACCCGCAATGGCAAACGATCCGCCTGATCCACGACGACTACGGCCAGCCGAGCCAATATGTGGCGGTGTTTTCCGACATCAGTGCAATCAAGAATTCAGAACACGAACTGATGCACCTGGCGCACCACGATCCGCTGACCGACCTGCCGAACCGCCTGCTGTTCACCGACCGCGCCGAACAGGCCCTGGCCTCGGCACAGGTCCACAAGCGTGGCTGCGCGCTGCTGATGATCGATCTCGATCACTTCAAGATGATCAACGACAGCCTCGGGCATACCATTGGCGACCAGTTGCTCAAGGCTGTGGCCGAGCGCCTGGGGGCCATGTTCGGTCCGGGCGTCACCCTGGCGCGGTTGGGCGGGGATGAGTTCGCCATACTTGCCGAAAGCTGTCCGCAACTGGTTCAGGCCGCTGCGTTGGCCCAGCGGATCATCGAGGGCCTTAAAGAGCCGTTCCTTATTGATGGGCACCAGCTGTCCATCAACACCAGCATCGGCATCAGCCTGTTCCCCAGCGATGCGTTGAGCGTCGAGCAACTGCTGCGCAATGCCGACTCTGCACTGTTCAAGGCCAAGAGCGCGGGGCGCAATGATTATGCCCTGTACACCGAAGAGCTGACGGCCCACGCCCAGCAACGGGTCGAGATCGCCTTCGAATTGCGCCGCGCCCTGGACCGACAAGAGCTGCGGGTCTATTACCAGCCGGTTCACGACCTCAAGAGCCGTCGCCTGATCGGCGTCGAGGCGCTGGTGCGTTGGCAGCACCCGCAGCGGGGCCTGGTGTCGCCGGCGGAATTCATTCCGGTCGCCGAACGAACCGGTCTGATTGCAGAAATCGACGCCTGGGTCATGGCGCAGGCGTGCCGGCAGATGTGCCAGTGGCAGCAGGACGGGGTGGTGCTGTCGTTCGTCGCGGTCAACGTTTCTTCGCGTCTGTTCGCCCGTCGTGAGCTGTATCAGCAGGTGGCGCAGGTCCTGCGCGAAACCGGGCTGGAGCCGGCGTTTCTCGAGCTGGAAGTCACTGAAAGCGCGGTGATGGAAGACCCGGAAGTCGCGCTGGAGCAGATGCATCGCCTGCGCGAGCTGGGTGTGCGCCTGGCCATCGACGACTTTGGCACGGGTTATTCATCGTTGCTGCGACTCAAGCGTCTGCCGGTGCAGAAGTTGAAAATCGACCAGGGCTTCGTCGCCGGATTGCCGTGGGATGAGGATGATGCGGCGATCTCGCGGGTGATCATTGCGCTGGCCCAGAGCATGGGCATGCAGGTCCATGCCGAGGGGATCGAACAGGCTGAGCAGGCGGAATTTCTGCTCGAGCACGATTGCGATCTGGGTCAGGGCTACTGGTTCGGGCGGCCGGTACCGGCGGAGCAGCTTGACTGGATGCATGAGCCGGTGATCGTGTAGGAGCAAAACCTGTGGGAGCGAGCTTGCTCGCGATAGCGGAATATCAGTCGACATTTCTGGTGGCTGACACTCCCTCATCGCGAGCAAGCTCGCTCCCACAGGGTTTTTTTTGGTGTGCCTGAAAGAGGGTGATTCACCTCAAGCTCTTGTCTCCACAGTTAATCTCTTCTGGTTATATAAACATTCTTAAATAGTCTTTTTAAGAATATCTACACCTCTCTAGTATTGCTCTCAAGCCGCAAGCAGTGCCGACACTGCGAGGCAACCTCTCAGTTGAAGGAGCAGCAATATGAGCGCATCCCTGCGTAGCGTCGACGGTCAAGACGAAGCCACCATCCTGCGTGAAATCCAGAGTGCCCTGCGCGATCTGCGCTTTGGCGCCGTGGAAATCACTGTGCACAACGCCCAGGTGGTGCAGATCGAACGCAAGGAAAAATTCCGTTTGCAGCAGCCGGGCAACAAGTCGGGCTGAGGCGAATCAGGCAACGCGATATCCCATAAGAAAAAGCCAACAAACCAAGAATTCCAGGAGCTTTCACCATGTCGTCGATTCGTCATTTCGCTTTGGCCGCCCTGGCCAGCGCCCTTTTTGCCGGTTCCGCCGTTGCCAAGGACTATGAGCTGCTCAACGTGTCGTACGACCCGACCCGCGAGCTGTATCAGGACTACAACGCCGAATTCATCAAGTTCTGGCAAAAGGACCACGCCGGTGACTCCGTGAAAATCCAGCAATCCCACGGCGGTTCGGGCAAGCAGGGTCGGGCGGTGATCGATGGCCTGCGTGCCGACGTCGTGACCCTGGCCCTGGCCGGCGATATCGACGAAATCGCCAAGCTTGGCAAGTCCCTGCCGGCGGACTGGCAAAAGCGCCTGCCGGACGCCAGCACGCCTTACACCTCGACCATCGTGTTCCTGGTGCGCAAGGGCAACCCTAAAGGCATCAAGGACTGGGGCGACCTGATCAAGAATGATGTCTCGGTGATCACACCGAATCCGAAAACCTCCGGCGGTGCGCGCTGGAACTTCCTCGCGGCCTGGGCCTATGGCCTGAAAGCCAATGGCGGCGACGAAGCCAAGGCCAAGGAATACGTGCAAACCCTGTTCAAGCACGTGCCAGTGCTGGATACCGGCGCCCGCGGCTCGACCATTACCTTCGTCAACAACGGCCAGGGCGACGTATTGCTGGCCTGGGAAAACGAAGCCTTCCTGGCCCTGAAAGAAGAGGGTGGCGCCGACAAGTTCGACATCGTCGTGCCTTCGCTGTCGATCCTCGCTGAGCCGCCGGTGGCGGTAGTCGACAAAAATGCCGAGAAAAAGGGCAACGGGCAGATCGCCGAAGCCTACCTCAAGCACCTGTACAGCCCGGCCGGCCAGGAAATCGCGGCGAAGAACTTCTATCGTCCACGTGACAAGGACGTGGCCGCCAAGTACGCCCAGCAGTTCCCGAAACTGGAACTGGTGAGCATCGACAAGGACTTCGGCGGCTGGAAAGTCGCACAGCCGAAATTCTTCAACGATGGAGGGGTGTTCGACCAGATCTATCAGGCGCAGTAATCTTAAATAGCCATCAACGAGCCCCGGATTCACCTCCGGGGCTCAGTGCGTTCTCAACCAAGGACTTTTATGTCGCGTCGTATTTCCCCCGTCATACCCGGCTTCGGGCTGACGCTGGGCTACACCTTGGTGTACCTCAGCCTGATTGTGCTCATACCACTGGCGGCGATGTTCGTGCATGCCGCTCAACTCACCTGGGATCAGTTCTGGGCAATCATCTCGGCGCCACGGGTGCTGGCCGCGTTGAAGCTCAGCTTCGGCACCGCCCTGTGTGCCGCGATCATCAACGGCATCATTGGCACGCTGCTGGCCTGGGTATTAGTGCGCTATACCTTCCCTGGGCGAAAAGTGATCGATGCAATGATCGACTTGCCGTTCGCATTGCCCACGGCGGTGGCCGGTATTGCGCTGACGGCGTTGTACACCCCTACCGGTCTGGTCGGTCAGTTTGCGGCGGATCTGGGTTTCAAGATCGCCTACACCCCTCTGGGCATCACCCTTGCCCTCACTTTTGTGACACTTCCATTCGTAGTACGTACCGTACAGCCAGTATTGGCGGATATTCCTCGTGAAGTCGAGGAAGCGGCGGCGTGCCTGGGTGCAAAACCCTTACAGGTTTTCCGCCATATCCTGCTGCCGGCACTGCTTCCGGCATGGCTTACCGGTTTCGCTTTGGCCTTTGCCCGCGGGGTCGGCGAGTACGGTTCGGTGATTTTCATCGCCGGCAACATGCCGATGAAAACCGAGATTCTGCCGCTGTTGATCATGGTCAAGCTCGACCAATACGATTACACCGGCGCTACCTCCATTGGTGTACTGATGCTGGTGGTTTCCTTCGTCCTGTTGCTGCTGATCAACTTGTTGCAGCGGCGCATCGAAACCCCATAAGGAGGCGCACCCATGTCCCAATCGTCTATTGCTGCCGCTTCCTCGAACGCTGCCCGCCGTGGCAGCGCAACCTCGCGGCGAATCCTGATCGGCCTTGGCTGGCTGATTTTTGCGCTGTTCCTGTTGCTGCCGCTGTTCATCGTGGTGTCCCAAGGGCTGAAGCTCGGCCTCGGGGCGTTTTTCACCGCGATCTTTGAGCCGGACGCGCTGTCGGCGCTGAAACTCACGGTCATCGCCGTGTTGATTTCGGTGCCGCTGAACCTGGTGTTTGGTGTCAGTGCCGCGTGGTGCGTGAGCAAGTACTCGTTCCGCGGCAAGAGCATGCTGGTGACACTGATCGACCTGCCGTTCTCGGTGTCGCCGGTGATCGCCGGTCTGGTCTATGTGCTGATGTTCGGCGCCCAAGGCCTGTTCGGCCCATGGTTGCAGGACCACGACATCCAGATCGTCTTCGCCCTGCCGGGCATCGTGCTGGCGACGATCTTCGTCACCGTGCCGTTCGTTGCCCGTGAACTGATCCCGCTGATGCAGGAGCAAGGTACCCAGGAAGAGGAGGCCGCGCGCCTGCTCGGGGCCAACGGCTGGCAGATGTTCTGGCATGTCACCGTGCCCAACATCAAATGGGGCCTGATCTACGGCGTGGTGTTGTGTACCGCGCGGGCCATGGGGGAGTTCGGTGCGGTGTCGGTGGTTTCCGGGCACATTCGCGGGGTGACCAACACCCTGCCGTTGCACGTTGAGATCCTCTACAACGAATACAACCACGTAGCCGCGTTCGCCGTGGCGAGCCTGTTGCTGATCCTGGCGCTCTTCATCCTGCTGCTCAAGCAGTGGAGCGAAAACCGTATTAACCGCCTGCGCGCCAGCGCCGCGGAGGAATAATTCATGTCGATCGAAGTGCGTAATGTCAGCAAGAACTTCCACGCGTTCAAGGCGCTGGACAACATCAGCCTGGACATCCAGAGCGGCGAGCTTGTCGCGTTGCTCGGTCCGTCGGGCTGCGGCAAGACCACGCTGCTGCGGATCATCGCCGGCTTGGAGACTCCGGATCAGGGCAACATTGTGTTCCACGGTGAAGACGTTTCCGGGCATGACGTGCGTGATCGCAACGTCGGTTTCGTGTTCCAGCACTACGCCCTGTTCCGCCACATGACGGTGTTCGACAACGTCGCGTTCGGCCTGCGCATGAAGCCGAAAAACCAGCGCCCGAGCGAAAGCCAGATCGCAACCAAAGTCCACGAACTGCTGAACATGGTGCAACTGGACTGGTTGTCGGATCGCTACCCGGAACAACTCTCCGGCGGACAGCGTCAGCGCATTGCCCTGGCCCGAGCCCTGGCGGTGGAGCCGAAAGTGCTGCTGCTCGACGAACCTTTCGGCGCCCTCGACGCCAAGGTTCGTAAAGAGCTGCGTCGCTGGTTGGCGCGCCTGCACGAAGACATCAACCTGACTTCGGTGTTCGTCACCCACGACCAGGAAGAAGCGATGGAAGTCGCCGACCGTATCGTGGTGATGAACAAGGGGGTGATCGAGCAGATCGGTTCACCAGGCGACGTCTACGAAAACCCGGCCAGCGATTTCGTCTATCACTTCCTCGGTGATTCGAACCGTCTGCACCTGGGCGAAGACAGGCACGTACTGTTCCGCCCGCACGAGGTGTCGCTGTCACGCCATGAACTGGAAGACCACCACGCGGCGGAAGTGCGGGACATTCGTCCGCTGGGCGCGACAACACGGGTGACGCTGAAGGTTGAAGGGCAGAGCGATCTGATCGAAGCCGAAGTGGTCAAGGATCACGATAGCCTGATCGGGTTGGCGAAGGGAGAGACGCTGTTCTTCAAGCCGAAGGTTTGGCAGAAGGTCGCCAACATCTGAAGCAAAAGCTTCGCGAGCAAGCCCGCTCCCACAGGGGGTCTATGTGCACCATAGATCCTCTGTGGGAGCGAGCTTGCTCGCGATTGCGATCTAGACAGCAGCACGCTTCGGATTGACCCGTACCCCACCCGCACGCGCCTCGATCTGCTCTTTCAGTTCATGCCGCATCCCCAGCATGAACGCCAGCTCGGCCACCACAAACAACGGCCCGACAATCAACCCCGTCACATCATCGACGAACGCCGGTTTGCGCCCTTCGTAGTGATGGCCGACAAACTGGATCGCCCAACCGATCACGAACATCGCCACGCCGCTGCCCAGCCAGACCAGCGTGCTTTGCTGCGCCAGCGCATGACCGGCCCACACGGACAGCCCGAGCAACACAGTCATCAACACGCCCAGGCGCAACTCCAGGCGCAGGTAAAACCACGCCGATGCCAGCGAGACGAGCACCGCCGGTGAGATCCACACGCCCCCCAGCGACCACTCCGGCCGGGACAGCAACACCGCGACGGCGACCACGATCAGCGGAATGCCGATAAAGTGCGAGGCGATGTTGCGCGGGTCACGGTGGTAGGCGGCGTATTGACTGAGGTGGTCGACCAGGCTTTTCATTGTTGTTCTCCTGTAGGGTGATTGATCATGCCCCGGGGCCATTTCCCACTCTGTCAGCCAGGCGACAATCTCTAGGAGTTTTCATGGATATGCAGGTCTGGCGTCCACGCCTGATGAGCGGTCAGTGGTTCAGCCATTTGCCTGTTTCCCTACAGGATAGCCTGCTGTCGGCGGCCAGGCTGCGGCGCTTGTCTGCGGGCCAGCGGCTGTTCAAGCGTGGCGATCCGCCCTGTGGCCTGTACGCGGTGCTTGAAGGCGCGGTGCGCGTCGGTGCCGTCAGCGAGCAAGGCAAGGAAGCGTTGCTGAGCCTGGTGGAGCCGCCGCACTGGTTCGGCGAAATCTGCCTGTTCGATGGCCAGCCACGCACCCACGATGCGTACGGCGTGGGCCAGTGCACGCTGCTGCACATTCCCCAGAACACCTTGCTGGCGCTGCTCGACGAGCATCCGCAGCACTGGCGGCAACTGGCATTGCTGATGAGCCAGAAGTTGCGCATGACCTTCATCAACCTCGAACAACTGAGCCTGTTGCCGGCCCCGGCACGGCTGGCGCACCGCTTGTTGATGATCGCCGAAGGCTATGGCGAGACCATTCCTGCGCGCCGCGTCCTGCAACTGCCCCAGGAGCAGCTTGCTTCAATGCTGTCGCTGTCGCGCCAGACCACCAACCAGATTCTCAAGGAGTTGCAGGGGCAGGGGATCATAGGGCTGAGTTACGGCGAAATTGAAATCCTCGATGCCGAGCGATTGCGGGAGCTGGCCTCGATTTAACTGTTTACGCAGGCCCATTGTGGGAGCGAGCTTGCTCGCGATGACGGTGTGTCAGTCTCCAGGTGTGTCGACTGACCGTCCGCTATCGCGAGCAAGCTCGCTCCCACAGGGGATCCGGATCAATCACCGCAACCCATCCCGAAACTGCCCCGGTGTCATCCCGGTCCAGCGCTTGAACGCGCGACTGAAGCTGCTGGTGTCAGCAAACCCGAGCAGGTAACTGATTTCGCTCAGCGAGACTTGAGGGTCGCGCAGGTGCAGTAGGGCGAGGTTTTCGCGGCTTTCGTTGAGCAGCGTGTCGAACCGGCAGCCTTCATCGGCCAGGTGCCGTTGCAGGCTGCGCAGGCTCAGGTGCAGGGCCTTGGCGATGTGTTCGGCGCTGGGTTCGCCTTCGGGCAGTTGTTCTTCAATGGCATCGCGAACCTTGCGCTCCCAGGTCAGCGGCTTGAGTTGTGCCAAGGTGCGTTTGAGCACGGTTTCATTGTGTTCGGCCAGTTCCGGGTTGGCGTCATCCAGGTGGCTGTCGAAGTCGACGAGGGCGAACTCCAGCCGGTCTTCGTCGGCGCCGAAGTACATGGGCGAGCGGAAGACCTTATGCCATTGGTGCGCGTCCGTCGGCTCCGGGCGACGCAGGTAGGTCGCCAGTGGCGCGTAGTCGCGACCCAGGCGATTGCGGCAGGTGCGCACGTAAATCGCCATGAACGCATCGATGGCTTCGAAGGCCGGGGCGGGGTTACCGGCCGGGATTTTCAGGCTGAAACGGTAGCGATCCTCGGCACGGGTCAGTTCCAGTTCCAGGGCGTCACTGACCACCTGGTGATAACGCACGATGCGCTCGAACACTTCCCTCAGGCTGCCGCTGGCCACCAGCGCATAACCCAGCGCATGGAAGGTGGTCGGGCTGACGAAACGCGAAACCCGCAAACCGATCGCCGGGTCACCGCTGGTCTGCACCGCCAGATTCCACAGGTGCGTGGTGCCCGACAGCGGATAGCGCGCGTTCGGGTCGTCCATCAGTTGCGGGTCGAGCCCCGCTTGCTGGCACAGGGCGGTGCTGTCGATGCCCAGGGCATCGAGTTGCTTGCGCAGGGCGCGGGTCCAGCTGGCGAGGGAGGTCGGTTCAGTCATGCTGATTGGCGCTTCCGGTCAACAGGTTGGCGTTCTCGGCTACCGCCTTGCAGAGGTTTCCAAGGCAGGATGCAACCATCAATAACCAGAGGATGGAAGCATGAGCGGTACTTCTGCAAGCCCCCAACGACTGAATGCAGCCCAACGATCGGCCCATATCCGCGAAGTGGTGCTGGCCAGAGGCGTCGAGCTGCGCGAGCAATACCCGATTCTCAAGCATCAGGACGCCCTCGGCGCAGGCATTCTGACCTTCGCCATCGCTGGTATGGTCGGCTCAGCGGCGCTCTACATGAGCGGGCACATGGCGTGGTGGGCGTGCCTGCTGCTCAACGCGTTTTTTGCCTCGTTGACCCATGAGCTGGAGCACGACCTGATCCACAGCATGTACTTCCGCAAGCAGAAGGTGCCGCACAACCTGATGATGGGGCTGGTGTGGCTGGCGCGGCCGAGCACTATCAATCCGTGGATTCGCCGCCATCTGCACCTCAATCACCACAAGGTGTCGGGCTCTGAAACCGATATGGAAGAACGCGCCATTACCAACGGCGAACCATGGGGCATCGCGCGATTCTTGATGATTGGCGACAACATGATGTCGTCGTTCATCCGCATGCTGCGGGCCAAGACCTGGGCGCAAAAGATCAGCATCGTCCAGCGCACCCTGAAGGTCTACGCACCGCTGGCGCTGATGCATTGGGGCGCCTGGTACGTGTTTCTCGGTTTCCACGCAGCGAACGGCGTTGCACATCTGATGGGTGCACCGATCGAGTGGTCGGCGACCACGTTGTCGGTGATGCAGGTGATCGACATCGCGGCGGTCGTGATCATCGGCCCGAACGTGTTGCGCACGTTCTGCCTGCACTTCATCAGCTCGAACATGCACTACTACGGTGACGTGGAGCCGGGCAACGTGATGCAGCAGACGCAAGTGCTGAACGCGTGGTGGCTGTGGCCGTTGCAGGCGTTCTGCTTCAACTTCGGCAGCAGCCACGGGATCCATCACTTTGTGGTGAAGGAACCGTTCTACATCCGCCAGTTGACAGTGCCGGTGGGGCACAAGGTGATGCGCGAGATGGGCGTGCGGTTCAATGATTTCGGTACGTTTGCACGGGCCAACCGGTTTGAGCGCAAGGACGAATTGGTCGGGGATAAGGTGCGTACGGCTCGGGCTTGATGGTTGTTTGTTAAGGCCTCATCGCGAGCAAGCTCGCTCCCACAGGGTGTGTCGGTGTGAATGCGATCTTTGCATCACATCGGCCAGTGTGGGAGCGGGCTTGCTCGCGAATGCGGTGCATCAGGCAATATCAATCCGGCTGAAACGGCGACTCACTCAAGATCACCCCTGTCTCATCCACATACCGCTGCCAATGTTCGATCAAGGCACTGAGCTTCTGCGGTTGGCTCGACGCCAGGTCATGAATCTCCCCCGGATCATTGCCCAGGTCATACAACTGCCAGGTCGCCGGCCCCACCGGTCCCGGGATGTAAACCGCCTTCCATTGCCCTTGCCGAATCGCCCGTCGCCCGAACAATTCCCAACCGGTGACGGTGTGCTCGTCATGCACTTGCGCCGTCTCGCCCGACAAGAACCCAAGCCACGACTTGCCTCGAACTTCCGCCACGGGTTTGTCGTGCCACTGCTTGCCTGGATGACGCACACCGGCCAGATCAAGAATGGTCGGCGTGATGTCCATCACCGTGCCAAACCCATGGCTGATCTGGCCCTTGAGCGGCAGCTGCGGGTAGTGCACCAGCGCCGGAACACGTATCCCGCCTTCGGTCGTGAAGGCTTTGAACAGCCGCGACGGCGCGGTCGCCACTTGCGCCCAGTTCGGCCCGTACCAGACGTAGGAGTTGGCGCGACCGATGTTGTCCAGGCTGTTGTCGTAATGCTGGTTGAGATAGGTCAGCAACTGCGGGCCGAATTTCGGAAAGGCCTCCAGCAACGCCCCTTCGGCACCGTTATCGGACATGAACAGGATGAAGGTGTTGTCCAGTTGCCCTTGCTGGCGCAAGTAATCGACGACCCGCCCGATGTTCCAGTCCATGCGCTCGACCATCGCCGCATAAACCTCCATGGCCCGCGCGGAGATCTGACGTTGCTCGTCGTTCAGGGCATCCCATTGTGCAGTCAACTGGATCAATGGATGCGGCTCGACATCGGCCTCGATCAGCCCCAGTTTTTTGAGTTTTTCCAGACGCTCTAGTCGCAGTACTTCAGGGCCGGCGTCATAGCGCCCGCGGTATTTTTCCACCACCTCGGCCGGCGCCTGCAGCGGCCAGTGGGGCGCGGAAAACGGCAGGTAGGCGAAGAACGGCCGGGTCTGGTCGCGCTCCTTGAGGTATTGCAGCAGCTTGTCGCCAAAGGCATCGGAGGAATAAAAATCCTTCGGCAGTTCATCGATGAATTGGTCGTCTTCGATGTACAGCGCCGGGGTGGATTTCAGCAGCCGTGGCGTCGTTTCATCGTAGGTCGGCTCGAAGCCGTAATGGTTGGCCGCGCCGGGCAACAGCGAAAACGAACGCTCGAAACCCCGGGCGTGAGGCGCCAGCTCTGCGGTCAGGCCCAGGTGCCATTTACCGCTCATCAATGTCTGGTAACCGGCCTCGCGCAGCAGCTCGGGCAGGGCGACCACGCGGTCGTTCAGGTGTCCTTCGTAACCCGGTTTGCCGATCAGGTCGGGGGTCAATGCTTCGGCCATGGTGCCGATGCCGGCGATGTGGTGATCGGTACCGGTGAGCAACATCGAACGGGTCGGCGAGCAGGTCGGTGCGGTGTGGAAGTCGGTCAAGCGCAGGCCATTGTTGGCCAGTGCATCGAGGTTCGGCGTGTTGATTTCGCCACCGAAGGCGCCGATGTCGGAAAAGCCCAGGTCATCGGCCAGGATCACTAGAAAGTTGGGACGTTGCGGCATCAAGAATTTCCTTTTTCAGTAGGCAATGAAGGACAACGGCAGATCGCGGACCTGCACCGGCACGGGGGGCTGGTAGTGATCGTCGCTGGTGAGTTCGTGAAGCAGTTCCTCGCGTAACTGGTGGAAGTCGAAACTGCTGCGCTGGCGCGGATGGGGCAGGGCAATGTCGACCACTTGTTTGATCCGCCCCGGACGCGGCTCCATCACCACGACACGGTCGGCGAGGAAGATCGCTTC
Organism: Pseudomonas sp. GW823-FHT02E01; assembly: GCF_058797535.1. NCBI lineage: Bacteria > Pseudomonadati > Pseudomonadota > Gammaproteobacteria > Pseudomonadales > Pseudomonadaceae > Pseudomonas > Pseudomonas sp. GW823-FHT02E01. The sequence continues at coordinate 549,040 of NZ_JBXAJS010000004.1, read as the reverse complement.
CTCGACATCGTGGGTGACCAGCACGGTGGTGATTTTTGCCCGGGTGCGGATCGCCAACAGTTCGTCCTGCATCTGCTGGCGGGTCAGTGCATCGAGGGCGCCGAAGGGTTCGTCCAGCAGCAGAATCCGTGGGCTGGCCACCAGGCCGCGAGCAATGGCCACGCGCTGGGCCATGCCGCCGGAGAGCTGGTGCGGATAGGCGCGGGCGAAGTCGCCCAGGCCCACCAGTTCGATGAAATCATGGATGCGCCTGTGCTTTTGCGCAGCGCTCAATGGCTCGTTGACCAGGCCCAGGCCGATGTTGTCGGCCACGCTCAGCCACGGGAACAAGCGATGCTCCTGAAAGACGATGCCGCGCTCGCCGCCGATGTCGGTGACGGCTTTTCCGTCCACGCTGATTTGCCCGCGGAACTGCGTATCGAGGCCCACCAGCAGCCGCAGCAAAGTGGATTTGCCGCAGCCGCTGGAACCGACAATGGCGACGAACTCGCCCTCGGCGATGTCCAGGTTGAATTCGCGAATGGCCTCAAGTGTGAAGCCGTCGACGTCGAAGGTTTTGCCCACGTGATTGAAGCTGACAATCGGTGCGTTCATGCGTGTCTCCAGCGAGTGACGCGGATTTCCAGGCGTTGGCCAATGAGGTTGAGCAGGGCGCCGGTCAGGCCCACCAGCAGCATGCCGGCCATGATCAGGTCCATGCGCAGCAGTTGCTGGGCGCCGATCATCTGGCTGCCGATGCCGCCGTTGGACGGCATGAAGTATTCAGCGCCAATGGTGCCGAGCCAGGCGTAGATAAGGCTCAGCCGAAGCCCTGCAAAAATTCCCGGTGCCGCGCCCGGTAGTACCAGTCGAACCAGGCGCTGACGCAGACTCAGGCGCAACACCTGCGCGGCCTCGTTCAGTTGCGGCGAGAGGTGGGCGACGCTGCGTTGGGTGGCGATAAACAGCGGGAAAAAGGCGGCGAGGGCAACGAACACCCACTTGGCCAATTCCCCCAGGCCGAACCACGCGGTGAGCAGTGGCACCCAGGCGAATATGGCGATCTGACGGATGGCGGCGAGGGTTGGGCCGAGCACGCGTTCACTGGTGCGCGACAACCCCAGCAGCAATCCCAAGGCAAACCCGAGCCCGCCACCGAGCAGCAACCCGCCAAGGGTTCGGCCCAGGCTCAGGGCCATGCCACCAAGCAATGTGCCGTCGAGCAAACCATCCCGAGTGGTCTGCAGGACGGCCAGCGGGCTGACCAGAATGTTCGCGTCGATCCATTGCTGATCCGAGGTCAGTTGCCACAACGCCAGAAGCGCCAGTGGCAGCAGCCACGGTTGCAATCGCTGCCAACCTTGATAACGCGGCCCGCGACGGATTTCGGCCGTGGCCGGGTGCGGCCAGTGCACCAGTTTCCTATCCAGCAAACCGATGCCGCGATCCATCGCCACACCGATCAAACCGATCACCACAATGCACACGAACACGATGTCGAGCATGAACAGCTGCCGGGCCCAGACCATCAGGTAGCCGATGCCTTCACTGGAAGCGAGCAGTTCAACAGCGAGCAGTGAAGTCCAGCCGGCGGCCAGTGCGAGGCGCACACCGGCCATGAATGCCGGCAGTGCGGCAGGCAGCACCAGGCGTCGGATCAACAGGTGCCTGGGCAGGCGCAACACGGCGGCGGCTTCGCGCAGTTTTGGTTGTGCATCGCGCACACCGACCAGTGTGTGCAGGGTCACCGGCACCACGATGGCCTTGATCAGCACCACCAGTTTCAGCACTTCGCCAATGCCGAAAAACACCATGAACAATGGAATCCAGGCCAGGGTCGGAACTTGCGCCAACCCGGCGAAGGTTGGAAATACCAGACGCTCCAGTCGACGACTGAAGCCCAGTGCGGCACCCAGAACAGCGCCTGCGCTGATCCCTGCCAGCAGCCCCCAGAACAAGCGTTGCAGGCTGATCCACAAATGGCTCCACAACTCGCCTTGGGACAGTTCCAGTGCGCTGTTCCAGACCAGGGTTGGCGCCGGCAGGATCTGCTCGCTCATCCAGTGATTGCGGCTGGCGAGCCACCAGAGCGCAAACAGGCTGAGGGGTAATAGCCAGGGCAAGAGCCGCTGGCTCAGCGTCGGCCAACGCCGTCGACCATCAAGCCGAGGTGCGGCCAGCGGTAGGCTCAGAAGAGAAACACGGGCCATGGGTGACCTCCGTTGTCGGGTTGCAATACAGGCCTGCTTTTTTGTGGGAGCGAGCTTGCTCGCGATGAGGGCATGTCAGGCGACTCATGTGCTGGATGACACACCGCTATCGCGAGCAAGCCCGCTCCCACAGGGTCCAAGGCGTATGCAAAATTGATCTATAAAAATTAAAATCAATGCTATTGAGAGATAAGCGAAACCATTTAAGGCCTCCATAAGCCACTGCATCCAATGCATTCGAAGAATATTTTTGATGCTGCCAAGGCATACGCCACGGAGAGGTCCGCAGGCCTTGATATAGATCCAAATAGTCTAAAAATGTGAATTTATAGTATTTAAGTGTTGGTTCTACTTGGGCCTACTTTCGGCTCCTCAACGCCCGTTGCCTCAAGGAGCCGCACCCATGAACCTTCCCTTCAAACGTGTCATCAGTCTGTTCGCCGCACCGGCCCTGGCGGGTCTGCTGGCTTTCACGGCCAACGCTGGTGAACTCAAGGAAATCCGCATCGCCGTGCCGGACCTGAGTGCCGGTACCCAGCACAGTGGTGGCGGTGTCGTGGATGTGCTGCGTGATCAACAGATCTTCGAAAAGGCTTTCGCCGATCAAGGCATCAAGATTCAGTGGAGCTTCTTCAAGGGCGCAGGCCCGGTGATCAACGAGGCGTTCGCCAACGGTCAAGTGGACCTGGCCTACCTCGGCGATCTGGCGGCCATCATCGGCAAGTCCAATGGTCTGGATACGCGACTGCTCAGCGCCTCGGCGCGCGGGGTGAAGCATTACCTCGGCGTGGTGCCGGGTTCAGGGATCAAGACCCTGCAGGACCTCAAGGGCAAACGCGTGGCCATCTTCCGTGGCACCGCCAGCCAGCTGTCCTTTGACGCGGCGCTGGCTAGCCAGGGGTTGAGCGAGAAGGATGTGAAAGTCATCAACCTCGACTTCAACGCGGCGGTCGCGGCGCTGGCGGCGAAGCAGATCGATGCCTCGTGGGGCGGTTCCGGGCTGACGGCGTTGCAAGCCAAGGGGCTGGCCGAGTTACCGCTAAATACCAAGGACCTGGGCGGTGCGGGCAGCGTGCAGGCGGTGCTGATAGGGACTGGAAAGTTTGTCGATGCGCATCCGGAGGCGGTGGCGAAATTGCTCAAGGCCCAACAGCAGGCCGTGGAGTGGCTGACCCAGGACAGCAACAAGGACGCCTACATTCAGTTGGTGTCGGGGCTGGCGAGTTATCCGGCGGTGATCCTCACACAGGACCTGAAGGATCAGAAACTGAGCGAGGTGTTCCCCTCGACGCTTGACCCGGTGTTCCTCGGCAAATTGCAGGATGCCGTGGACCTGGCTTCGCAGCAGAAGCTGATTCGCAAGTCGTTCAAGGTCAGTGATTGGGTGGCGCCGGAGTTGGCTGCTGCGAAGCTCTGAATCTTTAGTGAATTCATTGGCCTCATCGCGAGCAAGCTCGCTCCCACACTGACCGTGTGAACACTGGAGATCCCCTGTGGGAGCGAGCTTGCTCGCGATGAGGCCCTAAACCGCAACGGGCATCTGCTGCCTGTCCACCGCCACCAACGTTTCGATCATCGCCCGCGCCGCCGGTGACAACCGGAACCCGGTGCGGCTGACGATCCCGCACCGTGCGTTCATGCTCTCTATGTTCTGCGGCAGGTTGCGCCAGTGCAGCAGCACCAGCGAGCCCTGGGCAATGTCTTCAACAAACGCTTCTTCAGTCCCCACGCCGATGGCGTTGGATTGCAGCACCACTTTCACCAGCGCCGGAAAATGTTCGGTCTCGATGGTCGGTGAAAAATCCACCCGGCCACTGAGGTTCGCCAGCAGTTTGCGAATGCCCGGCGGGATCTTCGTAGTCGCCAGCGGGTAATCGAACATGTCGTTGGTCGACAGGCTCTCCTTGGCCAGCAGTGGATGCCCTGGCCGGCAGAAAAACACGCCGCGCTTGGGCGTCAGAGCCTGGGTCTGGAAGTTCGGATCGGACTCGAAATGGCGGATGTCGGCGATGAAAAATTCGATCTCTTCACGGCTCAGGGCGCGGCTGAGTTTCTCCCAGTTATCCACCTCGAAACAGGTGCGCACTTTCGGGTGCGCGTTGATGAACTGCGCCACCGCATCCGGTACCAGTTTCACCGCCGGTGCCGGGCCGCAACCGAAGCGCAGTTCACCGGCATCGAGCTTGGTCATCTGCGTCACTTCGCAGCTGAGCAGCGCAGCACCCTGCACCAGGCTGCGGGCATGTTGCAGCACCACCAGGCCTTCAGGGGTGGGGCGCAAATCCTTGTTGCCACGGTCCACCAGGACGCAGCCGAACTCGTGTTCGAGCCCCTGAATGCTGCGGCTGAAGGCCGGCTGGGTAATGCCCATGGCCTCGGCCGCGCGCACGAAACTGCGGTGTTCGTCGAGGGCGATGAAGTAACGCAACTGGCGAAGATCCATATGCTTTTCCGGCATCCTAAAAATAGCTCGAAGGCATTTGCGACGAGGGTTGACTGAGGTTTTAAATGCAACCTCTTATTCCGTCAACGAAGCATGTAGATATCTATTAGATCTAAATAGAATATAGATAGAGCAGTGTTTCGCGGCCGGTTCAACCGCAAGCAGTCTGATGAGGGTCTACCCATGAGCAATGCCGCTTTCGCAGTACAACCCGCTGTTCACGCGCTTGAAATCCATCCGGTGGCCGGCCGCATCGGTGCCGAAATCCGTGGCGTACAGCTTTCGGGCGAGCTGGATGCCGCCACTGTTGAAGCCATTCAACAGGCACTGCTGCAATACAAAGTGATCTTCTTTCGCGAGCAGACCCAGCTCGACGACCAACGCCAGGAGGCGTTCGCCCACCTGCTCGGCGAACCGGTGGCACACCCGACCGTACCAGTGCGCGAAGGCACGCGTTTTCTTCTGGAACTGGACGGTGCCGAAGGCCAGCGAGCCAGCTCTTGGCACACCGATGTGACCTTCGTCGAAGCCTACCCAAAAGCCTCGATCCTGCGCTCGGTGGTGGCCCCGGCTTTCGGCGGCGACACCCTGTGGGCCAACACCGCCACTGCCTATGACGGGTTGTCGGTGGAGCTGCGTGAGCTGGCCGACAAGCTGGTCGCCGTGCACAGCAACGAATACGACTACGCCGGCACCAGGCCTGATGTTTCGGCCGAGAAGCTGGAGCGCTATCGCAAGATCTTCACCTCGACCGTGTACGAGACCGAGCACCCGGTGGTCCGCGTGCACCCGGTCAGCGGTGAGAAGAGCCTGTTGCTGGGGCATTTCGTCAAACGCATCAAGGGTTATTCCCAGGCCGATTCGGCGCACCTGTTCGGTCTGTTGCAGAGCCATGTGAGCCGCCAGGAAAACATCGTGCGCTGGCGCTGGAAGGCCGGTGATGTGGCGATCTGGGACAACCGCTCCACCCAGCATTACGCAGTGGATGACTACGGGACCCAGGATCGCATCGTGCGCCGGGTGACGCTCAAGGGGGAAGTGCCGGTGGGGGTGAACGGGCAGGTCAGCCAGACCGTGAAAGGGCCGGATATCGACGGCGTCTGAACTGACGCTATCGCGAGCAAGCTCGCTCCCACAGGGGATCTTCGGAGTTCACAGGATCAGTGTGGGAGCGAGCTTGCTCGCGATGGCGGCCTGGCAAGCAACACAGCATTTACTTTGATCGGGAACCCCGCCTTATGAGTCCGTTGCACCTCGCTTCAACCTCTTCACCCCAACGGCTCAAACGCCTGCCACTGGCCTTGTTGCTGGCAGGCAGCGCCGGTTGGACCCAAGGCTATGCAGCCGACAGCGCCACCCCGGAATCCATTCCGGCCAAGGCCGCCACGGCCGACAGCGCGCAATTGGAAACCGTGACGGTCACCACTCGCCGCCGCGAAGAAAGTTCTCAGGATGTGCCGACGCCGATGAGCGTGGTCAGCGGCCAGACTCTGGAAACCCAGCGGGTCTATCGCATCCAGGATCTGCAGCAACTGGTGCCGAGCGTCAACGTCGCCTACATGCATGCGCGCCAATCCAGCGTGTCGATCCGTGGCCTGGGCAACAACCCGGCCAGCGATGGCCTGGAAGGCAGTGTCGGCCTGTACATCGACAACGTTTACCTCGGCCGCCCCGGCATGGCCGTATTCGACCTGATGGACATCGAGCAGCTCGAAGTGCTGCGTGGTCCGCAAGGCACCTTGTTCGGCAAGAACACCACCGCCGGCGTGATCAACATCAGCACCCGCGCGCCGACCTTTACCCCTGAACGCAGCATCGAATCTTCGGTGGGCGAGGACGGCTACTTCCAGACCAAGGGCACGATTTCCGGCCCGCTGAATGACGAACTGGCGGGACGTTTTTCCGCGTATCGCACCCGCAGCGACGGTGACATCAAGAATGAATTCGACGGCCACGATTTGAACGGTGGCTCCCGCGAAGGCTTCCGTGGGCAGTTGCTGTTCAAGCCTAACGAGTCGTTCAACTTGCGCTGGATCGGCGACTACAACGAGGAAGATTCCAGCGCCGGCACACGTGTGTTGTACAACACCGGCCCAACCATCAATGGCACCAACCTGTATCAGACCCGGGCCAACGCGGCGGGCGCGACACTGGTCGACGGCACGCACCGCAAGGTCAACCTGAACAACGAACAGCACGTCACCGTGCATCAGGGCGGTACTTCGGTCGAGGCCAACTGGACGCTGCCAAGCGACTTCACCCTGACCTCTATCAGCTCCTATCGCTGGTGGAATTTCACCCCGCGCAACGATGATGGTCTGAACGTATCCGCCTTCCACAACGCTGGCGTTTCGGTGGAGGATAAGCAGTACTCTCAGGAGTTTCGCCTGGCGTCGCCTACCGGTGGATTCTTCGATTACGTGCTCGGCGCCTACTACTTCGGTTCCGACCTGGACAACAAATCCTTCACCTTCTACGGACCGCAAGCGGACATCTGGAGCGGCACCCCCAACGGTGCACTGAACAACGTCGACAGCGTCGGCAACGGTCATATCGAAACCAACAGCTTTGCGCTGTTCGCCCAAGGCACCTGGCACTTGACCGAACGCCTGGATTTCACCGCCGGGCTACGTGGCACCTATGAAGAGAAAAACGCCAATGTCACGCGCGAGGCACCGGTCGGTGGCGTTGCGGTAACCGGTGCGGCCGCCGCAGCACGGCGCGGTCGTGCCGGGGCTTTCGATTCCGGCGATCTGAATCAGTACAGCTCCAGCCCTTCGGGTCTGTTGAACCTCAGCTACCGCATCACCGACGACCTGCTCACATACGCCACCTTGTCCCATGGCGAAAAATCCGGCGGGGTCAATCTGGCGGTAGGCACGGCAGCGGTTGCCGGCGCCGACTCGCTGCTGATCGGCACCGAGCGCGCCAATAACGCCGAGCTCGGTTTCAAGAGCACCCTGTGGGACCGTCGCCTGCAACTCAATGCCAACCTGTTCTGGACCCAGGTCAACGGCTATCAGACCAACGCCTACGACGCCATCAATCGCGTGCAATACCTGACGAACGCCGGCTCCGTGCGCTCCCGTGGCGTGGAGTTCGAAAGCACCCTGATCCCGCTGCGTGGCCTGACGCTGAACATCAACGGCTCGTACAACGACGTCAGCTACCTCTCCTACAAGGACGCGCCGTGCCCGCCGGAAGTCAGCCTGGCGCCGGGCGCTCCAGCGTCCTGCGACCTCAGCGGCCATCAAGTGGTCGGTGCTTCGAAATGGATCGGCAACGCCAATGGCGAATACAAATGGAACCTGAGCAACGGCTTCGAAGAGTACGTCACCGCCAGCTATGCGTTCCGCTCCAAAGCGGTGGGCACGGTGGAAGATTCCGACTTCGGGCAGATTCCGAGTTATGCGGTGGTCAACCTGTCCACCGGCCTTCGCGGCGACTTCAACCAGGGGCAGTGGGACGTTTCGCTGTGGCTGAAAAACGCCTTCGACAAAACCTACTACACGACGCTGTGGACGGCCGCCAATGGCGGTTATGAAGGCCTGCTCGGCACACCGCGGACGCTGGGCGTGACCGGTCGATATGACTTCTGACGGCGAAAAACCATGCCTTGGATGAATACTTTCAATGCGGGCAAGGCATCGGTTTTTTTCCACTACGCCGGAGCCCTTGAACGGCGGGCTCTGGCGGTGGGTGATGGTTTTATATATTCACTAAAGGTCTAAACATAAGTTTAAACATTACTTTCAGAGCTAAGCGTTCAAGCCAATGATTGCTCTACCAGGACGTCGTCGGGGGGATGTTCAGCACGACGTTCCGGTAATCCGCAAAGAGACCGCAGGGAGTTAAACAATGGGCAATGTCCAGACCGCCGCCGGTGCACATGAAGTGCTGTGGCGCCAGGCACCCGGTGGTGAGCTGGTTGACCTCGGCCGACCGCACCGGGTGCCCTTGGGCCAGTTGCGTTTGCAGCGCGCGCCACAAGGCGTCCTTCGCCGACGGGAAACGATCGTGCTGGGCTTGCTGGCGTTGCTGGTGCATGGCGCGGTGATCTATTGGGTTAATCAGCAACCGACCACCGTGCTGCCCATCGTGCCACCGCAGATTCCGCCGATGACCATCGAGTTCTCGCGTCCGGCGCCACCGGTGGTCGAGCCGCTGCCACCGCAACCTGTCCAGCCAGTGGTTGAGCCGCCTGCGCCCGTGGAAGACGAACTGGCTGTGAAGCCGCCGCCACCGAAGCCGGTTCCCAAGCCCAAACCGGTTGCCAAGCCGATACCGAAACCGGCGCCCAAGGCCGTTGAGCAACCACCCGCGCCGCCGAAACCGGCAGCGCCCGTAGCGGCTCCTGCGCCACCTGCTCCCCCGGCCCCAGCTCCCGTGACACCTGCTTCAGCGAACGCGGGCTACTTGAAAAACCCGGCACCGGAATACCCCTCGCTGGCCCAGCGTCGTGGCTGGGAAGGCACGGTACTGTTGCGCGTGCATGTGCTGGCCAGCGGCAAGCCCGGCGAGGTCCAGATCCAGAAAAGCAGCGGCCGCGATGCGTTGGACGAAGCAGCGCTGAACGCGGTGAAGCGCTGGAGTTTCGTGCCGGCCAAGCAGGGTGATGTCGCCCAGGACGGTTGGGTCAGCGTGCCCATCGATTTCAAGATTCATTAAACCGAAACCAAATTCGCGCGAAACGTTTACACGAGGAATACATCATGACGTTACTGGCATCTCCACTTGAATCCATCGAAAGCGCGGTGATCTGGCTGCTGGTGGTTTTTTCCGTCGCGACCTGGGGTCTGGCATTGCTCAAGGGCGTGCAGTTCGGTCGCCTCAAGGCACAGGATCGAAAGTTTCATCAACAGTTCTGGGCCGCTTCGAGTCTCAACTCGGCGGCCGAGCTGAGCGAAACCCGGCCCGGAGCGGCAGCCCGGGTTGCACAGGCCGGTTATGCGGCCATCCAGGTGGGCGAGGCGCCGCAGGCGGCGGACTTGAGCCAGGCGATCAATCATCAGGATCGTCTGGAGCGTGCCTTGCGACAGCAGATCGTGCGCGAGCGCCGGTCGCTGGAAACCGGGTTGGCGGTACTCGCGAGCATTGGCAGCACCTCGCCGTTCATTGGTTTGTTCGGCACGGTGTGGGGAATCATGGAAGCGTTGAAAGGCATCAGCGCGGCGGGCTCGGCAAGCCTTGAAACGGTCGCCGGGCCGATTGGCGCGGCACTGGTCGCCACCGGCGTAGGGATCGCCGTCGCGGTGCCGGCGGTGCTGGTTTACAACTATTTTTTGCGTCGTTTAAAACTGACGGCGGCGGACCTGGATGACTTCGCCCACGACTTCTACAGCCTGGCGCAGAAGAGTTCGTTCCGTGTGCTGATCCACCCGACGGCGCACAAAGTGGCGGCCCAGGGCAGCGTGCAGAAAGTGAAGGAGGCGTCCTGATATGGCCTTCTCCACGCAAGACACCGATGAGGTGCTCAGTGAGATCAACGTGACGCCGCTGGTGGATGTGATGCTGGTGTTGCTGGTGGTGTTCATCGTCACCGCACCGCTGCTGACCAACGCCATTCCGATCAACCTGCCCAAGACCGAAGCGGTGGCGCCGGTGGAGCAGAAAGACCCGTTGGTGGTGAGCATCGACGGTGCCGGCAAACTGTTTATCAACAAGGACGAGATACAGCCGGACTTGCTGGAGTTCAACCTCAAGTCGGCGAAGGCCAAGGACCCCGAGGTGCGCGTGCAGTTGCAGGCGGACGATGGGGTGAATTACGGCGAAGTGGCACGGGCCATGGCGTCGATTGAACGGGCAGGGATTACCAGGCTGTCGGTGATTACTGCGCGTTAACGGATTTTCGTTTTCCGGGGCCGTCTCCTTGGCAGGGTGCGGCCCTTTTTTTATGCCTCGATTTTCGCAACGCCGCGGTACCCCTGTGGGAGCGAGCTTGCTCGCGATGGCGGTGGATCAAACGACATCGATGTTGAATGTCCGGACCCTATCGCGAGCAAGCTCGCTCCCACAGGTTAAGTGTTTTATATTCGATATAGGTCTTAATAAATAGCTTCTTATTCCTTAACGAATATAAATCCTCTCCCTATACTCGACCTGGAACAGACACGCAGCAGGAGAGCTCCCCCATGCGCAACGAATCAATTCGCTACCTGATTGTGCCGGGCTGGCAAGGATCGCCAGAAGATCATTGGCAAAGCCACTGGCAGAACAGCCTGCCGAATAGCGCACGGGTGGAACAGGCCGACTGGTTGACGCCGCGCCGTGAAGACTGGGTCGCGGCGCTGGCCGAGGCGATTGCCGCCGACAGCACGCCGGTGATTCTCATTGCCCACAGCCTGGGTTGCATCACCGTCGCCCATTGGGCCGCGAGTGCCCCCGTGCAGTTTTTGCGTCAAGTGCGCGGCGCCTTGCTCGTCGCACCGGCAGATGTCGAACGCCCGGCTTGCGCGCCGGCGTTGCGCAACTTCGCACCGATACCGACGGATCTGCTGCCGTTCCCCAGCCAGGTTGTCAGCTCCGACAACGACAGCGCCGTCAGTGCACCGCGGGCCCTGGAGCTGGCGCGTAACTGGGGTGCCGAGGCGGGGATTCTGTCGGGGGCAGGGCACATCAACGTGAAGTCCGGTCACCAGCGTTGGGAGCAAGGTTTTGCCTACCTCTATCGACTGCAAAACCGCATGGAACACCACGCCCTGCGCCGCGCTTGAACACTTTCTTTATTTAACGCCCCCGTCTCCCGGCGGTTTTGGGCGGGAGTCTGCCATGAGCTTTGAAACCTTCGGCCAGCCGCTGCTGACCTTTCCCGATGCGGAAAAAAGTCCCCTGAGCATCCGCGCCAAGGCGCTGGTGTTTGTCGATCCGCGTTCACGACAATTACGTGAAGACCTTGAGCAACTGGCCACGCGTTCAGTGTCAGTGCTTATCCGTGGCGAAACCGGCACCGGCAAAGAGTTGCTGGCCCGCCATATCCACCGCGCCAGTGATCGCGGCGGGTTATTCGTGTCGGTTAACTGCGGCGCCATCAGCCCGACCTACGCCGACGCCGAATTGTTCGGCTATGCGGCGGGCAGCTACAGCGGCTCGGCGAGCAGCCGCGCCGGGTGGTTCGGTTCGGCCAATGGCGGCACGCTGTACCTGGACGAAATCGGCGACCTGCCGCTGCCGATCCAGACCAAATTGCTCGCTGCCCTGGAGAACCACGAAGTCACCCGCGTCGGAGCCCTTCAGCCGAGCCCGGTGGATGTGCGTCTGGTGGCGGCCACCAGCATCGATCTGGCCCAGGCGGTTGCCGCCGGAAAATTCCATGAACGCCTTTATCACTACCTCAGCGAAGGCCAACTCGAACTGCCGGCACTGCGCGAACGCACAGGTGACATCCTGCCGCTGGCCGAATACTTCCTCGGTATCTACAGCCAGCGTCTCGACTTGCCAGTGCCGTTGATCAGCGAAGCGGCGCAGCTTGTGCTGGAACGCCACAGTTGGCCGGGCAATACCCGGGAACTGGAAAACGTCATCCACTTTGCGCTGTTGGTGAGTACCGGCGACGAGATCTTGCCGGAGCATTTGAATTTGCCGGTTGTCCGTCCATCTGCGGTTCTTGTACGAGGATGGATAGATCAACTTATTCAACAAGGAGATGTCGCTGAAGTCCGGGCGCTGAAAGAATATTTCACAAGCATCAATATATAAGCACGTTTGTTGGCGTTATAACGAAGCCGGGCAATTGATGGTTGCCTGGTTTTTTTATGGGCGCTGATTCTTGCTGTTATATTTTGTACTATTTGCAGTGTAGCTGTAACAATTTTCTGTTTTGTGGGTTGATAGGTTTTGACATATCTTCTTATTTCTCCCTGGATACATTGATATCCGTCATTGTTAAATATCATATGAAAAAGGATTTTTCTGTGAAGTTTGTTGGAAATAATGCTGCGATAGCTCCAGGTGTCGACGATGAGTTGAAAGATATCAATCTCCTTGTCGATGGTTATATGCCTGCTGACCCGGAGATGGCGCCCCAGTCTTTTCAAGAGGCTGATTCTCCTGAGTGGATAGACCTCAAACGACTTCAGGTTTTCTCGACTTCGGGCGGAAACATAATTTACGCCAACGGATACCAGCAGTTGAGATTGATGGTAGTTGTACAAGCTGTCGACGAAGGGCAAAAGGTAGTTGGAATTTCCGAAAGCGAGCTCGACAGCATTCAATTGCTGGATGCCTATTCCGGAAAAGCCCTGCCGATAGACACCATTCGAGACGGTGAGGAACCAGTATGGAAGTGCATGCTGGAGCGAAGTTTGCCGTACGCGCCGTTTCCTCACACGGGTGAACTGCATGGCCCGGTTGTGCGGGGGAAAGGCATCTTTCTCAAGGAGTTCTACGTCAGCAGCAACTCACCCGACCCCGTCAAGCTGATTGCGGCCATTACCCGTTCGGACGGTGAGGTGTTCTATTCGGAAGAAACCTCGGAATTCGGTGAAATAAGCCTGAGGACCGTGCCACCGCCGATCTATCGAAAAGAACAGTTCAGGGTCAAACACCTGTCCGCCAACTGGAAGCCGACAGAGAACGTTGCCAAGGTTGATCGATATGTCCTGGACCTGTTAGTGGACCAGCAGCATATAAAATTCGTCGATTGCTCGATTACCGGCGTGTTGCGGGCACGCAGTGAACATCCTGACTATCTCGGGTACTACGCCGTTGGCTATTTTAATGGGCTCAAGTCTAATGACGGCGCGGAGGCATTGTGGGAAACAGCCGATCAAATTGCGACCTACCATGATGAGCAAGGCAAAATAACTTTTTTGATGCACTTTGCCAGAAAGGGCGGAGAGTCCACAGTTCGATATGATCAATTGTCGGTGAAGATGTTTGTTCGGGATATGTATGGGAACGGGCATGAAGTCGACGTCGCAATGAACACCCAAAGCCCTTCGATGATCGAAGTTGTTTAACTTTACTGTATCTGCAGCGTCAAGGAATGATGATGAGTACAGCTATGCCAGAAGTGGAATCCAGCGCGTTCAATTTTTCTGAGTTTATACAGTCTGGAGTGGACGTCCGTACCGGCTCTTATAGTACCAGCATTAATCTCGCGGGGTGGGTGGCCAACAATATCAACGGTCCGCTGATACCCTTCAGTATTTCATTCGATAGTTTCCGCACAACGGATTTCGGTTGGGGACGCGGTTGGTCATTGGGCTTGAGCTCCTACAATCGAAAGACCCGTAAGCTGACCCTTGCTAGCGGAGTTTCTTATCGTGTCTACATCAGCAGAGGGCAGCTCATCGTCCGGGATAAAAAGCTTCAAGACACTCGGGTCACGCTCGACGGCGACAACCTGGTTGTCAGCCATAAAAACGGTCTGATCGAGAGGTTGGTCAGGCCGGATGAAACTTATGATGAATGGTTGCCCGAACATGTCTTCTCCAACGAAGGGCGCTCGATCAATCTGAAATACATGTTGGTGCGGGGCCGTCGCGTCCTGCACGAAATTCACGATCAGCAACAACGCGTCGTGGCCCTGAGTCATGAAACGAAAGATCAACCCGCCAGCATTACCGTATGGCCTGATCATCCGCCAAGACGCTTGAATTTTGTTTTGCGGGTTCGTGATGGTTGGCTTCGGCAGATAACCCTTGATCACGGTTCTGCCGAGCACCTTGCATGGTCATTCGATTACCAGTTACTCGATGGTTTTCTGGTCATGACGGACGTCCGCGCGCCGGGCGGCAGTGTCGAGCGTATCGAGTACGCTCCTCAGAAGCATCGGTTGCCGCTCGGGGCGCCGATCAATGCCTTGCCGGCGGTGCGGCGCAGTGTTCTGGTGCCGGGTACAGGGTTGCCGACGATCACCCGTGTCTATGAATACTCCGACAAAAATTTCCTCGGCTATCAATCGGGACTTCGTTGGGTGCAGGACGGGGACCATCTGCATGTGCACAAAGGACCTTACACCTACTCCTGCACCGAACGCCTGGTTGCGGGGGAGGGTGTTAATGCGGTTGAACTGAGTCGCATCGAAAGAACCTACAACCGCTTTCACCTGATGATCTCGGAAAAATCCATTTCCAACGGCAAGGTTCAGCAAAAAACGGTTGTTTATCACGATGTTGACGGTCTGGACTTCTCCGGTCAGCCCGCCCATTTCCAACTGCAGAAAACAGCTGTCGTCAGTTATGTCGATATTTCCGCGAGCGCCACGCGCCGAACCGAAACCACCCATACGACCTATGATGAATTCGGCAATTTGCTAACCCAGATCAATCCGAGCGGAGCCCGGGAGAACTACGTCTATTATCCGGCCGAAGGTGCCGAGGGTTGCCCCCCCAATTCACTGGGCTTCATCACGGCATTGAAGGAGCGATCGGTCACGCCTTCACCTGATTTTGCCCCGGCGCCGACAGTCATTGTCCGTTTTTCCTACATCGACTTGCCCTCCTTGCGCGAAGGCGGTCATCGGTTTTTGTTGCCTCAAAGCGAAAGGTTGTTTGAAGGCGGGAACAACAAGCCATGCGTGGATACTCGATTCGAGTACATCGATGATGCCAGCGATGCATTTTACGGACGCCTCAAGAGTCGCTCGCAAACCGGGCACAACGGTCACCGCCGTCTCGAATTCAAATATTCAATTGATGGAGATTGGGTAAAAACCCTTCAACGATTGTTCGTGGGTAGTGAAAGGCATGATCGCAATGTCTGGCATGACCGATTTATCGGACAGGAAGTCAAGCTTCGGGATGGGGGCGGCAATGAGTTGTTGAAGAAGTACGACAATCTGAACCGTGTCGTTCGCGAGACAGCGGCATTCGATGGAACGGATATCGCGTCACGCATCACTGAATTCTACGGCGAAAGCCAGTCAGAGGACGGCGCAACCATCGGCATCACCAACATACGGGGAGTGCTGAGCAAGATTTGGCTCGACGGGGTCGGGCGCACGACCAAGATCAAGGTTCAGGATTTCGATTCAGCCGACAGACCATTACGTCTGACCTATGAGGCCCACTACGACAATTTTGGGCGACTGGTGAGCGAAGTCAGCCAGGACTGGTCCGAGGGCAAGGCCACCGAGTCAACCACGACCTACAGCCACGATGGCTGGGGGCGCGTATGCAGAACGGTAGGTCCTGACGGTGTCCCGGTAAACGATGTGTTTGACCCGGTTTCATTGACTCGAACTTGCTGGCTCGACGGCGCTGGAAAAACCCGTTCTGTATTGAACGTGTTCGGTAAGCCGTACCGGGAAGAACGCATCGACTCCGAAGGTGCGGTCACTATCACCGCGACTTTTACCTACGACGGACTTGGGCGTTGCCTGACGCAAACCAACGAGGCGGGATTCGAAACGAGCTTCCGTTATGACCTTTACGGGCGTCTGATCGAGACGATTCTGCCGGATGGCACTTCGATAAAAAAAAAGTATGACCCCCTGAGCACGGGTGATCATCCAATCGAAATCAGTGCCGATGACTACGTATTGGGCACCCGGACTTACGACGGTTTGTTGCGTGTCACTCGTACGACCGTCGGCGGCAGAACCGAAACCAGGACCTATGAAGGTGGTGGCGCTCAAGCTTTGCAGCAAGTGACGGCGGCGGGCGATGTTTTCAGGTTCGCCCTTGATCCCATGCTCAACGGGGCAGTGACCGCGCGGATGGGCGGCCACGCGGAATCAGCCAGGCATCGATTTGATCCATTGACCGGGCAACTCGTCGAAACTTCCAGCCCTGCCATTCAGCGCCGGTTTGAGTACTCCAGGTCGGGCAAAGAAAAGTCCCGGGAGTGGATCTCCAGCGAAGGCCGCTTCGGCACTGCCACTACCCGTTCATTGAATGGGCTGCCCATCAGCTTTATCGATGTCAACGATGTAGAAACTGCTTACATCCATGACGCTGCGGCGCGGCCCGTGGAAATACGGCAGGGACCGGTTCTGGCGAAGTACGCCTACGGTGCCCAGGGCCAGTTGCTGACATTGAGTGTCGAGGACACCGCCTCGAAACGTTCGCTGACGACCACCTTGGTTCACGATGAGTTCGGTCGTGAGATTCAGCGTATTTCGCAGTTCGGCGACGGATCTCGCCTGGAGGTCATTCAAGCGTTTGGGGCCGATGACAAACTTCAGCAACGATCGCTGGTGTCCGGTGCGCAGTCACGTACAGAAACCTTCGCCTACGACAGCCGCGGGCGTCTGACGCGCTATGACTGTGAAGGCACGCAGGCACCGATCGATGCCTGGGGAAAACGCATTGATTTTCAGGCGTTCACCTACGACTACCTCGACAACCTGTTGACGGTGCGTACGGGGTTCGATGGGGAGGAGAACCTGTGCAGGTTTTCCTACGATCGTCCTGACAAAACCCAGTTGAGTTCAATGACTCACAGTCACGCGCACTATCAGCCCGGGCAAGTGAGCTTCGAATACGATGCCAACGGTAATCTGCTCAATGATAACCAGGGGCGCACGTTCAGGTATGACACGCTGAGTCGGCTCGAAAGTGTCGCCAGCGCTGGCAGTCGCACGCACTATCAATTCGACGGCGAAGATCAATTGCATGCGGTGGCTGCCGAATCCGCAGAGTTGATCAGGCTTTTCCATAGCGAACATGCGCTGTGCAGCGAAGTGGCGGGTAACCATCGACGCAGTCTGTTGTCAGGCGACGGCAAGTACTTGGCCGAGCAGCAAGGTGACGATGTTGTCTTGTTTGTCACGGATGGTCAGGGCACCGCCCTTGCTCGTCTTGGATCTCAAGACGAATCTGTTTTGTCCTGCCTTCCTTATGGTGATCGCCCCGCATCGAGCGGACTTGGCGCCCTGCTGGGGTTTCAGGGTGAGCGACTGGACCCTTCAACCGGGTGTTACCTGCTCGGCAGGGGGTATCGGGCCTACAACCCCCGATTGATGCGATTTCACAGCCCCGACAGTTGGAGCCCCTTTGAGGGTGGCGGCCTCAATGCCTATGCCTATTGTCTGGGGGATCCGGTCAATCTCAAGGATCCCACCGGGCATATCCCGACCCTGGGATGGGTGAAAATCGGAGTGACTGCCGCCCTGGCCGCCGCCGCGATTGCCCTCACCGTCGTGACCATGGGCGCAACCGCACCACTCGTGCCGATCTCGGCCAACGCCTTGGCCTTTTTAACCCTGGAGGTCATTTCCGCGACAGTTTCAATTGCCTCCGCGGTTGTCGATGAACTGGCCCCGGATAGCCTTGGCGCCCAGATATTGACCTACTCGTCGCTGGCGCTGGGAGTGGTGTCGTTGGGGGCCACCGCGGTTGCAAAAATTGGCAGTAAAGGCATTGGCTTTGCGTTGACGAAAAGTGTCGGCTCCCTGGCAGACGTGGTGGCTGCACAGCGAGGGGCAGCGCGGGTGGCGGTGGGGCGGCGTCTACACGGCGCTGTTTCTACGGCAAGTGAGGCATTGAGAAACACGGTCAAATTACAGAGCCGGCTGAACAACGTGTTGACGGCAAAAACGGTCACCAGTGGGGTGGGTATCGCTGCCAAATCAGCAATCGTGGTCGCGAATTCGGAAAAGTACGCTGCCAAAGCCGACGCATTGCTTCAAGACTACTGGCCATCACTGACTGAGGGTTTCAGTGCCCAGAAATTTCGAAGCGATGCGCTGGACGCTCTGGAGTCATTCACCCATGAGATTGGCGAGCAGATCATCAAGCTGCGCGGTGTTTGAACAACGATGAGCAGAGATCTAGATTATTTCAAAATGGAATATCAACTTGAATAAAAGTTATTGTTCGGGAATAAAAAATCCCGGTATTGTCCGCTTTACGCCAGCGATAGCACTTCACTGGCACTCTCATGTTCAAGCCGTCGCCACAAGCGACTGTGATTTTCGATAAGGACACTGCATGAAAAAGGTTCTGTTGTTCACCGCACTGGCGGCTGCCCTGACCGCGGGCCTGGCCCAGGCTGGCGAGAAACTGGTGGTTGCCGCGACCCCGGTTCCACACGCCGAGATTCTCGAGCTGATCAAGCCAACCCTCGCCAAAGAAGGCGTGGACCTGGAAATCAAAGTCTTCACCGACTACGTTCAGCCGAACGTGCAGGTCGATCAGAAGCGTCTGGACGCCAACTACTTCCAGACCCTGCCGTACCTGAAGAGCTTCAACGAAGGCAAAGGCACTCACCTGGAAACCGTGATCGGTGTTCACGTTGAACCCTTCGGCGGCTACTCGAAGAAAGTCAAAACCCTGGCTGAACTGAAAGACGGCGCGACCATCGCCATCCCGAACGAAGGCAGCAACAGCGGCCGTGCCCTGATCCTGCTGCAGAAGGCTGGCCTGATCGAGTTGAAAGACCCGAAAAACGCCCTGGCCACGCCGAAAGACATCGCCAAGAACCCGCACAACTTCAAGTTCAAGGAGCTCGAGTCCGCGATGTTGCCGCGCGTGCTGGATCAGGTCGACCTGGACATGATCAACACCAACTACGCGCTGGAAGCGGGTCTGAACCCGGCTAAAGACGCCCTGGTGATCGAAGGTGCCGATTCGCCTTATGTGAACTTCCTGGTGGCCCGTCCGGACAACAAGGACAGCGTTGCCATCCAGAAACTGGCCAAGGCCCTGACCAGCCCGGAAGTGAAAGCCTTCATCGAGAAGAAGTACAGCGGCGCGGTACTGCCTGCGTTCTGATTCGCGAAGCAAACCCCTTCAAGGTTTCAAACGCCGACGGCTGATTTAGCGTCGGCGTTTTTTTATGGGTGCTCGATTTAACTGTGGCGAGGGGGCTTGTCGGGCCGCCGCATCGCCCCGTTCGAATGCGCAGCATTCGCCCAGGGAAGCGCGGGAGATCTGTTTGGGGCCGCTTCGCAGCCCAACGGGGGCAAGCCCCCTCGCCACAGGGGAGCCAGTTGACTCTGAATTGCTCAGGCCGGCCCGGCCTTCAAGGCCCTGCGCAACGCCATCAAGAGTTTCAGAATGTCCTGCGGATCCAGCCGTTGCGGCGGTCGTACGTCTGCCATGTTCTCGTCCTTGTGAGATTTTGGCCGGGATTCTGGCCAAAAGTGGTTCGTCCTTGGAGAGGCGTTTCGAAAAAAAGATCCTTCCTACGGCGCAAGGGAAAATAGACGTCTTCCATCTCCCGTCAAATTACGCGCCGTTCACTCCGGCCAATACCACGCCGGCTCATCCAGCATCCGCTGCCCGACAATCCCGGTCTGTCCGAGATTCTTCTCCAGCACGATGCAATTGCACTCCGGGTCCTCCTGTAACGCCGAAATCAAACGTCGGGCGTGGGACACCACCCATACCTGGCACTGCTCTGAAGCGCGGATGATCAAGCGCGCCAGCGCCTGCAGCAGATCCGGGTGCAGGCTGGTTTCCGGTTCGTTCAATACCATCAATGTCGGCGGCCGTGGCGTCAGCAGCGCTGCGACCAGCAGCAGGTAACGCAACGTTCCGTCCGACAACTCGGCGGCCGACAGCGGCCGCAACAAACCTTCCTGAAAGAACTCGATGGCGAAGCGCCCACCCGGCAGAGGTTCGATGTTCAGTCGTGCACCGGGGAAGGCGTCGCTGATCGCCGCCCGCAAAGCCTCGGGGTCGCCAATTTCGATGATCGTCTGCAAGGCCGCCGCCAGATCGCGTCCGTCGTGGTGCAGCACCGGCGTGCGGGTGCCCAGTTGCGGTTGTCGCGCCGGGGCGTCGGCATCGCTGCGAAAGTGATCGTAAAAGCGCCAGCGGCGAATGGACTCGCGCATCTCCAGCACTTCCGGCGAACTGCGCAGGCTGCCGACCTGATCGAACAGGCTGTCGAAAGTCGGCGTGTGCTGCGCCAATACATCCCACTTTCGATCGGCGCGGGCACGGATCATCGGGCCGTCACGATCGACCAGCAGACTGGCCGGGCGATAGAACGCTCCGGCCCACAGGCATTCGCGTTTGATCTGCGGGTCGAGGCTGAAATAAGACGGTATCGGCGTGCTGCGTCCGGGCAGCATGAAATGGCCATTGGAATCGGGCAGACCGAGGCTGATCGAGTAGCCGAAATCCTCTCCCGCAAACCCCAGGCGCAGGCGTTTGACGCCCTGGCGCACGGTGGGCTCGATGGCGACTTCGCCAGTGCGCATGCGTCGGGAGATGGTTTCCGGGCCGGCCCAGAAGGTCGAATCCAGGCCACCTTCACGGGCCAGGGCATTGACCACCCCGCCGTGGGCGGTTTCTGCCAGCAGGCGCAGCGCACGGTACAGGTTGGACTTGCCGCTGCCGTTGGGGCCGGTGATCAGATTCAGCCGTCCCAGCGGGATCACCAGTTTGTTGATCGAGCGGTAATTGGCCACCGCGAGGGTCTTGAGCATTTGGGTTCCTGAGGGGGGATCGACCGGGGCTCATTGTCAGGCATGCACAGGCGTCTATGGCAAGTGTTTCACGGCTGAAAGAGTGTGAGCTTTTTCTTCATAAGACGCTCGTGCAAGGTTCCAATCCTGTTCTAAGCTCTCTGTCGAGTTGTACATGGAAAAGGCCAAGGAGTTTGCATGGTGGTTCCCGGATTTAAAGTAGTCATGGCCTTGAGTGTCGTCACCCTGCTGACGGCTTGCGACGAGAAAAAACCCGTGCAGGAATACCTGCCACGGGTGTTCGTGCAAGTCGTCAAGCCGGCCGATTACGCGGTCCCGGTTACCCTCACCGGTGATATCCAGGCCCGGGTACAGACGGAGCTGTCTTTCCGCGTGGGTGGCAAGATCATCCAGCGCTCGGTCGACGTCGGTGATCGAGTGACCGCCAAGCAAGTGCTGGCCCGGCTCGACCCCAAGGATTTGCAGACCAATGTCGATTCGGCCCAGGCGCAAGTCGTCGCCGAACAGGCGCGGGTGACGCAAAGTGCGGCGGCGTTCGTGCGTCAGCAAAAATTGCTGCCCAAGGGTTACACCAGCCAGAGCGAATACGACTCGGCCCAGGCAACTTTGCACAGCAGCCAGAGCGCCCTGAGCGCTGCCAAGGCGCAGTTGGCCAATGCCAAGGATCAATTGAGCTATACGGCGCTGATCGCCGATGCACCGGGGATCATTACCGAGCGCCAGGCGGAAGTCGGCCAGGTGGTGCAGGCGACGATGCCGATCTTCAGCCTGGCCCGTGACGGCGACCGGGATGCGGTGTTCAACGTCTACGAATCGCTGCTGGCCGAGAAGCCGAGAGATCACACCATTGTCCTCAGCCTGGTCGATAACCCTGCGATCAAAACCACTGGCACCGTACGCGAAATCACCCCGGCGGTGTCGGCGCAATCCGGAACCGTGCAGGTCAAGGTCGGCCTCGACAAACTGCCCGACGGCATGCAGTTGGGTTCGGTGGTGAGTGCCACGGCCAGCGGATCGGGCAAGTCGGTCATCGAGTTGCCGTGGTCGGCGCTGACCAAAAACATCAGTGCCCCCGCTGTCTGGATTGTCGACGACAAGGGCAAGGCCCAATTGCATTCAGTCACGGTCGGCCGCTACCTGACCGGCAAGGTCATCATCAGCGGCGGGTTGAAGGACGGGGACAAAGTCATCATCGCCGGCGGACAACTCTTGCACCCGGACATGGAAGTCGAAATTGCCGAAAACACTTACAAGGATCTGACGTGGGGAGCCAAGCCATGAAGCCTTTATGGGCGTTGTCCATCGGGCTGGTGCTGAGCGCCTGTTCCAAAAACGAACCGCCGCCGGCGCCGGTACGGCCGGTGTTGTCGATCAAGGTCCAGACCTTGAGCGAAGAGGACCTGGGCCGCTTCGCCGGTAGCATCCAGGCGCGCTATGAAAGCAATACCGGCTTCCGCGTGGACGGGCGAATCGCCAGCCGTAACGTCGATGTCGGCGCCGAGGTGGAGAAGGGTACGCTGCTCGCCACCCTCGACCCTTCCGACCAGCAGAACCAATTGCGTTCGGCCCAGGGCGACCTGTCGAAAATTCAGGCGCAACTGATCAATGCCAAGGCCAGTGCCCTGCGCCAGCAAGCCTTGTTTGATCGTGGGGTCGGCGCGCAAGCGCAACTCGACGAGGCCAACACGGACCTCAAAACCACCCAGGCCTCCCTCGATCAGGCCCGGGCGGCCGTTAACCAGAGCAAGGACCAACTGGGCTACACCGAGCTGCGCGCCGACCATAAAGCCGTGGTCACCCAGTGGAGCGCCGAGGCCGGGCAAGTGGTAACGGCCGGTCAGCAAGTGGTGACTCTGGCGCAACCGGACATCAAGGAAGCGGTGATCGACCTGCCCGATACCCTGGTCGATCAACTGCCCAGCGATGTGGTGTTTCTGGTCGCTGCGCAGCTGGATCCGAGCATCAACACCACCGCCATCATCCGTGAAATCGAACCTCAGGCTCAAAGCGCCACACGCACCCGTCGCGCCCGCCTGAGCCTGGCTGAAACACCAGATGGCTTTCGCCTCGGCACAGCCATCAGCGTCACCCTGAGCTCGGCGATCAAGCCGCGTATCGAGTTGCCTGTCACCGCGCTGCAGGAGGTCGATGGCAAGCCACGCATCTGGGTGATTGATGCACAGAGTAAAACCGTCTCCCCCCGTGACATCACCGTGATCAGCCGTACCGACAGCACCGTGGTGCTGGCTGGCGGCGTGAAGAACGGCGAGCGGGTGGTCAGTGCCGGTGTGAACAGCCTCAAGCCGGGGCAACAAGTGAAAATCGACGAGGACAGTCAATGAAAGGGCCTTTCAACCTCTCGGAATGGGCCCTCAAGCATCAGTCGTTCATCTGGTATCTGATGTTCGTCGCGTTGTTGATGGGTGTGTTCTCGTATTTCAACCTGGGGCGCGAAGAAGACCCTTCGTTCACCATCAAGACCATGGTGATCCAGAGCAAATGGCCGGGGGCGACCCAGGAGGAAACCCTCGAACAGATCACTG
This sequence comes from Pseudomonas sp. GW823-FHT02E01, assembly GCF_058797535.1. Taxonomy (NCBI): domain Bacteria; kingdom Pseudomonadati; phylum Pseudomonadota; class Gammaproteobacteria; order Pseudomonadales; family Pseudomonadaceae; genus Pseudomonas; species Pseudomonas sp. GW823-FHT02E01. The sequence goes on along the minus strand of NZ_JBXAJS010000004.1, from coordinate 525,544 downwards.
ACCGGATCGAGAAGAAGCTCGAGGAGCTCGACTCCCTCGACTATGTGAAAAGCTACACGCGCCCCGGCGAATCGACGGTGTACGTGAACCTGCGCGACACCACCAGTGCCAAGGACATCCCGGAAATCTGGTACCAGGTGCGCAAGAAGATCAACGACATCAAATACCAGTTCCCGCAAGGCATACAGGGGCCGTCGTTCAACGACGAGTTCGGTGACGTCTTCGGGTCGATCTACGCCTTCACCGCCGATGGCCTGACCATGCGTCAGTTGCGCGACTACGTGGAACAGGCCCGCATGGAAATTCGCGGCGTGCCGGGGCTGGGCAAGATCGAAATGGTCGGCCAGCAGGACGAAGTGCTGTACTTGAACTTCTCCACGCGCAAACTCGCTGCGCTGGGCATCGATCAGCGTCAGGTGGTGCAGAGCCTGCAAACCCAGAACTCCGTGACCCCGGCGGGTGTCATCGAGGCCGGGCCGGAGCGGATTTCGGTGCGTACTTCGGGGCAGTTCGCTTCGGAGAAAGACCTGGCCGAGGTCAACCTCAAGCTCAATGACCGCTTCTATCGTCTGGCCGACATTGCCGAAATCAGCCGCGGCTACGTCGATCCGTCCTCGCCGGAATTCCGCTTCAACGGCAAACCGGCCATCGGCCTGGCGATTGCCATGCAGAAGGGTGGCAACGTCCAGGCGTTCGGCAAGGCCCTGCACACCCGTATCGACGAGTTGACCGCCGACCTGCCGGTCGGTGTCGGCATTGACAACGTCTCCGACCAGGCCGTGGTGGTGGAGGAGGCCGTTGGCGGCTTTACCAGCGCGTTGTTCGAGGCCGTGGTGATCGTACTGTTGGTCAGCTTCGTCAGCCTTGGCGTGCGTGCCGGGCTGGTGGTGGCTTGCTCGATCCCGTTGGTGCTGGCGATGGTGTTCGTGTTCATGGAATACAGCGGCATCACCATGCAGCGGATTTCCCTCGGTGCACTGATCATCGCCCTCGGCCTGTTGGTGGACGATGCGATGATCACCGTGGAAATGATGGTCACGCGTCTGGAATTGGGCGAGACCAAGGAGCAGGCGGCGACCTTCGCCTACACCTCCACGGCGTTCCCGATGCTCACCGGTACGCTGGTGACGGTGGCGGGCTTCGTGCCGATCGGCTTGAACGCCAGCTCGGCCGGTGAATACACCTACACCCTGTTTGCGGTGATTGCCTGCGCGATGCTGGTGTCGTGGGTGGTGGCGGTATTGTTTGCGCCGGTGATCGGCGTGCACATTCTCAGTACCAACGTGAAACCCCATGAAGGCGAACCCGGGCGTATCGGCAAGGCGTTCAACGGCGGGCTGCTGTGGTGCATGCGCAATCGCTGGTGGGCCATTGGCATCACCGTACTGTGCTTTGTACTGGCGGTGTTCAGCATGCGCTACGTGCAGAACCAGTTCTTCCCGTCTTCGGATCGGCCGGAAATCCTGGTGGACCTGAACCTGCCGCAAAACGCCTCGATCGACGAAACCCGCCGGGCCGTCGATCGCCTTGAAGCCACGCTCAAGGACGATCCGGACATCGTGCGCTGGAGCACCTACGTCGGCCAGGGTGCCATCCGCTTCTATCTGCCACTGGACCAACAACTGCAAAACCCGTTCTACGCGCAGTTGGTGATCGTCAGCAAAGGCCATACCCGTGAAGCCATGATGCAGAAGCTTCGCGAGCGCTTGCGCAACGACTTCGTCGGCATCGGCAGTTATGTCCAGGCACTGGAAATGGGCCCGCCGGTAGGGCGTCCGATCCAGTACCGGGTCAGCGGCAAGGACGTCGACCAGGTGCGCCGACATGCCATCGACCTGGCCACTGAGCTGGACAAGAACCCGCACATTGGCGAGATCATCTACGACTGGAACGAACCGGGCAAAGTGCTGCGGATCGACATCGCCCAGGACAAGGCGCGGCAGTTGGGGTTGTCTTCGGAGGATGTGGCCAACCTGATGAACGGCATCGTCAGCGGCCAGTCAGTGACTCAGGTCGATGACGACATTTACCTGATCAACGTGGTCGGTCGCGCGGTGGATTCCGAACGCGGTACGCCGGAAACCCTGCAGAACCTGCAAATCGTCACGCCAAGCGGCACGTCGATACCGCTGCTGGCGTTCGCCACGGTGCGCTACGAACTGGAGCAGCCGCTGGTGTGGCGTCGCGATCGCCTGCCGACCATCACCATCAAGGCGGCGATACGCGACGAGATCCAGCCGACGGACCTGGTGAAAATCCTCAAGCCGTCCATCGACGAATTCGCTGCCAAATTGCCGGCCGGCTACAAGGTCGCCACCGGTGGTACGGTGGAGGAAAGCGGCAAGGCCCAGGGACCGATTGCCAAGGTTGTGCCGCTGATGCTGTTCTTGATGGCGACCTTCCTGATGATCCAGCTGCACAGCGTGCAGAAGCTGTTCCTGGTGGCCAGCGTCGCGCCGCTGGGGCTGATCGGCGTGGTGATCGCGCTGGTGCCGACAGGCACGCCCATGGGCTTCGTGGCGATCCTCGGGATTCTGGCGCTGATCGGTATCATCATTCGCAACTCGGTGATCCTGGTGACCCAGATCGAGGAATACGAGCTGAAGGGTTATGCACCGTGGGATGCAGTGGTACAGGCCACCGAACATCGGCGCCGGCCGATCCTGCTGACCGCAGCGGCGGCGAGCATGGGGATGATCCCGATTGCCCGGGAAGTGTTCTGGGGGCCGATGGCCTACGCGATGATCGGCGGGATCGTCATCGCCACCTTGCTGACGCTGCTGTTTTTGCCGGCGCTGTATGTGGCCTGGTACAAGATTCGCGAGCCGAAGAAAGAGGTGCAGTAAAGGCGAGCGCTTCGCGCTCATCGCGAGCAAGCTCGCTCCCACAGGTTGACCGCAATCCACTGTGGGAGCGAGCTTGCTCGCGATGGCGTCCGAATGGGCTACACAGCTTTACGCCAGACACTCGCCAACCAGGGCTGCTGCTCCCGCGGCAGCCCTGTCGGCCGGTAGTAATGCTCCAGCTCCACAAACCCCGCCTCGATCAACAAATGCTGCCAGGCCGCCAGGTCATGATACGACCCATAACGCGGCCCGTTCCAGCCTTCCTGATTCTCGCCACGGGGATTGGAACTGAACAACACCCCACCCGGTTTCAGCGCTCCCCACAACTGCATCAACACCCGTGGTAATTCCTGACGCGGAACATGAAACAGCACCGCGTTGGCAAAGATCCCGTCAAAACGCTCGGCCGGCAGATCAAGCTTCAAAAAGTCCTGCTGCCAGACCTCGCAACCACTGTCCTCACGGGCCATCTGCGCGAGTTTTTCCGAACCGTCGAGGCCGACAGCCTTGTGGCCCATACGGGTGAAGGTTTGCAAATCCCGACCCGGCCCGCAGCCGAAATCGAGAATGTCGAAAGGCGCCTCGCCCTGAATGTGCCGCAGCAGGGCATCGATGTTCTGGCTGACGTCGTGATCGCGGGTGCCTTCACGGAAGTCTTCGGCCACTGCGTTGTAATGGCCCAGGGTGGTGGCGGTGATCTGTTCGAGGTCGTCGGGTGTTTGCTTCATGGTCGGCTGCGCGGGCAAGTGGGATGGGTCGAATATACGCCATCATGCCGGGGGCTGCTTCGCAGCCCATCGCGAGCAAGCTCGCTCCCACAATGATTCGCGCCGTGCATAAATTTGGTCTGCACTGAGGATCAACTGTGGGAGCGAGCTTGCTCGCGATGGCGTTGGTACTGACAACAGATGGCTCAGCCCTTTTTCATCCCCAAACATTCAATGGAGTGATCAACCATTGCCTTGGCAATCTCCAGCAAATGCCAGATCGAGTACACCATCGCACGGTCGGCGCCCTTGAGTTGATCGCCACACTGATACGCCGTGACTGAAGCGCAACGCAGCAGATCGGCAACATAGAGCTGGGTGTCTTCGAAGCTCACGTCTTTGCTGACGTTGTAGAAGCGCAGTTCATCGGGGCGGGTGGGTTGATCGCCGGTCAGGTAAAAATCAATCGCACGGTAGAGCGCTGATCGATCCCTGGTTTCGTCGGTGGATGTTTCCGGAGGTGGATCGGGTACGGATTTTTCCATGAGTGTCACTCCTATTGCTGCATGGGAGCCATCACTTATCGCCTACTAAACGATTGGGTGGCGGCTGTACGCAGGTTAGTAGGCCGGTCAATAGGAAAACCGGTGCACCCGAAGATGCCCCACGCACAGCCACCATATTCTGCATGCGGCAAAATTTGCCGGACATGAGCATGGAATCGCTATGCGCCTATTGTTCCGGGCTACTAAACCCGATCACTGATGAGCAGTGACGGACGGAGACTAGCCACCGGATTTGGCAGGCGCAAGCGAGCGAAATGATCTAGGAAACTTCCTGCAAAGGAAAGGGAACGGGCCTTCGGAAACGCTGATTTCTTTGTACGAAATATCGCCAGAATCGCCACTCATGTAGGAGCGAGCTTGCTCGCGAAAAACCTGAGGGCGCCACGGGGAATCTGGTTTCCCGCGTTATCGTTGACCTCCATCGCGAGCAGGCTCGCTCCTACAGGGCTACCGCTTGTTGAGACCCCGCGCCAACCGATCCCCACCGAGCTGAATCACCGCCACCAACGCCACCAGCAACACAATCACCGTCAACATGATCTGGCTATCAAACCGCTGATACCCATACCGATAGGCAATGTCGCCCAGTCCACCGGCGCCAATCGCCCCGGCCATGGCCGAGGAGTTGATCATCGTCACCAGGGTGATGGTGAACCCGCCAACAATCCCCGGCAGCGCTTCCGGCAACAACACATGCCAGACGATGTGCCAGCGCCGGCAGCCCATGGCTTGCGCCGCTTCGATCAAACCGTGGTCGACCTCGCGCAAGCTGACTTCGGCAATGCGCGCAAAGAACGGTGTAGCCGCGATGGTCAATGGCACCACGGCCGCCCATACGCCGTAAGTAGTGCCGACGATCAACCGCGTGAACGGAATCAACGCCACCATCAAAATCAGGAAAGGAACCGAGCGAAACAGGTTCACGAACGCACCCAACACGCGGTTCAGCGCCGGTGCTTCGTAGATGCCGCCCTTGGAGCTGGTGACCAGGATCACCGCCAGCGGAATGCCCGCCAACAGCGCGATCAACGACGACACGCCGACCATCAGGAACGTGTCGATAAAGCCCTGCAGCAGGCGATCAAACCACATAACCCAGTACCTCCACCTGTTGCGCCCATTGGCCGGCGCGCCGACGCAATTCTTCGGCTGCGAGGGGTGAGCCCGTCACCGCCAGCAGCAGTTGCCCAAGCGCATGCCCCTGAATCCGTTCCACACCGCCTTGCAGCAAGCGAACTCGGCCACCAAGGGCACTGAACAATGCCGCCAGGTCCGGTTCGTCGCGTTGGCTGCCGGTGAACTGCAAGCGCAGGACCACAGCGGCGTCGCAGGCACCCGATTGCGCCAACAGACGGCTTTGCAGTTCTTGCGGCAATGCGTGTTGCAACGGTGCCAGCAATGTCTTGCTGACCTCATGTTGTGGATTGCCGAACACTTCCCAGACCGGGCCTTGCTCGACGATTCTCCCGTGCTCCAGCACCACCACCCGATCACAGATTTCACGGATCACCGCCATCTCGTGGGTGATCAGCACAATGGTCAGGCCCAGGCGTTGATTGATCTCGCGCAGCAGGCCGAGAATCGACTGCGTAGTCTCCGGGTCCAGTGCCGAGGTGGCTTCGTCACACAGCAAAATTTCCGGGTCATGCACCAGCGCCCGGGCAATGCCCACGCGCTGTTTCTGCCCGCCGGACAACTGCGCCGGGTAAGCCTTGTGTTTGGCCTGCAAGCCCACCAGTTCCAGCAGCTCACGGACTTTGCGCTCGCGTTGTTCCTTGGGCACGCCAGCGACTTTCAACGGCAGTTCGACGTTCTGCCAAACGGTCTTGGCCGACATCAGGTTGAAGTGCTGGAAGATCATGCCGATGCGCCGACGCAGCGCCACCAGTCGGTCTTCGTCGAACTCGCCGATGTCCACTTGATCGATCAGTACCCGACCGCTGCTCGGCTGTTCCAGGCGATTGATGGTGCGGATCAGCGACGACTTGCCGGCGCCGCTGCGGCCGATGATGCCGAACACTTCGCCGCGCTGGATCGCCAGGTCGATGCCGTGCAACGCGGCCACCGGTCCTTGCTGGCCGTTGTAGGTTTTACCCAGGCCGATGAAGCGTACGTGGGCATGGTTGAGTTCGGGATGCAGCTCAGTGCGCTCGGCGCTTTGCGGCTCTGGAATCTCCAGTCGCCGTTGGATGGCGGCGGTCATGCTCAGCTTTCCCAGCCGGCTTGATAGAGCTTGCCGTGGGCTTTATCCAGCGCGGCGCGCACAGCCGGTGAGTGCTGGTAGATGTCGACGAACTTGATCAGGCGCGGGTCGGTTTTGCTCTTGGGCTGGATCACGAACTGAATCACGTATTCCTTGTGATCGAGGCCGTCGAACAGCAGCGCGGAGCCCGCGTCGAAGGTTTTCGACAAGCGAATGTAGGCCGGGTAGCCCTGCACCAGATCGGCATCGTCATAGGCGCGTACCAGTTGCACGGCTTCGACCTGGAGGATCTTGATGTGCTTCGGGTTGGCGATGATGTCTTCTTCGGTGGCCTTGTAGCCGACGCCGGGCTTGAGGGTGATCAGACCGGCCTTGGCCAGCAGCTGCAAGCCACGACCGCTGTTGATCGGATCGTTGGCGATGGCCACGCTGGCGCCTTGGGGCAGTTCGTCGAAGCTTTTGTATTTCTTCGAGTAGAGGCCGACGTTGTTGATGATCCCCGGCGCGAACGGCACCAGATCGAAACCTGATGCTGCCTTGGCGTTTTCCAGGAACGGGATGTGCTGGAAGTAGTTCACGTCGATGTCGCCTGCGGCGAGGCTGACGTTCGGCGCGATCCAGTCGGTGAACTCCACCAGTTCGACCTTCAGGCCTTGTTTGCCGGCTTCTTCGACCGCTGCTTCCAGGGGGATGGCGAAGGCGGCGGTGGTGCCGATTTTCAGCGGGGCGTCGGCGGCGAAGGTCACCGAGCTGAACAGGCCGAGGGCCAGGGCCAGTGCTTTGACTGGGTGAGAGAGGTAGTGCTTTTTCATGATGAGTTATCCAGTCAGTGCATTAAGTTTGTGGTGTCTGTTCGGGCCTCTTCGCGAGCAAGCTCGCTCCCACAGTGGATCTCGGGTGTTCACACAATCCCTGTGGGAGCGAGCTTGCTCGCGATGCTTTTAGCGTCGGTAAGTCGAGCCGGTATGTTGCTCAGGCAGATGCGCCTCCCGCTGAAACAGCTTTTCGCGCAAGGTCCCGTCGTCGTACGCGGTCTTGTAAGAGCCCCGCCGTTGCAACTCGGGGATCACCAGCTCGATGAAGTCCTCATAGCTTTCCGGCGTGACGATGCGGGTCAGGTTGAAGCCATCCAGCCCGGTCTCGGCGATCCACGATTCCAGTTCATCCGCCACTTGCAGCGGTGAACCGACCACGGTGATGTAGCGACCGCCGAGGGCGTGTTGTTCGAGTAATTTGCGTCGGGTCCAGTCGTTGTTTTGCAGATGCTTGGTGGCAGACTGGATGGCGTTGCTTTTCACGTACTGGATTGGCTCGTCGATTTCGTACTGAGAAAAATCGATCCCGGTGGATGCCGAGAAGTGCGCCACGCCGGCCTCTGCACTGGCGTAGCTCAGGTACTCGGCGTGCTTGGCCCAGGCCAGCTCCTCGGTGGCGCCAACGATCACGTTCAGGCCCATGAACACCTTGATGTCCTCGGGATTGCGCCCGGCTTCGACGGCGCTGGCGCGCACCTTGTCCACCTGCGCCTTGGTCGATGCCTTGGTCTGGCCACTGATGAACACGCACTCGGCATGTCGCCCGGCGAACAGCAAACCGCGATCCGAGCTGCCGGCCTGGAACAGCACCGGCGTGCGCTGGGGCGAGGGTTCACACAGGTGATAACCCTCGACCTGATAGAACTCGCCCTTGTGCTCGACCTTGTGCACTTTGTCCGGCTGCGCGTAGATCCGTTGCCGTGGATCGTTGAGCACCGCGCCGTTTTCCCAACTGCCTTCCAGGAGTTTGTAAAGCACCTCCAGGTACTCGTCGGCCTGGTCATAACGACGGTCATGCTCGACTTGTTCGCTCAGGCCCATGGCCTTGGCGGCGCTGTCGAGATAGCCGGTGACGATGTTCCAGCCGACCCGCCCACGGCTCAGGTGATCCAGGGTCGACAGGCGGCGGGCGAACAGATACGGCGCTTCGTAGGTGAGGTTGGCGGTCAGGCCGAAACCGAGGTTTTTCGTTACCGCCGCCATGGCCGAGACCAGCAGCAGCGGGTCGTTGACCGGCAACTGGATCGACTCTTTCAACGGCACGTCCACCGAGTTCTGGTAGACGTCGTAGACCCCGACGATGTCGGCGATGAACAGGCCGTCGAACAGCCCGCGCTCCAGCAGTTGCGCCAGTTCGGTCCAGTACTCGAGGGTGTTGTAGCGGGTTGATGTGTCGCGCGGGTGCGTCCACAAACCGTGGTTGATGTGCCCGATGCAGTTCATGTTGAACGCGTTGAGCAGGATCTTCTTTTTCGCGGCGGTCATCAAATGGTCCCCCGCAGTGGCGGGTTTTCATCGTTGAGGTAGTAATTGCCGACAGCGTGGTACTTCCAGCGCACCGGGTCGTGCAGGGTGTGCACCCGGGCGTTGCGCCAGTGGCGATCCAGGCTGTGCTCAATCAGGGTCGCCTGGCTGCCGGCCAGTTCGAACAGCGTGCTGCCGGCGGCCAGGGAGATTTCGGTGCTGAGGGCGCGTGCTTCGGCGACGGCAATCGAGGCGGCCGCGACGGTCTCGGCCTGCGTGTCGGCCTGGGCCTTGTCGAGCAATTCACCGGCACGTTCCAGCAGCGCCTCGGCGGCGTGCAGGCGAATGCTCAGGTGGCCGAAGCTCTTGAGGGTCAGCGGATCGTCCGTGGCTTTTTCGTGGGTGGCGTCGATCCAGGGCCGGGTTTTCGTGCGCACGAAATGCAGCGCATCTTCATACGCGGCGCGGGCGATGCCGGTGTCGATGGCGGCATGGAGAATCTGCGCCAGCGGGCCGACCGGAGTCGGGCGCTCGAAAGCGCTTTGAAAGGGGATCACATCTTCGGCTGCGACGTAGACATCTTCGAACACCACCGAACCGCTGCCGGTGGTGCGCTGGCCGAAGCCGCTCCAGTCGTCGATCACGCTCAGGCCCTTGCTGTTGCGCGGGACGAACGCCAGTTGCTGCACGCCGTTTTCATCCACCACCGAGGTGGGAATGCGCTGGGCGTAAATCGCGCCCGTGGCGTAGAACTTGCGACCATTGATGCGATAGCCGCTGGCGTCGCGGGTCAGGCTTGTGACGCGATCGTGTGCGGTTTTAGTGCCGAGTTCGGCCAACGCATTGCCGAAGCGTTGACCGGCCAAAACCTCGGCGTACAGGCGTTGCTTCTGCTCGTGGCTGCCGTTCACCCGCAGTACTTCGAGGGCATAGAAATGGTTTTGCGGGATCTGCCCCAGGGAGCCGTCGGCCCGGGCGATCAAGGCGATGACCTTGGCCAGGGTGACGTTGGAAACACCGGCGCCGCCATACTCTTTTGGCACGCTGATGCCCCACAGGCCCGATCGGGAAAACACTTCCAGTTCCGGGTGTGGCAAGCGGCGCTCGCGGTCGCGTGTGGCGCTGTCGCGTTTGAAGTCTTCGGCAAGGTCGCTGGCGACGATCAGAGCTTGTTCATCGCTGGCGATGACCGCGACGTGGTGAGAACTTGTCATATGTTTCTCCAGATGTCTGGTCGTCAGATCCAGGAATGGCGATTAGGCAGCGTGCCGTTGAGGCGATAGGCGCCGACCGCGTGATACTTCCAGCGCACCGGGTCGTGCAAGGTGTGCACCCGGGCGTTGCGCCAGTGGCGGTCGAGGTTGAATTCGGCGAGGGTCGCGCGGCTGCCGGCCAGTTCGAGCAGCTTTTCGCTGGCCAGCAACGAAATCTCGGTGGTCAGCACTTTGGCTTCGGCCACGGCAATCGAGGCGCGGGCGGCGGACTCGGCGGTGAGTGGTGCAGCGCTGACGTCATCGAGCACTTGCCCGGCCTTGCGCAGCAGCGCTTCGGCGGCGTGCAGTTCGATTTTCAACCTGCCGATATCGGCGATCACGTACAGGTCATCGCTGGCCCGCTCGACCTTGGCGTCGATCCACGGCCGGGCGCGGGTTCTCACGAAGTCGATAGCGTCGTCGATGGCGCCTCGGGCGATACCGGCGTCGATGGCCGCTTGAATCAGCTGCGAGACGGCACCCTGGATGTTCGGCGTGTCGTTGATCCGCCAGTTATCCACCACCAGTTCGGGATCGGCCTGCACGTTGTTGAGCAAAATCGTGCCGCTGGCGGTGGTGCGCTGACCAAAACCGGACCAGTCATCGACAATGCGCAATCCCGGTGTGCCACGACGGATGAACGCCAGCACCTGCTTGCCATCGTCGTTCAACGCTTTGACCGCAACCCAATGAGCGAACAGTGCGCCGGTGGAATAGAACTTCTGGCCATTGACGACGCCGTCAGCGGTGATGCGCGCCTTCAGTTCCAGGGTGTTTTTGGTGCCGCGTTCCGGCCCGGCATTGCCGATGCGCCAGCCTTCCAGGACGCTTTTGAACAGTTGTTGTTTCTGCGCTTCGGTGGCGCTGCCGAGCACCAGGTTAAGAATGCCGAACTGGTTTTGCGGGATCTGCCCAAGCGCCGGGTCGGCGGCGGAAATGATCGCGAAGACCTCGGCCAGGGTGACGAACGAAACCTGCGGGCCACCGTACTCGCGGGGGATGGAAATACTGCCCAGGCCGCTGCGGGTGAACTGCTCGATTTCCGACCATGGGAGCTTGCGCTGCTGGTCTCGTTTGGCTGCTTGCTGGCGGGCGACTTGCGCCAGTTCGTGGGCCGCCTTGATGGCTTGAGCGTCGTTGCGCAAGATTTGTGCGGGCAACAACAGCGGGGCGATGTCCAGGTCACTCTGGACGATTGCATCTGCCAGACTGGACATCAGTGCCGCTCCTTGGCTGCACGCAATGCCCTGGCGATCTGCACTGGGGTGATTGTGTTCCGGACCATACCTACCTCACATCTTATGGAAGCGCCGCTTGTGGCGGCGCATGAAAACAAGGATGTCCGGTGGTCCGGTGTATATACCCTAAACGTGTATAAATATTTTATGAACTAACTTTTAGGAATATGTATAGAAGGGTGTTCTCGAGGGAGAGCGCAATCCCTGTGGCGAGGGGGCTTGCCCCCGTTCGACTGCGCAGCAGTCGCAAAACCTTTCTCCACGATTTATTTGAATGGACTCAATTGCAGGGTTTTGGGGGCGCTGCGCACCCCAACGGGGGCAAGCCCCCTCGCCACAGAAGCGGTATTCATTACTTGCGGGATTCGGCGGCCTTGAGCACTTTTTTCGGGGGGACTTTCAGATAAGGATTGGCGCAACCGATTTTCAGCGTACGGGCCGGCGCCCAGCGGGAGTTGTTTCCAACCCGGTCGAGAATGCAGTACGTCACTTCCAACCGCAGGTCTTCGCCGGCTTCGAGGATGATGGCCGGCGGTATCCAGACCTGAATCGGCTGACCCACATCGGTGGCCTTGAGCCGTGGCAGATCCATGCGCACATCGCCCCAGCGCAGGGTGATTTCGTCGTCGACGGCCATGTTCAGGTACGGCTCGATGGTCAAGGGAACACCGCGCTTGACCTGGCTTGGATTGACCCCCTGACGGCGAATCGCCTCGGGAATGCTCACCGGTGCCAGGCACTGGTTTTCATCGCCGCACAGCGCGGAGGGTTGGCCGCCTGGGCAGTCGAGTTTGATCTGCACGTTTCGGCTGGCCGAAATCACCGGGTCTCGACCCACCTGCATGACCCGGTAGTGAATGCGCGAGGTCCCGTTGGCGACAAAACTTTCAGGCACCCGCAGCTGCACCGGTTGGGCGACAGCGCTGGCCGTCAGCACGCGGGAGGCCACGTAGCAGTTGTCCCAGAACAGTTCGATCAGGTCACCTTCGTCCATGGCGGGGTAGGGCGCCACATCGATCAGCAGGTGCGCCGCGCAAGTGACGTTGATGCCGGTCTTGTTGGATTGCGCCAGGGTCGGGGCCACAAGCGCGGATTTGTTCGAGGTGCTTTTCATGAAGTCTCCTTGAAGTCTTGCAGCGAAGTCCGTTTCTGGGAATTCAAAAACTAAATATCGAACAGCAAAACCATTCATTATTTTTAATTGAAATAATGAGTTTGGCGTGAAGAGTGATGTTGGTCGGAGACTAGATAAGAGTCAGGGGGAGCAAGTGTCAATAAGATTTATTAGTTGTGGGTGATGCGTGATGTTATTCAGAAAGTTCCTACGGCGCAAAGTAAGTAAACCATGCCGCTGCGTCGAATTTGTCCGCTGAAAGTGGCTGAAGTCGGGCGGCTCGGCGGGCGTTGTTGGCCAGGTGCTGCGAAAGGAACATGGTGGAGATAGGGGGGTTAATTGTTGCGATGCATATATATGTACCGCGCGCGCGTACAAAATATGTATATGGAATAGATGGGTTTAGTTTGGTATTGATGAGGTGTTTTTTTCGGGGGTGTCACTTCCGTCCATGGAAGATGACCATTGTTGAGCAGGGTTGTTAGTTGTGGGCGTTATTCAGGAACTTGCTGAGAAACTGTTTTGTCCGCTCCTCTTTCGGGTTGGCAAACAATGCCTTCGCTTCGCCTTGCTCGACGATCACACCCTTGTCGAAAAACACCACACGGTTGGCCACGTCCCGGGCAAAGCCCATTTCGTGGGTAACGATCACCATGGTGCGCTTCTCTTCGGCCAGGCCGCGGATGGTCGCCAATACCTCGCCCACCAGCTCCGGGTCGAGGGCCGAGGTCGGCTCATCGAACAGGATCACTTCCGGCTCCATCGCCAGCGCCCGGGCAATCGCCACGCGCTGTTGCTGGCCACCGGAGAGGCGACGCGGGTAAGCGTCCTCCTTGCCCGCCAGGCCGACCTTGGCCAAGAGCTTCTTACCCAGGGCAACGGCGTCGGCATGTGGGGTCTTCTTGACCACGATCGGGCCTTCGATGACGTTTTCCAGGGCGGTGCGATGGGGGAACAGGTTGAAGTTCTGGAACACGAAACCTACGTGCTGGCGCAAACGCCGCACCAGGCTCTGCTGCTGGTTCAGTGGGCGGCTGGTATCGACCTCGATATCGCCGACCTTGATCCGGCCGCTGGTGGGTTCTTCCAGAAAATTCAGGCAGCGCAGGAAGGTGGTCTTGCCCGAACCGCTAGGGCCGATGATCGCGACCACCTCGCCTTCCTTGACCTCAAGATCGATGCCGTTGAGCACGATTTGACCCTTGAACTGCTTTGTCAGTTTTTCCACGACAATCATCGGGTCAGGACTCCTGGTCGTGCCGATTGACCCGCGCTTCCAGCTGGTTCTGCAGGTGCGACAGCACCGTGGCCAGGACCCAGTAGATCAGTGCGGCGGCAAGATACATGGTGAAGATTTCAAAGGTGCGGGCGGTGATCAGCTGCGCCTGACGGAACAGTTCCGGCACCTGGATGGTAGCGGCCAGCGCGGTGTCTTTTACCAGCGAAATGAAGCTGTTGCCCAGCGGCGGCAATGCGGTGCGCATCGCCTGCGGCAGGATGGCCCGGCGCAAGGTCTGCGCGCGGGTCATGCCGATACTGGCAGCCGCTTCCCACTGGCCGCGCTCGATGGAGCTGATCGCGGCACGCAGGATTTCACAGGCGTAGGCGGCCATGTTCAGCGAGAAGCCGATCAGGGCCGCTGGCAGCGGATCCAGTTCCAGACCCAATTGCGGCAAGCCGTAATAGATCACGAACAGTTGCACCAGCAACGGCGTGCCGCGAAAGAACGACACGTAGATGCGGGCGATCCAGCTCACCAGTTTGAAGCGCGACAGGCGCATCAGCGCCAGACCGAACCCCATCACCAGGCCGAAAAACATCCCGCCCAGGCTGAGGATGACCGTGTAATACGCGCCCTTGAGCAGAAAGGGCGCGGAGTCCAGTGCGAGTTGAAAAGCTTCTTCCATTATTGAGTGACGTCAGCGCTGAAGTATTTTTCCGAAAGCTTTTTCAGCGTACCGTCGGCGCGCAGCTTGTCGATGGCTTTGTTCACAGCTGCCAGCAGCTCAGGCTCGCCTTTGCGCAGGGCAATACCGGCTTCCTGACGGGAGAACGCATCACCGGCGGCGGTGGTGTCCTTGGCTTTCTTGGCGTATTCGAGCGCGGCCAGGCGGTCGATCAGAATGGCGTCGATGCGGCCGACACGCAGGTCCTGGAACTTGGTTGGATCATCTTCGTAGGTGCGGACGTCAGCCTTGGGCACATTTTCTTTCACCCACTGCTCGTAGTTGGTGCCCAGGCCTACGCCGACTTTCTTGCCAGACAGGTCAGCGGCGGACTTGATGTTCAACTCGGCGGCCTTCTTCGTCAGCACCAGCGCCTGAATACCGGAAACGGTGTACGGCTCGGAGAAGTCATACTTCTTCTTGCGCTCTTCGGAGATGGTCACCTGGTTGATCACTGCGTCCAGGCGCTTGGATTCCAGGGCCGCGAGGATGCCGTCCCATTTGGTCGGTTGCAGCTTGACCTTCACGCCCAGCTCTTTGGCCAGGGCTTCGGAGAACTCGACTTCGAAGCCGGCCAGTTTGCCGTCGGCGTCGACGAAACTGAACGGTGGGTAGGTGCCTTCCAGGCCGACGTTGATCACGCCTTTGTCCTTGATTTGTTGCAGTTGCTCACCGGCAACCGCCTGGCCAATCAGGCCGGCGCTCAGTGCCAGGCCCAGCGAACCCACCAGCAGATTGCGACGTAGTGCGGAAAAATTCATGACAAGCCCCTGTGTTTTCTTATGGGAAGACGCTTTTGTGAAAATTTGGCGAAATCGGGAATTAAGCGACAGCGCTATCCTGCCTTAAAGCAGCGTATGCGTCTCTCGGGAAATTCGCCTGTAGCATGACTATATGATGGCGTTTTTAGATTGGAAAATAATAATTAATCTTCTGGTTATTCCACTTTGGAATAGCTTGCGTTTTTACTGTAGGAGCGAGCTTGCTCGCGATGGACGACAGGGCACCGCGGGGTGTCAGGTTGCCAGCGTTATCGTTGACGACCATCGCGAGCAAGCTCGCTCCTACAGGAAATCCTTGTAGGCAAACAGCGCCGGTGCCCCGCCGGTGTGCAGGAAGATAATCGGCCCCTCGTTGAAACGCTGACGGCCGATCCCGTCCAGCAAGCCCGCCATGGCCTTGCCAGTGTAGACCGGGTCCAGCAGCAAGCCTTCCTGACTCGCCAGCAGTTTCACCGCTGCCAGTGTGCCGGCATTCGGCTCGCCATAACGCGGGGCGAAATACTCATCCCACAACTCGACCTTGAAAGCCTCCGGCAGGCTGACGCCCAGCAACACGGCGGTGCGTTCGGCCAGACCTTGAACCTTTGGTCGCTGATCTTCATCGCTGCGCGAAACCGTCACGCCAATCACTGGCAGATCCGGCAGCGCTTCACTCAAGGCCAGTGCCAGGCCACTGTGGGTACCGGCGCTGCCCGAGGCCAGGACCACGGCGGCGAAGGTCAGGCCGGTATCCTTGATCTGCTCGGCCAGTTCCAGCCCGGCGCGCACGTAACCCAGGGCGCCCAAGGCATTGGAACCACCGATCGGCACCAGGTACGGCTTCTTGCCGTTGCTGCACAGTCGGTTGGCCAGGGCTTGCAGTTGCTCGTCGGCGTTGTCGAGGTTTTCTACCAATTCGACCTTGGCATCGAACAGGTCGAGCAGCAGGCGGTTGCCGTTGCCGGTGTAATTGCTATCGTCAGTGCCCAGAGGATTTTCCAGAAGGGCTACGCAGCCCAGCCCCAACTTTGCGGCAATGGCGGCTGTCTGGCGCACGTGGTTCGATTGCAGCGCGCCCGCCGTGATCAAGGTGTCGGCACCCTGGGCCAAGGCATCGGCGGCCAGGTATTCGAGTTTGCGCAGCTTGTTGCCGCCCATCGCCAACGGCGTCAGGTCATCGCGCTTGACGTACAGGTCGCGGCCCAGCCAGGTCGACAGGCGTTCGAGTTTTTCCAGGGCGGTGGGCTGACCGAGCAGGTCGAGGCGGTTAAAGCGGGCGAGCTGTTGTTTGATCATGAGTCCGTACTGGCGGTTGAAGATCTCAGGACTATAGGCACGCCCAAAAGCCGGGGCAACCGTCAATCGCTTATAGCCAATCGAACTGAGCACAGCACTATTGGTTCTTAATTTGCCTCGCGACCCTTGCCGTAAAGTAATCGCCGTCAGTGCGGCCAGACAGTCCGGCCGCCCGTGAGGAGTTTTTACCGTGAGTGAGCGTTCCAGCCATTGGCAATTGCAGACCATCGTCAGCCAGCTGCGCACGGCACGTGAACAGTGGCGTGCACAAAACGGCCGGGCCAGCGGCGAGCAGGGCGGTCGCGAATTGCCGTCCCGCGCAGCCATGGCGGAGATTCTCGAAGCGCTGTGCGGTGCGTTGTTCCCGATGCGCCTGGGGCCGGTTGACCTGCGCGAAGAGAGCGAAGATTTCTACGTCGGCCACACCCTCGATGTGGCGCTGAATGCGCTGTTGGCCCAAGCGCGGCTCGAATTGCGCTACGCCGCTCGCCACAGTGCCCAGGCAGAGACTGAAGTCGAAGCCAAAACCATCCAGATCATTCAGGACTTCGCCCTCGCTTTGCCAGGGTTGCGCAGCCTGTTGGACACTGACGTATTGGCTGCCTATCACGGTGACCCGGCGGCCCGCAGTGTCGATGAAGTGCTGTTGTGCTACCCGGGGATTCTGGCGGTGATTCACCATCGTCTGGCCCACCATTTGTATCGCGCCGGGTTGCCACTGCTGGCGCGGATCAGCGCGGAAATCGCTCACTCGGCCACCGGCATCGACATTCACCCTGGAGCGCAGATCGGCCGCAGTTTCTTCATCGACCACGGGACGGGTGTGGTGATTGGCGAAACCGCGATCATCGGCGAGCGCGTGCGGATCTATCAGGCGGTAACTTTGGGCGCCAAGCGCTTCCCGGCGGACGAAGACGGTCAGTTGCAGAAAGGCCAGCCACGACACCCGATAGTCGAGGATGACGTGGTGATTTATGCCGGGGCGACGATTCTCGGGCGGATCACCATCGGCCAGGGTTCGACCATCGGCGGCAACGTCTGGCTGACCCGCAGCGTGCCGGCGGGCAGCAACCTGACCCAGGCAAATCTGCAGCATGATGATGGGGCGCAGAAGTAGGCCTCTAAATCTCCACTGATTTCTCAGGCCTCATCGCGAGCAAGCTCGCTCCCACAGGGGGACGCGGTCAACTGTGGGAGCGAGCGTGCTCGCGATTGGATTTCAAGCCGAATCGAGCCAGTGGCCCTGATCTGATCCTGCGCCGAACCCTTCCTTGAGCTAGCGTAATACCAGTACCGCCGAGCCCTGCGATTAGTCCTTAGCCCCCTATCCATGTTTAACTTGAACGTTCATTCAAGTTAAACCGGCGGTTCGCTGCCCGCTCACAACAGGAGGCTTGCCTTTGCTGAGTCCGATTTCTACAGCCACGTTTTACCCCTTCGAGGTGCACCGAACATGAGTGCATCGTCCATCCCTCCAAGCGGCCTGATCCGCATGAATCCGCCGGTGTTCTGGTTCTCGGCAAGCTTCATTCTGTTGTTTGGTGTCGTTGTCATCGCCATGCCCGAGCAGGCCGGTGCCTGGTTGCTGGCGGCGCAAAACTGGGCGGCCAATACGGTCGGCTGGTATTACCTGCTGGCGATGACCCTGTATCTGGTCTTCGTGGTGGTCACCGCCTTGTCCGGCTACGGCAAGATCAAGCTCGGTGCCGACCACGACGAACCCGAATTCAGTTATTTGTCCTGGGCGGGCATGCTGTTCGCCGCCGGGATCAGCATCACCCTGTTTTTCTTCTGTGTGTCCGAGCCGCTGACCCACATGCTGCAACCGCCCCAGGGTGAGGCCGGTACGGCAGATGCTGCGCGCCAGGCGATGCAGATTCTGTTTCTGCACTGGGGCCTGCATGGCTGGGGCGTGTTCGCCTTTGTCGGCATGGCGCTGGCCTACTTTGCCTACCGGCATAACCTGCCACTGGCCCTGCGCTCGGCGCTGTATCCGCTGATCGGCAAGCGCATCAATGGCCCCATCGGCTACGCGGTGGATGGCTTCGGCATCATCGCCACGGTGTTCGGCCTCGGTGCCGATATGGGCTTCGGTGTGTTGCACCTCAACTCGGGCCTGGACTACCTGTTCGGCATCGCCCACACCCAATGGGTTCAGGTCGGCCTGATCACCTTGATGATGGGTGCTGCGATCATCGTTGCCGTATCCGGCGTCGACAAGGGTGTGCGGGTCATGTCCGACATCAACATGCTGCTGGCCTGTGCGCTGCTGCTGTTCGTGTTGTTCGCCGGCCCCACGCAGCACCTGCTCAACACCCTGATCCAGAACCTTGGCGATTACCTCGGCGCCTTGCCGATGAAGAGTTTCGACCTCTACGCCTACGACAAACCCAGCGACTGGCTGGGCGGCTGGACAGTGTTCTACTGGGCCTGGTGGATAGCATGGTCACCGTTCGTGGGCCTGTTCATCGCTCGGATTTCCCGTGGTCGCACCATCCGCGAGTTCGTCTTCGGCGTGCTGCTGATTCCGCTCGGCTTCACCCTGGCGTGGATGTCGATCTTCGGCAACAGCGCCATCGATCAAGTGCTCAACCACGGCATGAGCGCTCTCGGCATGTCGGCCATCGACAATCCGTCGATGACGCTCTACCTGTTGCTGGAAACCTACCCGTGGAGCAAAACCGTCATTGCGGTCACGGTGTTCATCAGCTTCGTGTTCTTCGTCACCTCCGCCGACTCCGGCACCGTGGTGCTGTCGACGCTGTCCGCCAAGGGCGGCAATCCTGATGAAGACGGGCCGAAATGGCTGCGGGTTTTCTGGGGCGCGATGACCGCATTGGTGACCAGCGCGCTGCTGTTTTCCGGCAGTATCGATGCGTTGAAGTCGGCGGTGGTCCTGACCTCGTTGCCGTTCTCGCTGATCTTGCTGTTGATGATGTGGGGGCTGCACAAGGCGTTTTATCTGGAATCGCAGAAGCAGATTGCGCAGATGCATTCCTTGGCACCGGTGTCCGGTTCACGGCGGGGCGGTTGGCGCCAGCGCCTGAGTCAGGCGGTGCATTTCCCGTCGCGGGATGAGGTCTACCGTTTCCTCGATACGACGGTGCGTCCGGCGATTGAAGAAGTGTCTGCCGTGTTCACCGAAAAGGGTTTGCACGTAGCGACACACCCGGACCCGGCCAATGACAGCGTCAGCCTGGAAATCGGCCATGGCGACCAGCATCCGTTCGTTTATCAGGTGCAGATGCGCGGCTATTTCACGCCATCGTTTGCCCGTGGCGGCATGGGTTCCAAGCAACTCAACAATCGCCGTTACTACCGGGCCGAAGTGCATTTGAGCGAGGGCAGTCAGGATTACGATCTGGTGGGTTACTCCAAGGAACAGATCATCAACGACATCCTCGACCAGTACGAACGGCACATGCAGTTCCTGCATCTGGTGCGTTGATCAAGGCCTTCACGTTTCGGTGGTCAACACCATGAACAACACCAGCGCCGCCACCGGGACACCGAACACGGCGCTACCGACCACCAGTTCGCTGCTCAATGGCTGGCCGGCATGCACTATGCCGACTGCGCCATTGATTAGCGTTAGCGCCAGCCACAGCAGGATAAAACTGTAGGCCAGGGTCTGGCGGGTGAAGCCGACTTTCTCGCCGATGTAGAGCATCAGCGCCAGGAGAATCAGGCCGAAGGTGATGATGATGGTGGTGTGCATGAACTGTCCCGCCCTTCAGATGTGCATTGCTTTGGAGGCAGCCATCGCGAGCAAGCTCGCTCCCACATTGATCTTGGTTGCTCACAAAATTTGTGCTCAAAGGAGATCCCCTGTGGGAGCGAGCTTGCTCGCGATTGGGGGCGCTGCGGTCTCAGTGTGAACTCAGTTAAACCAACCCGCCATTCACCCGCAAAATCTGCCCATTGACCCAACCCGAATCCGGCCCCGCCAGAAACGACACGACACGGGAAATGTCCTCCGGCTGCCCCAGACGCTCCAGCGGCGCCATTTTGGCGAAGGTCTGAATCTGTTCTTCGCTCTTGCCATGCAGGAACAAGTCGGTGGCCACGGGCCCGGGAGCCACCGCGTTGACGGTGATGTTGCGCCCGCGCATTTCCTTGGCGAATACCTGGGTCAGGGATTCCACTGCCGCTTTGCTGGCGATGTACACCGCGTAGCCCGGCAGGTTCATGCCGACGGTGCTGCTGGAGAAGTTGATGATCCGGCCACCGCTGTTCAGGCGGGTCGCCGCTTCACGCAGGGTATTGAAGGTACCGCGAGCGTGGATGTTGAAGTTCTGCTCGAACAGTTCGTCGCTGTGTTGCGCCAGCGGCAGCACTTTGAGGATGCCGGCGTTGTTCACCAACACATCGACCTTGCCGAACCGGGTTTCAACCTCGTCGAACATCCGGCGTACGTCGTCGGCGTTGGCTACATCGGCCTTGATCGCCAGGGCCTGGTAACCGGCCTGACGCAGCTCCACCACCCGTTTCGACGCTTCGGTGGCGCTGCTGGCGTAGTTGATGGCAACGGCAAAACCTTCGCTGGCCAGTTGTTTGGCGATGACCGCGCCAATGCCGCGGGAGGCGCCGGTCACGATGGCAACTTTCGGAGTTTGATGAGCCATGTTGGTGTTCCTGTTGATGGGGTGTGAAGCCAATTTCACATGTTTACTCAGGGCGATAAATGCACGAGAGTTGCCTTGACTGTTCAATAATCACCAACAATCGAGTGCCTGGAGTGAGCTGTGGACCAAGTCAAAGCGATGAAGGTTTTTGTGCGGATCTACGAGCGCAGCAGCTTCACGCAGGCTGCCGATGACCTGAACCTGCCACGCGCGACGCTGACCCACACCTTGAATCAGTTCGAGGCCTGGCTGGGTACGCGTTTGTTGGAGCGCAGCACGCGTAAAGTGCGTCCGACGCTGGATGGCGAGGCGTACTACCTGCGTTGCGTGCAACTGCTGGCAGAGCTGGAAGAAGCGGAATTGGCGTTTCGCGGTGTGGCTCCGAAGGGGCGGTTGCGGGTGGACTTGCACGGGACATTGGCCAAGCACTTCGTGATCCCGGCTTTGCCGCAATTCATGGCGCGTTATCCCGACATCGAGCTGTCCATCAGCGAGGCTGACCGCTTTGTCGACTTGATCGCCGAAGGCGTCGACTGCGTGCTGCGCGCCGGCACTTTGAGCGACTCCGCGCTGATCGGAAAACGTGTCGCCAACCTACGCCAGATCACCTGCGCCAGCCCTGCCTATCTGCGTAAAAACGGCGAGCCAAAAAGCCTCGACGACCTGAAGAACCACCGCGCGGTGAACTACGTCTCACGCACCACCGCCAAGTTGTTCCCGTTCGAATTCATGGTGGATGGCGAACTCAGGGAAGTGACCATCGATGGCGCCGTTTCGGTGTTCGGCGCCGAAATCTACGCAGCCTCGGCCATCGCCGGACTGGGCTTGATCCAGTGCCCGCATTACCGGATGGAAACGCAGATCGCCCAGGGGCTGGTGAAGGAAATCCTCACCGAGACACCGCCGCCGCCAATGCCGGTGTCAGTGCTTTATCCACACAATCGACACATGTCGCCACGGGTTCGGGTATTTGTGGATTGGTTGGGAGAGGTGTTTGCGCAGGCCCGGTAGCTGGTAAGTGGGGAAGCATGTGAAACGTTTCAGCCATTAGTCGAATCCGGGGTTTTCTGGCGTTTGTCCGGGCGTATGCTGGGCGACTGGCAAAGCAGTCGATACCAGATTCAAGACAGACAAGAGAGGATTCGATGACTTACACCGCTGCCGAAAACCGCTACGACTCCATCCCTTACCGCCGCGTGGGCCGCAGCGGCCTGGTGCTGCCGGCGCTGTCGTTGGGCCTGTGGCACAACTTCGGCGACAGCACGCCGATCGATACCCAGCGCGCGTTGTTGCGCACGGCATTCGATCTGGGCATCAACCATTTCGACCTGGCCAACAACTACGGCCCGCCGTATGGCAGCGCCGAGATCAACTTCGGCCGTTTACTGCGCGAAGACTTCAAGCAGTACCGCGACGAGCTGATCATTTCCAGCAAGGCCGGTTGGGACATGTGGCCCGGCCCTTACGGTCAGGGCGGCGGTTCGCGCAAGTACGTGCTGGCCAGCCTCGACCAGAGCCTGCAACGCCTGGGCGTGGACTACGTCGACATCTTTTATTCCCACCGCTTCGATCCGGACACCCCGCTGGAAGAAACCGCCAGCGCACTGGCCACTGCGGTGCAGCAGGGCAAGGCGCTGTACATCGGCATTTCGTCCTATTCCGGGGTGAAAACCCGCGAAATGGCGGCGTTGCTCAAAGAGTGGAAAGTGCCGCTGCTGATTCACCAGCCGGCCTACAACCTGCTCAATCGCTGGGTGGAAAAAGACCTGCTCGATACCACCGACGAACTCGGCACTGGCGTGATTGCCTTCACGCCGCTGGCGCAGGGATTGCTGACCGACAAATACCTCAACGGCGTGCCGACGGATGCACGGGTCAATCGTCCGGGGGGTGGTTCGTTGCAGGCGTCGCACTTGTCCGAGGCCAACATCGCCCAGGTGCGGGCACTCAACGAAATCGCCAGGCGTCGTGGCCAGAGCCTGGCGCAACTGGCGCTGGCCTGGACCCTGCGCGATCCTCGGATCACTTCGGCATTGATTGGCGCGAGCCGGCCGGAGCAAATCATCGAGAACGTCGGGGCGTTGAAGAACCTGAGCTTTAGTGCAGAGGAACTGGCGGAGATTGACCGGTTTGCCCAGGAGGGCGGGATCAATCTTTGGGAGAAGCCTTCGACGGCGGAGTAACTTGTCGGCGTCAGTTCCGTCCCCATCGCGAGCAAGCTCGCTCCCACAGTGTCCGTGTCGTACACAAAGCCTGTGAACACCGCCGAACCTGTGGGAGCGAGCTTGCTCGCGATGGGGCCATCAAGGTCAGTACAAAAACTGGCTGTTCAACGAAAGAAAGGCACATCCCCCAACACCGTCGCCCGCTGCATCACCCGCCGCGCCGGCCGGTAGTCATCCACCGCGTAATGCTGGGTCACGCGGTTATCCCAGAATGCGATGTCGTCTTTCTGCCAGCGCCAGCGAATGGTGAATTCCGGCCGCGTTGAATGGGCGAACAGGAACTTCAGAATCGCCTCGCTTTCGGTTTCCGACAGCTCGTTGATCTTCGAAGTGAAACCTTCGTTGACGAACAGCGAGCGGCGCCCGCTTACCGGGTGCGTGCGGATCACCGGGTGCGACAGCGGCGGATTCTTGCGCCGTGCTTCTTCCCATTGGGCCAGTGCCTGGGGCGTGTTGCCATAGCGCTCCAGCGGGAACGAACGGGTGAAGTCATGGGTGGCGGTCAGACCTTCGAGAAAGGTTTTCAGCGGCGTCGACAGGGCTTCATAGGCGGCAATCCCGCTTGCCCATAACGTGTCGCCACCAAACTCCGGCAGCAGCTTGGCACTGAGCACCGCGCCCATGGCCGGGGTCGCCAGGAAGGTCACGTCGGTGTGCCAGATCGCGTTGTCGCGCACGTCGGTGACGGCGGTGTCGAGGATCAGCACTTCCGGTTGTTCCGGCACATTGGGGTAGATCGGGTGAATGTGCAGGTCGCCGAAATTCGCGGCGAATCGCGCCTGTTGCTGTGGCGTGATCGGCTGGTCGCGGAAGAACAGCACCTGATGCTTGAGCAGGGCCTGTTCGATGGCATCGCGCTGTTCCAGGTTCAGCGGCTGGCTGATGTCGATGCCGCTGATCTGTGCGCCGAGGGCGGAGCTTAGGGGGACGATGGTCAAGTCACTCATGGTGATTCTCTTGAAATTCGGGGGTGTTGATTACTGTGGGAGCGAGCTTGCTCGCGATAGCGATATGTCAGTCACAACAGTGGTGTCTGACACTCTGCAATCGCGAGCAAGCTCGCTCCCACAGGGTTTCTTACAGGGTAATCATTCAGTGAACCTGACCATGCCACGGCACCAGTTTGCGTTGCAGGGCACGCAGGCCAAGTTCCATTGCGAAGGCGATCAGTGCGATCACCAGAATCCCCAGTACCACCACATCGGTGACCAAAAACTGTGCGGCCGATTGCACCATGAAGCCCAGTCCGCTGGTGGCGGCGATCAGTTCGGCGGCGACCAGCGTCGACCAACCCACGCCGAGGCCAATGCGCACACCGGTCAGGATGTCCGGCAAGGCACTCGGCAAAATGACGTGGCGAATCAACTGCACGCGCGTTGCGCCGAGCGACTGCGCGGCACGCAGTTTGGCCGGGTCGACCGTGCGCACACCGGTGGCGGTGGCAATGGCAATCGGGGCGAAGATTGCCAGGTAGATCAGCAGCACTTTCGACAATTCACCGATGCCGCACCAGATCACGATCAGTGGCAGATAAGCCAACGGAGGAATCGGCCGGTAGAACTCGATCAGCGGGTCGAGCACACCACGGGCGATACGGTTGGCGCCGATGGCGATTCCCACCGGCACGGCGGTGAGAATCGCAAAGCCGAGGCCCAGGCCGATGCGGCTCAGACTCGCGCCCAGGTGCTGCCACAGGGTTGAGTCCATGTAACCTGAGGTCGCCAGTAGCCAGCCTTTTTGCAGCACGGCGGAAGGTGGTGGCAGGAACAGCGGCTCGATCACGCCGGTCGCCGTCACGGCCCACCAAATAGCAACGAGAACGACCAGCGTCAGCACACTGATCCAGCGAGTGCTCAAACGGCGACTTGCCGGAATGACGGCTGAGCCTGGCGTTATCGCCGCGACGGGAATTTCGTAACTGCTCATGCGCGCTCCTGCCGCTGGGCGGCGCTACGTTGGGAGAACACTTTGGCGAGTACGTGTTCGCGGGTTTCGATAAAACGCGGGTCGGACTTGATCGAGCGGGCCGACTCACCGGCGGCATAACGCTGACCGAAATCGAGGCTCAGGCGTTCGACGATTTGCCCCGGGTTGGGCGCCAACAGAATCAGGTCGGTGGCGAGGAACACGGCTTCTTCGATGTCGTGGGTGATCAGGAACACCGGCTTGGCGGTGCGTTGCCAGACTTGCAGCAACAGTTCCTGCATCTGCTCGCGGGTAAAGGCGTCGAGGGCGCCGAAAGGTTCGTCCATCAGCAACACGCGCGGGTCGGCGGCGAGGGCGCGAGCCAGGCCGACACGCTGCTTCTGGCCGCCCGAAAGCTGCCAGATGCGGCGCTGTTCAAAACCGGACAGATCGACCAGGGCGAGCATTTCCCTGGCGCGAGCTTCGCGTTTTTCCCGGGCGATACCGGCCAGCTCCAGGCCGAACCCGACGTTGGCCAGCACGTCTTGCCATGGCAGCAGCGCGTCGTCCTGGAACACTACGCCGCGCTCGGCACTCGGGCCTTTGACGGGCGCGCCGTCGAGGGTGATGCGCCCGGCGCTGGGTTCGACGAAACCGGCAATCAGGTTCAACAGCGAAGTCTTGCCACTGCCGGACGGGCCGAGGGCGAGCAGCAATTGCCGGGGCCCCAGGCTCAGGGAGATATCCGCCAACACCGGTTCCGGGTTGCCGGGGTACTGTGCGCTGATGCGCTCCAGCTGTAGCAAGGCCATCGCGTTGACTCCCGATCAGTTGGTGATGAACTTGGCGCTGACGTACGGCGCGTAGTCCGGCAGCACGGCCTCGACCTTGCCTTGTTCCTTGAGGAACGCCGCAGTGTCGGTGATGGCTTTGGTGGTCGGCGCACCGAGGGTGAGCACCTGGTCAGCCGCCAGCGGGTAGACGTTGCCTTGCAGCAGCAATGGAATGTCACTGGCCTTGGCACCAGACAGTTTTACCAGCTTGTCGACGTTGCCCTGATTGGCGAGCCAGGCTTGCGGGTCTTTGCGGTAATCGGCGTAGGCGTCCAGGGTCACTTTGGCGAACGCGGTGACGATCTCCGGGTGCTTCTCGGCGAAATCCTTGCGCACGATCCAGGCATCGAAAGTCGGTGCGCCGAACTTGGCCAGCTCGCCGGAGGTGATCAGCACTTTGCCGTTTTCCTTGGCGACACCGAGGGCCGGATCCCAAACGTACGTGGCGTCGATGTCACCGCGTTTCCAGGCGGCAACGATCGCGGGTGGTGCGAGGTTGAGAATGGTGACTTTCGACGGGTCGATGTTCCAGTGCTTCAGCGCGGCGAGCAGGCTGTAGTGGCCGGTGGATACAAACGGCACGGCGATTTTCTTGCCGATCAGGTCTTGCGGGGTCTTGATCCCGGAACCGTCGCGGGCGACCAAGGCTTCGGCGGCGCCGATCTGGGTGGCGATGAGGAAGGTTTCTACCGGGACTTTGCGAGTGATGGCGGCGGTCAGGGGGCTGGAACCGAGGTAGCCGATCTGCACGTCTCCAGAGGCGATGGCGGCGATGATATCGGCACCGTTGTCGAATTTGCGCCAGCTGATATCGGCCTTGGTGGCCTTTTCGTAGGCGCCGTCAGCCTGGGCGACTTTCGCCGGGTCAACGGTGGTCTGGTAGGCGACGGTGAAGTCGGCCGCCTGGGCAAAAAAACTCGCGGTAGCCAAGGACGCGGCCGCCAGCAAGCGTAGAGGGAAAGTCAGTTTCATCAGAAAGCTCCTTGTCAGGCGACCGAGTGTCGGCGTGAGAAAGAGACTAAATGATCTAAGAATTCGAAAATAAATAACTTTTTCGAATTAGCTTATGAGAGGACAACTTGAGGAGCGACCGCTTCGCGGTCATCGCGAGCAAGCTCGCTCCCACAGTGGACCATTGAACCCTGTGGGAGCGAGCTTGCTCGCGATAAGGTCCGCAGGACCTTCAGTTGCTGATCGCCAGAATGCTCGCCTGATACGCCCCGACAAACACATCGAAATCACCGACTTCGTTCTGCTCCAGCTCAGCCTGCTGAGCCAGCGACGAACGCGCCCGCTCTTCAAACTGCGCCTGTTCCTCAGCCGGCAACGGTTCGCTGCGGAAGAACTCGGCATGGGCCTGGCTCTGGCGCAGGGAGAACTGGGCAAAGCTTTCCTTGTGTTCGGCCATCGCCGCCAATACCTGGGCCGACGGTGTCAGGGACGGGTCCTGGACCTTGGCCATCTGGGCGTCCAGCGCCTTGCTGTGGGCATCGCCGCCATGGCTCTGGTCGAGCATCGCCGCCAGAGGGGCGATTTTTTCCAGCAGCTCGCCGGCCCATTCCTTCAGGTCGACCGGCTGGCCATCCCGTTGCAGTTGCAGGCCCGGACGACGACCTTCCTTGACCACGCTGAGGAAGTTCGAAGTCGCGTTGCCACAACTGGTGCTGGTGAGCAGCGGGCTATCGTTGAGCGCGCAGTACAGCAGGAACGCATCGAGGAAGCGTGACTCGGTAAGGTCGATGCCCATCGGCAGGAACGGGTTGATGTCCAGGCAGCGTACTTCGACGTACTGGATGCCACGGGCCATCAGTGCCTGGATAGGGCGCTCGCCGGTGTAGGTCACGCGTTTGGGGCGGATGTTGGAGTAGTACTCGTTTTCGATCTGCAGGATGTTGGTGTTGAGCTGCACCCACTCGCCATCCTGGTGGGTGCCGACTTCGACGTACGGCGCATACGGCGTGGCCACTGCTTTGCGCAGGCTGTCGGTGTAGCTGTTCAGATCGTTGTAGCACGGTGTCAGGCCAGCCTGGGCGTTGCTCTGGTAACCCAGGTCGCTCATGCGCAGGCTGGTGGCGTACGGCAGGTACAAGGTGTGCGGGTCCAGTTGTTCCAACTGGTGCGAACGACCGCGCAAGAAGCCGGCGTCCAGTGCTGGTGAAGCACCGAACAGGTACATCAGCAGCCAGCTGTAGCGGCGGAAGTTGCGGATCAGCGCGATATAGGACGATGACTGGAAGTCGCGGTCGGTGCCGACAAAGCCTTCGGCCTGCTTGAGCAACGGCCAGAGTTTTTCCGGCAGGGAAAAGTTGTAGTGGATGCCGGCAATGCATTGCATGGTCTTGCCGTAACGCAGGGCCAGACCCTTGCGGTAGACGTACTTGAGCTGCCCGATATTGGACGTGCCGTAATAGGCGATCGGGATATCTTCCTCGGCCGGCAACGGGCACGGCATCGATGGGCTCCACAGATACTCGTTGCCGAGCTTGCTGTAGGCAAAGCGGTGAATGCTGTCCAGGCTCGCCAGCGTATCGGCAGGATCGGGCAGGGCCGGGGTGATGAACTCCAGCAGCGACTCCGAATAGTCGGTGGTGATCTGTTCATTGGTCAGCGCGGAACCCAATTCTTCCGGGTGCGGCGTTTGCGCCAGGCGACCTTCATCGGTCACGCGCAGGCATTCACGTTCGATGCCGTGAAGGCACTGTTCGAGCAGAGAGAGGTTAGCGCGCTCGCCGAGCAGGGCCAGGCGGCGGTTGAGAAGTTCGCTCAAGTTGGATTCCTTCACGCGTCAGTCGCCCCAATATGGGGGTGGGCAAGACGGTCTACAAGGGTGAAGTTAAAACTGGCGTTTTCGCCTGGTTTTGGATCTCGCCGTAATCGATGTGGGAGTGGACCTGTGGCGAGGGGGCTTGCCCCCGTTGGGCTGCGAAGCAGCCCCAAAACCTCTGATGTTCCAAGATATTGTGAGTGCTACGCACTCAAACGGGGGCAAGCCCCCTCGCCACAAGCCCGCTCCCACAGGAAATTCCGACACTGTGGTCACAGCGCTGAAATTAACTCAATTTGATGACGACTAGCTACAGGACAGCGAACGTGCCTTGTGCTTTTGCGACCAGTTTGTCGCCCTGCATCACATCAGCCTCGACCACCAACGTGCGGCGGCCCGGATGAATCACCCGTGCCGTGCACATCACCTCGCCGTCAGAGACGGCGCGAATGTAGTTGATCTTGCACTCGATGGTCGCGCTCTGCTGGTCAAAGCCGTGGGTGCTGGAACAGGCCAGCCCCATGGCAATGTCCACCAGGCTGAACAAGGCCCCGCCGTGCAGCTTGCCGCCGCGATTGCGCAGCTCCGGTTCCAGCGCCAGGGCGACTTGCGCCACCCCGGTTTCCAGGCTGTGCAAGCGGCAGCCCAGCAGCTTGAAAAACGCGCTTTCGGTCAGCCCGGCGGGAATGTCCATCAGCGTTTCTTCAGCTGCTTGGCATTGGCGAACAGCGAAGCCATGGCATTGTTGCTCGGGGCCGCTGCCGTGGTTTCCTTGCGCGGTGCGGTGTTCTGGGATTGGCGTGGCGCCGAACCCGGACGTGCGCCGCGGGCACCGTCGATTTTCTCGCCCGGAGTGTCGCTCATGCGCATCGACAGGCCCACGCGTTTGCGCGGGATGTCGACTTCCATGACCTTCACTTTCACCACGTCACCGGCCTTCACCGCTTCTCGTGGATCCTTGATGAACTTCTCCGAAAGCGCAGAGATGTGCACCAAACCGTCCTGATGCACGCCGATATCGACGAAGGCACCGAAGTTGGTCACGTTGGTGACGACGCCTTCTAGGATCATGCCCAGTTGCAGGTCCTTGAGGTCTTCGACGCCTTCCTGGAACTCGGCGGTCTTGAACTCGGGGCGCGGGTCGCGGCCGGGCTTTTCCAGTTCCTGGAGGATGTCGGTCACGGTCGGCAAACCGAAGGTTTCATCGGTGTACTTCTTCGGATCGAGACGCTTGAGGAACGTGGCATCGCCAATCAGCGAGCGGATGTCACGGTCGGTTTCGGCGGCGATGCGCTGAACCAGCGGATAGGCTTCCGGGTGAACCGCCGAGGAGTCCAACGGGTTTTCGCCGTTCATGACGCGCAGGAATCCGGCGGCCTGTTCGAAGGTTTTTTCACCCAGACGCGCGACTTTCTTCAAGGCAGCGCGAGTCTTGAATGCGCCGTGCTCATCGCGGTGGCTGACGATGTTCTGCGCCAGGGTCGCGTTGAGGCCGGAGATCCGCGCCAGCAGTGCCACGGAAGCCGTATTCACGTCGACGCCGACGGCGTTCACGCAGTCCTCGACCACCGCATCCAGGCCACGGGCCAGTTTCAGCTGCGACACGTCGTGCTGGTACTGGCCGACACCGATGGATTTCGGATCGATCTTCACCAGCTCGGCCAACGGGTCTTGCAGGCGACGGGCAATCGACACGGCGCCACGGATCGACACGTCCAGGTCCGGGAACTCCTTGGAAGCCAGTTCCGAGGCGGAGTAAACCGATGCGCCGGCCTCGGAAACCATGACCTTGGTCATTTTCATGGCCGGGTATTTTTTGATCAGTTCAGCGGCCAGCTTGTCGGTTTCGCGGCTGGCGGTACCGTTGCCGATGGCGATCAGGTCCACCGAGTGCTTGGCGCACAGGGCGGCGAGCACGGCGAGGGTCTGGTCCCACTTGTTGTGCGGCACGTGCGGGTAAACCGTGGCGTGATCCAGCAGCTTGCCGGTGGAGTCGACCACGGCCACCTTGCAACCGGTGCGCAGGCCCGGGTCGAGACCCAAAGTGGCGCGCGGGCCGGCCGGGGCCGACAGCAGCAGGTCGTGCAGGTTGTGGGCGAATACGTTGATCGCTTCGGTTTCCGCACCATCGCGCAGCTCACCCAACAGGTCAGTCTCCAGGTGGGTGTAGAGCTTGACCTTCCAGGTCCAGCGCACCACTTCACCCAGCCATTTGTCGGCGGCGCGGTTCTGGTTCTGGATGCCGAATTGCTGGCCGATCATGCCCTCGCACGGGTGCATGCTGCCCGGCAGTTCGTCGCCGACTTTCAGCGCGGAGCTGAGGATGCCTTCGTTACGGCCACGGAAAATAGCCAGCGCGCGGTGCGACGGCATGCTTTTGAGCGGTTCGTCGTGTTCGAAGTAATCGCGGAACTTGGCGCCTTCCTCTTCCTTGCCGGCAATCACGCGGGCACTGAGGGTGGCTTCCTGCTTGAGGTAGCTGCGCAGCTTGTCCAGCAGGCCGGCGTCTTCGGCGAAGCGTTCCATCAGGATGTACTTGGCGCCTTCGAGGGCAGCCTTCACATCGGCCACGCCCTTTTCCGCGTCGATGAAGCGTGCGGCTTCGGTTTCCGGGCTCAGGGACGGGTCGTTGAACAGGCCGTCGGCCAGCTCGCCCAGGCCTGCTTCCAGGGCGATCTGGCCCTTGGTGCGGCGCTTCTGCTTGTACGGCAGGTACAAGTCTTCGAGACGGGTCTTGGTGTCGGCGAGCTTGATGTCGCGTTCAAGTTGCGGGGTCAGCTTGCCCTGCTCCTGGATGCTGGCGAGGATGCTGATACGCCGTTCGTCGAGTTCTCGCAGGTAGCGCAGGCGCTCTTCCAGATGACGCAATTGCGTATCGTCGAGGCTGCCGGTCACTTCTTTCCGGTAACGGGCGATGAAGGGAACGGTAGAGCCTTCATCGAGTAGCGCGACGGCCGCTTCGACCTGTTGTGGGCGTACACCGAGTTCCTCGGCGATGCGGCTGTTGATGCTGTCCATAAAACCACCTGACAAATTGTGAAAGCAGGCTCGCAGGCGCAGAGATAGGGCCTGGGCGAGTCTGGTTGAGCGGCCTGGCCTGCGCCGCTACCTGGATCAAAAGGTATCCCGTTGACCCGTGAAATCGAACAATTACTGCCGGCGCCATGAAAAAAAATGGTGTCCGTCTGTAGTACCTGTCTGATGTTGCCTGACACAAAAGGCCGCGCATTATAACCAGCGTTCCGGCATTCGGGGACATCGCGGGTTGCAGGTGAAATGGCCGGTTTTCTGGCACTAAAGGAAAAATCTGCTAACAATGCACACGGTGCGTATAACGGCAGCTACGCCATAATGCGCGCCGAGATCAAAGGAGCATCCAATGAGCAGCACTGCACAAACTGCTGAAGGCGAAAAAATTCTTATTGTTGACGACGATCCTGGGCTCAGCAGCCTGCTGGAGCGTTTTTTCGTCAGCAAGGGCTACCGCGCCCGCGCCGTACCGAACACTGAGCAAATGGATCGCCTGCTGGCGCGCGAAGTGTTCAACCTGGTCGTACTCGACCTGATGCTGCCCGGTGAAGACGGCTTGACCGCCTGCCGCCGTCTGCGCGGCGCGAACAACCAGATTCCGATCATCATGCTGACCGCCAAGGGCGACGAGCTGAGCCGCATCAAGGGCCTGGAGCTGGGTGCCGACGATTACCTGGCCAAGCCGTTCAACCCCGATGAGCTGATGGCACGCGTCAAAGCGGTCCTGCGTCGCCAGTCGGCTCCGGTGCCGGGCGCGCCAGGCAGCGAAGACGAAAGCGTGACCTTCGGTGACTATGAATTGTCCCTGGCTACCCGCGAGCTCAAGCGCGGCGAAGAAGTGCACATGCTCACCACCGGTGAGTTCGCTGTACTCAAGGCCCTGGTGATGAACGCGCGTCAACCGCTGACCCGCGACAAATTGATGAACCTGGCCCGTGGCCGCGAGTGGGATGCCCTGGAGCGTTCCATCGATGTGCAGATTTCCCGTCTGCGCCGGATGATCGAGCCCGATCCGTCCAAACCGCGATACATCCAGACTGTCTGGGGCGTGGGTTACGTGTTTGTACCGGATGGTACCGCCACCAAGTGATTGGCGATTTGTAGGAGCGGGTCACGCGGACAACGGATCAATCGATCCTGTCCGCAGACTCGCGATCCGCAATATGCGAGCATCGCTCGCTCCTGCAAGTGTTTAACGGTTATCCATGAAAACCCCCGTTTGGTTTCCCCAGAGCTTCTTCTCCCGCACCCTTTGGCTGGTGCTCATCGTCGTACTCTTCTCCAAGGCGCTGACCCTGGTTTATCTGCTGATGAACGAAGACGTGCTGGTGGACCGCCAGTACAGCCACGGTGTCGCCCTGACGCTGCGCGCCTATTGGGCTGCCGATGAAGAAAACCGCGGCAAGATCGCCGAGGCCGCGACCTTGATCCGGGTGGTGGGTGCCGGCGTGCCGGAAGGCGAACAGCACTGGCCTTACAGCGAGATCTACCAGCGGCAGATGCAGGCGGAGCTGGGTGCCGACACTGAGGTCCGGCTGCGCATGCATTCGCCACCGGCGCTGTGGGTCCGGGCGCCAAGCCTGGGTGATGGCTGGCTGAAAGTACCGCTTTATCCTCATCCGTTGCGCGGCCAGAAAATCTGGAACGTGCTGGGCTGGTTCCTCGCTATTGGCCTGCTGTCCACCGCTTCGGCCTGGATCTTCGTCAGCCAGCTCAACCAACCTTTAAAGCGTCTGGTGTATGCCGCGCGGCAACTTGGCCAGGGCCGCAGTGTGCGCCTGCCAATCAGCGATACGCCGAGCGAGATGACCGAGGTGTACCGCGCCTTCAACCAGATGGCTGAAGACGTCGAACAGGCCGGTCGCGAGCGTGAACTGATGCTGGCCGGGGTTTCCCATGATTTGCGCACGCCGTTGACGCGATTGCGTCTGTCCCTGGAGCTGATGGGCGATCACACGGACCTGACCGACGACATGGTGCGTGACATCGAAGACATGGATGCGATTCTCGATCAGTTCCTGGCGTTCATTCGTGACGGGCGCGACGAGTCGGTGGAAGAGGTTGACCTGAGCGACCTGGTCCGTGAAGTTGCCGCGCCGTATAACCAGAGCGAAGAAAAAGTGCGGCTGCGCCTGGAGCCTATCCAGCCGTTTCCGCTACGTCGGGTATCGATGAAGCGACTGCTGAACAACCTGATCGGCAACGCGCTGCATCATGCCGGCAGCGGTGTGGAGGTGGCGGCGTATGTGTCCGGGGATACCAGCGCACCGTATGTAGTGCTGAGTGTCATGGACCGTGGTGCCGGGATCGATCCTTCGGAGCTGGAGGCGATTTTCAACCCGTTCACCCGCGGTGACCGTGCCCGGGGTGGCAAGGGCACTGGGTTGGGATTGGCGATCGTGAAGCGGATTGCTTCGATGCATGGCGGCAACGTTGAACTGCGTAACCGCTCGGGCGGTGGGCTGGAAGCTCGGGTGCGGTTGCCGTTGGGGCTGCTGCTGCCGCGGGATGCCGTTTAAGGCCTGATTTTTTCAGTGGGGCTGACGGCCCCTTCTCGGGCAAGCCCGCTCCCACAGTGATTTTGGCTAAAACCCTGTGGGAGCGAGCTTGCTCGCGATGGCGGCATCCCTGCCGCCACAAGGCTTGAGGTTTAACCCTTCCCTTTGGTCCGCGTCATATTCGGCCCGCCATTCTTCTCCAGATGCTCAATGATGATCCCCGCCACATTCTTCCCGGTGGTGGTCTCAATTCCCTCCAGGCCCGGCGACGAGTTAACTTCCATCACCAACGGCCCGTGATTGGAGCGCAGGATATCGACGCCTGCCACCGCCAGCCCCATGACCTTCGCCGCACGTAACGCCGTCATGCGTTCTTCCGGGGTGATCTTGATCAGGCTCGCGCTGCCACCGCGATGCAGGTTGGAGCGAAATTCGCCGGGTTTGGCCTGGCGCTTCATCGCTGCAATCACCTTGTCGCCGACGACGAAGCAGCGAATGTCCGCACCACCGGCTTCCTTGATGTACTCCTGAACCATGATGTTCTGCTTGAGGCCCATGAACGCCTCGATCACCGATTCCGCGGCCGTGGCGGTTTCGCACAGCACCACGCCGATGCCTTGGGTACCTTCCAGCACCTTGATCACCAACGGCGCACCGTTGACCATTTCGATCAGGTCGGGAATGTCATCGGGGGAGTGGGCAAACCCGGTCACCGGCAAGCCGATCCCGCGACGGGACAACAATTGCAGTGAACGCAGCTTGTCCCGCGAACGGGCAATGGCCACCGATTCGTTGAGCGGAAATACCCCCATCATTTCGAACTGGCGCAGCACTGCGCAGCCATAAAAGGTCACGGATGCACCGATCCGTGGAATCACCGCATCGAAACCCTCCAGCGGTTTGCCGCGGTAGTGGATCTGTGGCTTGTGGCTGGCGATGTTCATGTAGGCGCGCAAAGTGTCGACCACCACCATTTCATGGCCACGCTCGGTACCGGCTTCGACCAGACGACGGGTGGAATACAGACGCGGATTCCGCGACAGCACAGCGATCTTCATGCAACACCTGTGGAGGAGGTAGATACCGGGAACACCGGCTTGTCTTGTACGTACTTGATGCCCGGATTGACTACCAACTGGCCGTGAATCAGGGCTTTGGAGCCGAGCAGCAGGCGATAACGCATGGACTTGCGGCAGGCGAGCGTGAACTCGACCCGCCAGACCCGATCACCAAGGGCCAGGGTAGTGCTGATCACGTATCGCACCTGCGCGTGACCGTTTGAGCTTTTAATGGTTTTCATCGTCACCAGCGGTGCTTCGCAGCGTCGGTGGCGCAGTTGTACGACGGAACCCAGGTGGGCGGTAAAACGCACCCACTGCTCACCATCGCGCT
Source organism: Pseudomonas sp. GW823-FHT02E01 (assembly GCF_058797535.1). Taxonomy (NCBI): domain Bacteria; kingdom Pseudomonadati; phylum Pseudomonadota; class Gammaproteobacteria; order Pseudomonadales; family Pseudomonadaceae; genus Pseudomonas; species Pseudomonas sp. GW823-FHT02E01. The sequence goes on along the minus strand of NZ_JBXAJS010000004.1, from coordinate 490,063 downwards.
CGAACAGCTCGATTTCGGTAGCGTGGAGGCTTGAGGTGCTGGCACCGGTGTCGATTTTTGCCCGAAGGCCGGCGACTCCCAAATCCGGGAGCGCCACCCACTCGCGCAGACCGACAACGGTCAAATGGTCAAATGTCTTCAATAGTGCTCAACCGGTAGAAACCGCTCGGGCCGCACGCGGCCGGATTCGCGGTATTCACGCAGAATAATGATTAAAAGGCGACAGATATCTACGGCCCGGATTTCCAGCCTCGCAAGGAGGTTATGGAATGTCAGCATTGTAATCCGAGACGGTGAAATTCTTGGTACGTCAGAAACGGTAGTACAGTTCACCAATATTTCAGAATGAGGAAATTCCATGGCACAAAAAAACGAAGAGGACGACAAAGTCCGCCTCGATAAATGGTTGTGGGCTGCACGATTCTACAAAACTCGCGCCCTGGCCAAGGCGGCGATTGAAAGCGGCAAGGTGCATTGCCGGGGTGAACGCTGCAAGCCGGGTAAAGAGCCACGAATCGGCGATGAGTTCGTGATTCGCACCGGTTTCGAGGAACGCACTGTGGTAGTCCTGGCACTGTCGATCGTTCGTCGCGGCGCACCGGAGGCGCAAACCTTGTATGCCGAAACCCTGGCCAGCATCGCCAAGCGCGAAGAGGCCGCAGCGCAAAGAAAGGCCGGAGCCCTGGGCGTGAGCACCGACGGTAAGCCAAGCAAGAAACAGCGGCGGGATTTGTTCAAGTTTCGTGGCAGCAGTAACGACGACTAATACAGATATTGCTCGGGCGAGTGCCAGGCCGCTATCGCGGACAAGCCCGTTCCCACAAGGGTTTGTGTCATTTCTGTGGGAGCGTGGATTGCCCACGATCGAGTGCGCGACACTCGCCAGGTCTCACCGCGCCTTCAGGCTCAGACTTGCAATTGACCCGGTGCGCATCCATATCTGTGCCTGGCCAGCAGTGCATCGCATGGACGATATCGCCGCTCGTCGAAAATCACACACAGTCTCTGATCTGTAGGCCATAACCACATTGCCAGCAGTGCAGGGCGGGAAACGACCCGGAACCCATCAGCGCTTGTTCCACCTGCTTGGATCAGGCCCGGATTGTTCATAAAATGCCTTTCATGGCTGAACGTTGCGCACCCGAGTGGTCGCGCAAGGTAAATTTCTTGTTTCCTGTAACCATTTTCACTACTTCAGATACCCAGACCTATGACCGATCACGCGGATAACGACTTCACACAACGCTTCATCTTCGATGACAGCGACACCCGTGGCGAGCTGGTCTCGTTGGAGCTCAGCTACGCCGAAGTCCTGGCCAAACACGCCTACCCGCAGCCGGTCGCGCAACTGCTCGGCGAGCTGATGGCGGCCGCATCGTTGCTGGTCGGCACGATGAAGTTCGATGGCTTGCTGATTCTGCAAGCCCGCTCCGAAGGCCCGATCCCGCTGCTGATGATCGAGTGCTCCAGCGAGCGCGACATCCGTGGCCTGGCCCGTTACGAGGCGGATCGCATCGCTCCCGATGCCACCCTGGCCGACCTGATGCCTGAAGGCGTCCTGGCATTGACCATCGACCCGAAACAGGGCCAGCGCTACCAGGGCATCGTCGACCTCGACGGCGCCACCCTGTCCGAATGCTTCACCAACTATTTCGTCATGTCCCAGCAAGTCGGCACGCGTTTCTGGCTGTACGCCGATGGTCGTCGTGCCCGTGGCCTGTTGCTGCAACAACTGCCGGCCGATCGTTTGAAAGACGAAGACGAACGCGCTGCCAGCTGGCAGCACATCACCACCCTGGGCGGTACGCTGACCGCCGATGAGCTGTTGAGCCTGGACAACGAAACCGTGCTGCATCGCCTGTACCACGACGAGCAGGTGCGTCTGTTCGATGTGCAGAAGCTGCGCTTCCGTTGCAGTTGCTCGCGCGAACGTTCGGCCAATGCGCTGGTCAGTCTGGGTATGGAAGACGCGCAGCAATTGGTGGAGGAACACGGTGGCAACATCGAAATCGATTGCCAGTTCTGCAACCAGCGCTACCTGTTTGACGCGGCCGATGTCACTCAATTGTTCGCAGGCGCGGGTATCGAGACGCCGTCAGATACCCGTCACTAAAACGGTTCAGCGCAGGTAAATTCACTGCCTTGCGCCGGATTAACGCCGTTACGACAGGAGGGGCCTACTCTTTTTGGGCTTTTCTGGCATAATCCGGCCCACTTTTTTCGCGGTAGTAGTGCACGACTTTCTACTACAAAAACGTTTGGAGCACTCGGCCACTGGCCGACGGGGAACCTCATGACGCAAGCCAACAATGCCGTGTACACCGATCTGAGTGTTGATGATCTGGTTAAAGAAGCCCTCAATCGCGGTGAAGGCGAGCTTGCCGATACCGGCGCGCTGGTTGTTCGTACCGGTCACCGTACCGGCCGTTCGCCAGTCGACCGTTTCATCGTTGAAGAGCCAAGCACCCAGGCTGCCATTGCCTGGGGCCCGATCAACCGCAAGTTCCCGGCCGACAAGTTCGACGCCCTGTGGGCTCGCGTTGAGGCATTCAACAACGCGCAAGAGCATTTCGTTTCCCACGTGCATGTCGGTGCGGCTTCCGAGCACTACCTGGCCGTGAAGATGACCACCCAGACTGCCTGGCAGAACCTGTTCGGCCGTTGCCTGTTCATCAACCCGGCTCAGTACAACCCGGCGGGTCGTGACGAGTGGCAGGTCCTGAACGTTGCCAACTTCGAGTGCGTGCCAGAGCGTGACGGCACCAACTCCGACGGCTGCGTGATCATCAACTTCGCACAGAAGAAAGTGCTGATCGCCGGCATGCGTTACGCCGGTGAAATGAAGAAAGCCATGTTCTCGGTGCAGAACTTCCTGCTGCCGGCTGCCGACGTACTGCCAATGCACTGCGCCGCCAACATCGGCGAAGAAGGCGACGTGACCCTGTTCTTCGGTCTGTCCGGCACTGGTAAAACCACCCTGTCGGCCGACGAAAGCCGTTACCTGATCGGTGACGACGAGCACGGCTGGGGCGAAGGCGTTGTGTTCAACATCGAAGGCGGTTGCTATGCCAAGTGCATCGACCTGTCCGAGAAGAACGAGCCGGTTATCTGGAAAGCCATCAAGCACGGCGCAGTATTGGAAAACGTCGTTATCGACGACGCCAAGCACGCCGACTATGCCGATGTCAGCCTGACCCAGAACAGCCGCGCCGCCTACCCGCTGGAGCACGTTGCCAAGCGCTCCGAGAAGAACCTCGGTGGCGAGCCGAACGCTGTGATCTTCCTGACCTGCGACCTGACCGGCGTACTGCCGCCAGTGTCGATCCTCAACGAAGAACAAGCGGCTTACCACTTCCTGTCCGGTTACACCGCGCTGGTCGGTTCGACCGAAATGGGTTCGGGCAGCGGCATCAAGTCGACCTTCTCCACCTGCTTCGGCGCGCCGTTCTTCCCGCGTCCAGCCGGCGAATACGCTGAGTTGCTGATCAAGCGCATCCGCGGCTTCGGCTCCAAGGTCTACCTGGTCAACACCGGCTGGACCGGCGGTGGCTACGGCGTCGGCAAACGCTTCAACATCCCGACCACTCGTGCCGTGATCGCAGCGATCCAGAGCGGCGCGCTGATCGGTACCGAGACCGAGCACCTGGACACCATCAACCTCGACGTGCCAGTGGCCGTACCGGGCGTTGAGACTGGCCTGCTGAACCCACGCAACACCTGGGCCGACGTAGCCGCCTACGACGAAGCCGCCAAAGCATTGGCCGGCCTGTTCATCGAGAACTTCAAGAAGTTCGAAGTGAGCGACGCGATCAAGGCTGCTGGTCCAAAGCTCTAAGCGTTGGATTGAGCTAACGAAAAAGCCGCCCCTCGGGGCGGCTTTTTTGTGCGCAAAATTCAGTTTTTCGCGGGCAAGTCAGAATGCGCCGGGCCGTTACAGGCCTTCGAGCTCATCCGTGTCCCAGCGTTGGGCCTTGATGGCCCGGTAGAGCATGCCGATGGTCAATGGCACCTTCTCGCCGCGACCCTTGGCTTTTCGCTTTAGATTCACGTCAAAGCCGTCGGGCTGGAAATAGCGATAACTGTCGAAATCCACGAAATCGATGGCGAAGTAGTCTTCCAGGGTTTCGATCAAATGCCGGGCGTCTGCACCGTTGCAGCCCAGGTCGAAATTGATCGAGGTGCCGAGGCTGATGGTTTTGCGCTCGGGGAAGCCGAGTTCTTCATGCAACAGTTGCATGAGTTGCTGCATCAAGTGGTCGTCGGGGAGGTTGGGGGCGAGGTTCATTGGGGGAGATCCGTTTGGGCCTTAACGGATCTTATTGGTCGTCGGACTTGAGAGGAAGGGCCGGCTGAGTTGATTGCTCCCGGCTCAGCATTTTCAGTTTGCAAGGAGGACCGACGTTCATCCCGTAGGACCTCGTTCATTTGTTGCACGCTTTCCATTAGCTCATCAAAAAAACTGCTCATGGTTTCCTTCTGTATCCGATGAGAGCATTGAGTGGTTTGTTTCCAACGGAGCAAATCTTATTTCTTGATCGCTCCTGCGCAGTGCGTGGGAGCGATCTCCATTAAAGATCAGACCGGAGCTTTCCAGTTGAGCATGCGTTGTTGGGCGACTTTGAGCAGGTCGCAGCCGTCCTGGGTCAGCAGGTAGAGGGCGTGGGTGATGTGCGGGATGTCTTTGATGTCGCCGTGTTTGAAGCATTGGCAGTGCAGGGTTTGCAGCAGGTCACTAGAGGCCCGGATGCGCTGGAGGGCGGCTTCGAGGATGTCTTGCGGGTTGGCCTCTGTGTCGATGATCAGGGCCGGGGAATCGGTGAGGTTGGATTGGAGTGGACGGTAGCGATTTGGAAACGGATTCGGAGTTTGCATATGAATTACTCGGTTTGTTGTTAAGTAACCGCCAGCACCGTGACCAAACGATGGGAGGCGGACTGTGCGCAGGCTTGGTCAACCGAGAACAACAACTCGGCTCGCCCGAAGGCGTCCCGCACACAGCCGCCATAGCAATGCACTACGAGGACATAGATGTCCGCGGCGCGAATGATGGCACACATGTGTGCGTTGTTCTCAGGTGACCAAACCTGATCGCTGATTTTGCAGCGATGGGGAGACAGTAAAATTTCGTTGTTAGATGCGATAGGCGACAAGGTGTCTTGTTTTGTAGGACCTTGCCGAAGCTTTGATAGGGCGTTGCTGACGGGCTTATCTCTTGCGCAAATTTTCGCGTTTGTTTGCCATCAAGCGTTTGGCTTCTTCATTTGGAATGCAGGGACGGGAATCGTCTAGGCCGGCTTGTACTTGGGCTTTGAACCATGCGTCGTAGGCTGCTTGTTCGAGCTGTTCTTGGGTATCGGGTATTTTGTTTTTCATCAGGCTCACCGCGTTATCGTTCATCGCGAGCAAGCTCGCTCCCACAGGAGATTGTGGTGGGGCTTCAGTCGGTGAATTTCGGCAGGCGCTGCCGGGCGATGTCGAGCAGGTCGTTGCCGTCCTGGGTCAGCAGGTACAGGGCGCCGACGATCTTGGGGATGTCGCTCGCTTCGGCCTGTTTGAAGCACGTGCAATAAAGGGTTTCGAGCAGGTCGCTGGCGGCGCGTATGCGTTGTCGGGCGGCGTCGAGGATCTCGTAGGGGTCGGCCTCGGTATCGATGACCAGCACTGGGGTTTCGCTGTAGCGGCTCTTGAGCGGGTGATAGCGGGCTGTCGGCGTGTCGGCTTTTTTCATCGAGTGGGTCCTGTGCGAAATCGGCAAGTGTTCCCGGCAGGCCGAGACACTGTTTTCAGCCGCGCCGGAAACTATAGGAGGACCTGGCGTTGCAGGACAAGATGGCTGAAATGGACAGGCGTTGTAGGGTATTTATCGTGTTCCGAGGAAAAGGCTTACACATTTTCGGAGGTTTGTGCGCCGTAGCCGCTGCCGGTAAAAATGCCTACGGGCTTATCAGTCGCTGTTTAGCAAGTATCGGCAGAGAGGGCTTTGGACGCTGTCGGGTATTTCGAGTTTTGCGGTGGGTGTGCTGGCCTCTTCGCGAGCAGGCTCGCGAAAGCGATCTCAAGCCCTTCCAGCCATCCGCTGTATCATCCGGTATCGTTTTTGCCCCCGACCTTTTCTCGACTCGCTGCGATCGCCGGCTAGGCTTTTGACTCCGCAGCAGTCAACGGAGTGACAGCTTATGCACAACACCCTGGAACAGGTTTTCGGTTATCCACAATTTCGACCCGGTCAGGAGGCGGCCGTCAGTGCCGTGCTGGCCGGGCGCTCGGCGGCAGCGATTTTCCCCACCGGTTCCGGCAAATCCCTTTGCTACCAATTACCGGCGTTGTTGCTGCCGCACCTGACACTGGTGGTCTCACCCTTGCTGGCGTTGATGCAGGATCAACTGGCGTTCCTGCAACGCCACGGCATCTCGGCGGGCAGTATCGATTCGGCCCAGAGCCGCGATGACGCCAGCGACGTCATGGCCCGGGCAAAATCCGGCGAACTGAAGATTTTGATGATCTCCGTGGAGCGCCTGAAGAACGAGCGCTTCCGGCATTTTTTACAGCAAGTACCGATCTCGCTGCTGGTGGTGGACGAGGCGCACTGCATTTCCGAATGGGGGCATAACTTTCGCCCGGACTACCTCAAGCTTCCCGACTATCAACGCCAGTTCAACATCCCGCAGGTGTTGCTGTTGACCGCAACGGCGACGCCCAAGGTCATCGCCGACATGCAGGCGAAATTCGCCATCGCCGCCGACGATGTGGTGACCACCGGTTTCTATCGCCCGAACCTCAATTTGCTGGTGGAGCCGGTTCGCGGAGCAGACAAGCGCCGACGCCTGGTCGAATGGATGAGCCAGCGTCCGGACCAGCCGAGCATCGTCTATGTCACTTTGCAGAAAACCGCCGAGCACATCGCCGAACACCTGAACCGCAACGGCATTCAGGCCGAGGCTTATCACGCCGGGTTGCCCCATGAGCAACGGGAAGCGATCCAGCGTCGCTTCATGGGCGGGCAGTCCAATTGCATCGTCGCCACCATCGCTTTCGGCATGGGCATCGACAAAAGCGACATCCGCAACGTGGTGCATTTCGACCTGCCCAAATCCATCGAAAACTACAGCCAGGAAATCGGCCGCGCCGGGCGTGACGGGCAGCCGTCGGACTGCCTGGTGTTGGCCAACCGCGACAGCCTCAACGTGCTGGAGAACTTCGTCTACGGCGACACACCCGAGCTGGATGGCATCCGTTGCGTGCTTGACGAGATGCATGCCGCCGCAACCGAAGGGCAGTGGGAGTTTCTGCTGGGGCCGTTGGCAGACCAGAGCAATATTCGCCAGTTGCCGCTCAAGACCTTGCTGGTGCAACTCGAATTGCGCGGGTTGATCGCCCCGCGCTACGCGTACTACGCCGAGTACCGTTTCAAGTATGTGCAGGAGCCCGAAGTGCTATTGGCGCGTTTCGAAGGCGAGCGCAGGGATTTTGTCGCTGCGATCATCCAGACCTCCAGCCGCGCCCGGACCTGGGCCACGGTGAATTTCGAGGCGCTGTACGAGCAGCATCAGGCCGAGCGCAGCCGGGTGGTCAAGGCGCTGGATTACTTCCAGGAGAAAGGTTGGGTGGAGCTCGAAAGCAAGCAGATGACCGAGGTCTACAGCGTACTGCAAAGCGGGTTCGACAACGTCGCGTTGAGCGAGGAACTGCACGGCTATTTCACTCGGCATGAGTGCACCGAGATCGCGCGGATTCACGCGATGCTGGATCTGTTCGCCACCGACCGTTGCCTGGGTTATCGCCTGGCCGAGTATTTCGGTGACCACAATGCCCCGCAGCAATGCGGACATTGTTCGGTGTGTCATGGGCAAGTGGCGCGGCTACCGGCACCACCGGAGTTGCCGGCGCTTGTGGATAAGAATTTCGAGGCGCTGTGTGGCGGTTTTATCCACAGGCATGAGCAGCACACGGGCAACGTGCCCTCGGCTGAACGCGTAACACGGTTTCTGTGCGGGATCAGCGTGCCGTTGTTCACCAAGCTCAAGGCGCGGTCGATTCCCGGGTTTGCGGCGCTGGAAGATTATCCGTATGCCGGGGTGCGCAGTTGGGCAGAGCAACATCTTGCCGGCTGAACCAAAAACCTGTGGGAGCGAGCTTGCTCGCGATGAGGCTGGCACATTCAACATTGATGGCGACTGACACACCGCCATCGCGAGCAAGCTCGCTCCCACAGGGAACTCAGTGCCTGGCAGGGCTACATCCATCCGCTGAATGTTGCTCATCACAGGAATAAATTTCAAAAAAAGCCGGTGGCTGACTATGGTGGTGGCTGTCTTCGGATCGCCAACAAGAGAACAAAACATGAGCCAGACACCGTCGAATATTCAGCGCGCCGCCGTCATCGGCGCGGGCACCATGGGCCGTGGCATTGTCATGTGCCTGGCCAACGCCGGAGTGGCCGTGCAGTGGGTCGACAACAATCCGCAAATGCTGGAGCAAGCGCTGGCCACCGTGGCGGACACCTATGCCCACAACGTGCGTCAGGGCCGCATTGATCAGGGCGAAGCCGATGCCCGTGTCGCGCGCGTTACGGCGGCGGATGGTTATGTGGCCATCCGCGATGTCGACCTGGTCATCGAAGCGGTGTACGAAAACCTTGAGCTCAAGCAGAAAATTTTCCGCGAGCTCGATGGCCTGCTCAAACCTGAGGCGATTCTGGCCAGCAATACTTCGGCGCTGGACATCGATGCCATCGCCGCGGTCACACGTCGGCCGCAGCAAGTGCTGGGCCTGCACTTCTTCAGCCCGGCGCATATCATGAAACTGCTGGAAATCGTCCGTGGCGCGCAGACTGCATCGGCGGTGCTCGACGCGGCACTGGCGCTCGGCCAACGCATGGGCAAGGTCAGTGTGGTGTCGGGCAATTGCGACGGTTTCATCGGCAACCGCATGCTCAATACCTATGTGCTCGAAGCGCGAAAAATGCTGCTCGAAGGCGCTTATCCCTACCAGGTGGACGCAGCGCTGCAAGCCTTCGGTTTTGCCATGGGGCCGTTCCGCATGTTCGACGTGGTGGGCGTCGACCTGCAATGGCGCGCCCGGCAACTGTCGGGTGTCGGGCAGGACGCGCCAGAGGTTCAGGTGGATAACCGACTGTGCGAGATGGGGCGCTTTGGTCAGAAGAGTGGTAATGGCTATTACCACTATGAGCCGGGCAGTCGCCAGGCCGAACATGATCCGCAGGTGGATGCGCTGGTGCTGGAAGTCAGCGAAAGGTTGGGGTTCCAGCGCCGCGAGATTGGCCCGGAGGAGATTCTCGAGCGCTGCTTGCTGGCACTGGTCAACGAAGGCGCGAAGATCCTTCAGGAAGGCATCGCCGAGTCGGCTCACGATATCGATCTGGTCTACCTCAACGGATACGGTTTCCCGGCGGACAAGGGCGGGCCGATGGCCTGGGCGGATCAGCAAGGGTTGGCGGACATTCACCGGCGCTTGATCGACCTTGAGACGCGTCAGGGTGATCACTGGAGTCCGGCGCGGGTGATTGGGGAGCTGGCGGCGGCTGGCAAGGGCTTTGCTGACAAGTGATTGATGCGGCGCCTGCAAGGGCGCCTTCGCGAGCAAGCCCGCTCCCACATTGGATATCGGTCGTACGCAAAATCTGTGTTCACCGAAGATCGAATGTGGGAGCGGGCTTGCTCGCGAAGAACGATAACGCGGTTTTCGCCTTAGACTGGCGAACCCACTCCAGGAATCAACGCTGATGCCCCAACGCACCGACTATCCGCACTTCCAGCCCATCACCACCCGCTGGCACGACAACGACGCTTACGGTCACGTCAACAACGTTACCTACTACAGCTTCTTCGATACGGCGGTGAACACTTACCTGATCGAAGTCGGCGGCCTGGATATCCATGACGGTGAGGTGGTGGGGTTCGTGGTGAGCTCCTCCTGTGATTACTTTGCTTCCATTGCTTTCCCGGACCGCATCGAGATCGGTCTGCGGGTGGGCAAGTTGGGCAACAGCTCGGTGCAATACGAACTGGCCGTGTTCAAGCAAGGGGAAGACGAGGCCTGCGCGGCGGGGCGCTTCGTGCATGTGTTTGTCGATCGTGCGTCGAATCAACCTGTGGCGATTCCTGCAGGGTTGCGCGGGGCGCTGGAGCGTCTGGTGGTTCAGTAAGGCAAAAAAAATCGCAGCCCTTGGGCTGCGATTTTTGTTGTACTTACCAGCGAGGCGCTCGAGGCCTTAGTCGCGGTAGTACTTGTGGTGCTTCTTGCGATGGCCATAGGCATGACCACGGCCCGGATGGCCGTCACGGTAGTAACGACGATCACCATGACCGCGATACGAACGACGATCGTCGTCGTCATCATGATCGTACTCTTTGCCCATGTAGTTACCCAGCGCGCCACCGGCACCGCCGCCTGCTGCGGCGCCGATCAGGCTACCGGTGGTGCCGCCCATGCTGCGGCCGACCACGTTACCGCCTGCTGCGCCCAGCGCACCGCCAAGGGCGGCTTCGCCACGGCTGTGTTTGTTTGCGCCGACGGCGCTACCACCCGCGCCACCCAGGGCCGCGCCGATGGTGGAACCTGTGCTGCCGCCTAACGACTGACCGACGACCGAGCCTAGAACCCCGCCCAATGCGCCGCCTACACCGGCTTCGGTGGTGCCGCCAGCAGATGCGATACCGCTGACCAGGCCAAGGGACAACAAGAGAATCGAGGAGAACTTCATGGAGGAACCTCAAGGGGATGACGGCGCGATCCTGAGGCTCTGGAATGGGCGTGACAATCGAAATCCGACGAATAACACGACTTGTATACAATATTGCAAGTTACTGTTTTTTGGACGGAACTTAACGTTTTTTTGCCGGTCTTTTACTACTTCGCAAAGGCCGTTTTCATCAGAGAACGGCCTTTTTTGTGGGCGAAAGGAAAGTATTCGAACGGAGTCGTTCATAGGGTGAATCGGCCGACGCCTTCGCGAGCAGGCTCGCTCCCACAGTGGATCGAGGTCGAACACAAAAGCTATGTCCACTGAAGATCAAATGTGGGAGCGAGCTTGCTCGCGATGGGGCCAGTTCAGACAACGTATTACGCCGACCTGGCCATGATCAACCCGGTCTCACTCGCCGCTTCCAACCGGATCGCCACAAATTTGGATGTCGGCGTATGGCTGTCATCGCCGGTGCTTTCCAGCGGCACCAACGGGTTCACTTCCGGATAGTAGGCCGCCGCTTGCCCGGCCGGGATATCAAACGCCAGCAGCGTGAAACCTTTTACCCGACGTTCAACGCCATCGTCCCATAGCGAAACGATGTCCGCCTTTTGCCCCGGCTTGAAGCCCAGGCGAATGAGGTCGGCTTCGTTGACGAACAACACATCCCGCTGACCCTTCACACCGCGATAACGGTCGTTGAGGCCATAGATAGTGGTGTTGTACTGATCGTGGGAACGCATCGATTGCATGATCAGGTCCGGCAGTACGCCGGTGGCGCGGGTGCGTTCATGCACCAGGTCTTTGGGCAGTGCGTTCGGGCGGAAATTGGCCCGGCCCGAGGCGGTGTTCCACTTGCGCGCGCCGGCGCTGTTGCCCAGGTAGAAACCGCCAGGGTTCTTGATCTTCTCGTTGAAGTCCTTGAAGCCGGGAATGGTCTCGGCGATCAGGTCGCGGATGCGGCTGTAGTCGGCCACCAGCCAGTTCCAGTCCACCGGGTGGCTGCCCAGGGTCGCGGCGGCGATGCCGGCCAGGATCGCCGGTTCCGAGCGCATCTGGTTCGACAGCGCCTGCAGCTGGCCATTGGAGGCGTGGACCATGCTGAACGAGTCTTCGACGGTTATCGCTTGCGGACCTTGGGTCTGGATATCGATGTCGGTGCGGCCCAGGCACGGCAGGATCAGCGCGTCCTTGCCGTGGGTCAAATGGCTGCGGTTGAGCTTGGTGCTGATCTGCACGGTCAGGTCGCAGTTTTGCAGGGCCTGGAACGTGCGCGGGCTGTCCGGCGTGGCCTGGGCGAAGTTGCCGCCCAGGCCGATGAAGACTTTAGCCCGGCCTTCAGCCATCGCATGAATCGCTTCGACCACGTTGTGGCCGTTGTCGCGTGGCACCTTGAACTGGAAGCGACGCTCCAGGGCATCGAGGAACGCGACAGGAGGGCGTTCGTTGATGCCCATGGTCCGGTCACCCTGCACGTTGCTGTGGCCACGGACCGGGCACAGGCCTGCACCCGGCCGGCCGATGTTGCCGCGCAGCAGCATCAGGTTGGCGATTTCCTGGATGGTCGCCACCGAATGACGATGCTGGGTGATGCCCATGGCCCAGCACATGATGACGTTCTTGCCCTTGACGTACATGCGCGCCGCTTGCTCGATTTCTACCAGGCTCAGGCCGGACTGCTCGACGATCTGCTCCCACGGGGTGTCGTCGATGACGGCCAGGTAATCCAGCACGTTGACGCTGTGCTCGTTGAGGAAGTCGTGGTCGAACACCGCCGGGTCGCCGGTTTTCTGCGCGTCGCGCTCCCACAGCAGGAGGAATTTCGCCATGCCGCGCATGATCGCCATGTCGCCGCCCAGGGCCGGGCGGAAGAACGCGGTGTTGGTCGGCTCGGAGCCGTTTATCAGCATTTCGATCGGGTGCTGTGGATGCTGGAAGCGCTCCAGGCCCCGCTCCTTGAGCGGGTTGATGCACACCACTTGAGCGCCGCGTTTCACCGCTTCGCGCAGTGGTTCGAGCATCCGTGGGTGGTTGGTGCCGGGGTTCTGACCCCAGACGAAAATTGCATCGGCGTGTTCGAAGTCGTCGAAGGTCACGGTGCCTTTGCCGACCCCGACGCTTTGCGACAACGCGACACCGCTGGCCTCGTGGCACATGTTTGAGCAGTCGGGGAAGTTGTTGGTGCCGTAGGCGCGCACGAACAGCTGATAGAGGTACGCCGCTTCGTTACTGGCCCGGCCCGAGGTGTAGAACTCGGCCTGATCGGGGCTCGACAGGCCGTTCAGATGCCTGGCGATCAGGGCGAATGCGTCGTCCCAACTGATCGGCTTGTAGCGATCAGTCTCGGCGTCGTAGCTCATCGGCTCGGTCAGGCGGCCCTGGTATTCGAGCCAATAGTCACTTTGTTCCAGCAGAGAAGTGACGCTGTGTTTGGCGAAGAATTTGGCATCGACACGGCGTTTGGTCGCTTCCCAGTTCACCGCCTTGGCGCCGTTCTCGCAGAACATCACCATGCCCTTTTCCGGAGAATCGCCCCAGGCGCAACCCGGGCAGTCGAAGCCACCGTTCTGGTTGGTCTTGAGCATGATGCGCAGGTTTTTCAGCGCGTTGTCGCTGGTCAACCAGGCCTGGGCCACGCTGATCAGTGCCCCCCAGCCACCGGCCGGGCCTTTGTAGGGCTTGAAGCGAGGGACGGGTTTCTGGTCGGCTTGACGGTGTTGACTCACGCTTGATTCTCCAACGTTGGGCTGTAGACCCGCGGCGCATTCTTCTGTGGCAGATGGATGAGATTGAGGTTGTGGCGACGGGCCCATTGCACGGCAAGGCCCGTGGGCGACGACAGGCTGACCAGGGTCTGGATGCCTGCGCGCAATACTTTCTGGATCAATTCGAGGCTGCAGCGGCTGGTGACAATCGCCAGCCCGCCAGCGGTGGGGATTTTCTGGCGGATCAATCCGCCGATCAGTTTGTCGAGGGCGTTGTGCCGGCCGATGTCTTCGCGGCCCAGCAACAACTCACCCTTGTCGTTCATGAACACTGCCGCATGCACCGCGCCGCAATGCTGGCCCAAGGGCTGGAAGGCGCCGATGCGCTCGCGCAGGCCATCAAGCCATTCGATCGGCGGCAACGGGGCGCCAGGCAATACCTGAAGGTCCGGCAACGCCTGCTCGACCGCTTCCACGCCGCACAACCCGCAACCGCTGGTGCCTGCCAGTTGTCGGCGCTGCTGCTTGAGGTTCCAGAACGCGCGGTTGGCGATGGTCACTTGCGCGTATTGCGCCGACCCCGACCCCGAGCCGCTGAGTTGCAGGTCGTAGATGTCCGTGGCGTCCTGGATGATGCCGCTGCCCAGGCTGAAGCCGACGATGAAATCTTCCAGGTCCGTGGGCGTGACCAGCATGACCGCCTGGCTGATGCCGTTGAAGGCAATAGCCAGCGCGACTTCCTCTGCCAGCGCGGTGCTGGCCGATTCGGAGTATTCGAGATTGCTATAGCTGTACGTCTGGCTTGCGGCGGGCGCGGGCGTTTCGAGGGCAGGCGCCGCGCATGCAGGGCGCTTGGTGTTCATGGCATCACCGACGGTTTGATCAGCTTTAAGACTAGGCGCGGCAACTTGTCGCGTCTAATCGCTAATACTGATCTGCCGATAGATGCCGTCGATCAACCGCCAATCAGCGATTGCTGATAGAGGGCAAAACAGGCTTCTGCCAGCGCCGAGCGCGGTGCGCTGCGACGCATGATCAACCCCAGGCGGCCAAGGGTCTGGGCGTTCTCGATCGGCTGCAGGCGCAAATGCTCGGTCAGGCCTTCGAGGCCGCCGTCCAATGGCATCACGGCGCAACACAAGCCGCCGTGCACGGCTTGTAACAATTGGTGCACGGCATCGGTCTGCAACAACGGCTGCGGGGTCAAGCCACGGCTGTGGAAGTTATGGTCGATGGACTGGCGAAAGTGCATGCCACTGGTGAGCATGCCCAGCGGCAGTTCGATCAACGATTCCCAACTCAATGGCGCTTCGCCAAAGGTGAAGAAGCGTTGATCGTAGAGCAGACCCATGCGGGTTTCGCTGAAGGCCAGGGAGTCGAAGTGTTCGGCATCCAGGCGTTCCAGGTATGACACGCCGAGATCCAGGCGATTGTTCGCCAATTGTTCGAGGATCTGTTCGGAACTCAGGGCCGAGAGTTCGAAGCGCAGGTTCGGGTGTTCGGCGTGCAGGCGTTGCATCAGTGGCAGCGGATCGAAGCTCGACAACGGCACTACGCCCAGGCGCAAGGTGCCGACCAGATTGCCGCGACAGGCGGCTGCCTCGGCGTACAAGCCGTCATAGGCCGCCAGTACGGTGCGCGCCCAGGCCAGCACCCGTTCGCCCGGTGCGGTGAAGCCTTCGAAGCGTTGGCCGCGATTGACCAGCGGCAGGTCGAGTTCTTCTTCGAGGCTGCGCAGGCGCATGGACAGGGTCGGCTGGGTGATGTGGCAGCGTGCGGCGGCCTGGCCGAAATGGCGGGTTTCGTCGAGCGCGATGAGGAATTTCAGCTGCTTGATGTCCATCTGCGCTCCAAGGGTTGGGAAGGTGCGGATTCTATCGCAAGCGGGGTCATTGGTCGGGTTGGATTCGTAGGTGACGACCGTGGTCTAGGCTCTGATGTCTGGAACCCGAAACCCAAGGAGAGTGCACCATGAGTCTTTTGAGCTTTGTGAAGGAAGCAGGCGAAAAATTGCTGGATTTGCTGACGCCAGGTAACGCCAATGCCAGTGAGCAGTTGAAGGAGCACATCAGCAAGGTCGGCCTGGGCAACCCGAATGTGCAGGCGACGGTCGATGGCGACAAGGTCACGGTGACCGGTGAAGTCGCCAGTCAGGAAGAGAAGGAAAAGATCCTGCTGGCGGTGGGCAACATCGCCGGGGTGGGCAGCGTGGATGATCAGATCACCGTGACCGGACCGGTGGTGAAGGCGGCAGTGTTTGTCACCGTGGTGAAGGGCGATACCCTCAGCGCGATTTCCAAGCGCGTGTACGGCGATGCCAACAAGTACAACAAGATTTTCGAAGCCAACAAACCGATGCTGTCGCACCCGGACAAGATCTATCCGGGGCAGTCATTGCGGATTCCTGAGTAAGTCGTCAAACCGCGTGATGGCCATCGCGGGCAAGCCACGCTCCCACAGGATCTGAGTCGATCACGAAGGTTGCGAACGACGCAGATCCTGTGGGAGCGAGCTTGCTCGCGATAGCAGGCAACTCGGTCTAGAGCCCTGCAATCAAATCCCGATAATCCCCAACCGCCGCAAACTCCGCCGTATCCTTCGGTCCCTTGCGGCTATCCGGCTCTCGCACTGCCAGCAAATGCGCCACGCCAAAGTCCCGTGCGCTGCGCAGGATCGGCAAGGTGTCGTCAATGAACAGGCTGCGCGCCGGATCGAAATCGATATCGGCTTGCAGCGCATCCCAGAACTGCGGATTTTCCTTGGGAAAGCCGTAGTCATGGGAGCTGATCAAACGCTCGAAGTAGGGCGCCAGTTCGATTTTTTCCAGCTTCAACGACAGCGCATCCCGATGGGCATTGGTGATCAGCACCACGCGCTTGCCGGCCCGTTTGATCGCCGCCAGAAAGGTGTCGGCATCCGGGCGCAGGGCTATCAGATGCGCGGTTTCCAGTTTCAGGTCGCGCACCGACAGTTTCAGTTCGGCGCTCCAGAAGTCCAGGCAGTACCACTGCAACTGGCCGGCATTGCGCTCGAACAACGGCTGCAATTCCATCTCGGCCATGGCCCGGCTGACCCCGTGCAGTTCGGCGTAGCGCTGGGGCAGGTGCTCCATCCAGAAGTGGTTGTCGAAATGCAGGTCCAGCAGCGTGCCGTCCATGTCCAGCAGAACGGTATCGATGTCGGACCAGGGTAATGAAGGCATGGCAACGTCTCGGGCAGTAGAAAGATTTCTGGCGTAAACAATCGGGAAAGCCGCGTTATAGTAGCGCGTTCACGCCAAGGAGCTTTGCATGCGCCAGAAACCCACCATACTCGCCCGCGAAATTGTCGCCACCAGTCGATTGTTCTGCGTGGAAGAGCTGAAGCTGCGCTTTTCCAATGGCGTGGAGCGCACGTATGAACGCCTGGTCGGCAAGGGTGCCGGGTACGGCGCGGTGATGATCGTGGCGATGCTCGATGCCGAGCATGCGGTGCTGGTCGAGGAGTATTGCGGCGGCACGGATGAATATGAAATGTCATTGCCCAAGGGTTTGATCGAGCCGGGCGAAGACGTGCTGGCGGCGGCCGAGCGCGAGCTCAAGGAAGAGGCCGGTTTTGGCGCGCGGCAACTGGAGCACCTGACCGAGTTGTCGCTGTCCCCCGGCTACATGAGCCAGAAGATCCAAGTAGTGCTGGCTACCGACCTCTACGAAGAGCGTCTGGAAGGCGACGAGCCAGAGCCGATGCGGGTGGACAGGGTCAATCTGCGTGAGCTCTCGGCGCTGGCGCAAAACCCGCAATTTACCGAAGGCCGCGCCTTGGCGGCGCTGTACCTGGCCCGAGACCTGTTGACTCAGCGCGGAGCGTTCCAGCCATGAATTTCCCGCATCCGTTGATGGCGCCGGTCATTGAGCTGGCCTTGCAGGCCGGTGAGGCGATCCTGCCGTTCTGGCGCACAGGCACGGCCGTCACGGCGAAGGCTGATGACTCGCCGGTGACCGCTGCCGACCTGGCTGCACACCACTTGATTCTGGCCGGGTTGACGGCGCTTGATCCGAGCATCCCGGTGCTTTCCGAGGAAGACGCCAATATTCCCCAAGACGTGCGGGCCGGATGGCAGCGCTGGTGGCTGGTCGATCCGCTGGATGGCACCAAGGAGTTCATCAGCGGCAGCGAAGAGTTCACCGTCAACATCGCCCTGATCGAAAACGGTCGGGTGGTGTTCGGTGTGGTGTCGATGCCGACCAACGGGCGTTTTTACGTCGGTGGTGCGGGACTCGGCGCCTGGCGTGGCGATAAAGGTGGCACGCCCGTGGCGATCAAGGTACGTGATGCGCTAGCGCCCGGCGAGTCGTTCACCGTGGTGGCCAGCCGTCGTCATTCGAGTCCGGAGCAAGAGCGATTGCTGGCCGGGTTGAGCGCCAGCCTTGGCGAGCTGCAACTGGCCAATATCGGCAGTTCGCTGAAGTTTTGCCTGCTGGCCGAAGGGGCGGCGGATTGCTATCCGCGCCTGGCACCGACTTCCCAGTGGGACACGGCGGCGGCGCAAGGTGTGTTGGAAGGTGCGGGCGGTGAAGTGCTGGAGTTGAGCGGTGAGCCGTTCAGCTATCCGGCGCGGGCGTCGCTGTTGAATGCGTTTTTCCTGGCATTGCCGGCGAAGGCGGCCTGGCGGGAGAAACTGCTGGAATTGGCACGGTCCTGAGCTCACCTTTACTTTGTGGCGAGGGGGCTTGCCCCCGTTCGACTGCACAGCAGTCGCCAATCAGGCAAAGAGATTTAGCTGAAAATGCGCAATGGTCGGGTTTGGGGCCGCTGCGCAGCCCAACGGGGGCAAGCCCCCTCGCCACAAGTGTTGTGTCAACCGGTTCACCGGTGCAGCACGTACTGTCCGACAAACCTCACCGCATCCTCATCACGACCTTCGTTGACCACCCGTGTATGCAGCGTCAACCGAGCTCGGCTGTATCGCTGGAAGGTGGTCAGGAATTTCTTCCAGATCACCGGGTCCGGCGCCTGGCAAATGGCGTTGGCATCCCCCGTCACCGGCAGCGGATAGCTGATCTGCCCTTCCTGAATCACGATGTGCCCGTCGGTAATGCCTTCTTCCTTGAGGCGCAAATGCAGCCAGCCCCAACCGGCCAGGACCGCGCCGCAATAAAGGCTGCCGCCGAACATGGTGCTCTTGTGGTTGACGTTGGCTTCCAGCGGCAAGTGCAGGCGCAGTTGCTGGTCATGCCAGTCGAGCACTTTGAGGCCCATGTCCCTGGTGAGGGGAATGTCGTGATGGAGAATGGATTCCAGTTGTCGACTGTCGCGGCTCATTCAGGGGCCTCTTGCTTGAAGTGGATGATTGGACGGTAGCTCAATCGAGATCGTCAGGGTGAGCCGAGGCGCCACTGTCGGCGAAACTCAGACCGTGCTTGCGCAGTTTGTCGTGCAGGGTCTTGCGCGGAATGCCGAGGGCTTCGGCGACGCTGCGCACGGAGCTGTGCGAACGTGCCAGTTCGGCGGCGATGAGTGTTTTTTCGAAGTTCTCCACTTGCTCGCTCAAACCGCCGTCGACGACTTCGACCCTGTTGCCAGCGCTGCCTTCCGGCGTGCTGTTGTCGAGGGCCAGTTCCAGCCCGAGGGCAAAACGTTCGGCCGCATTTTGCAGCTCGCGCACGTTGCCGGGCCAGGTGTGGCGCAGCAGCAAGGCACGTTGCCCCGGTTGCAGTTCGTGGGGCGGTAAGCCGTGGCGGGCACTGGCTTCATCGGCAAAATACTGGAACAGCATCAGCGCATCTTCGCCCCGTTCGCGCAGCGGTGGAATCCGCAGCGGCGCAACGTTCAGGCGGTAATACAGGTCGGCACGGAAACGCCCTTGATCCGCTGCCTGGCGCAGGTCTTCCTTGGTGGCGGCGATGATGCGGATGTCCAGCGGGATCAGTTGATTGCCGCCCAGGCGTTCGACCACCCGCTCTTGCAGCAAGCGCAGCAATTTGACTTGCACATCCAGGCTCATGCTTTCGATTTCATCGAGGAACAGCGTGCCGCCATTGGCGAATTCGAACTTGCCGATGCGGCGTTTCTGCGCGCCGGTGAAGGCGCCGGGCTCGTGGCCGAACAACTCGCTTTCGACCACTGATTCGGCCAGTGCACCGGCGTTGATCGCCACGAACGGACCGTTGCGACGGCTGGATAAATCGTGCAGCGCCCGGGCCACGACTTCTTTGCCTGCGCCGGTTTCGCCGAGGATCAGCACGTCGGCCCTGGTCGCCGCCAGGGCACCGATCTGCTCGCGCAGGCGCAGCATCGAAGGTGAGTGGCCAACCAGCCGCGTGCTTAGCTCGTTGCGGTCGCTCAAGGCCAATCGCAGGCTGCGGTTGTCCAGCACCAGCTGGCGCAGGGCCAATGCGCGGCGCACGCTTTCGAGCAGGGCGTCGCTGGCGAAGGGTTTCTCCAGAAAGTCATAGGCTCCGGCGCGCATGGCCTGCACCGCCAGCGGCACATCGCCATGGCCGGTGATCAACAGCACCGGTAGCTCAGGGTCCTGGGCGTGCAGTTCGCTCAACAGCTCAAGACCGTCCATGCCGGGCATGCGGATGTCACTGACCACCACCCCTGGCCAATCACGTTCAAGTTGCGCGGCCAGGCCCTTGGCTTCGGCCAGCGGCAAGATTTTCAGGCCGGCCAGATCCAGCGTCTGGCTCAAGGCCTGGCGCAAATGAGGGTCGTCGTCGATCAACACGACCTGAATGCGGTTGTCGATGGTCATGCACTTCGGTCCTCGGACGGTTGCAGGCTCACGCCCGGTGCGCCTGCGCGCAGCTTCAGGGTAATCAGGGCGCCGCCCTCCTTGTGGTTGGCGAACGACAGTTCACCGCCGAAGGCGCGCATCAGGGTTTCGCAAATCGCCAGCCCCAAACCGAGGCCCTGAGTGCGGGTCTTGGTGGTGTAGAACGGCTCGCTGGCGCGCCCGAGGGCTTCCATGCAAAAGCCGGGGCCGTTGTCGCGAATGTACAGGTTGACGCCATCGGCCGTGGATTGGGCACTGAGCCAGAGTTTACGTGGCGGGCCTTTTTCCGTCAGGGCATCCAGGGCGTTGGCCAGCAGATTGCCGAGTACCTGGCGCAGGCGGGTTTCCCCGGCTTCGACCCACAGGGTGGCGGCGGGCAAGTCGCGGATCAGCTCGACTTCCATGCTGCGTCGACGCTTGGCCAGCAAGGCCAGGGCATCGTCCAGCGCCGGTTGCAGGGCGACGCTTTCCGGGGCATGCCGGTCGCGCCGGGCAAAGGCGCGCAGGTGGGCGATGATCGAGGCCATGCGACCGGTCAATTCGCTGATCAGCTTGAGGTTGCCACGGGCATCGTCGGTGCGCTGGTGATCGAGCAACACTTCGGCGTTTTCCGCGTAGCTGCGAATCGCTGCCAGCGGCTGATTGAGTTCGTGGCTGATGCTCGCCGACATGGTGCCCAGTGCCGACAATTTACCGGCCTGCACCAGATCATCCTGGGCGCGTACCAGTTCCTGCTGGGCCTGTTCGCGTTCCAGCACTTCCTGTTTCAGGCGCCGGTTCAGGCCTTCGAGATCGCTGGTGCGCTCGGCAACCCGGCCTTCCAGTTCGCGGCGGGCCTTGGCTTCGAAAGCAATGCGCTCGAGGTAATGGCGGCGGCGCTGCATCATCAGGCCAAGCAGCAGCATCAACACCAGCAGCGCTGCGCCACCGATGGCCACCACCGTACGTACCGGGCGGTCGATCAAGGTGCGCGGGGCGAGGATGCTGACGTCCCAGCCGGTTTCGGCGATCTGCTGGGTCTGGGTCAGCCAGGCGTCCGGGTTGAGCTTCAGCGGTTTTGGATCGCGGGTTGGATAGGGCTGGATCGCAGTGATGGCCTTGCTTTCTTCCTCGCTCAACGGGCGGGTCGAGCGGAATCGCCACTCCGGTCGCGAGGTGAGAATGACGACGCCGTTGTGGTCGGTCAGCAGCAGTTGTTCCGGGGTTTTGCCCCACAGGCTTTCGGTGTGGTCGAGGTCGACCTTGACCACCAGCACACCCACTATTTTTTCACCGTCGCGCACGCCAGCGGCGAAGAAGTAACCGCGCTTGGCCGAGGTCGTGCCCAGGCCGAAAAAGCGCCCGAGCCGCCCGGCCATGGCTTCGCTGAAATACGGCCGGAAGGAAAAATTGCGCCCGACGAAACTGTCGTGTTTGTCCCAGTTGGAGGCGGCCAGGGTCTTGCCGGTGGTGTCCATCAGGTACATGACTTCGGCACCGGTCTGGGCGGCGATGTTTTTCAGCAGGCGGTTGGCGTTGCCTTGGGTGACGCCATCGTCCGGTGCGCCGAGCACGGCGCGCAGGGCCGGCAGGTCGCCGAGGATCTGCGGCAACACTTCATAGCGATGCAGGGTACCCAGCAGGTTGGCGACGTAGAGGTCGAGGGTCTGACGATTCTGACTGGCCAGCTCGCTGCGGTAGTAACGCTCGGCGAGATGTTCCAGCGGCCACAGCAGCGGCGCCAGGCACAGTGCCAGCAGGGCCAGGCTGCGCCAACGGGGTCTGGGAGGGAGGGTCGGTTTCATGAGCAGCATGCGCCTGTGGGTACAGGCGCATTATGCCTAGGCTTGCCCGCCTTGGGTCAGCTGCATCTTGATCGGCGAGCTTCAGCCGACCTTTCAGGCAAAGACGTCGGCATTCTTGAAAAATACCCCGGCCTGATCTTTCGCCGACAGCTGCGGCGTGCCTTGCAGTTGCCAGTCGATGGCCAGGTCCGGGTCATCCCAGCGAATGCTGCGCTCGGCGGAGGGCGTGTAGTAGTCGGTGGTTTTGTAAAGGAACTCGGCAAACTCGCTCAAGACCACGAACCCGTGGGCGAAACCTTCCGGAACCCAGAGTTGGCGATGATTGTCGGCAGACAGGCGCACAGCGACCCATTTACCGAAGTGCGGTGAGCTGCGACGGATGTCTACGGCGACGTCCAGCACTTCACCGACCGTGACGCGAACCAGTTTTCCCTGGGTATTTTCCAGTTGGTAATGCAGACCGCGCAACACGCCCTTCTGCGAACGGGAGTGGTTGTCTTGAACGAATTCAGTGTCCAGTCCGGTGGCCTCTTTGAAAGCCCTGGCGTTGAAGCTCTCATAGAAGAAACCACGTTCGTCACCAAAGACCTTGGGTTCGAGGATCAGAACACCGGGCAGGTCGGTGGTCACTACATTCATGGCGGCTCTCCAGCATCGTGCGTTTAATGGCCGCCATTCTTGCGCAAAGCGCCGACCGGGGCGAGTGCTCAAGTAAAAATCTACCGGCCTGTTCCAGCCCCTGCAAATGACCATTACCGGTTCCGGGGGGGTTGCGTATCGCCCGAACCAGTGGCGATATAGGCGCCTAATAAAATTTCAGGGGTTGTTGTATGCCGCTCGCCACGTTGATTCATCGCGCCAGTTTGCCCAGCCCGCAGGTGTCTGCGGAGCAAGCGCTAGAGCTGCTGGAAGAACATTACGGGTTCAGCGGCAGGTTGCAGGCCCTTGGCAGCCAGCAAGACCTGAACTATCGCGTCGACAGCGAGCGGGGACGTTTCGTCCTGAAAATCTGCCGTGGCGACTACTCGGTACTGGAGCTTCAGTCACAACATGCCGGGCTCAAGCATCTGGGCGAGCACCCCGATGTACAGGTGCCGCGTGTTATCGAGGCGAAAAACGGTGCAGACCTGCTGTCGCTGGACGTGGGTGGCCAGGCGGTGCACGTTCGTCTGCTCGATTACATCGAAGGCCAGCCACTGACGAGCCTGGGCCATTTCAACCCGACGGTGGTGTCCGGCTTCGGCCGCCTGTGCGGAGAAATGGACCTGGCCCTGGCGGATTTCGACCATCCGGGGCTGGTGCGAACCCTGCAATGGGACGCCCGCCATGCGCACGCCCTGATCGCGCATTTGCTGCCGGTGATCAAGGATGAAGCCCAACGCAAACTGATCGTCGAAGCGTCCGGGCAAGCCGAGCGGCATTTGCAGCCACTGCAGGACA
Organism: Pseudomonas sp. GW823-FHT02E01; assembly: GCF_058797535.1. NCBI lineage: Bacteria > Pseudomonadati > Pseudomonadota > Gammaproteobacteria > Pseudomonadales > Pseudomonadaceae > Pseudomonas > Pseudomonas sp. GW823-FHT02E01. The sequence continues at coordinate 466,672 of NZ_JBXAJS010000004.1, read as the reverse complement.
AACTGCCGGTGCAGGCCATTCACATGGACATCACCGACGACAACGTGGTGTGGCAGCGTGATGCGCAGCGCCATTGGCAACTGCAAGGCGTGATTGATTTCGGCGACCTGGTGCGCACCTGGCGCATCACCGATCTGTCGGTGACCTGTGCCGCGCTGCTGCATCATGGCGAGGGCGATCCGTTCTGCATTTTGCCGGCAATCCAGGCGTATCACGCGGTCAACCCGTTGCAACACGAAGAGCTGCTGGCGTTGTGGCCGCTGATCGTCGCCCGCGCGGCGGTGTTGGTGCTCAGCGGCGAACAGCAGGTCAGCATAGATCCGGGCAATGCCTACAGCCGCGACAACCTTGTCCATGAATGGGAAATCTTCCGTGTGGCCACGTCGGTGCCGTTGGCGCTGATGGAAGCAGCGATCCTCACCGCCGTCGGCCAGAACCTGCCCACCATCGGCAGCGAAGGCTTCGCGCCGCTGTTACCGAGCCTGGTCGGGCGTGAGTTCGCCTTGATCGACCTCGGTGTGCTCAGCCCGCATTTCGAGGCCGGGAACTGGGAGCAGGAGGGTGTCGATCAGCGCCTGCTGGATGAAGCGGCCGCGGCACATGGCCTGGCGGCCAGTCGTTACGGGCAATACCGCCTGTCCCACACCCGCCCGGACAGCGCCGCTGAACCGGACACGTGCCCGCTGCACGTCGAGTTGCGTGTGCCTCAAGGCACGGCGGTCGAAGCGCCGTTTGCCGGGGTGGTGCACCAGCCATCGGCGGGCGTGCTGCAACTGGATGGCCCGCAACTGAGTGTGCGGCTATGGGGTGTCACGCCGTCGCTGCACAGCGGCGCGGCCCTGGTCAAAGGCCAAGTGCTGGGTTCGGTCAGCGGGCCATTGATCGTGCAGTTGTGCCGTGGCGCGTCGATCGATGCGCCGTTGTTCTGCACGCCATCGCGCGCCGCCGCCTGGCAGGCGTTGTGCCCGTCACCTGCGGCGCTGCTGGGGCTGGCCTGTGATGCCGAAGCCGAGCTCGACGGAGCGACCTTGCTGGCCCGGCGCGATGCCAGCTTCGCCCGCACACAAAAACACTATTACGTTGATCCACCGCGCATCGAACGCGGCTGGCGCAACCATTTGATCGACATGCAGGGCCGCTCCTACCTCGACATGCTCAACAACGTAGCGGTATTGGGCCACGGCCATCCACGCATGGCGGCAGTCGCCAGCCGCCAGTGGTCGTTGCTCAATACCAACTCGCGCTTCAACTACGCAGCCGTGGCCGAGTTCTCCGAACGTTTGTTGAAGCTGTCCCCTGACGGCATGGACCGGGTGTTCCTGGTCAACAGCGGCAGCGAGGCCAACGACCTGGCGATTCGCCTGGCGTGGGCCTACAGCGGCGGTCGCGACATGCTCAGCGTGCTGGAGGCCTATCACGGCTGGACGGTGGGCGCGGATTCGGTGTCGACCTCGATCGCTGACAATCCCAAGGCCTTGAGCAGCCGCCCGGACTGGGTGCACCCGGTGACCGCGCCAAACACCTATCGCGGTGAGTTCCGTGGCCCAGACAGTGCGCCGGATTATGTACGCAGCGTCGAACACAACCTGGCGAAAATCGCCGAGCAGAAACGCCAACTGGCCGGTTTCATCTGCGAACCGGTGTACGGCAATGCCGGCGGTATCTCGCTGCCACCAGGTTATTTGAAACAAGTCTATGCCATGGTCCGGGCCAGGGGCGGTGTGTGCATCGCCGACGAAGTGCAGGTCGGCTACGGGCGCATGGGCGATTTCTTCTGGGGCTTCGAAGAGCAGGGCGTCGTGCCGGACATCATCACCATGGCCAAGGGCATGGGCAACGGCCAGCCACTGGGCGCGGTCATCACCCGCCGGGAGATTGCCGAGGCGCTGGAGGCCGAGGGTTATTTCTTCTCTTCCGCCGGCGGCAGCCCGGTCAGTTGCCAGGTCGGCATGGCCGTGCTGGATGTGATGCAAGAGGAAAAACTCTGGGAGAACGCCCAGGTCGTTGGCGGGCACTTCAAGGAGCGACTCGAAGCGTTGATCGATATTCATCCGTTAGTGGGCGCGGTGCACGGTTCCGGTTTCTACCTGGGCGTCGAGTTGATCCGCAACCGCGAAACCCTGGAGCCGGCCACCGAAGAAACCACCGCACTGTGCGATCGCTTGCGTGAGCTGGGGATCTTCATGCAACCGACCGGCGATTACCTGAACATCCTCAAGATCAAGCCGCCGATGGTCACTTCGCGCCAGAGCGTGGATTTCTTCGTGGACATGCTGTCGAAGGTGCTCGCAGAAGGGCTGTAAACACATCCCCCTGTGGAAGAATTTTAGTTCGATTGATATCGGCTTTTAATCGATTGTTTTTGTAACGGTGGATGTAAGGTGCTTTAAAAGCCGATATTTATCGGATATAAAGTCGCCACAGCCCACGGCGTTTACACATACGCTTCCATTTCTGTCAGGTATCAATGTCACTCCGGAGTCCTGAGCCATGACCACGTTGAACAGCACCCCTCGCGCCGACGGCTTCTATATGCCAGCCGAATGGGCACCTCAAACCCAGACCTGGATGATCTGGCCCGAGCGCCCGGACAACTGGCGCCTGGGTGGCAAACCGGCACAAGCCGCTCACGTGGCAGTGGCCAAGGCCATCGCCCGTTTCGAACCGGTGACCGTGGCGGTTTCCGCCGGCCAGTACGAAAACGCCCGTGCCCGTCTGGACGTGCCGAATATTCGTGTGGTGGAAATGTCCAGCGACGACGCCTGGGTTCGCGACTCCGGTCCTACCTTCGTCATCAACAACAGTGGCGAAGTCCGTGGCGTGAACTGGGACTTCAATGCCTGGGGCGGATTTGACGGCGGCCTGTATTCGCCGTGGAACCGTGACTCGCAGGTTGGTGGCAAGATCCTCGAGATCGAGCGCAGCCCCCGCTATCGCACCGAAGGCTTCGTGCTGGAAGGCGGTTCGATTCACGTCGACGGCGAAGGCACCCTGATCACCACCGAAGAATGCCTGCTCAACCGCAATCGCAACCCGCACATGAATCGAGCGGAAATCGAAGCGGTCCTGAGTGCAAACCTGGCTGTGGATAAGATCATCTGGCTGCCGGATGGCTTGTTCAACGACGAAACCGACGGCCATGTGGATAACTTCTGCTGCTACGTGCGCCCGGGTGAAGTGCTGCTGGCCTGGACCGATGATCCGCAGGACCCGAACTACCCGCGCTGTCAGGCGGCGATGAAAGCGCTGCAAAGCAGCACCGATGCCAAGGGGCGCCCGTTCACGGTGCACAAGATGCCGATCCCGGGTCCGCTGTTTGCGACCGAGGAAGAGTGTGCCGGTGTCGATCCGGTTGATGGTACGCAGGAACGTAATCCTACTGTTCGTCTGGCCGGTTCCTACGTGAACTTCCTGATCGTCAACGGCGGCATCATCGCGCCGAGCTTTGACGACCCGCAGGATGGTCCGGCAAAGGAAATCTTGCAGAACCTGTTCCCACAGCATGAAGTGGTAATGGTGCCTGGTCGCGAACTGTTACTGGGGGGCGGCAATATTCACTGTCTTACCCAGCAACAACCCGCGCCACACAAGGAGTGAGTGAGGTCGTAACAGCTTGAGTTGATTACGAAATCCCTCAGGCTGTCGATCAGCCTCCCGCAATGCACGGAGCCCGCGGCCCTACAGGCCTGCGGGCTTTTTTGTATCTGCCAGGCCACACTTCAGAAACCTTGGCACAGCTCTTGTATCTCCGCTGTTGTAACTCGGGGGAGGGAGGACTTCTATGTTCTGTCATAAACCTTGGATAAGTTAGCCGCTCACAAACCGGGAGAGAGCGCTGAAATGAACGCCGAAGTGAACGTAGTGAGCGACAAGGCGTTGCATCCCCTGGCAGTAAATAGCGAATCGCTCCAGATCCTGGCGCACTGGTTCAAGTCCAATGGAATGCGTCAGATCAGCGATACTGATCCGCGCCGGACAATGATCGAGCGTTACCCTGCTGGTTTATTCAGCGAGGCGGAACTGGATGCGTTGTGGGATGTGATGGAAGGATAAGAAGAACAACAACGGATTGAACAAAAAAAACGCTGCCGGGATGGCAGCGTTTTTTTTTGCGCGCAGATTCATGCAATCACTACGATCCCCTGTGGGAGCGAGCTTGCTCGCGATGGCGCCCGACCAGTCAGCATTTATATCGACTGACCCACCGCTATCGCGAGCAAGCTCGCTCCCACAAGGGAATAGTGCGAACCAGTGTTATTGGTTCACACAGGGATAAGTGGTGTTTAGAAACTGTAGGTGCCCGTCACCACCAGGCTACGCGGTGCCCCCGGCTGGATCTGGAATGCACTGGTTGCCGATTCGTAATACGTCTTGTCGCTGATATTGTTCAGCGCCGCGCGCAAATCCCAATCCTTCTGGCGGAAGCCTGCCAAGGCGTCCCAGCGGCCATAACCTGGCAACACGGTGGTGTTGAGGTTGTCGGCATAGCGGTCGCCAACCAAGGTCAAGCCGGTTTCGGCGTACCAGCCCATTTCCGGTTTCCAGGTCAGGAACAGGCTGCCGTTGTGCTTGGCCACGTTGTTGATGCGCTTGCCTTCCAAGCCGTTGTTGTCCTTTTCGATGGTTGCGTCCTGCAGACCCACGCCACCGCGCATGTACCAGTTGCCGGCAATTCTGCCAGCGGCGGTCAGCTCGATCCCGCGAGAGCGTTGCAGCCCTGAAAGCAGGGTAATGGTCGGGTTGTTCGGGTCGCTGGTGCGACGGTTGTAGAGCTCCAGCTCATAGATGGCCAGCGTGGTGCTTAGGCGATCGTCGAGCCAGTCGCTCTTCACCCCGATTTCCTTTTGCCTGGTCCGCTCCGGGCTCAGGTCATTGCTGTTACCTGCCGCGCCCGGGGTGATGCCGATCAAGCCACCGCCGACCGGCGAGAATGTCTTGCTCCAGGAGGCGTAGAAGGAGTGATTTTGCAGCGGCGTCCAGACCACGCCAACGCGAGGGCTGGTGCTATGACTGTCACTGTCTTCGGAAATGTTGCGCACCTTGTTGGTCGACTCGATATCGAACGTGTCGTAACGCAGGCCGGCGAGCAATTGCCATTGATCGTTCAGGCGCAATTGATCCTGTACATACACCGCACGGCTCTCGACCTCGGTGTGGGTGTTGCTCGACACCACCATGCGCCCGGTATGACGCAAATTGCGGTCCGGGTTGTTCAGGTCCAGCGCCGGCACCGGTGAACTGCCCGGGCCGGAAGTGGCGGCGGTGTACAGCAGTGGGTCGCGGCGCTGGCTGCCGATTTCGATGCCGGTGAGCAAACGGTGCTCCAGGCCGAAGGTATCGAAACCACCTTCCAGCTCGACGTTGTTGTAGACATTGCGAGTGTTCAGGTCCTGCTGCCAGTGCTGGCGCGTAACCTTGTTGGTGGCCGGGACATAGCCGGTCAAGTAAGTATTGTCGAAATCGCTGTCGAGCTTGAAAACACCCAGGGTCTGGCGCAGTTGCCAGTTGTCGCTCAGTTCATACGTGAGTTTCGAGCGCAGGGACTGCGCCTTGTCGTCGATGAAATCGTTTTCGCTGCCGTAGGTCGTATCGCGTCCCACGTCTGCCGGGCGACCGTTTACGCCGGGGATGCCACGATCCGGCGTGCGGTTGTAGCGGCTGTATTCGTACTGCACCAACCAGTTCAGATCGGGGGTCAGCTGCCAGCTCATCGAGGGCGCGAACAACTGGCGATTGCCACTCACACCATCACGAAAGCTGTTCTCGTCCATGTTGCCCATATTCAGGCGCAGGCTGATGTTCTCGGAAGGGTCGGTGCTGAGGTCGGCATAGAGGCTGCGCAAGTCCTCGCTACCGCCCTGGGCTTCAATAGTCGAGCGGCGACCGAACTCAGGCAGTTTGCTCACCCGGTTGACGATGCCGCCCTGGCTGCCACGGCCATACAACACGGCAGCGGGGCCTTTTAACACGTCGATGCGTTCAATGTTGTGCAGGTCGCGAACGTACTGGCTGTCGTCGCGGATGCCATCGAGATAGAAGTCGTTGCTGGCGTCGAAACCGCGGATGCGCAGGCTGTCGAAACGAGTGTCGGCGCCGCTGCTGACGTTGGGGATACCGCTGAGCGCCGTGCCCAAGTCGTTGGTGCCGTAATCCATGACGTTCGAGGTTTTGATCGAGTCGATGGCTTGTGGCACGTAGCGCACCGGTGTCGCGGTTCGGGTTGCTGTACTGGTTTGGGTTACGCGCGGGTCGTCGGCTTCAGCTTCGGCGCTGATCGATGTGGCAGGTAGGGTGGTCGGTGCAGCGTAGGAAAAACCGGCAGACAACAAGGCAGAGAGCCCAAAGCTGTAGGGCGCAAGACGAAAAGGGGCAGGCATTGAAGAGCGCATCCGTAGGATTTTAGATTGAAGCGTGTAGGAGGGCGCGGATAGTAATGCTTGTCATTTACTGTCGTTAGTTGTTATTGAGAATTTGTCTCATTTGATTGTTTCGAATTGTGTCGGAATTAATGCAAATGCCGACGCATTCATTCGACCGATTCAAGCAACAGACTGAAAGCCAATCCGGCGTTTTTCCGGGGCCGCTGGGGCACTAACCTGCCGACATCGAATTTTCCTGAATTTCTGTCGGAGCCTTCCCATGATCCTGCATTACATCTACGACCCATTGTGCGGCTGGTGCTATGGCGCCAAACCGCTGGTGCAGGCCGCCCAGGCTGTGCTGCCCGTGATTGCCCACGGCGGCGGCATGATGACGGGGGCCAACCGGCAAAAGGTTTCGCCACAACTGCGCAGTTACGTCATGCCCCACGACCGGCGCATCGCCGAATACAGCGGGCAGCCGTTCGGTGAAGACTATTTCGAAGGTTTGTTGCGTGATCACACCGCCGTGTTCGACTCGGCGCCACCCATCGCTGCGGTGCTGGCTGCCGAGCAAATGGGAGGTCGCGGGCTGGAGTTGTTGGGGCGTTTGCAAAGCGCTCACTACGTGGAGGGGCGCCGCATCGCCGACGAATCGGTACTGATTGAACTGGCCCACGGCATGGGGCTGGACCGTCAAACCTTCGAAAGAGCCTTCAGGGCGGCCGACACCGAAGGCCATATCAGGAACAGCCGGGCGCTTTTGGCCAAGGTCGGCGGGCAGGGCTTTCCGACCCTGGCGCTTGAGCACAATGATCAATTCACCCTGATCGATATCGGGCCGTGGCTGGGCAAACCCCAGGCATTTGCGCAGTGGCTGAGTCAGTCGCTGCCCGATCAGGGATCATCCATTTCCGTAGCAGCCTGCGGCCTCGATGGCTGCAGCAATTGAACATTCCTGCTGCGTAAAGCAATTTCTTAGACGGTTTTCGCCTATTTTTAGAAGATTCATGAAATTGACACATCGTTAAGGGCGCAGCTACGATTCGGCCCAACGCCTGTGGCCAACCGCCACGATCAAAAATTATAAAAAGGCCCGCCGCGAGAAATCGTGGGCGGGCCTTTTTGTTTTCGTCATGAAAAAAGAGCGCGATAGCGCCGTTTCGGCCGTTCGGCACAGCGCGTATCAACCGGAAATAAGGAAAAGAACAAAATGTTGAACAAGCGAATCAGCCTGATCGCTCTGGGGATGTTGAGTGCGACACAGGCCATGGCGAACGACCAGGCCGAATCCAAGGGTTTTGTTGAAGACAGCAGCCTTAAAGTGCTGCTGCGCAATGCTTACATCAATCGTGACTACAAAGACGGCAACCCGGATAAATCCGAGTGGGGCCAGGCGGCCATCGGCACGTTCTCGTCCGGCTTCACCCAAGGCACCGTGGGCGTGGGTGTGGACGCTTTCGGGTTGTACGCACTGAACCTGGAGCGCAATGAAGACCGTAGCGGCGCGCAAGGTATCGATTTCTTCAAAAAGGGCGACAGCGGCCAGCCGGCTGACGATCTGTCCAAGGGCGGCGCGGCGATCAAGTTCCGTCTGTCCAGCACCACCCTGACCTACGGCGACCAGATGCCGGCCCTGCCGGTGCTGAACTACGACAATTCGCGCCTGCTGCCGGAAAGCTACACCGGCACTCTGATCACCTCCAAGGAGATCAAAGGCCTGCAACTGGACGCCGGCCGCTTCACCGCCGAATCGCGCAAAAGCGCCGAAGGCCGTGACAGCGGTGGCTTGAAGTCGATCAACGTCTTGGGCGGTAGCTACCAGTTCACCGAGCAATTCAAGGCCGCGCTCTACGCTTCCGACGTCGAAGACGTGCTGAAGAAGCAATACGTGAACGCCAACTACGTGTTCCCGATCGACAAGGACCAGTCCCTGACCCTGGACTTCAACGGCTACCGCACCAAGCTGGAAGACTCCTACGTCCGCGAAAACGGAATCACCGGCGACGACAACAAGATCTGGAGCCTGGCGGCCACCTTCATCACCGGCCCGCACTCGTTCACCCTCGCACACCAGCGCAGCACCGGCGACAGCAACCTGGGCTACGCCTACGGCGGTTACCAGAAAGATCAAGGCCGCATCGGCGACGGTGGCAACACCATCTACCTGGCGAACTCATACTGGTCCGACTTCAACGCCGAAGACGAACGCAGCTGGCAAGTGGGCTACGGCCTGGACTTCAGCACCTTCGGTGTACCGGGCCTGAGCTACAACGTGGCCTATGTGCGCGGTGACAACATCACCACCTCCACCAGCGAAGGCGGCACCGAGCGCGAGATCTTCAACCAGATCAAATACGTCGTCCAAAGCGGCCCGGCCAAAGACCTCAGCGTGAAACTGCGCAGCTCGGTCCTGCGTGTGTCGCAGAAGTCGAGCGAGTACAACGTCAGCGGCAACGAAGTGCGAGTGTTTGTGGATTACCCGATCAACATCTTCTGATGATGGGTTGTGGTCTCGAGGTCTGATGCAAGGCTGAGAAAAAAGAAGAAGCCCCGACTGGTTCGGGGCTTTTTGTGACTAATTGGAATTTTCCAAACGGCTCTTTCAATGGCAATGGCGATGCCCTTCAAGATTGTCGGAAGTCTCTGAGGGAAAAAGAGGATCCACCTGATTTCTCGTGACGATTCAACAGGCTGAAATAGCAGTTGTTACCGTGAGAGATCACCGAATGAAAGCTCCAGGGGTAAAGGAAGCTCCTGATCAGGAAAGCTGGAAGGATCTAGGTTTGCCGGATCTGCGAGACATATCAATACTCTTGGAAACCAAGGTGGTTCGAGAGCTACCAGGGGCCGTTGATGTCTGCTCCGCTCTAAGGCAGGTAGCGCTAGGTTTTGGATTGCATGAAGGGACTGACACGGTGCTGATCGAAACGCCATATTTACCCGTGACGGTTCGGCGTGAGCATCTACGTCACATAGTGGAAAAACGCCCTAACGCCCGAGAGCGTTTCACTGAATTTGCTGTAGATACGCTGAAGAATCCATTAGAAATCTGGCGGGTTTCCTACAGCGATGACTCCTATCGTCTCGCCTTCATTGGCGCATACCACACAAAGTACCAAATGTTGGTAGTAATCCATGTTGACCGTGGGTATGTACTTTGGAACTTCATGAACTGTGACAAAAAGGCGCTGAACAAGCACCGACACGGCGGGTTGGTTTATAAACGTTACCTATTATCCAAACAAAAAAAGCAGCCTGAGTAGGCTGCTTTTTTTGAGAAGCTTGCTTGATATTGTGCTCCCTCAAGCAAGGGAGAAGAGGTCTCACCCGAGCGCTGATTTTCAGGTCATCAACGGGGTTCCTAACGCCGACTATTGCCACCTGAAGGCAGTCGGTTTCGCGCTCTTGGGCAAATTCTCTGTCACAGATGATGTTTGTGTCAACCCGAGCGGTAGCCTTGTGGTGGTGTTGGTCAGATCGGCGAAGTCGCGCACATCGACATCTGACTTTTTTACGATGGGGACCATTACAAAATGGAGAAATTGATCGAAACAACAGGGGGTAATGATTCCTCGGCGGAAATGCGGATAGCTGGTGTGCGCAGTGAAACGGGCTTGCGCAATGCTTGATGCTCAAACCATTCGCAGGAATATCGACTCGGTTGGCGAGGTGATCGAGGTTGCTGTGGGAGGTAACAGAAGGGGATATCGAACAAATCAGTTTCAGAAGGACTTGCTGGAGTTTGTTCGCGATATGAATGAGAGCCGCATCAGCTCTATCGCGCGGGGTAAGCCTTAACAAATGCATTCGCGATTCATCGCGAACGTGTCGTCCGCAGCGACATGTCCCGAAGACGTGTCGCAAAAAGTGGAAAATTGCGACACGTAAGTAATTGGATGACAGAAAAAACGGTATAGAGTCCTACAGTACTCATTACACCACGTAACTAATGAAGTTCCCGCTCCCACCTTTATCCCTTCCAGCAAACTCCATAAATTGAGCTCCAACGCCTCTCCCATCATCCCGACGGGAAGGTCACTGGAGTTTCCCTCATGCCTTTCGTAACCGTACGCATCACCCGCGATGGCGTTACCACTGAGCAGAAAGCTCAGGTGATTGCCGAGATCACTGAAACACTGGAACGCGTCCTCAACAAACGCCCTGACCTGACCCACATCGTGATCGAGGAAGTCGACACCGATAACTGGGGTTACGCCGGCATCACCACCACCCAGTACCGCAAGCAACTGGCCGAGGCGGAAGGGCAGTCATGACGTCCTCCGTCACCATCGATTTCATCTCCGATGTGGTGTGCCCCTGGTGGGCGCTGGGGGCGACGGCGCTGGAGCAGGCGATCGAGAACGTGGCCGGGGAAGTCTCGGTCGAGCTGACCTACAAGCCGTTCGAGTTGAACCCGGACATGCCGGCCGAAGGTGAGCAAGCGGTCGAGCACCTGATGCGCAAGTACGGGAGAACAGCCGACGAAGTCGCTGCCGGCAAGGCCATGCAGATCGCTCGCGGCGAGGCCATTGGCTTCAAGTTCGATCTGGAGAAGCGCACGCACTTCTACAACACCTTCGATGCGCACCGATTGTTGCTGTGGGCGTTGCAGGAAGGGCGACAAGTCGAGTTGAAGAAGGTACTGCTACGGGCCTATTTCAGCGAAGGCCAGAACCCGAGCGATCACTCGACGCTGGTGCGTCTGGCGACTGAAGCGGGGCTGGATGCGACAGGGGCGAGAGAGGTGCTGGCGTCCGACGCATTCGCCAGCGACGTGCGTGAGCTTGAAATCTATTACCGCCAGCACGGCATCAACTCGGTCCCGGCCATGGTGCTGAACGGTCGCCACCTGGTGTCCGGTTCGCAATCGGTCGAGTACTACGAACAGATGTTGAGACAAATGGCGAACGCCTGATTACAGATTTTCTACCCCACTTTTAATTGTCAGAGGTCTTCATCATGAGCATTTCGAAAAAAGTCATCGTTATCACCGGCGCGTCCCAAGGTCTCGGCGACGGTATGGTCAAAGCTTTTCGTGAACTCGGTTACCGGATCGTCGCCACTTCGCGTTCGATCAAGCCGTCCACCGATCCGTACATTCTCACCGTGGCCGGTGACATCGGCGAGCCGGAAACCGCCCAGCGCGTCATCCGTGAAGCGATCTCCCGTTTCGGTCGCATCGATACCCTGGTCAACAACGCCGGGATCTTCATCGCCAAGCCGTTCACCGCGTATACCGCAGAGGACTACGCCAATGTGTTGTCGGTGAACGTCAATGGCTTCTTCTACATCACCCAGCTCGCCATCGCCGAGATGGAAAAGCAAGGCAGCGGCCACGTCGTCAACATCACCACCAGCCTGGTGGACCACGCCATCGACGGCGTGCCATCGGTGTTGGCTTCACTGACCAAGGGCGGCCTCAACGCGGCAACCAAATCCCTGGCCATCGAATACGCCAAGCGCGGGATCCGGGTGAACGCAGTCAGCCCGGGCATCATCAAGACCCCCATGCATGGCGAAGAAACCCATGCCGCACTGGGCAATCTGCACCCGGTCGGGCACATGGGCGAGATCGATGATATTGCGCAAGCGGTCGTGTATCTGGACGGCGCCAAGTTCGTCACTGGCGAAATCCTGCACGTGGACGGTGGTCAGAGCGCGGGACACTGAAAGCGTTTTTTCAAACCCCTGAAACAACAAAGCCCTCGTATTGCTACGAGGGTTTTGTTTGGAATAACCCATTCTTTTTGGTAAGGATGGTCGAATTGAGAGCTCTCGGTTCCATAACCGTGAGTGGTGGGCGCAGCAGTTTCGGATGAAGGTCAGGGTGTGGAGCCTGGAAGCCAATACTTCGAAGGGCAGATTGAATCTGCTAGCGATCGCTTTTTTGTCGACGCTTTTGCCTATGCGGCCGTTTCATTCGTACGCCACACTCAATGAAGTAGCAAGGCAGCTAAATAGCCGCCCTCGAAAAACACTAAACTACGAAACACCCGCTGAACGATTTAGCCAATCTGTTGCGTCGACCGGTTGAATCCACAGCCAGAAGCGGCCAACCGCACCTGCTTTACCATGCCGTCGACCAGATTATTTTTCCTGTCCAAACCAGACTGTTGCGGCCAAATCCATCCGCACTGTATCTGCTCCTGCCTATTTACTACTGGTTAGCATTACTCCTCACTCACGGACTTATGCTCTATGCCGGATACCACTAACCTTTACCTGTTCATTGTTGCCGCCTTGCTGTTGTTGATCGTTCCTGGCCCTAACATGGCTATCGTCAGCAGCCATGCGGTTGCTCATGGATGGCGTGCCGGCCTCGCTGCAGCACTGGGAATAACCCTGGCCGATGTACTGATGACCGTCATGGTTAGCGCAGGCCTCGGTGTGTTGGTGATGAGTTGGGCGCCGGCGTTTGACTTGCTGCGCTGGGCCGGGGCTTGTTATCTGATGTTGCTGGCGTGGCAGGCATTGAAGACTTCTACTTCGGATACTGAGTCTCAAGCCACACAGGCCTCGCTGAAGAAGATCTTTGTCCGAGCCACGCTCAACAGTTTGTTAAACCCCAAGGCGCTGTTGTTCTTCATGGTATTCCTACCGCAGTTCGTCACCGTAGGTACCAGTAGTGTCACCTCGCAATTAATGTTCTTGGGTTTGTTGCTTGCGCTGATCGCATTGATCTTCCATTCCCTGCTCGGATTTTGCGCCGGACAGCTGCATGTGCGCTTTCGCGAAGGCATGATCTCTAAACGCCTTGGTGCCTATAGCTTCGCTGCGGTGATGACAGCTCTGGCGGCACGGTTGCTTCTGCTTGATCGACCATTTTAAAGGAGCGAGACATATCGGCTCGGCACAATTTTTCCTTGCTGATACGTGCTATCGAACACCGTGACCGAGACGATATGTCTGCTTATTGGACTTACTTCAGGTTGCCGCTTAGAAACTGCTTCAGGCGCTCGCTTTTGGGGTTGCCTAATACGTCCTCGGGCGCACCCTGTTCTTCGACTCGTCCCTGGTGCAGGAACAGCACCTGGTTCGACACTTTGCGCGCAAAGCTCATTTCGTGGGTCACCATGATCATGGTGCGGCCTTCTTCGGCCAGGCCCTGGATCACCTTGAGCACTTCGCCCACCAGTTCCGGGTCCAGGGCCGAAGTCGGCTCGTCGAACAGCATGATCTCCGGTTCCATGCTCAGGGCACGGGCAATGGCGACCCGTTGCTGCTGACCGCCCGAGAGAAACGCCGGGTATTGATCGGCAACCCGTGCCGGTAAACCGACCTTGTCCAGGTAGCGCCGGGCGCGATCCTCTGCGTCCTTCTTGCTGACGCCCAGCACCCGGCGCGGGGCCATGGTGATGTTGTCGAGCACGGTCATGTGGCTCCACAGGTTGAAGTGCTGGAACACCATCGCCAGGCGCGTGCGGATGCGTTGCAGTTCATTGGCGTCGGCCACGCGCATGCCGTGGTGGTCATGGACCATTTTAATCGGCTGGTTGTCCAGGCTCATGGCGCCGTCGTTGGGCGTTTCCAGGAAGTTGATGCAACGCAGAAAGGTGCTCTTGCCCGAACCACTGGCGCCAATCAGGCTGATCACATCGCCGGTCCTGGCGTTTAGTGAAACGCCCTTGAGGACTTCATGGTTGCCGTAACTTTTGTGCAGGTTTTCAACGGTCAGTTTGTACATGAACAAGCATCCTGAATTAGTGAGCCGGGCCGAGGAAGGACAACCAGCGGCGTTCAGCCAGGCGGAACAGGCCGACCAGGGAGAATGTGACTGTCAGGTAGATCAACGCGGCGATGCCGAACGACTGGAAGGTCAGGAAGGTCGCCGAGTTGGCGTCCCGCGCGACTTTCAGAATGTCCGGGATGGTCGCGGTGAAGGCCACGGTGGTCGAGTGCAGCATCAGAATCACTTCGTTGCTGTAATAAGGCAGCGAGCGACGCAGGGCGGACGGCATGATCACGTAGGTGTACAGCTTCCAGCCAGTCAGGCCGTAGGCCTTGGCCGCTTCGACTTCACCATGGGCCATGCTGCGAATCGCCCCGGCGAAGATCTCCGTGGTGTAAGCGCAGGTGTTCAGGGCGAACGCCAGGATGGTGCAGTTCATCGCATCGCGAAAGAACGCATCCAGCACTGGCTGAGCTCGTACCGCGGCCAGGCTGTATATCCCCGTGTAGCAAATCAGCAACTGGATATACAGCGGTGTGCCACGGAACAGGTAGGTGTAGAACTGCACCGGCCAGCGCACCCAGACATTGGTCGAGACCCGGGCTATAGACAGCGGGACCGACATCACGAAGCCGAAGAAGATCGAGGCACTGAGCAGCCAGAGGGTCATGGCCAGCCCGGTGATGTGAGTGCCGTCCTGGAACAGGAACGGTTTCCAGTATTCCTGCAGTAGCTCGATCATCGCACGGCCTCCCGGGTGCCTGCGGCGTAGAAGATTTCCATCCGGCGCAAGACGTAGTTCGAAACGGTGGTGATCACCAGATAGATCAAGGCGGCCAGTATCAGGAAGAAGAACAGCTGATAGGAGCTCTTGCCCGCGTCCTGGGCCACCTTGACCAGATCTGCCAGGCCAATGATCGACACCAGCGCGGTGGCCTTGAGGATCACCATCCAGTTATTACCGATGCCCGGCAGGGCAAAACGCATCATTTGCGGGAACACCACCAGGCGAAAGCGCTGGGCGCGGGTCAGGCCGTAGGCAGTAGCCGCTTCCATCTGCCCTCGGGGTACGGCAAGGATGGCGCCACGGAAGGTTTCGGTGAAATACGCCCCGTAGATGAAGCCCAGGGTAATGACCCCGGCGCTAAAGGGGTTGATTTCGATATAGTCCCAGCCCAGTGCTTCGGTCAGGCTGGTCAGCCAGGTTTGCAGGCTGTAGAAGATCAACAGCATCAGCACCAGGTCCGGCACCCCGCGGATCAGCGTGGTGTAGGCCTGCGCAGGGACGCGCAGCAGTGCCGATTTCGAAAGCTTGGCGCTGGCGCCGATCAGGCCCAGGCCAACGCTCACCAGCAAGCACAGAAAGGATAATTTGACAGTCATCCAGGAACCTTGCAGCAACAGCGGGCCAAAGCCCTTGAGGCTGAAGCCTGACAGCCCCAGGATCATCAACAGGTTTTCGAACATTGGGCAGCCCTACGTCAATCCAGAAAGCGCCCATCCGGAAATGGGCGCAGGGTCATTATTGGCCGCTGTAGAGATTCAGATCGCCAAAGTGCTTCTGCTGGACGGCCGCATAGGTGCCATTGTCGTGCAGTGCCTTGATGCCTTTGTTCAGCAAGGCCTGGAGCTCGGCGTTGCCTTTGGTGAGGCCCACGGCGGTTTTGGCTGGCAGCAGAGGGCTTTCCACCGGTTCGCTGATTTGGAAGTCGGCGCCTGGCGGCGACTTCAGGAAGCCCAGTTCGGCTTGCAGCATGTCCTGGATCGAGGCATCGAGGCGGCCGGAGATCAGGTCGGCGTACACCTGGTCCTGGTTGGCGTAGGCCTGCGTCTCTACCCCAGCCTTGTCCAGCACGGCCTTGGCGTAGGCTTCCTGGATGGTGCCTTGCTCGTAGCCGACTTTCTTGCCCTTGAGGGAAGCCGGATCGGTGCCGACGGCCGCGCCTTTCTTGAATACCAGCGCGGTCGGGCCAGAGAACAGCTCGCTCGAGAAATCGATGACTTTCTCACGTGCCGGCGTGACGGTCATGGAAGAGATCACGCCATCGAACTTGTTGGCCTTGAGGCCGGGAATCATGCCGTCGAAGTCGCTTTCAACCCACTTGCACTTGACCTTCAGCTCAGCGCAGATCGCGTTGCCCAGGTCGATATCGAAGCCCACCAGGCTGCCATCGGCGGCCTTGGATTCGAACGGCGCATAAGAGGGGTCAACGCCGAAGCGCAACTCCTTGTACTCCTTGGCCAGCGCGGAACCGGCAGCTACACACAAAGCCAACGCAGAAAGGGTCAGAAATTTTCTTTTCATTGTTTTTATTCCTAAGGACCAACGTGAGCGCTTGTGACACATGAGTACTGTTATGGAACTCGTATGACACTATGGAAGAAGTAACACTCGACAGGTCGCGCTCCTGGTGAACAAGAAGGCAGAGCCCGTGGGGGAAAGTAGTCTAGAAGCAAGCGAGTGCGACGATAAGACGAAAAGTGCGTTGATTTAACGAATTAATGGTCATTATGACGAGCAATACTGACTATGTGATGATTTGGCGTGCTGCCGCTGACCGAAAACTGCCCCAGGTGTTCAACTGTTCCCGTTCAACTTTTGAGCAGGGGCACACAGGGTGATTAGCATGAGGTAGCTTCCATTTTCGCGGACGTGAAAATCGCATCCTGGTACTGCCGAAGCCCTGACACTACGGAGCGACGTGCGGCTGATAATTCCGTCGACTCGCCCACCCATTTGCATTCCACCTGACCAGTTGGATGTGTCAGGTGCTTGAGGAGAGCTGGCAGCATCGATCAAGGGCCACATGGTCAACTCAATCAACGATCATCCGCAGATCCGGGAGGTGTTCTCGGGGCTTCGCCTGAAGGAAGTGCCATTCCGGCATATGGTGGGGAGCAAGGCGGTAAGCAGGCCAATGAGCTGATCTACTTCAACTGGTAACAATCGCACCCAACGAAAAAGCCGCCCTTGAGGCGGCTTTTTTGGCTCTGTACATGTGAAAATTTTGCCAATTTCAACTAAGTGGTGAAATTTGAGGCTACGAAGTCCAAAGTTCTAAGTGAACATCAATTTCGGTGAGAGTATTCGTTGAGTTTTATTAGCTTTAATTAAGAAAGCAACCAACGGATGTCACTGCAATAATGCCTAAGGCAATCAACGCAGTGCTCTTGATTTCGCTCTTTCCCAAAGGCTGCCCGCAAGACTTTGTCATATTTTTCTTCAGCAATTTGAGGGCGAGCAGCTGAGATTTTTTTGTTTATGTAATCGAAGCCGGCATAGTCGATGATGTCCATCATGCACGATTCTAAGCACACCACCTTGGTTCGAAGGAACTCAAAGGCATCAAGCTGATCATAGGCGCAGATTGCTCGCAGAGCTCTCTTGTCACCAGTCAACATGAAGTAATCAAACTTTTTATCGTGATTATCTTTGGCGTGGAGGAAGAGGGCCTGCTTGCCAACATCGATCTCAGGGATCTCTATTAAGTGATCGATTAAATCGAGTATTGGTGCTTCTTGTAGCACATTGCAATGCTCAAAAAATTCACTGATTCGTTCAAAGGCCTGAGGGCTGCCAACATAACGCTCTATGGACTTGCGAAAAGCGTGCGAAAAGGGGACGGATTTATTTTCGGATATTTAGGTTGGGGGGAATGGTGGAGGCGATACCTGCAGTTTCTGGCTTCCCTGTTCCAAGCACCATTGCTGCTGACGTTTCCAGTCATTTGGAAATCCCATGAGTCTCAAATAACCCGGTTCTTGCTGATCCATGATTTCGGCCAAGCGAAGCTTCCACTGGCTGTCTGGACTGATCAAGTCGGTTAGGTAGGCCAGCATCGTCAATACGATGTATAGCCGCTGCTTGGGTTGAGGCCGGTCGGCAGGTGCAGTTGGGATGACCCATTCTTTGGGTAAGGCTGGTCGAATCGAGAGCTCTCGGTTCCATAGCCGTGAGTGATGGGCGCAGCAGTTTCGAATGAAAGTCAGGGTGTGTAGCCAGGAGGCCAATACATCGAAGGGCAGATTGAATCTGGCGGCGATAGCTTTTTTATCGGCACTTCTGCCTATGGCATTGAAGAGGGTAGATACCGTCCCAAGGCTGAGTTCTTCCAGGACCGCCCAAGCGGGCGGCAGCTCAGGGTGGGCATAGGTCGCTCCGTAGTATCGGAAGTAGTTATCGCGCATGCGGTTTTCGATCCGCTGTTGCTGGAGCCCATCGGCCTGTCGGCCATTTTTGATGCGCTCAATATCACGTCTGAGTTTATTGCGCTCCTTGTTCAATTGCTCTCGCAGTGGACGCAACAGCTCGAGGTGTGGGTATGACGAGGAGAAGACTGACGCGTCAGCTATCCAGTCAGGCCCATACTTAGGGCACATGTGATTGCTGATAGTCGCTCGTACGGCGACTTCGACACGTTCGATGGCATCCATGGTTA
The DNA here is from genome assembly GCF_058797535.1 of Pseudomonas sp. GW823-FHT02E01. Taxonomy (NCBI): domain Bacteria; kingdom Pseudomonadati; phylum Pseudomonadota; class Gammaproteobacteria; order Pseudomonadales; family Pseudomonadaceae; genus Pseudomonas; species Pseudomonas sp. GW823-FHT02E01. Next base: position 448,202 of record NZ_JBXAJS010000004.1, on the reverse strand, counting down.
TGCGTCGCAACGAACCATCGAAGCGGTAGATGTCGACGACTGCTTTCAGAGTGCTGCCGGGTTTGAAGGTGTGTTCAGGGTCTGGCTCCTGGAAGGGGCGCATGTAGGGACTCAGTCGAAACAGCGTGACCACTTCGAGAAAGCGCATGGCCCGATCGTCGTTGGCGACGTGCAGGCCTCGTTGCTTTAGCAGTTCCAATTGCTGTTCTACGCTGAGGGCCGGCTTGTCGAAGGGCCTCATTGTAGATTTCTCCAGGCAAAAAAAACCCGCACGATTTGAGCTTGCTGACTGGGTCAACCTAGGCTTGGCGGGTGTGTTGGGGTGCATTATAGGTAGCTGGAGAAGGTCGTCAACGTCATCCCGAAGTGAAACTGTAACGGGTAGGTGTGCAGGTAGATTTTGGTGCAGGCTGTCGGTAAGGGGTAATGCGGTATTTACAGGGGGGGTAGCAGTTGGATTTCCGGATGCCAGAAACAACAAAGCCCTCGCATTTCTGCAAGGGCTTCGTTTTGTATGGTGCCGGCACCAGGAATCGAACCCGGGACCTACTGATTACAAGTCAGTTGCTCTACCATCTGAGCTATACCGGCGTGTCAGGGCGACGATTATAGCGATTGGTTGGCTTCTGTAAACCCCTGAATTATGACTATTTTTGCGCTGGCTTCAGGTCAGGCGTGCAGCAGGGTTTTCTTGAGTTTCTGGATGGCTTGCCAGGTTCGACTGTTTTGCATCGCGCGCAGCTGTGCTTCGGCCTGTTCGGCGCGTTGCAGGGCGGCGGCGAGTTGGTGTTCGATGTCGCCGACAGGGTGGCTGAAGTTGTGGCCTTTGCAGAACTGGAACTCGTCCAGGTTGCACGGCGGGATGTCGAAGGCGGGTTTGAGGTTCAGGTGTTCTTCGGCGAGGTAGTAGGTGTTGATGCCGTCGAACAGGATGGAGTGGTAGCCGGCGTCGGTGACGAGGGTTTCCCAGGTCTGGTCGCGGGCCCAGGGGGTTTCGATAAGGATCACCCATGGCCGCCATTGGCTGAAGTCCATGCCGCGCAGGACGGTTTCTTCGTGGCCTTCGACATCGATTTTCAGGAAGTGAATGGCGCGGCTCTGGGCGTGTTCTTCGCAGATGGAGGCCAGGGTGCGGGACTTGATCGTTTGGCTGCGCACGTCCATGCCGGCGTCTCGGTGCAGTTTGGCCATGGCCGGGTCCAGGGTCGAAAGGCCGGTGCCGGCGATGCCGTAGAAGGTCAGTTCGTCAGCACTTTCCCCGGCCGCGCACTGCAGGTTGGTGTCTTTGGGGCGTTGCTGGCTCAGGGCTTCGAAATAGTTGGGCATCGGTTCGACATTGATGCCGGTCCAGCCGTTGTCGTAGAACGCCTTGGTGACGGAGTCATGGGTGGGATCGTTTGCCCCGACGTCGATGTAGAAGCCGTTCTCGACGGTTTTGAGGGCGCGCCACAGGCGTATGTCTTCGAAATTCTGTGCGTAGGAAATGAAAGTCACTGGCGCATCCTGTCGGAGGAATGTTCTTGTTCGTGGCCGCGCTGCCGGCGCCCTTGCGTGTGTGTATATCAAGAGTAATGAAAGGGTGCAATTTCCCCTGTCTGCGATCCGGGATTAGGCATTTATGTCGTTTTGATTAAATGCTTATGCACAATGCCATTGGCAGCGCACTGGGTTTAGGTCGAAATTGTGGATCCGTTCTCGTTTGTTCGCAAATACCTGTTTTTTCGATTTTTTATGCGAGTGTATAAAAAATGAACAGTGTGGATTTAGCCCTGAAACAGGCGTGGATATTGGATCCACGATTATTTCATCAACAGAGTTATCCACAGGTCGGATGTATTTAAGCGCGTTCGGCCAGGAGCAGGAAATTACGCGGCGTGAGCGGAGTTTCGCAGAAGGTGCCGACACGGGCGCTGTAGCCCTGCTCGGTGAGGAAAAGTGCCCGGTCAAGGACCAGCCAAAGCTCCAGTGGGCGTCGGAAAAGTCCGCGTAGTAGTTCAAGGTTGCGCACTTCGGCCAGTCGCTGCCAACCGGCGGCTTCGAGGGCTGGCCAATCTTGCGGGCCGATTGTGGATAACTCTTTGAGAGTGGCCAGATGATGGCAGTAATCGGCGAAGGGTTTGTCCAGCCAGGCGCTGGGCAGGGAGGGGGTTGGCAGGTACTCGTCCATTCCGCGCAGTTGCCGTTGCAGCAAGTCGAAGCCCAGGCGCCGGGCCATGGAGGTGTCGCGTTGACGTCGCACGCGGGCACCGGCGGTAACGGTTTCGCTCATGGGCAACGCGAGGTCGTCGAGGGAAAGCTGTAAGCCGGAGCCTTGGGCGGCCGAGGAAATCGGCGAGTATTGGGTAAGACTGATCCGGTTGTAGCAACACGGCGCGATGGCGAGCTGTTTGCAGCCTGTGACGCTGGCGAGTTGAATCAGCCGCACATGCAAATCACCGCAGGCGTGAAGCGCGACGGGCGTGTGATACGCACCCAGTAAACAAGCTGCGTCTGCCGCGAGCACATCCTGTTCGATATGCAGCGCATGCAGGTGATGGCGCTGGCTGAGTGCCTGGCCGCTGGTTACCAGTGCCGGGTCGTATTCCAGGCACGTCAGTTGTTGCCCCGGTTGCAGCAGGCGGCGGCCCAGATGTCCCTTGCCCGAGCACCAGTCCATCCAATGCTGCGGTGCTTCGGAAAACTGCAACCGACTGGCGAAGGCTTCGATCTGTTGCCATTTGCGCCCCGGTACATCGACGTTCAACCGATGGCCCGCCGCTTCGAGTGTGCGAGCCGGCAACTCATCCACGGCACTCAAGGCAACGGACATTGTTGCCAGGGAAGCAAAGGGCTCCGGTGCATTCAGAAGGGCAGGTTGGTTGTGAGCGTTTTCCGCTTCTTCCAGCGACCGCTTGCGTAGCCATGCGGCCAGATCAGGGTAGTACGCTTCCCAGGGAAGATGCCGATGAGTGAACGGTCGGGGTTTCCACAGTGCCTGATGCTCTGTCAGAAAAGCATCCAGCGCGGTGAAACGGGCGAGCAGGGCCTCGCCCGTCAACACGCCGCTATCAACGTCCTTGGCAGGCATCGACGCGCAACCAGCGCTCCAGCAGCTTGAAGCCACGCACCAGCACGTAAGCCATTACCAGATAGAACATGCCCGCGGCGAAGAAGATCTCCACCGGCAGGTAGGTCCGGGCAATGATGGTGCGGGCCATGCCGGTCAATTCCAGCAGGGTCACGGTGCTGGCCAAGGCGCTGGCCTTGAGCATCAGGATCACTTCGTTGCTGTAGGCCGGCAGGCCGATGCGCGCGGCGCGCGGCAGCATGATGTAGAACAGCGCTTTTGGTTTGGACATGCCCAGTGCCCGTGCCGCTTCGATCTCGCCCGGTGGAATCGCCTGGATGGCGCCCCGCAGGATTTCCGCAATGTAGGCCGCGGTGTGCAAGGTCATGGTCGCCGTGGCGCACCAGAACGGATCGCGCAGGTACGGCCACATCGAACTGTTACGGATCGCGTCGAATTGCGCCAGGCCGTAGTAGACCAGGAACAGCTGAACCAGCAACGGCGTGCCCCGGAAAAAGAAAATGTAGCCGTAGGGAAATGCCCGCACCCACCACAGGCGCGACGAGCGGGCGATGCCCAGTGGAATGGCCAGCAGCAAACCGGCGATCACGGCGATGGCGACCAGTTCCAGGGTCAGGGTTGCGCCCTGGGCCAGTTTCGGCAGCCACTTGATGATGACTTCCCAGTTCATTGGGTGCTCCTCGCGAAGCCGCGAGCGGCACGTTTTTCCAGGAAGTGCATGCCGGTCATCGCCAGCACCGTCAGGCTCAGGTACATGAACGCGGCCACCATATAGAAGGTGAACGGTTGCTTGGAGACGGTCACGCCGATTTGCGCATGACGCATGATTTCTTCCAGGCCGATCACCGACACCAGCGCGGTGTCCTTCATCAGGATCATGAACAGGTTGCCCAGGCCCGGCAGGGCAATGCGCCACATCTGCGGCATGATCAGCTTGGTGAAGATGCGCCATTTCGACAGGCCCAGGGCCACGCCGGCTTCACGATGGCCTTTGGGGATGGCGAGGATCGCACCGCGAAACACTTCCGTGGCGTAGGCGCCGAAGCACAGGCCAAGCGCAATCACACCGGCGGCGAAGGCGTTGAGTTCAAGGTCGGGGTTGCCGAAGAACTCGCCCAGGGCACGCATCAGGTTGACCGTGCCGAAGTAGATCAACAGCACCCAGAGCAATTCCGGGATACCGCGAACCAGGGTCGAATAAGTGCCGCCAAGCCATTGCAGCGGCTTGTACGGGGAAGTCTTGGCCAAGGCGCCGAGCAGACCGAGTACCAGCCCCAGGCACAAGGCCGAGAGTGCCAGTTTCACAGTCATCAGCGCGCCAGCGGCGAGCGCCGGGCCGAATCCGTAGAGGTCGATAATCATGGATTTCTTTTCAAATCGCGGCAGGCAAGGCCGAGAACCGGCGCCATCAGGCGCCGGTCAGGCAGGTCAGTATCAATAGATGCTGAACGGGAAGTACTTGTCGTTGATCTTCTTGTAGGTGCCGTCAGCGACGATTTCTTTCAGCGCGGTGTTCAGCTTCTCGCGGATCGGGTCTTTCTTGCGCACGGCAATACCGATCTTGTCGCTCTCTTCCACTGGGTCACCCTTGAACTCGTAGCTACGGCCAGCGTCGCTTTTCAGCCATTCGTAGTTGACGTACTTGTCGGCCAGGATGCCGTCCAGGCGGCCGGAAGTCAGGTCGAGGTAGGCGTTTTCCTGGGTGTCGTAGAGCTTGATGGTGATGTCGTCACCATAGTTGTCTTCCAGGAAGGTGCCGGCCAGGGTCGCGCGCTGGGCGCCGATGATCTTGCCTTTGAGCGCGGCCTTGTCGGTTTTGAAGTCGATGTCTTTCTTGGCGATGAACTGCAGCTTGTTGGAGTAGTACGGGTCGGTGAAGTCCACCGCTTGCTTGCGCTCGTCGGTGATCGACATCGAGGAGATCAGGAAGTCGAACTTCTTGGCGTTCAGGGCCGGGATGATGCCGTCCCAGTCGGAGGTCACGACGGTGCACTCGACTTTCATCTTGGCGCACAGGGCGTCGCCGATCTCTTTGTCGAAGCCGACGACATTGCCACTGGCATCTTTATTGTTGAACGGCGGGTAAGCCGCTTCGATGCCCATCTTCAGGGTTTCGGCCATGGCACCGGCGCTGAACGCCAGGGTGACGGCGGCAGCCAGGAAGACCTTTTTGTAGTTCTGCATGTGGGTAGCTCCGTTAGCGGTTGCTGGACATGAATTGTTTGCAGCGCGCCGAAAGCGGGTTTTCAAACACCTGCTGTGGCGATCCTTGCTCTTCTACCAGGCCCTGGTGGAGGAACACCACTTCACTTGAGACCTGACGGGCGAAGCCCATTTCGTGGGTCACGAGCAGCATGGTGCGGCCTTCTTCGGCCAGCGCGCGGATGACATTAAGTACTTCCTGGACCATTTCCGGGTCAAGCGCCGAGGTGGGCTCGTCGAACAGGATGACCTTGGGCTGCATGGCCAGGGTGCGGGCGATGGCCGCGCGTTGTTGCTGGCCGCCAGACAACTGCGCCGGGTAGGCATGGCGCTTGTCGGCGATGCCGACCTTGGCCAGCAGGGCTTCGGCCACTTCGATGGCTTCGGCCTTGCTCTGGCCGAGCACGCGGCGCGGGGCTTCGATGATGTTGTCGAGCACACTCATGTGCGGCCACAGGTTAAAGTTTTGAAATACAAAACCGATTTCGCTGCGCAGGCGATTGATCTGCTTGCCGTCGGCGGCCACCAGTTCACCGTTCTTCGCGGCCTTGAGCTTGAGTTCTTCGCCGGCGACCAGAATCTGGCCCTGGTGCGGGTTCTCCAGCAGGTTGATGCACCGCAGGAACGTGGACTTGCCGGAGCCGGAGGAACCCAGGATCGAGATCACATCGCCGTCGCGGGCGGTCAGCGAGATGCCTTTGAGCACCTCCAGCGAACCGTAGCGTTTGTGCAAGTTGCGGATTTCAAGCGCGGGCGTGGCCTCAGCCATGTGCGTTCCTCATATATGTTGCGCTCCTGCTGTTGGCGGCCTTCCTGGCGAGGCGGCCAACCTAGCATAGCGTTTCAATGGCAGCCAACAGCGCTACGGACGGTAATCGGCTGGTGTGTGGCAGGTTGTCGCATCGACGCAGCAGACTGTCGCCCCATCAACAACCGAACAACCGTTTGAACCTTGCCTGTCGATAAAAAGCGCGGTGGCTGCCGCAAAAAAAGGCGCGATGTTGCCAGCTTTGACAGGGTGTTGGAAGCGCTATCCGGCCAAATGCACCGCTTGTGCACTTTTAATGTGCGCGGAGCCCTTTTCAGGTGTGTTTCCGGTGCGCTGATGTAACCGCAAAAGTGGGGCGCAGGGTAACGCTTTGGCAAAGTGCCATTAAATTCAAAGGGTTGCGATGACCGTCCGGTCGAGGCGAGATCGCCGGGCTAGAGGGTTTTGAAATATTTTGGCGCAATTATTGCGTGCAGAATCCAGAACGCCCTGTTGGCTTCTTTTTACGAGAAGGTCCGCCGAACGGGATGCACGCATTCGCTTCTCCTTACAAAGGTAGTTTTAATGAGCAGTACCCAAAGCTCTAATGGCCTCGAACAGGGGCTCAAACCGCGCCACGTGACCATGCTGTCGATTGCCGGGGTTATCGGCGCCGGCTTGTTCGTTGGCTCGGGTCACGCCATCGCCGCTGCAGGTCCGGCTGTTCTGTTGGCTTACGCCGCCGCCGGCATGTTGGTGGTGCTGGTGATGCGTATGCTCGGCGAAATGGCCGTTGCCTCGCCGGACACCGGTTCGTTTTCGACTTACGCCGACCGCGCGATCGGTCACTGGGCCGGCTTCACCATCGGCTGGTTGTACTGGTGGTTCTGGGTTCTGGTGATCCCGTTGGAAGCCAACGCTGCCGCGACCATCTTGCATGCCTGGTTCCCTGGCGTGGACATCTGGGCCTTCGCCCTGGTCATCACGATGCTGTTGACCGTGACCAACCTGTTCAGCGTGAAGAACTACGGTGAATTCGAGTTCTGGTTTGCCCTGATCAAAGTGTTGGCCATCATCGGTTTCATTGTTCTGGGCCTCATGGCGATCTTCGGCTTCCTGCCGGGCAGCCAGGTCAGCGGCGTTTCCCATCTGTTCGACACCCAGGGTTTCCTGCCAAACGGCATGGGCGCGGTGTTGGGTGCCATCCTGACCACCATGTTCTCCTTCATGGGCACCGAGATCGTGACCATCGCGGCCGCGGAATCGAAGAACCCTGGCAAGCAAATCTCCAAGGCCACCAACTCGGTTATCTGGCGGATCGGCTTGTTCTACCTCGTGTCGATCTTCATCGTCGTGGCTCTGGTGCCTTGGAACGACCCGGTACTGGCAAGCCTGGGCTCCTACCAGACTGTACTTGAGCGCATGGGCATCCCTAACGCCAAGATGATCGTCGATATCGTGGTGTTGGTCGCTGTGACCAGCTGCCTGAACTCGGCGCTCTACACCTCGTCGCGGATGTTGTTCTCCCTGGGCAAGCGCGGCGATGCGCCGGCCATGTCCACCCGCACCAATAAAAGTGGCACGCCATACTGGGCGGTGATGCTGTCCACTGGCGCAGCGTTCCTGGCAACATTCGCCAACTACGTAGCTCCGGCTGCGGTGTTCGAATTCCTGCTGGCCAGCTCCGGCGCCATCGCATTGCTGGTGTACCTGGTGATTGCGATTTCGCAACTGCGCATGCGCAAGCAGCGTATAGCGCGCGGGGAGAAAATTGCCTTCAGCATGTGGCTGTTCCCGGGCCTGACCTACGCGGTGATCGTCTTCATCGTCGCGGCCCTGACCATCATGCTGTTCCAGGAAGCCCATCGCGTGGAAATTCTCGCGACCGGCTTGCTCAGTGCTTTGGTGGTAGCGGCCGGCTTGCTGGTGGCTCGCCGTCGCAAACTGGAAAAGCGTGGCGCGGTAGTGCTGAACTGATCCATACCGCGTAACGCAAAACGGCCGCTGTCAGTGATGACAAGCGGCCGTTTTTGTTTGAGTCGTAACCCTTACTCGGCTTTTTCTTCCGGCGCTTCCAGCGACTCGCGGTAGACATCCAGTGCGTCACCGAAGTCAGCAATGAACTGCGGTTCGCTCAGCCACGCCTGAGCGGTCTCGCGGTCCATGCCGTCGGCCCACATGCGGTAGTCGATCAGCATGTCGGCGGCCAGGTGGGTGGCGGCCATGCCTTCGTCGTCGGCGTTTTCCATGTCCAGCAGTTCTGGATGGTCGATGATGATAAAGGCCAGGTTCGTCAGCAGCACCGAGAGCATTTCGCTGCGGCTGACGGCTTCCGCGTCGCGCATTTTGCTGAACATCGCCAGGGTGTATTCCGGGATCGGCTCGGCGAGGTGGCCAAGATCATCGTCCAGCGCTGCGGGTTTGCGGCCGTGGATATTGATCTGCTTGGCTTTGGCTTTTGCGCGCTTGGCGCGTTTCTGTTGCTTGTTCAGGGAGGCCATGGGAACTCAGTTCGGTTTCTGTTGGGTTTGCGCGGCAATGGCGTCGGACGCCGCCACGTAGTCGGCCTGGAAGGCCGGTGATTCGATCCACGCCAGGGCGCCGGCTTCGTCGGTTTCGGTCGACCATTGGCGATATTCGATCAGCGCGGCAAGGATGAAGTCCATCGCGCCTTCCTCGCCTTCCTGCTCGTACACCAGCTCCAGCAACGGGTCTTCGAGGAAGGCCGTGCACAGGGCTTGCTGGCTGATCTTTTCGGCGTCGATCATTTTCTTGAACAGTTCGGTCAGGTCCACCGATTCGAAGTCGATGCGATCGTCGTTCGGGTCCAGTTCCACCGGCGCGGCAGCCCGCTGGGTGCGGTTCTGCTTGGCCTTGGCCTTGGCGCGGGAGGCGCGTTTTTGCTGCTTGTTGGCGGAGGCCATGGGCGTCGTTCCGTAATTCGTTGAAAGGGGCGGGTGGCTCAGCTGCGTGGCACCGTTCGCCCGGGTGTGCCGGGGACCAGTTCGCCGTTTTGCAACCAGGCCAATGCAATGGGCCATAGTGTGGCTTGGTATGCGCTGCGAAAAAAGGCGAAATGTCCGACTTCTTCTTCGCCGATGTCTTCAGGATGGATACGCAGGTGAGAGTTTGTGCTGCCGGTGAAGTAGCCGAGCAGGCGTTCGATGGCCGGGACCGTGCCGTAGGGATCGTCGCTGATGCTGATGGCCAGGGTTTGCGCGGTGACGTCGGCAAAGGGCAACTGCCCGGCGGTTTTGCTGATTGTGCGGCCGCTGGAGCGTTTCTCGTAGCGGGCAGTGGAGAGGCTCCAGTCACGGACCACGCCGGCGGGTGTATCTTCCAGCCAGCCGAGCCGTTTGCCCGGAAAGTAGCCGCACAGCATCGTCACCAGCGGCATCACCACATGCCACTTGCCGAACATCCGCCAGCGATGAGCGGGCGCATAGTCGCGCCAGTAGGCGAATTGCGCACCGACCGTCACCAGACGCCGGATCAGGTGCCCGGACGCCCCCAGACCCGCTGCACAGCCGCCAAAGCTGTGGCCGACCACATCGATAGGCTGTTGGTGGAACTCACGCTGTGCGCGCTTGAGCATCGCCTCGAAATCCAGCGTTCCCCAATCGGTCCACGAGGCTTGAAGACCCTTGAGCAATGCCGGCCGCGACTCGCCGATGCCGCGGTAGTCATAGGTGATGACATCGAAGCCGTGGACGAACAGGTAGTCGGCGAAGCGCGAGTAGTGGCGACAACGGACCGAGGTGGCGGCATTGATGATCACGACCGGACGAGCGGCGTCCCGAGAAGGGTGTCGCCAGGTGAAGCCACCGAGGACAAAGCCGTCTGCAGCGGTTTCCTTGAACGGTTCACCGGACGCAACGCGTTGCAATGGCAACTCGATTTGAGTTGGGACGAGTGAAGGCGTTTCCTGCAAATTCATCGGCGTCGGACCTTTGCGGGTAGCTGCCAACAATAGTCTTGATGTCGTTGATGAACAATCCATTGGCCTCAACGCAGTGGTTGGTCGAGCCGTCGTTCTTCAAGTGCCATCCGCTCCCGATCCAGTGCATTACGGAGTTCCTCTTCGCTCGGCAGGACAAGCTTGTACTTGCTGGCGAGCAGTTGCTCGTTTCCTTCCTGCACTGAGTAATGCACCACGGATTCATCCTTTTGCGCACAGAGAATGATGCCGACGGTGGGGCTGTCTTGCGCGCTGCGTTTCAGGTCGTCGTACATACTCACGTACATGTCCATTTGCCCCAGGTCCTGATGGGTCAGTTCACCGCGCTTGATATCGAAGATGACGAAGCACTTGAGCAGGTAGTTGTAGAACACCAGGTCGATGTAGAAGTCTTTGCTGTCGGTGCTGATGCGTTGTTGGCGGGCAATGAATGCGAAACCCTTGCCCAGTTCCAGCAAGAAGCCCTGCAATTGTTCGATCAGCGCTTGTTCGATCTCGCTTTCCTGAAGCTTGCCGGCATTGGGTAAACCAAGAAACTCCAGTACCACCGGATCACGGATGAAGTCCCGAGGGCTGGCCTTCATGTTTTGAATGTGGGTGGCGGCCTCCTGCTTGACGCTGCCGCGATCGCGGCTCGCCAGCAGGCGTTCGTAATACAACGTATTGATCTGGCGCTCCAGCGCTCGGCTTGACCAGTTTTGGGTGGCTGATTCGTTCATGTACCAAAGACGAGCGCTGTCGTTGTCGACCCGAAGCAGGTGGCGGTAGTGGGTCCAGCTCAATTCGTGACGCAGTGCGTCACGAATTGGAAAGGCTTGATAGAACAGACGCATGTACCGAAGGTTGGAAGCGTCAAATCCCTTTCCGAACTCCGCAGTTAGCGTTTTGGCCAAGGTCGACGGTAACTCTTTGCCATACCTGACCCGTCGCGCGCCGTTCTGTTCGAACTCAACGATGTGCCGACCAGTTTGCCAACAGGTTTGCACTTGCACGGTGTCGGCCGCCCGAAGCACTTTCTGGCGTGCCTGAAGGATCAATTTGCCAAGGTTGCCAAGCAGTGATGCGAGATAGGGGTCGTGAGTGTCGTTGGGGGTGGGGGCCGTCATGAGGTCTTCCGCAGCAGGTTGAACAGCGAAAGAGAATGACAAGAGAGCCCCTTCGAAGATGCCGGGAGTTGCTGAGAAACAGGCAGGAAATACCGGGCTCTTCGGCAGGACGGGTCTAAATCCGGGCGAGGGCTGAGGAACAAATGGCGTAGTACGTTTCGTACTCAGGCCAAATCAATCTAAAACCCCTCCCTGCGACTGGAAATCCAAAGGATGTAACGATTGGGTTCCGCAGAACCCGGGAGTCGTCATCATGAAATACCTCCATACACTCCTGTTGCCCCTCACCGCTGCAGGCATGCTGATGTTTCCAGCGATGACACCTGCCGCCAGCCTTGAGCCCATCGACAGCCAGGGGGTGCAGGTGCAAAGCCAGGAGCAAAACGGCATCACCTACCTGTCCGGCGGTATCGGCGAGGATGAGTCCAAGGCCATCCAGCAGACCACTGGCTACAACCTGCACATGACGTTCTCTGTCGGGACGAGAAATGAATACACTTCTGACGTGAATGTAGTTATTCAGAAAGCCCCGGGGCAGACCGTACTGACGCTCAATGACGCCGGTCCGCTGGTTTACGTGAAACTGCCTGCCGGTAAATATACGGTCATTGCGACGCGTAACGGCGAAACACGGCAGGACGTTGCCGATGTTGGCAATGGTGCAGCCCGTAACCTGGTTTTCCACTGGAATGATGCGAGTTAACGAGAGGCTCTGAACCCTGAGTCCTGCGACTCAGGGTTTATCGTGATTAACACCTGCATACGCTTGGATGAGTGCAACGCGTAAAGGGTTGGTTTCTACGCTCAGCAGCTTGATGGCCAAAGCGCAGCAGACCACGATCAACATGGGTTTGATCAACCGTGGTCCGACCCGGACAGCGGCCCGTGCACCCAATTGAGCGCCGATGAAGGCCGCCAAAGCCATGGCTATGGCGATCGGCCAGATAATCACACCTTTAGTGATAAAGACCGACAGAGAGCCGAGATTACATGAGGCGTTGGCAAGCTTGGTAAAGCTCATGGCCCGCATCATGCCCAAGCCGCAGAGCAGTACAAATCCGACAATAAAGAAAGAGCCCACACCGGGGCCAAATATACCGTCGTAAAAACCCAGGATCGGCGCAACGCTAAACGAAAAAAACAGAACACTGATTCTCTTGCGTCGATCTTCATTGGCCAGCTTTGGAGAGAGCGCAAAATAGATGGCTACCAGAATCAGCATGATAGGCACGCAAACTTCCAGATAGCGCTTATCAATGGTGCTGACCAGCAAGGCACCACTGGCGCCGCCAACAAATCCGCAGATAACCAGGAAACGGCCTTCGCGCCACTCGATCATTCCTTTGCGAGCAAAGGTTACCGTTGCTGAAACTGTTGCCGAAGCGGCCTGGAACTTGTTCGTGGCAATTGCACTGATCGGATCTACACCTGCCAGGAACAATGCAGGCAAGGTGATCAAACCGCCACCACCGGCAATCGCATCAAAAAAACCGGCGAAAAAAGCGACGAGCGCCAACATGCCAATTACATCCCAAGACATTGCATTCTCTCTTTATGGTTATTGGCCGGTAATCACATGACTGGTCGTTCAACAGCTGGTGATATAAAAAATCAGCCCTGCAGCACTAGCGGGTCTTCGGAAACAACGATGGGGCAAGAAAATTTTGAAAGTCCGAAAATACGAACCAAGACCCGTCTGTTGTCTTTGATGACATCGCGACAGTGCAGAGCCCGGATGTTATTGATGACCATGGCCGATTCCTGGTTCAGCGTGTACTCGACCGGAGTTGCTTCACCCACACCTTGGCAAAGGGCAGTGTAAGCCGCTTTCACAAAGGTCGAGGCGTTGTCATTGACCGAAAAACGATACGTGTTAAAGCGGGCTGCGAACCCCGCCTTGTCGTCGAACTCCAGAATCGAAACGTTGCGGCCATCTTCCCCTTTGCCACTGACAAAGGAGTCACTACGAGTGAACTGGAAGTTACCCGTGGTCAGTGCGAGGCAGTTGGTGACGCCAATTTTTTCGAGTATGGGAGGTAGTGGAATGACTCGCGTAGGCTCAATGCTCGGGTTCCACAAGGCGGATAGTATGAGCGACGATGGAGAGGGCGAGTGCCCGTCTTTCGCGTTCACGGCGCACCAGTAAGGCGCCTCTGTATGCGGGCCAAGCGCGAGGCCGGAATGGGAACTCAGTTCCTTGATGTCCGGCTCGGCAGGGATTCTGGTCAGCCCGCCGCCCTTGAAGTTGGCCACCAGTCGAACCAGTTTTCCTTCATTGTCCATGTCGTAGGCAAAGGCACTATTACCCACCAGTTTCAACAAGATCTGATTACGGGCGGCCAGGCAAAGGACGTCGTATCGGTTTTCCAGGGATGTCTGGTCTGGTAATGCATCTGGAGGGGTGGCGTCTGAGATTTTTTGCAGCCCTTCAAAGATCAACGTGCAAACAAGGCCTTCGGAATAGGCATCCAGCAGTTCGCATTGGTCTTTCGAAAACAGGAACGTTAATTCGGTGGCTGCCAGAGAGGCTTTGGACCTGGCTCCTGGTGCTTGAGGCCCGCCGATGGCGGTCAGCTCTTTGGCCAACTTGTGCAGCAATGCTGACTGGTGGATATCAAAGCTGAAAGTCCTGATTTCTTGTTCAGTAAAAAACTCAGCAGTTTCGACGTCTGGTTGAATCACCTCAGTCATTGTCTATATCCCTGTTGTGTATCTGCTCCCGGTTATGCGGCAGCTCCTCCCCCGATTCTGCTCAATTTCATTTTCAGCGTATGTCATCCATTTCCGTTAGAGCATACGGAGTGTTCCGACAGACCCGAGAGACTGCCAGGAAGGACCGATAACCAATGTCTGAAGCTTTCGGGACTTAGCCCCGGCAACCATTACGGGTACTGGCTGGCGTGGTAACAGGAGGTGGGAATTGTTGTTTCGAGGGTGACGGGATCGGTGCTTCATCAAATCCAAGGCATAAAAAAACCCTGAATCTTGCGATTCAGGGTTTTCGGTATTTGGTGCCCAGAGACGGAATCGAACCGCCGACACGGGGATTTTCAATCCCCTGCTCTACCGACTGAGCTATCTGGGCAACGGGGCGCATTAAACGGGTTTTTCAGGGGGTCGTCAAGCAAGTTTTCAAAAAAATTTTAATTATTACCGTCGCTTACGTTCCGACCCCCGATAAATCGGGGTTATTCCGACGGCGGCACGTAGCCTTCAGCCTTGGCGTAATCCTCGCCGGAGAAGTACTTGTCCATCTCGCCCTGAAGATATTTGCGATCTTCGGCGTTCATCATGTTCAGGCGTTTTTCGTTGATCAGCAGGGTCTGGTGCTTTTGCCAATCTGCCCAGGCCTTGGCCGAGACGTGGTCAAAAATGTCCTGGCCTTTGGCGCCCGGGAACGGTGCACGCTCCAGGGCAGGCAATTCTTCTTTGTACTTGCGGCACATGATGGTGCGGGTCATGACGACTCTCCTGCGTTCAATACGGCGGCCGCGCGTTCGAGCAAGGTTTTGACCGGGGCGGCAAGGCCCAGGCGCGGCGGGGTGGCGAGGTTATACCAGAGCCAGTCAGCCTCGGCCACGTGATGGCCGTTCTCCTGGACCTGAACCAGCCAGGGTTCGATGGATAACTGAAAATGGCTGAAGGTGTGCACCAGGCTCGGCAATGCCTGTTGTGTGCCCAGTTCCAGCGAATGCTGCGATGCCAGGTGCGGCAGGTCGTCGAGGTCGTCGAGTTCCGGCAGGCTCCACAAGCCGCCCCACAGGCCCGTGGAGGGGCGACGGTAAAGCAGGATCGCGCCTTCGGCGTTGGCGAGCATCGGCATCAGTGTGCGCTTCTGCGGGATGGCTTTGCGCGGCTTGGGGATCGGGTAGCGGGTTTCCAGGCCGAGCATGTGCGCCTCGCAGCCCTTTTCCAGCGGGCACAGCAGGCAACTCGGTTTGCTGCGGGTGCAGAGCGTCGCCCCCAGGTCCATCATCGCTTGGGTGTAGGCGTTGACGCGGGTCTGCGGCGTAAAGCGCTCAGCGTTGGCCCAGAGCTGTTTGGCGACCTTCGGCTCGCCGGGGTAGCCCTCTTGCGCGGTAAAACGCGCCAGCACCCGTTTGACGTTGCCATCGAGGATCGGTGCGCGCAGGCCCATGCTGATGCTGGCAATGGCGCCGGCGGTGGACAGGCCGATCCCCGGCAGATCAGTGAGTTTTTCCACGTCCCGGGGAAATTCGCCGCCGTACTGCTCGACGACGATCTTCGCGGTCTTCTGCAAGTTGCGCGCGCGGGTGTAGTAACCAAGGCCCGTCCACAGGTGCAGCACTTCGTCTTCCGGCGCGCACGCCAGCGCCTGGACCGTCGGCAACGAGGCCATGAAGCGGTCGAAGTAGTTCAGCACGGTGCTGACCTGGGTCTGCTGCAACATGATTTCCGAGACCCACACCCGATACGGGTTGATGTCCTGCTGCCAGGGCAAATCGTGACGGCCGTGGCGGTCGAACCAGTCCAGCACCGCCGTTGAAAACTGCTCGGCTCTCATCGCTTGAACATTTCCTTGAGCGCGTCTTTCAGTTTCGGGTCGACTTTGTCGCCCCATTTCTCCTCGATTTTTTCGCTGATCCTGTCGCCAGCCTGTTTGGCCGCGACCTGGCCCATGCGGTCGTTATCCAAACGGCAAGCCTTGGCGCCCAGCTCCAGCGGGCCGCGGCAGCGCAGCGGCCACTCGATGCCGACAAACTTGTCGCCCACCTGGCAAGCAGGGTCCGGCATGGCGCTGGTATCGCCTTCGACGATGATGCCGACGCGGTAGTCCATGCCCAGCACTCGCAGATCGATGTCACCGTCACCGTTGACGGTCATGCCTGGGATGCGCACTTTCAGGTCCGGGTTGCTGGCTACGCCGTTACGCAAGGTCAGGTTGCCCTTGAGCTCCTGGAACGGTGTGTCCTTGCCCCGGGGCTCGCCGCTGAGGGTTTTGCGGTTGAGCGTGGCGATGCCTTTGCACAGCTGTTGCTCAAGGTTGGCGTTGAGCAGCACGCCATTGTTGATGATGAAACTGGCATTGCCGTTGAGGGTATCGATCAACGCTTTCTGGCTGTTGCCGCTACCGGTCAGGCTGCTGTTGAGCGTGACCAGGCCTTTGACGGGCGGGTTCTTGCCCTGGCTTTCGAGGATTTTTTCCGCCGGTACCCGGCTGATCTTCGTCTGCAGGTTCAGCGCCGGCACTGGCTGGCGCACATCGAGCGTGCCGGTGGTTTCGAAGTTGCCCTCGTACAGGTCGCCGCGCAGGTTGGCCAGTGTCAGCAGGCCACCCTGGCCGGTGGCCTTGAGCGCAGCGTTATGAATCGGCAATTTTTGCAGGGTCAACTGGCCGAAGGTCAGGTCGGCGTCCACATCGAGCTTGCTCAAGCGTTCCACGGGCAACAGGCGGTCGCTGCTCCAGGCGTCCTTGGTCGGCGCGGGTGGCAACGGAGTGCTGCCGGCGCCGGCCATGGCATCGGCTTCGGTGCTGGCGACTTCGGCCTGGCGCACTTGTGTCGCGCTATTGGCCTCGGCGGATTTCGGCGGCAGGTAGCGGTCGACGTTGAAGGTGTCGGCCTTGAGTGCTGCGCGCAGCGATTGCTTGGCGAAATCTTCGACGGCAATGCGGCCGCTGAAGGTGCTGTCGTCGACTTTCAGGTTGATGTTGTCGAGCGCCAGGCTGGTGGGTGTTGCTGCCAGGCGGCTGACCAGTTCGACCTTGCTCAGGCTGCCTTCGGCCATGGCGGGGAGTTTCTGGCCGATGCTATCGACGAATTTCGCCAGGTCGAACTGGGCGATCGAGATGCCGCCACTGACTTGTGGGGTCTTGTCGAGGTCGTTGACCTTCAGTTCACCCAGTGCCCGCAGCTGGTTGGCGGAGATCTTGATGCCGGTCCACTCGGCGACATTGGCGGCCTTGTCCAGCACCAGCTGGCCCTGGGCGGAGAACGTCATGGTCTTGCCTTGCAGCGGGTCGCCGGTCACTTCACCGGACAATTTCATGTCTTCGAGCTGATAGCGCTGCAGCGCGCGTGCGATACGCACCTCACCATTGAGCTCGGTTCGAACCCGCAGTGCCGGCTGGTTGGCGGACAGGAAAGCCGTGAGCTTGAGCGGAATGTTGACGGAGTCGTGAACCGCACCGGTGCTCAACTGAATACTTTCGGCGCTGAAGCTCTTGCCGGTTCGTTCGTCGGTGTACTCGACCCGTGCGTTGTTTACGGTCAGGCTGTCGATGTCCAGGCGGATCGGCTGAGGCGGTTTTTCCGCCGCGACGCTGGCTTCGGGCGCCGGTTCGCCAGCGGCTGGCGGGGTGCTGGTCGCGCCGGTGTTGGCCGGTACCGGCAGCTTGCCGACGTCTTCCCAATTGCCGTGGCCGTCCTTGTCACGGTTCAGGCGCAGGTTCAGGCCCTCGACACGTACGTCGCTCATCTGCACTTCACGGCGCAGCAGCGGCAGTACGCGTACCGACAGGCCTAGCATCTGCAAGTCGGCAAACGGTTCGGTCGGTTTGACCATGGTCGCGACACTGGCGTCGTGCAGTTCCAGACCCAGCCACGGGAACAGGCTCCAGCCGATATCGCCATTGAGCGTCAGCTCGATGTGGGCCTTGTCGCGGGCAATCTGGCGGATCTCGTCTTTGTAGTCGTTGGGATCGAAGAGGTGGGTCAGGGCAAAGCCCAGCGCCACAATGATCAGCAACAGCCCGAGAAGTACCAGACCCAGGATTTTGCCGAACGCTTTCATGGGCGAGTCCTTGTAATTAGTCGAATTCAAAATTTAGCCGAGGAGTATAGCGCCCCCGAACAGACGACCGGTCAGTGATCACGCCGGCAGCACATCCAGTGGCAGTTTCAGCTTGGCGGCCAGCGCCTGAGCCTCCAGATGCCCGGCAGGCGCCAGCAGGCGCAGGGGCATGCCCGATTGCGCGGCCATTTTCTGGGCTTCGGCAACCAGTCGCTCGGCAACACCACGGCGACGGGTAATTTTTCGAACACATATTTGGGACAAGTGCCAGGCGTCTTGGTGCCTTTGCAACCGGGCCGCGCCCAGCAGGCGATCGTTGAAGCGTCCGGCGATCAGTGTGCCGTCGCGCAAACAGTCTTCGATCAACTGCACGGCCCCGGAAAAAGGGGCGAACAGCCAGTCCGGGGCGTCGCAGTAGATCTTTTGCAGATCCTGCCGATCCTGGGCAGTGGCTTGGTTCAGCGGCTCGACAATGATCGGCATGGTGATTCCTGTGAGGTCATGAAGCGTTAGAGATCAGATGACGTACAAAAGGTGATGTCAGTTTGGTTTTTCTGTCACTTGCAAATGGTAACCTTTGCCCGTTCGTCCGTCCTTCTGCGACCTGTTGTCGCACAACAAGGTGCTCTACAAAAAACGGTCATGCCTGCGTGCATAAAGGCCGGGAGTGAGCTGTGGCTGGCGAACCATACAAATAATTGGGGGATACACAATGACCACGAGCATCACGGCGGACGACTTCAGCACCGACCAGCCTGCGTTCCTTTCCAAGGAGCGGATCATCGCCAAGCCCGGTTTCAACCGTTGGCTGGTGCCACCGGCCGCGTTGGCCATCCACTTGTGCATCGGCATGGCCTACGGTTTTTCGGTGTTCTGGTTGCCGCTGTCCAAGGCGCTGGGCATCTCCGCTCCAGTGACCTGCGCACCGGACATGAGTTTTATCGCACAAGTCTTTTCGTCCCAGTGTGACTGGCCGATCTCGATGCTCGGCTGGATCTACACCCTGTTCTTCATCTTCCTGGGTTGCTCGGCCGCCATCTGGGGTGGCTGGCTGGAGCATGCCGGACCGCGCAAGGCCGGTGTCGTATCGGCACTGTGCTGGTGTGGCGGCCTGCTGATTTCGGCGCTGGGGGTGTATACCCACCAGATCTGGCTGATGTGGATCGGCTCCGGGGTCATTGGCGGTATCGGCCTGGGTCTTGGCTACATTTCGCCGGTGTCGACCCTGATCAAATGGTTCCCGGACAAGCGTGGAATGGCGACCGGCATGGCGATCATGGGCTTCGGCGGCGGCGCAATGGTCGGCGCCCCGCTGGCGGCGGCTCTGATGGGGCATTTCGCCTCGCCAACCAGCGTCGGCGTCTGGCAAAGCTTCCTGGTGATGGCCGCGATCTACTTCGTGTTCATGATCGGTGGCGCACTGTCCTACCGCGTTCCGCCAACCGGCTGGAAGCCGGAAGGCTGGACGGCCCCGGCGAAAAAAGCCTCGAACGCGATGATCACTCATCGTCATGTTCACGTGAATGTGGCCTGGAAGACGCCGCAGTTCCGTCTGGTGTGGCTGGTGCTGTGTCTGAACGTATCGGCTGGAATCGGCATCCTCGGCATGGCGTCGCCGCTGTTGCAGGAAGTGTTCGCTGGCAAGTTGCTGGGCAATGACCTGGCGTTCGGCCAACTCGACGCTTCGCAACTGGCTTCGATCGCCGCCATCGCTGCCGGCTTCACCGGTTTGCTCAGCCTGTTCAACATCGGCGGGCGCTTCTTCTGGGCTTCGTTCTCGGATTACCTGGGCCGCAAAAACACTTACTTCGTGTTCTTCGCCCTGGGCTTTGCCCTGTACGGACTGATTCCGAACCTGGGTCACCTGGGCAGCATCGCGCTGTTCGTGGCGGCGTTCTGCATCATCCTGTCCATGTATGGCGGTGGCTTCGCGACTGTTCCGGCGTATCTGGCGGACCTGTTCGGTACGCAAATGGTCGGTGCGATTCACGGTCGTCTGCTGACGGCGTGGGCTGCTGCCGGTGTGCTCGGTCCGGTGCTGGTGAACTATCTGCGTGAATACCAACTGAGCATCGGCGTCGAGCGTGCGGCGGCTTACGACATCACCCTGTACATCCTCGCCGGCCTGCTGGTGCTGGGTTTCCTGTGCAACCTGCTGGTGCGTCCGGTGGCGGACAAGTACTTCATGACCGACGCCGAACTGGCCGCCGAACAGGCGCTGGGCCATGACAAAGGCGCCGACAGCAGCACCGTGCTGGAGTGGAAAGCCGCGCCGGGCACCAAGCCGCTGGCGGTTGCGGCGTGGCTGGTGGTGGGCATTCCGCTGGCGTGGGGTGTCTGGGTGACCTTGCAGAAGACGGCGGTGCTGTTTCACTAACACCAGTTTCAACCCGAAACCTGTGGGAGCGAGCTTGCTCGCGATAGCGGTCTGACAGTCAGCAAAAATGTTGAATGTGATGGCCCTATCGCGAGCAAGCTCGCTCCCACATTTTGTTTTGTGGTGTGCCAAATGGCTTGTATGGACATGTACATCGCCGGCACCCCCGAATTCACTCCGTCAGGGATATCACCTCTCGTGTTTCTGTTTCGGCCCCGCACGCCTATAATGGCTGCCTTTTTCGCCCAATGATTTTGCGGAGCTGGTGATGGCCGAACGTAAGGCGTCTGTCGAGCGCGACACTCTGGAAACCCAGATCAAAGCCTCGATCAACCTCGATGGCACCGGAAAGGCCCGATTCGATATCGGTGTTCCTTTTCTTGAGCACATGCTGGACCAGATCGCCCGTCACGGGCTGATCGACCTGGATATTGTCAGCAAGGGCGACCTGCATATCGATGACCACCACACGGTGGAAGACGTCGGTATCACCCTCGGCCAGGCGTTTGCCAAAGCCATCGGCGACAAAAAAGGCATCCGTCGCTACGGCCACGCCTACGTGCCGCTCGATGAAGCGCTGTCGCGGGTTGTGATCGACTTCTCCGGCCGTCCAGGCCTGCAGATGCATGTTCCGTACACCCGCGCCACCGTCGGCGGCTTCGACGTTGACCTGTTCCAGGAATTCTTCCAGGGCTTCGTCAACCATGCATTGGTCAGCCTGCACATCGACAACCTGCGTGGCACCAACACCCACCACCAGATCGAAACCGTGTTCAAGGCTTTCGGCCGCGCTCTGCGCATGGCCGTCGAGCTCGATGACCGCATGGCCGGACAAATGCCATCGACCAAGGGCGTCCTGTAATGCAGACAGTCGCGGTTATCGATTACGGCATGGGCAACCTGCACTCGGTGGCCAAGGCCCTCGAGCACGTCGGTGCCGGCAAGGTGCTGATCACCAGTGATGCCAATGTGATTCGCGAGGCCGACCGGGTGGTTTTCCCCGGCGTTGGCGCGATTCGCGATTGCATGGCGGAGATCCGTCGCCTCGGCTTCGATTCGCTGGTGCGTGAAGTCAGCCAGGACCGGCCGTTCCTTGGCATCTGCGTGGGCATGCAAGCCTTGCTCGACACCAGCGAAGAGAACGACGGTGTCGACTGCATCGGCCTGTTCCCGGGCGCGGTGAAGTTCTTCGGCAAAGACCTGCATGAAGACGGGGAACACCTGAAAGTCCCGCACATGGGCTGGAACGAAGTGAAGCAGAAGGTCAGTCACCCGCTGTGGCACGACATTCCGGACCTGGCGCGGTTCTACTTCGTGCACAGCTACTACATCGCTGCCGCCAACGCGCGGCAGGTGGTGGGGGGCGGTCACTACGGTGTCGATTTCGCCGCAGCGCTGGCCGAAGGTTCGCGTTTCGCCGTGCAGTTCCACCCGGAGAAAAGCCATACCCATGGCCTGCAGTTGCTGCAGAACTTCGCCGCGTGGGACGGTCGCTGGTAAATGGCCGTCAAGAAGAAGCCGCCGATTCTGACCCTCACTCCCGAACAGGAGAGCGAGGCCAATCGCAAGATCAAGCGTTTCATGGAAGACCGCTTTGAGCTCGACCTCGGCTCGTTCGAGGCGGCGGAGATTCTTGAGCTGTTTACCCGTGAAATTGCTCCGCACTATTACAACAGGGCGATTTTCGATGTGCAGGCGCACCTCAAAGAGAGGTTCGAAAGCATTGAAAGCGACCTGTGGGCGCTCGAGAAAAACTGATTTCCGAGCCAAGCTGAACATTCGAATTTGAAGGTTTGCCAGATGCTGATTATTCCCGCTATCGATCTTAAAGACGGTGCCTGTGTCCGTCTGCGCCAGGGCCGCATGGAAGATTCCACAGTGTTCTCCGATGACCCGGTGAGCATGGCTGCCAAGTGGGTGGAGGGCGGTTGCCGTCGTCTGCATCTGGTCGACCTGAACGGCGCCTTCGAAGGCCAGCCGGTCAACGGCGAAGTGGTCACTGCCATCGCCAAGCGTTATCCGAACCTGCCGATCCAGATCGGCGGCGGTATCCGCTCCCTGGAAACCATCGAACACTACGTGAAAGCGGGCGTTAGCTACGTGATCATTGGCACCAAGGCCGTGAAAGATCCGGCCTTTGTTGCAGAAGCCTGCCGCGCGTTCCCGGGCAAAATCATCGTGGGTCTGGATGCCAAAGACGGTTTTGTCGCCACTGACGGCTGGGCTGAAATCAGCACCATCCAGGTGATCGACCTGGCCAAGCAGTTTGAAGCCGACGGCGTGTCTTCGATCGTTTATACCGACATCGCCAAAGACGGCATGATGCAGGGCTGCAACGTACCGTTCACCGCGGCACTGGCTGCTGCAACAAAGATCCCGGTGATCGCTTCCGGCGGCATCCACAACCTGGGTGACATCAAGACCCTGCTCGACGCCAAGGCGCCAGGCATCATCGGTGCGATCACAGGCCGTGCGATCTACGAAGGCACCCTCGATGTCGCTGAAGCGCAAGCTTTCTGCGATTCATACAAAGGCTGAGGACTGATCATGGCGCTGGCCAAACGCATCATCCCTTGCCTGGACGTGGACAACGGCCGGGTGGTCAAGGGTGTGAAATTCGAAAACATCCGCGACGCCGGTGACCCGGTGGAAATTGCTCGTCGCTACGACGAGCAGGGCGCCGACGAGATTACCTTTCTCGACATCACCGCCAGCGTCGATGGCCGCGACACCACGCTGCACACCGTCGAGCGCATGGCCAGCCAGGTGTTCATCCCGCTGACCGTGGGCGGCGGCGTGCGCACCGTGCAGGACATCCGCAACCTGCTCAATGCCGGCGCGGACAAGGTCTCGATAAACACCGCCGCAGTGTTCAACCCGGAATTTGTCGGCGAAGCCGCGCAGCATTTCGGTTCGCAATGCATCGTGGTGGCTATCGACGCGAAGAAGGTTTCCGGACCGGGCGAAACCCCGCGCTGGGAAATCTTCACCCATGGCGGTCGCAAACCAACCGGTCTCGACGCCGTTGAGTGGGCGAAGAAAATGGAAGGCCTGGGTGCCGGCGAAATCCTGCTGACCAGCATGGATCAGGACGGCATGAAAAACGGCTTTGACCTGGGCGTCACCCGCGCCATCAGTGATGCACTGGGCATTCCGGTGATCGCCTCCGGCGGTGTCGGTAACCTGCAACACCTGGCCGACGGCATTATCGAAGGCCACGCCAGCGCGGTACTGGCGGCGAGTATTTTCCACTTCGGCGAATACACCGTGCAGGAAGCCAAGGCCTATATGGCCCATCGCGGAATCGTGATGCGTTAAACAAACCGGTACAGGCCAGTGGACACCATGGCGTACCCAAGGCACTCTTGGGTACGCCATGGATTTCGGTAGCCAGACATGCTTAAACGCTTTCTTCTCGTCCTTGCCAGCGCTTCTCTGTTGTTGATCAATGGAGCAAACGCTAAAGACAGTCCCGATACCGACCTGGTGTTGCTGACGGAAAACTTCCCGCCGTACAACATGGCGAAGAACGGCAAGAACTTCGCTCAGGACGAGAACATCGATGGCATCGCCACCGATATCGTCCGCGAGATATTCAAGCGCGCCGACATTACCTACAGCCTGACGCTGCGTTTCCCTTGGGAGCGAATCTACAAACTCACCCTGGAAAAACCCGGTTACGGCGTATTCGTCATGGCGCGCCTGCCCGATCGCGAAAAACTCTTCAAATGGGTCGGCCCGATTGGCCCGGACGACTGGATCATGCTGGCCAAGGCTGACAGCAAGATCACCCTCGAAACCTTGAATGACGCGCGCAAATACAAGATCGGCGCCTACAAGGGCGACGCCATTGCCGAGACGCTGGCCAAGCAGGGACTCAATCCGATTGTTGTACTGCGCGACCAGGACAACGCGAAAAAACTGGTCAACGGGCAGATCGACCTGTGGGCCACTGGTGACCCGGCCGGGCGCTATCTGGCGCGCCAGGAAGGGGTTAACGGGTTGAAAACCGTATTGCGTTTCAACAGTGCCGAACTGTACCTGGCACTGAACAAGGACGTGCCGGACGAGACGGTT
The DNA here is from genome assembly GCF_058797535.1 of Pseudomonas sp. GW823-FHT02E01. Lineage (NCBI taxonomy): Bacteria > Pseudomonadati > Pseudomonadota > Gammaproteobacteria > Pseudomonadales > Pseudomonadaceae > Pseudomonas > Pseudomonas sp. GW823-FHT02E01. The sequence goes on along the minus strand of NZ_JBXAJS010000004.1, from coordinate 423,914 downwards.
GCCAAGCTCCAGGCGGCGCTGGATCAGATGCGCAAGGAAGGTCGGGTGGACGAGATCATGGCGCAGTATCTGTAGGATTCAATACCAACCCTTTAGCCATGCCCGGACCACTGTGGGAGCGAGCTTGCTCGCGATGATGGTCTGCCAGTCGATAGAGATGTTGAATTTGATGGCGCCATCGCGAGCAAGCTCGCTCCCACGGTAGTTTTGTGGTGCCGCAGACTCAGCGGTACACCCCATCCTTGCCGTGCGCCGCCGTCGCCCGGTTTCCGCGCACGCTGATCATCTGCCGGATATCAATCCACTCGATCCCCTGAGCCTTGAGCTTGGGTAGTTCGCGTTCCAGTACCGCCAGCGTCTGTGGATACGGATGCCCGATCATCACCGCCGAACCCTGCTTACGCGCGAGGCTGATCGCGGTTTGCAACTGGGTCAAAATCGCTGCTTCAGTACGCTCATCGTCGAGAAATACATCCCGTGAAACGCTCGCCAAACCGATCTTCTGCGCTTGGGCAGCGGCTACGGTCTGGGCGCTGGTGCGGCTGTCGACGAAGAACTTGTGCCGTCGCTGCAAGGCCGCCATCAGCCAGGCCATGGCCGTTGGTTGTGCGGTCATGCGGCTGCCCATGTGGTTGTTGATGCCGCTGGTGTACGGGACCATTTTGAACGCGGCGTTCAGGCGCTTTTCCAGCTCATCGACGGGCAGCTCGGGATGCCAGGCGAACGGTCCGATGGCCGGATCCATGGGCATGTGCAGAATGACGATCTTGCCGGCGCGATGGGCTTCGCGGGCGAATTCGGTGGCGTGGGGTGTATCGGGCATGATCGCCGCAGTCACCGGGCCGGGCAGGGCCAGCACGCGGCGATCCCGGGGCAGGTTCTGCCCCAGGTCATCGATGATCAGGCTCAGGTAGGCTTTGTGGGACGTCGATCCGGCGGGTTCTGCATGAACAACACCCGCCAGACAACACAGCAGACCGATCAGTAACCGCAGAAACATCTCAACGGCCGGACGTGATGCTCAGCCCTTTGAGCAGGCTCAGGGCCTGGGCCAGTTGGTAATCATCGTCCTGCGGCATCGGCTTGGCTTTGCCGCTGGAACCGGTCGGTTTGTCGACACCGCCGTTGCCGTTGCCCAGGTGACCCTGCAAGTCCGCTTCCTTGAAGTAATCGCTGTCCTGCTCGCTGGTGATCTTGGCCTTGCGCACTTCGATGTCCGGGACGATGCCCTGGGCCTGGATGGAGCGGCCGTTCGGCGTGTAATACAACGCTGTGGTGATCTTCAATGCGCGTTCATTGTTCAGCGGCAGCACGGTTTGCACCGAGCCCTTGCCGAAACTGGTGGTGCCCATCAGCACGGCGCGTTTCTGGTCCTGCAGGGCGCCGGCGACAATTTCCGAAGCCGAGGCGCTGCCGCCGTTGATCAACACGACCATTGGCACGGCTTCGCTTTCGTCCTTGCCGGTGGCAGAGAAACGCAGCTCGGAGTTGGCGATACGGCCCTTGGTGTAAACGATCAGGCCCTTGGTGATGAAGTGGTCGACCACTTCCACCGCCGCCTGCAACACCCCGCCCGGGTTGTTGCGCAGGTCGAGAATGATGCCCTTGAGCTTCTTGCCGTTGTCTTTGCGCAGCTTGGCCAGGGCCTTGGAAACCTCTTCACCGGTCTTGACCTGGAACTGGGTGATGCGGATGTAGCCGTAGCCCGACTCCAGCAGCTGGCTCTTCACGCTCTTGACCTGGATGACGGCGCGGGTCAGGGTCACGTCGAACGGCGTGCCGCCATCGCGCACCAGAGTCAGGGTGATTTTCTGGCCGATCTTGCCGCGCATCTTGTCCACGGCTTCGGTCATGCTCTGGCCGCGAGTCGGCTGGCCGTCGATCTTGACGATGAAGTCGCCGGCCTGAATACCGGCCTTGGAGGCCGGAGTGTCGTCAATCGGTGACACCACCTTGATGAAGCCGTCTTCGGCGCCGACTTCAATGCCCAGGCCGCCGAATTCACCGCTGGTGCTTTCCTGCAGCTCGGCGAAATCTTCAGGGCCCAGGTAGGCGGAATGCGGATCGAGGTTGCTGAGCATGCCCTTGATGGCGTTCTCCAGCAGGGTCTTGTCGTCTACCGGTTCGACATAAGCGGCCTTGATCCGGTCCATCACCTCGGCAAAGGTGCGCAACTCATCCAGCGGCAGCGGCGCCTTGGTGGTCGCGGCTGTGCCCGCAGGCGCAACCACCGGCGCTGGTTGAGCGGCAAACGCCAGAGGCGCGCCGATCACCAGGGCGATCGTCAGGGCCAGCGAGGTAAGGCGGGACAAATGCAGCATGTCGAACGAACTCCTAATGTAGGTGACTCTACGCCTATCCTTGCGCGTGGCACCATTGCGCAGGGTCACTCGGGTGACCCTGCTGACGAATTGCGAAATACAGCGCTGGTGTGTCCTGCCCGCCACTGCTACCGACAGTGGAAATAGGCTCACCGGCTTTTACAACGTCACCGGCAGACTTGAGCAGCGTCTGGTTGTGACCGTACAGACTCAAATAACCATTGCCGTGGTCGAGGATCACCAGCAGCCCGGCGCCGCGCAACCAGTCGGCGAACACCACGCGACCACCGTGTACGGCACGCACCGCACTGCCGGCAGACGCGCCGATCATCACGCCATCCCACTTGGTCCGGGCATCGTCGCCTCTGCTTTCACCGTAGCGCGCCAGCAGTCGACCATCGACAGGCCAGGGAAGTTTGCCGCGGGTTGACGCAAACGGACCGCCAAAGGTTTCGCCGGAACTGGAAACCAGTGCGCCAGGTGTCGATCTGAGCGGTTTGCGTGGGGCATCGTCGCTGGCATCTGCCTGCGCCTGGGCCTCACGTAAACGCTTTTTTTCGGCTTCCTGCTGGGCAATCAGCGCTTTTTGTCGCGCTTCTTCTGCCTCACGGGCCTGGCGTGCCAGAGTTTCTTCAATGGTTTTAAGGACTTTAGACAGGTCTGCCTGATCCTGCTCGCGCGCCGCCAGTTTCTGATCGCGGGCCTTTACGTCGTCATTGAGCTTGGCCAGGACTTGCTGGCGCTCCTTGCGGACTTTCTCGAGCTCATCACGCTGGGTGTCGAGGCTGCTTTGCTGCACCAGCAGTTGCGCCTGCTGCATGGCGATGTCTTTCTCGACATTGGACAGTTGGCGCAGGGTTTCGTTGAAATTCTTCAACTGCTCCAGGCGAGCCTGGCTCAGGTAATCGTAATAGGTGAGGGTACGGGCAAATCTTTCAGGATTCTGCTGGTTGAGCAGCAGCTTGAGGTATTCCTGGCGACCGTTCTGGTAGGCCGCCCGGGCCTGAATGGCGATCAGTCGTTGCTGTTCAATGCGCGCGCTCTGGAGTTTTTTTTTCTCTGCATCGAGTCGCTGCAGCTCGGCTTCGCTTTTCTTCAGCTCTTTTTGCAGGGCTTCGACCTGCTTCTCGAGCTTGCCCATTTCGGTTTCGGTGCCCTTGAGCTCTTTCTGCACACCGGACTTTTCTTCCTGCAGCTTGCCCAGCAGCTTCTTCAGCTCGGCAATGTCCTGACGCGTGGCGTCCAACTGTTGTTGGGTATCTGCGCGCTCGTCAGCAAAGGCCGGTTGGAGCAGGCATGTCAGAGCTAGGGCTATCAGGACGCGAAGCATAGGGGCGGGCGGCACCAGGGAAAGGGACGGCCTAGTATGCCCGCCATGGGCAGCAAAAAAAATGCCCATTTCTGACTGTGTGATGACTGGAGCGAGCGACAGACTGAATTCCATTTCGAAAACTCCATAAACCATTGTGGGAGCGAGCTTGCTCGCGATGGCGTCCGATCATTCAACATAGATGTTGGCTGTCAGATTGCTATCGCGAGCAAGCTCGCTCCCACAGGGTTTTTCAGTGTTCGGGATATCCCGGTTACACCAGAATCGAAGTCCCGGTCATTTCCGCCGGTTGCTCAAGGCCCAGCAACTTCAGCATGGTCGGCGCCACGTCCGCCAGCACGCCGCCTTCGCGCACCTTCAGGTCGCGCTTGCCGACATAGATGAACGGTACCGGCTCGGTGGTGTGCGCAGTGTGCGCCTGGCCGGTGGTTTCATCGGACATTTGCTCGACGTTGCCATGGTCAGCGGTGATCAAGGCTTCGCCGCCGACTTTTTCCAAGGCATCGACGATGCGACCCACGCACAGGTCCAGGCATTCAACGGCCTTGACCGCCGCTTCGAACACGCCGCTGTGGCCAACCATGTCGCCGTTGGCGTAGTTGACCACGATCACGTCGTAACGCTGGTTTTCGATGGCGTCGACGATGCGGTCGGTGACTTCCGGTGCGCTCATTTCCGGCTGCAAGTCATAGGTGGCGACTTTTGGCGACGGAATCAGGATGCGTTCTTCGCCCGGGAACGGTTCTTCGCGGCCGCCGGAGAAGAAGAAGGTCACGTGGGCATATTTTTCGGTTTCGGCGATGCGCAGTTGGGTCTTGCCGTTTTTCGCCAGGTAATCGCCCAGTACGTTTTCCAGGCTGCCGGCCGCGAAAGCCGACGGCGCAGGAATGCTGGCGGCGTATTGGGTCAGCATGACGAAACCGGCCAGTTTCGGCTGGCGGGCGCGCTCGAACTCACTGAAGTTGTCTTCGACGAACACGCGGGTCAGCTCGCGGGCACGGTCGGCGCGGAAGTTCATGAACACCACGGCATCACCGTCTTCGACTTTTACCGGCTCACCGATGGAGGTGGCCTTGACGAATTCGTCGCTCTCGCCACGTTCGTATGCCGCCTGCAGGCCTTCCTGGGCGGTGGCGGCGTTGAATTCGCCCTGGCCATCGACAATCAGGTTGTAGGCCTGGGACACGCGGTCCCAACGGTTGTCGCGGTCCATGGCGTAGTAGCGGCCGATGATGCTGGCGATCCGGCCTTTGCCCAGGGCCTGGAAGGTCGCGTCGAGCAGTTCGATCGACGACTGCGCGCTTTTCGGCGGAGTATCGCGGCCATCGAGGAAAGCGTGCAGGTAGATGTTTTGAGCGCCGCGCTTGAAGGCCAGTTCGGCCATGGCAACCAGGTGATCCTGGTGGCTGTGTACGCCGCCATCGGACAGCAGGCCCATGAAGTGCACGGCTTTGCCGGCGGCGACCGCTTTGTCCACGGCAGCGCAGATGGTCGGATTCTCGAAGAACTCGCCGTCGCGGATCGATTTGGTGACGCGAGTGAAGTCCTGATACACCACGCGACCGGCGCCCAGGTTCATGTGGCCGACTTCGGAGTTGCCCATCTGGCCGTCCGGCAGGCCGACGTCCATGCCGCTGCCCGAGATCAGACCGTTCGGCACGGTGGCCCACAGGCGGTCCAGTACGGGCTTCTTCGCGGCGAAGATAGCGTTGGATTCAGGGCTGTCACTGTGACCGAAGCCGTCGAGAATCATCAGGACCAAAGGTTTAGGCGTGGTAGTCATGGAATCCACTCGTGGCTGAGATAAAAAGGAGCAATGGAAAAGGGAGTGGCAGTTTAAAGCGAAGTTCCGGCCGCGTCACCGCCGGACGGGGTTTGGCCCACCATAGTGGCTGTGTATACTGGCCGACATTTTAACGCCCTGGAACCTCCTTCGATGGTTGCTAACCTGATTCAATTTGCCACTAACCACTACATTCTCGTCGGTATCTTCGTCGTACTGCTGGCGTTGCTGATTGCCTATCAAATGCAGGGCGGCGGCCGTAGCCTGAGCACCGGCGAACTGACCGGGCTGGTCAACAAGGACGCAGGCGTAGTGATCGACATTCGTCCGACCAAGGATTTCGCCGCCGGTCACATTGTCGGCGCGCTGAACATCCCTCAGGACAAACTGACCGCTCGTGTAGGTGAGCTGGAAAAGCACAAGGCCAAGACCATCATCCTGGTCGACGCCATGGGCCAGACCGCCGGCACCCACGCCCGCGAATTGATGAAATCCGGCTTCACCGCCGCCAAGCTGTCCGGCGGTATCTCCAGCTGGAAAGCCGACAATCTGCCGCTGGTGAAGTGATATGAGTAGCGTCGTCGTCTATTCCAGCGATTACTGCCCTTACTGCTCGCGAGCCAAGTACCTGCTCGAGAACAAAGGTGTGGCCTTCGAAGAGATCAAGGTCGATGGCAAGCCGCAGGTTCGCGCTGCGATGGCCCAGAAGGCCGGGCGTACGTCCGTGCCGCAAATCTGGATCGGCAGCACCCATGTGGGCGGTTGTGATGATCTGTTCGCCCTGGACCGCGCCGGCAAGCTCGACGCGCTGCTCAAGGCCTGACGGCAATACCCCAAACAAGCAAACCTAAAAGAACCCTGGATCAAGAAGGATCTGCGATGACTGACCAACAGAACACTGCTGCGAACGAAGAAGAAACTGCACCGCAATTCTCCTTGCAGCGCATTTATGTGCGTGACCTGTCCTTCGAAGCTCCGAAAAGCCCGGCGATCTTCCGCCAGCAGTGGGAGCCGAGCGTCGGTCTGGATCTGAACACCCGTCAGAAGACGCTGGAAGCCGACTTCCACGAAGTCGTGCTGACCCTGTCGGTTACCGTGAAAAACGGTGACGAAGTGGCGTTCATCGCTGAAGTGCAACAGGCCGGGATCTTCCTGATCAAGAACCTGGATGACGCTTCGATGAGCCATACCCTGGGTGCGTTCTGCCCGAACATCCTGTTCCCGTACGCTCGCGAAACCCTGGATAGCCTGGTGACCCGCGGTTCGTTCCCGGCACTGATGCTGGCTCCGGTGAACTTCGATGCGCTGTATGCGCAAGAGCTGCAACGCATGCAGGCTGCTGGCGAGACTCCGACCGTTCAGTAAAAGCGTATCAATACTGTGGGAGCGAGCTTGCTCGCGATGAGGTCACCAGCTTCAACATCAATGTTGACTGATGCACCGCCATCGCGAGCAAGCTCGCTCCCACATTTTTTTGGGGGTTACTTGAAGTCGTTCTGACGCCAGGCTTCGTAAACGGCCACCGCCACGGTATTGGATAGATTCAGGCTGCGGCAGCCCTCGCGCATCGGCAGGCGCAGGCGTTGCTCGCCGGGCAGGGCATCCAGCACTTCGGCGGGCAAGCCACGGCTTTCCGGGCCGAACAGGAATGCGTCGCCCGGGGCGAAGCTGGCATCGTGGAACGGCCGCGAACCCTTGGTGGTGAAGGCGAACAGTCGTGGATGGCCGAGGCTCTCCAGGCAGCTGGCAAGGTCCGCGTGGCGTTGCAGGGTGGCATACTCGTGGTAATCGAGGCCGGCCCGGCGCAGGCGCTTGTCGTCCATCTCGAAGCCCAGCGGTTCGATCAAATGCAGGTGGCAGCCACTGTTGGCGCACAGCCTGATAACGTTGCCGGTATTCGGCGGAATTTCTGGTTGGAAAAGGATGACGTGAAACATGCACGGCTCCGAAGGCAAAGATGACGCGCATTCTACGCCGCCAGAAGGCGTGCGTTCGAAACTATTCCTGCGGGTAATGGGCTCGCTGGCGATTGTCGGGGTGATGGTCGGGATGATGATCGGTCGCCTGACCACGCCAGACCCCAGTCAGTTGCAGCAGGTGGAAGTGACGAACGACGGGCTGGTGGTGTGGTTCAACAATGAACCCAAGACCCACGGCGAAATTGTGGACGGCAGTGTCGCGCTGCTGTTTGGCGCCGAGGGCAAGGCGCAGAAAGGTCAGCTCAAGCTCGGCGGCAAGGACGTGAACTGGCGGGTACGTTTGAGCGATGGGGGGTTGTTGCTGACACTGGTAGCGGCCCGGCCCCTGCGGGGCGAATGGGTCGGTAGCGAGGTTGATGACCGCTGGCGGCTGGAGATCCATCTCCGGGAGCAATAAAAGAGGGAATCCCCGGCCTGCCTGTACCAAGGTTCCCGAAACGGGAGGCTCGTCGCGAGTGCGGTGTGAGCCTGGTGTAAAGAAGGAACCCCTGACCTGCCTGTATCAAGGGCCCCAAAACGGCTGGGCTCGTCGCGGGTGCGGTGTGAGCCCGATGTAAAGAGGGGAATCCCCGGCCTGCCTGTACCAAGGTCCCCGAAACCGGGTAGGTGAACTGATTCACTTGAAAGGGTTATTGCAGGGGGCATGCCAGGTTTTAACAGCTTGGAACAAAAAATCGCTTTGAAGCGCTGAAAGCCCCGAGATCCGGGGCTTTTGTGTTTTTGGGTGGTGGGTAGTATCGAGTTTTATGGCGAGGTTTCAGGACAGTGGTTGTGCGCGATTGCGGTTCACGGTGCATTCAGTCGGTGCATTGATGGCTCTAAAAGCATCGCGAGCAAGCTCGCTCCCACAGGGTTCGAAGGTGTCTGCACGATCGTGAAAACACCGAAAATCCACTGTAGGAGCGAGCTTGCTCGCGATTGGGCCTAAAGATCAGCGAAGTACTAAAGGCTGTTTAGCCCTCATCCCCCTCATCATCATCCCCGCCATCAACCTTCATCCCCAATTCCTTGATCTTGCGAGTCAGGGTGTTGCGTCCCCAACCCAGCAAGACGGCGGCATCACGGCGGCGACCGGCGGTGTGCTTGAGGGCGGTCTCGATCATAATCCGCTCGAAGGCCGGTACGGCGCTGTCGAGCAGGCTTGACTGACCACGGGCCAGCGCCTGGTCGGCCCACTGGCGCAGGGCCTGCTCCCAGTTGGTCACGGGCGCCGAGTCCTGAGGCAGGCTCAGCAGCTCCGGCGGCAGGTCACCGATGTGCACTTCACGACCCGAAGCCATCACCGTGATCCAGCGGCAGGTATTCTCCAACTGCCGCACGTTGCCGGGCCATGGCAAGTTCTTCAGGTATTCCTCGGTTTCGCTTTTCAGCAGCTTCGGTTCGACTGCCAGTTCCTGGGCGGCGCGGCCGAGGAAGTGCTTGGCCAGGGTCGGGATATCTTCGCGGCGATCCGACAGGCGCGGGATATGGATGCGGATCACGTTGAGGCGATGGAACAAGTCCTCACGGAATTTCCCGGCATGCACCAGGGTTTCCAGATTCTGGTGAGTCGCGGCGATGATGCGCACATCGACCTTCACCGGCACATGACCGCCGACGCGGTAGAACTCGCCGTCGGCCAGTACCCGTAGCAAGCGGGTCTGGGTGTCAGCGGGCATGTCACCGATTTCGTCGAGGAACAGCGTACCGCCGTCGGCTTGCTCGAAACGCCCGCGACGCAGGTTGGCCGCGCCCGTGAACGCGCCTTTCTCGTGGCCGAACAGTTCGGATTCCATCAGGTCTTTGGGGATCGCCGCCATGTTCAGCGCAATGAACGGCGAAGCGGCGCGCGGGCTGTGACGATGCAGCGCGTGGGCCACCAGTTCTTTACCGGTACCCGATTCACCATTGATCAGCACGGTGATGTTGGAGTGGCTCAAGCGTCCGATGGCGCGAAACACTTCCTGCATCGCCGGCGCTTCGCCGATGATTTCCGGGGTGCGGGTCAGGGTCGGGGCAACTTCCAGGCCTTGTTGTTCCTGAGCGTGCTGGTTGGCGCGCTTGACCAGGGAAACCGCTTCATCAACGTCGAACGGCTTGGGCAGGTACTCGAACGCGCCGCCCTGATAGGACGCGACAGCGCTGTCCAGATCGGAGTGCGCGGTCATGATGATCACTGGCAGCCGCGGGTGCTGTTCGCGAATCCGCGCCAGAAGCTCCAGACCGCTGGCGCCGGGCATGCGGATGTCGGAAATGATCACGTCCGGCTGCTGGCGCGCCAGACGGCTCATCACGCCATCGGCGCTGTCGAAGCTTTGCGTGGTCATGCCTTCCTGTTGCAAGGCTTTTTCCAGGACCCAACGGATAGAACGGTCGTCATCGACGATCCACACGGTTTCACTACGGCTCATGTCGATGTGGCTCCTTGTTCCAGTGGCAGAAAGATCGAGAAGGTGGTGTGGCCGGGGTGGCTGTCACATTCGATCAGGCCCTGGTGCTGGCTGATGATGTTCTGGGTAATGGCCAGGCCCAGCCCGGTACCGTCCGGACGACCGCTGACCATGGGGAAGAAAATGGTTTCCTGAAGTTCTGCCGGGATGCCCGGACCGTTGTCGATGATTTCGATCTTGGTCACCAGGCGATGGCGCACGTGGCCGATGGTGAACTGGCGCATGGCGCGGGTGCGCAGGGTGATTCGCCCCAGGCGCAGTTCGTTCTGGCTGCTGATGGCCTGCATCGCATTGCGCACGATGTTCAGCACGGCCTGAATCATTTGTTCGCGATCGATCAGGACGTCGGGGATGCTTGGATCGTAGTCGCGCACCAAGGTGATGCAGCCCTGGCTTTCAGCCTCCACCAGATGGCAGACACGCTCAAGCACTTCATGGACATTGCACATGGCCAGCGACGGCAGTTTGTTGGAACCGAGCATGCGATCCACCAGATTACGCAGGCGGTCGGCTTCTTCGATGATGACGTTGGTGTAGTCGCGCAGGCTCTCTTCCGGCAGTTCCCGGGCCAGCAATTGTGCTGCGCCGCGAATCCCGCCCAAGGGGTTCTTGATTTCATGGGCAAGGCCGCGCACCAGCATCTTGCTGGTTTCCTGTTTCGACAGCTGTGCTTCTTCCTTGGTGATCCGCAGCAGGCGGTCACGGGGGTGGACTTCGAGCAGCAGCATCGTGTCGCCGTTGCTCAGAATCGGTGTTACTGCGTAGTCGACGGTCAGGGTCTGACCGGTGAGGGCGGTGAGCATGGCTTCGCGCTTGGTGAACGGGTGCGCCTGCTCGACGGCCTGGCGCAACGAGTTCAGCGCTTCGGTCGATTCGGTAAACAACTCACTGATGAACTGCCCATGGCTGCGCTGACCGCTGATGGCCAGCAGCATCTCCGCCGCCGGGTTCATGTACTCGAGGCGCAGTTCGGCGTCGAGCAGGATGGTGGCAGTGGTGAGGTTGTCGAGTAGCAAACGGTGGAGTGCGTCGCTAATGGTCATCGGGACCTCTTTTAGGGCAGAGCGTGCGTAAAAAAATGCTGATACGGGCAAAATGCAAAAACCAAACCAAGGCTCCGAAAAGAAGCGTTCAGCGCCTGAAACAGGCGTTTGACGCTCGTTTACGTGGCGTTCTGCCAGCTATCGCGGGTACTTTCGAACCAAAATGGGTTGGAGTGTGAGTACGGTGCAAACAATTGCACCAATATAGTGCGCAAGCCTGAACGAGGTTAAAAGAGTCTCAAGAAAGGATTTTTTTCTTCGCCTGGTCTGTCGCTGAGCGGACATTCCGGCCGCTGGCCGTAGTCTTCGAGAGTGCAGGGTTTGATCCTGCGCTTCTGGGCGAGAGACGTGCGCTGCATGTGGAAAGGTTGGTTGGCGGTGCGTTCGACGATGCGCCCCTGTACGTCGAGGATTTCCACGGACAGGGTATGGCTGCCGCGATCGATGTTGCTAAGCGGGAACACCGGGCTCAGGCCAGGTTCGGCGGTGGGCTGGCCGTCGAGCAGCAACCGGTAGTGGTGACCGGGTTGCAGGGCCGGTTCGTTGGTGGCGCTGACAATGACTTCGCCGGTGTTGCTGCGGATGGTTGCGTCGGGTTCCGGGATCAGGATACGCAGCACCTCATAGTGGAACAGCGCCTGTACTTCAGGACTGCTCTCGGCGATCAACAGTGCTGCGCTGGTGGGGTTGGCCGCTATTCGATTGCTCTTTGTCAGCGGTACACGCCGGGCGTCGCCGGGTTTTGGCTGGTCGGTGAAAACCCGGTTGCCCTGAGCATCGACATACATGAAGACCTCTGCCGAGGCGGGCTGGGCGATCAGGCAGGCGATCAGTAGCCAGGCCTTCAAGGTATGTGCACCCGCTGTACGGTGAATGTCAGCGCAGGGCTCTGCTGCACAACGTTTTCGCCATCGATCACTTGCACGGCGAGGCGGTGTTCGCCGCGATCGATGTTCACCAGTTGCAGGATCGGCACATTGCCTGGCTGGCCGTAGGGCTGACCGTCCAGCAGCAGACGTAACAGGTGGGTGGCTTGCAGGCGCGGTTTGATCAGTACGTTAATCGTGAAGGTGCCATTGTTGGCACGTAACGCTTCTGTGGTGGGCAGGCCGGTGAGTTCCAGTTTTTCGTAGGCTCGGTGGGTCGGCTCGGTGTTATTGCCTGCCAGAGGTTGTGCAGGATCGACGGGCGGTTGACGCTCGATGCTGTTGATCGGTGGCAAATCAACCGCCCGGGCGTCAACGCCATCGGGCGGTTGATTGCTGTAGGCGGTATTGCCGGCGGCATCGGTGTATTTGTAGATTTGGGCCATCACAGGAGAAATGAAGGACAGCAGTAGAAGTAATAAAAGTGGCCGCATTCGGACTCCCTGTGTGAAGCAAAGGCTACTCCGCCAATGGAATACCTTCGCTGCCAGCATAGAACACAACAAGTTCTACCGGTTCATCGCCGGTGACTCCGCGATGAGTGATATTGACCATTTCGGCCAGTGCTTCGCCTTGTTTGACGCGTCTGGTCTGGCCGCTGTTCCTGTCCTCGATAGTTAGCTCGCCTGAGAGGATGTAGCCCGCGTTGGGAATGGGATGGGTGTGCCAGGGGAGTTTGGTATTGGCAGGTATCGTGAGCTTGAGCACTGTCAGCTCGGGCACGGCATCCGGGTAGCGAATGTAAGGTGTGCCATCCCACGACTTGCTGCTTTGAAGCAGGATTTCCCGTTCGATGTCTGTCGATGGGGAATTTGTGGTGCAGCCTAGAAGGGCGAGGGCGGTGAGAGCGGCCAGTAGCGTCTTGAGTGGGAAAATTTTCATCATTCCATCCGTTGATTGCAGGTAGAGAACAGCCTACGAGTCATTCAGATGGGTTGATGCCGGACGATGCTGTGTGTGCCCGAAGAGATGTCTAACTTTATTGTCGGAAGTTGCCTACAAAAAAGGCCTCCCGAAGTTCTTTGCAGCGCAGTACTAGTGTACTAAAACTACTAATAGCCCTCGTTCAGAGGGCTATTTTTTTGCTTTTATATTGCATACTTGACAGCCCTAAATGTACTTTAATACTAAAGGAACAATGAAGCGAGGATGGCTTGATGCCAGCAGTGGATGCATATGCAAAGGTCGTGGTCGATGACTCAGGATTTCGTAGCGAAATTCTTGTCCTACTGACCGAGAAAGGGGTTGTGCTACCCCTGCTGGACTATTTGCTGAATAAGCAGAGTGAACGCAGCCTGTCCTGGCAGCGCAATGTGGTCATTGCGACGAAGCTGCTGCTTGAATACATGGAAGCCAATCAGCACAACTTTTTAGACCCCAACACGCTGTTTCAGTCATTCGCAGCCCGCCTCTTTACTGGCACTGTTGGTGATGACGGACTCGATCCATCCGGTCTCTACTGGATACCTGCCAGTACCGCCATGGCCAATCGGCACCTCAATGCCCTCAAGGGACTGACCGATTACCTGGTTGATCACCAGGACGTTCAGAATATGAACCCTCTAGTGACCGCCAGTAGCTATGACCAACGCCTGAACTATGCCGCGTGGTACCGACGCAACCAGAACGATTTTCTCGGTCACATCAAGGACAAAACTGTTAACGAAACCGTCCGAAAGGCGCGCAACGTTAAAGGGCGGCGTGCGTTGAGCAAGACCGACTATGATGCTATTGCCTTCCCTGAGCGGTTACTCGAACGATTTTTTCTAGAGGGAGTGGGCGGCGCACAGGATCGGCGCTGCGCTGTTCGTGACCAGCTGATCTTGCTCATGATGCACGGCGCAGGCTTGCGCGAAAGCGAGCCTCTGCATTTGTGGGTACAGGATGTGTTGTTCGACCCGCACGACCCAACCAAGGCCATCGTCCGTGTTTTTCACCCCGAAGAAGGCAAGGCGCCAGATGATTGGAAAAGTCGAACGGGAAAGACCAACCGCTCGGCCTACCTGCGAGAAACTCATTCTCTCGCCCCGCGCAATAACCTCAGAGGCACCAAAGGTGTGGGCTGGAAGGTTCGACTGCATGACCACCGCGACAACTACATCCAGTTACATTGGTTTCCAACCGACTATGGCCGGCTGTTCCTGAAACTGTGGAAGGAACATCTGTATTACTTGGCCAGCATTGACCGCCATCACCCCTATGCCTTCGTTTCCTACGAGAAGCGCACTTTGGGGCAGCCCTATACCTTAAATGCTTTAAACAAGAACTATGCCTCCGCGATGGCCCGTATAGGGCTGAGCACTGCCAAGATCGAAGGCCGCTCGCCTCATGGCCACCGCCATGCCTATGGCCGCCGGATGACCCGCGCCGGCATTGACCCGGTGATGCGCAAGAAAGCTCTGCATCATTCATCGCTCGAATCCCAAGCCGTCTATACGGCTCCCGGCATAGCCGATGTCAGCCAAGCGATGGAGCAGGCGAGTAAGCGCCTGGATGAGCATCTGGCAGAGGGCCGGCTTATTCAGCCTTTCAGCAACTGGGACGAGCTAGTGAAAACCGGATTTGAAGACATTGACCCACTCGGCCTGCTGTCAGGGCCACATGCCAAACTTAGGAAGCACTGACCATGGGGATAAAGAGAGGCAAGCAAAATGGTCGTGGCACTGATCTGACCTTTGCCTGGCTCACTCAGGATCATGGCGCGCAGTGGGAGAAATGGCGCGTACTCATGACAGGTTGGATAGCGACTCAGCATCAGGGCGTTAGTCTTAAGTTAGGCTCACTGGTTTTCTTTGTAATGCACTACCTGCCTAAGGTGCCCAATGGACACCAGCCTGGCTATTTGTTTCAAGCGGCTAAGCAAAGGGCAATGCCCGACCTTGAAAGTATGCTTTTAGATGCCCGCCCTACCGAAGCTATCCGTCTGCAGAACTACATCGCTGAGTTCATCGATTGGGTGATTGCCGAACATTTCTCTGAGCCGAATGACCAAGGCCGGATGTTGCAACTGGTGGACAACCCATTCGAAAAGGCCAGCAGAAAAGGCATGATCACTACGGAATCGGTACATAACCCGCTACCGTATACCTACATCAAGGAGCTGCGCGAAATCCTTTGTCCTCGACCCTTTGGCGTCTTCAACGACTGGATTTGGGCGCAACAGGCCACCGGTAAAGAGCGCTCTAATGGCCGTTCAGCTGCAAAAACCGGCGACTGGTTTGAGGTCGATCCCTCCCTGATCGATCCTGACGATCCCGACTGCGTGTGGCGAACCCGCACCCTTACTCGGCGTATTAATCGGACAGACGAAACGATAAAAATCCACGAACTTTGGTCTCCCGCGCGCGCCGTGGCCCTGCTGCTCAAGTTGCATCTGCCTCTACGCACCTATCAGGTTCGCTTTCTCGACTCGGGTGAAGCCGATACCTGGCGCTATGAAAAAGGTGAATGGGTCTTCAACCAGCGGCATCCGTTCAAGAACGGTAGCGAGAAAAACCCTTGGAGCCGAGGCGTGTTCTCCCGTATTCGCAGCCTTGACACTGGCGAGATCATGACCGGGCTTTATATCAACACCAACAAGACTGCTGATCAGAATCAGGACGAGCGTCAGCGCGGCTACACCATCCCTTGGCAACATGCTGAAGTGTTGTACTGGCTAGAGAAGCTGCGGAACTGGCAGGAGAAATACAACCCGATTGATCAGCCAACACCCTGCACGGAGTTGGAAGGCAAGCATTTTGGTAATGCCAAGTCGGAACAGCAAAAACGCGACATGGGTGCCATCTGCTTCTTGTTCCGCGATGCCAAAGCCAAAGGGGAGGATCGTTTCAAGCCTACTACGGCGAATGGTCTCGACTTGATTTGGTATCGACTCCTTAATGCTCTGGAAGACCGGGTAGCGGCTCGCGGGCAGACCCTCAGTGACGGCTCTCGATTGCAGTTTGTGAAGGATTACGGGGAGGGTTATGCACATAAAAAGACAGCCACCGAGTTTCCATTGCATAGTCTGCGAGTGTCCCTGCTGACTTGCTTTGCAATGGAAGGTCAAATTCCGATGCCAGCGCTGTCCAAGCTCCTTGCCGGGCATTCGCGACTGCTGATGACGCTCTACTACACCAAACCGACGCCAGCCATGATGACCCAGGCACTGGACGCGGCGACTCTGAAAGTAGAGGCCGCACAGGCCGACAGCTTGCGCACTTTCTTACGCGATGCTGACATGCGCCAGATCGGGAGCAAGATAGCCTACCGCGACGAAGTCTCGCTACAAGCGGCGCTGGCGAACCGCAATCCGGTCGGCTGGGAGCATCGCCATGTCGGCATTTGCCTGGTTGGCGGCAACACCGCCAAATCCAATGAGTCGGGCAGTGTAGGTGGCTGCTGGAACGGCGGCGAATACATGCATACGAGGGGAAACGCTGGGGATATATATGGCCCCGTCCCCAACGGCCCAGAGAATTGCACTCGTTGCCGCTGGCTCGCTACCGACGCACGTTATCTGGACGCCCTGCGGGCGCAATTTAACAACCAGAGCTACAAGGCATCCCTGGCTGCCAACCTCGCTGTGGAGCATGAACAGGTGCGAGACACCTTGCTTGATGCCCGCTATCTGGCCACGGAACAAGGTAGCCCTTTCCTCCAGCAGCATCAGTTGCAGGAGGCCGAGCGGCGCTATGAGAAGCAGATAGTCCTCGCCGATCAGTATGCCAAGGACATGATCGCCACCTTTCAGCTAATTGCCCGTGTGATCGCCATCGAGGAAGGCCGTGCCGAAGGAGACAACGCCACCAAACTCGTGGCTGTCGGCAGCATGCAGGACGTTCATCAGCCTATTAGCCTCATCGAAACCCGATCGGAGCTGCTGCAACTGGCCCAAATTTGCGAAGACGCCGAGCTCTACCCAGATCTGGCCGATGACCTGCGCAAAACGCCTGCCATCGAAAAACGCTCTCGTGCGCTCAACAATTTGCTGATGCGCAATGACTACACCCCTCTTTTTATGCAGATGGACGAACGCATGCAGCTCATCGCCGGCAACGCCATGATGCGAGCCATGGCACGCCAAGCCTCGCCCAATGACCAATTGGAAGGCTTCAGCTACATCACTGGAGTATTGGAAGCCGGGCAGCATCTGCAACTGCTCCCAGACGGCATCAAGGCCTTGGAAGAGATCTACCAAGACCCGGTAATCAAACTGTCCGATTTGATCGCCACCTCAGCTAAAGCCATTCAGGAGTCGAGCCATGATTGATGCCCAGGCGATCTTTGAAGATCTCAAAGCGCACGCCTCAACGCGGCAGGCAAAGTCGCTGACTGTTCTCAATGAAGTGCTGAAGTCCCAGCACTCCTCTGGCGTGCGAAATTTCTCGATTGCAGAGATTGCACGCCAGTCCGCCGAACGCGGAGGCCCCAGCGCCCAAACCATTCGCAACAAGACGGGCTTGGTCTTTCGGCAGCTCATCGAGGCCTGGGCCGCTCAAGCCGGCGCCTCGATGAAAGCCCCTATCAATCCACTGGCCAAAGCAAACCGGGTTCCAAAGGATTACGAATTGCTTGAGCGGATCTCAGACCCGGCCTTGCGAGCGTTGTTTGGTCAGATCATTGCCGAGCGCAACCGCTACCGCAATGAACTCAATACGCTCAAGGCACACAGCGAGCTGATTGTAGATAGGCGACCTATGCAGCAATTCGAACAACCTTCGGAGAGCGGTGCTGTGCAGCTAGTGCAGACACTAAACCTCAATGACATGGAGGTCGAAGCGCTGAAGGCGGCTATTTCGGACGAGTTCTTCGGGTTCCGGGAATGGGCTGTGAGCGCAGCCGGCCAGGTCAAGGATGAAAACAAGCGCGAAATCTACAAGCATGGCTACGTGAATGCCATCAAGAAGGTTCTCAAGGAGGTCTGACCCATGCCGATGAACTGGTAGTTCTGATTCCATGTCGAGCAGCTACTTTGCTGGCACATGCCTACCGCTGCCAATGATGGTGAGAGATTTAGAACCACGGGTCATCGCGACGTACAGATCCTTGGCGTCGAGGACATCAGCGTCCAAGATTACAGCATGGTCATATTCAAGGCCTTTGACTAGCAAAGTGGTTCCGATGAGTTTTTGGTGTTTGATAGGTCGCCCCGTATGCCTCATCTCGCGCTGGTATACCTTGCCGACCTCCGGGAGCGTCATGTCTTCATTTTCGCCGTGGATCTTCAATACCTGGAGCAAACGATTCAGTAAGTCACGACGATAAGCCGACGTCTCCGGATTGGATTTCAACGCCAGGAAGAAGGCCTTAAGACGGCCGCTTGTAGGGCTTTCAAGGTAGGCGTTTGCAGCAAGTAGGACCGCAGGATATTTAGTACCTTTCCGTTGCGCCGCAACTTCACCTCTTTTGGTACCAGCCGTCAATGTGCCACTCACACCGGTAAAACATTTCTTTGCAAAATCTAGCGCAATCAGGAAACTCTTTTGAGTGGCCTTAGCGGCGCCCAACTTTTCTAGGAATGCATGAAGTACCCTCCCTTCAACTTCCTCAATGGATGAAAACCTGCCTCCCATGGTTCGGGCCAACAGATGCGTCTTGTTTTTGGACTGCTGATCTCCGCCATACAGAGCGATAGCGCTTTCGTTATGACCTAACAGGTTGCAAAGAGCGGAATACTGTTTTGAGGCTAGGTATTCAGGTTCGGTGTGAAGCCAAATCACGCTGGGTGGACGTTTACTGGAAAGGTCAATTTTCAGACCTGCCTGAATTTTGGTGCGAACCTCTTTGAGCCAGGCTCCAAGCTGGGGATTTCCGGCCTGCTTCCAGCGCCAAGGTGTCTCCAATTCGCCCAGACAATCGAAACTGGGATAGACGCTAGCCTCCCAGTCCACTGGCTTGCCATCGTCGAAATCAAAAATTGCCTGCATAGGATCGCCCAGTACCCGGCAAGGCAGGAGTTCTGCTAAGGCACAGACCAATGAGTGCTGTAGGTCTGAGCAATCCTGATATTCGTCGACATAGATACCAGCGTATGTGGTCAAGACGGCACGCCTGATGAATGCCTTCTTGAGCAACCCAGAACAGCAGGCATAGAGCTGATTCCACTGTTTATTGGTCGGGCTATCTATCGTCCATCCTGATCTCTTCGGGTAGGCCAAACAAAGGCGCAGCGACCAGCTTGCAATCGTGTCCACCTGATACTTGGAAGCCGGCACACCGAGCGCTGTCATTTTTGTTTTGATCGAATTGACGCCGGCGTAAGTATGAGTCAGCACCAATTGCCTGCCGTTCGAAGCACGCACTGCCAACGCGATGAGATAAGTTTTTCCATACCCGGCGGGGGCGATCACATATCCTTTCGTGGTGCAGCCGTTGAGTTTGGCTGCTAGATCCTCAGACATGCTCTACCCACGTCCATAGATTGTTGAGTTGGCTGGCAAGGTTCGATTTAGCGAACTCTGCGTTTTTGAAGGCAGGCCGTATCGTCTTGAACCAGAGGTCACCCCGAGTGATGTCTTTGAACCAACTGGACTTCTTCGCCGTAATACCGATGGCCACTCTCAACGCGGGATTGTCCTTCCAACTTCCTAAATCTTTGTCCAGCTCTCCCGGGTATCTAGATGCCACCTGATCGCGAACTGAGTAGCCCAGCCTATCCCGAGCAAGTTGCACACTCGCCAAGACATCCGCCCACGGTAGATCCTGGAAGGCACGTTCTTCCAGCGAAAGCTTGTCGCTCCACATGTAGACCGCAATGTCTAGGTCAGTGAGCTCAGCTGCGTCCTTGGGCGAAAACTGCTCTTCAGCGTCTCCATCAGCAAGCACCGAAACGTGGTAGTGGAGTGCTTTGAATGCTTTGGCAATCGGTTTCACATTTCCACCACCCCGAACGTCCAGCAACGCCACACCATGGAAAGACAATGGATCCTTTTTGTTCTCGACTTGGTGATCGTCGAATCCTCGCAGGAAGCCGACCTCTGTAGCGCCTTCGCACACTACGACTTTCTTCGCAAGGAACGCTTCCGCACTTGAACGAACCTTGCCCTGCATCTCGTGCTCTTCAAGCCCTCTCTTCGCAGCAGGAATTATCTGCACCAAGCCATCTTTGCTGTGCACAACGTAAAGCTCTTCGATTGTGAGTTCACGCAACACTATGGGAGAGTGGGTCGTGAGGAAATACTGTCCGCGCCTGTCTTCTCTGATGTGCTTGATCAGCCGGGTGATCCGATGCGGCTCCAAGCCAAACTCCACTTCGTCGAACAAGGTAATGTGGCCTTCCTCTAGGCTCATCTTTTGGATACCGCACAGAAGCATGCGCCTTGATCCAAGACCCAACTGACGCAGTGGCATATCACCGTCATGCAGGACTAACCCACCCACCTTCAGATTTATCGAATTCAAATCGAGATGCGCCTTGTAGGCGTCGACCACCGGGACGCCTAGGAGCTTGGCTATTTCCTGGGACTTCGAGGCCGCTGCGTCGAAGTTCTTCAGGGTGACAGGCCGGCTAATATCCAACGACGTCCTAGCGGTCCTCGAAGCGTCTGCTAACAGCTCATTCAGACTCTGTGCTGCCGTCAGCTTCGCTAGAGCAGTCCCAGTCGCCCATGAAAGCTGCCTTTCACTGTAAGCGCCGATCAGACCCACGCTTACTGCATTTCGGTCGGCTTGCCTGAAAGAAGTGCCTTCAGGATTACGGTCAGAGACCACGATCCACTTCGGCTCCAGATCCTTCTCAACCGTGAAGCGTATGGTCAGAACATTTTCTAGGTGATCATCCGGCTCGTCGGTGATTTCGAGCGCTTCGCTATCCCAGCCTCGAAGGTGGTGTCCATATTTGTTGAGTGAGCAGAAGTCGTCGACAAGGTCGCCAATGGTTATTTCGATGGCAATGGAGTTCTCAATCTTGCACTGGTAAAAGTCAGAGTCGCTGAGCGCGAGGTTCCATTGGGGATAGAATGTATAGCGGACTGCATCCAATATCGTTGACTTGGACGAGTCACCTTTCCCAATTAGGCAGAAAATGTGAGCTTTCGGAAGACTCCACTCTAACTCCCTGATCCCTCGAAAATTCTTGATATTTAGTTTTCTGATTTTCACCGAGCAGCGTCTCCTTGAACCTCATTTATCAAAGTAGGGCGAGCTATGATGTATTGCCCCCCTCTGACTCCCTAAGTGCAGCCCCCAAACGACTGTTCGCCTGGGCTCCAATCATAGATGCATTTTGGAATAGTGGGAGAAGGCGCAAATGCATGAATCCTCCCGACTGAGGGCTTTATCTCTGCAATAACCCTTACGGCTGACGTGTAAGCTTCGCAGAGCATGCTCCTCAATGTGATTTCGTCGGTTTACACGAGGGCGAACTGACTCCATGTGGGGCCGTTTTTCGATGGAAAAAAGAAATCCTCTGATGCGCTGGGTAATTGCACTGACCTGACCACCCATTTGCATTCGACCTGACCAGCCATTTGCGTCGGACTTGACCAGCACGCTTTGTAATCATAACCGGCAGAGAACGGCCAATCTCTGCCGTTCATCAATGGCAGATTTCGGCCGATTCTGTTGAAAAAGTCGACCATGGTTTCCACGACAGAAAAGTACGCGCTTGAGATTGAAATCTTTACTTTGAACAGAGGATTCCGGGTTCAGATTTCGCGGAGCGGCGCGCGAAAAAGGCGTTTTCAGCGGTCAGTATGCGAGCAGTCTGGAAGTACCGACTTTTTCAACAGAATCGGCCATTAGCAGTCACTCACAACGAGCGTATTGACCGCTTGTACAAAAAGGCGAAGCATGCGTTTAACATTAATGCGATAGGTCACAGGATTAAAATCTCCTTATAATCAACCAGAAGTAGCACCTCAACCGAACTTTGAGTGGTAGATATGGCTAGCAAGGATCGCAAGAAGAAAAAGCAGAAAGCAGCAGACCCTAAAACTGGAATGTGTGCCCTTCTTGGGGTAGAAGGCCCTTTTGCTAAATCCCATCTTATCCCCCAAGCCTTGACCGGAACAGAAGTGCCAGGCGAGCGATTTATCGAAACTGGCAGAGGATTCAGGCCAATTCGTAGATTTACAAGTTGGTATGACCATCAGCTTGTAATTAGAGCAGGTGAGCAGATACTTAGCGAGATCGATACACATGGCATCGCGGAGCTTAGAAAGCATAAATTGGTTTGGAGCGGGTGGGGAAAAGATAAACAGCTTGTTACTCATGACTATGTAGTTCAGCCTGATGCAGAAACCGGTCTCGGTGTTCGCTTAATTGAAAATATTGACAATCAAAAGTTACGGCTATTTTTCCTTAGCCTGCTATGGAGATCTCTTACTACAAAAATAAAAGAATTTTCACACCTCGAGAATATAGGCGTTAATTTACAAGCACTTGGTGAGCTTATAGTAAGGAAAGCCCCCAGCCCTGCTAACTACCATCCTATTGTTCTCAGTCAGATGGATAGCCGCGGATTCACTCACAACCACACGCCTACAATTCAAGAGGTTGAGTTTCCTTTTGAAGATGGTGTTAGAAAAGCGTCGTATTATAGATTTTACATGCAGGGAATTGTCGCACATATCTATCCAGAAGGATGCGATGACCTGTTTTCGACTGCTCCCATGTCATTTATTGGTGGAGCAGAAAAGCTGTGGGTTTTTACAAGGCGTTTTGAAAAATCTAAGCAATACGTCGAAGCGTGCGAAGTTATGGAAGACTCGGCTCGAAGATGGCCCGGTACTACTTCATTGACTGCTGATCTGCCTTCAACAGAGGTGGTGGCAGAACCGGAAGACTCACATCCCTATATTCCGGCTGGTCCGAAATGAAAATCGTAAACAACTCTACTAAGGATGAGGCGATTGATGCATGATACGGAAATTTTCCCCTCTGCGAGCGGCCATCCAAACAAAGCCAGATTTGGAATTGATTTAGCCTGCTCATATTCTTGCATGGACGGAAATCTGCGGTGCGAGATACCATATGTCGTTTGGAATGGCATTTGCCCAATACGTAACAAACTGAAGTACGACGGGTAAACGATGCCATCGAACCCAGCAATTCTGGCGGCATCAGCGATAGCTTGAGTTATCTCGTACGCATGCTTTCCCGCTAGGAAGAGCATGTGAATAGACATATCAAGACTTTCAAACTCAGTAACGTCTTCTTTCAGTAATGCCGATAAATCAAGCAGTCGCAACGATCTTGTGGAAGCCAGAGTAGCCACAAATATTTCATCCTCTGCGGAAACCCGACACTCATGTACGCAAACCTCGAGGTCTGTTGAACCATACAGTACTGAGTTTCCTGATGAATCGAGACGTCCTTTCCCGGAATATTCTGGGGGGGCACTATCGTATTGGTCAGCATCATCTGGTGTAGAGGGGTTTACTCGGATACGGTAGAAAGACTCTGCCGTGTCCAACACTCTTACTGGGTACTCAGCCAAGATTCGATCAATGATATCTTGCCGATGCTCTTTTGCTTGGAGAGCTTTGAGTGGTTCTACTTCGCCGACCATCCAAAGACGAGGGCCATAATGGAAAAAGCCAATACCAAGAAGCCGCTCAATGAGTTGAACATCTGAAACTAACCAAGGAGCCACCTCAATGGACGTTTTCTGGTGTTCGTTGAATTGGATCTTCGGGGCAGCACCGTAGTGCGCTCGGCACATTGACCCCCAGACAAAATAACGGTGAGCCAGCACCTCAACACCAGCCAATGGGAGCTTTTTGGAGTCTGTGGAACCACAGTTTCGGCACGGATTTTTATTATCCTGTCCGATTTTTTCCGCATCCAATTGGAGACCACGATCAGAGAAACAGTTCGAGCAAGCGACGGGGTCACTCTCTATGAAGTTAGTCATTATTGAAATCCTTTTGAGGCGCATTGAATAATTGCTGAAAGTAGCGCCTGACGCTACAGATCAGCTCCTATAGCAAAGGCCTGCTTTGGGTCGCGGCCCCCGGCAACAGACAGCAATCGGCCAATTTCAGACGCTGGCTAACGTTTGGCTAAGGGGGGCTTTATCCCTGTCCCACTGAGCGAAGCGAACGATTTTAACCATTTGTTAGGCCTGCATCGTAGGTAGGGCTTTTTCCATTATTTCTGGTTCATCAGATTTCTGAAAATAACTGTTTTTTTTATACCAAGCTACCAAACGATCTGGGTCTGTTTCTTGGTCTAAGGGATATGGCTTAAGCCGAATATGTGTACAGCGAAGCTGTAAAGCGTGGTTCTCGGCGTATGAGAGTAGTAGTGCTCCAATGCTTTGCTGTCTAAATTCTGGAAGAACAAAAATTTCATAAATGAAACCAACAGCTTGGTGGCTCCAATCTTCGTATGACAGCAAGCCCGCTTCATGCCCATTTTCTAATATGACAAATTCTTGGGACCTACCTCCATGAGCTCGTTTGGCTCGCTCGAAAAGAACAGGGCTTTTCAGAGTGTCAATGGAATCGATCTTTAGTACTTTGCGCATATTTATTCCTTTGGTCATAACCTATGGTCAAGGGGCAGGCGTGAGCCCCCCCCAGTGAGCGAAGCGAACGGTTTGAACCGATTATTAGACGCCAGGCAACGCGGACATAGCTTTACGGACTTCTTTATTATTGTTGAGGCATGCTCGCTCGATGAATGTATAAGCGTTTTTAATAAGACCATTTTTGGGTAGGCCTTTGGCCAAGCCTGAAATTTTTTCTTTAGATGTTTTTTGAAAATCATAGCCATAGTCATTTAGGAATGCCATGAGTATGAAGTGAAAGCTATTTATAACTTGCCAGCGAAGGCAGCTGTGGTCGACTGAAATACCTGAAAAATAATTGATCAAATGTATGAATTCTTTTTCTTCGACTTTTTTCTTGAACTCGGAATAGCTTAGCATTTTGTCATCGCTGCTCATTTTTCCGATAAGTTCTCTGAAATCATCGCTAAAAAAATGATCAGTGGCTACTGACTGGTTGTAGCCTGTACCTGTAAAAATTTCAGTATCGCTAAAAAATTGTGGGAAGAGTTTTAGATACTTTAGAAACTCTAGATCTTTTTTTGTGCTGACTGTGCTGTCAAGATATACAAGCTCTAGGTCGATTTTGCGACAAAGTGAAAAAAACAATAAAAATCTATAACAAAACGACAGTAGGTAGTATTTGTCTGTAATGTTTTCCCCATCCCTTTGAATGTGCCATGCTTCTGGTGCATTTTTAGAAAAATTCCATAGCCGATGATTCAGTGACTCAGCTGAATTCAGCAGTGGCACCTTATACTTCGAAATTGCTTCTTTAACTTTTTTGCGCTGATCATATGTGTAATCGCTTTCTAGTTTGAATTTATGGAAATTACGCTCCCATATCGGCTTTGTTATGGCGCGCAAGAGAAGCGTGGCTATTGTAACGGCTGCCGCTATCAGTGCCGATTGAACTTTTGGGTCAGTGAATTCCATTTTATGACTCTGATGTCTAACGATTAAGCTAAGGGATCGGCTTCGCCAGTCCCAGCGATTGAAATTCGTGATTTGAGCGCAGTGGTAGAAACGTTCAACTTGTCACTAATACTCTGAACGCTGTTGTCTAGCAGCAAGGCACCGCGCAGGTGCAAAATGTGGCCGTTAACATGTGCTCTATGCACGCTGTACTTTGAGATTGCAGAGTGTGGAATTGAATACGCCTCAATGATTTCATACGACTCATTAAAAATAACAGCTATAAGCTCATCAAAATCATTTTTTTCGAGGTTTCGTATGACCCCTAACTGCTTTGAACGGTTATTTGCGGTTATGCGACGTGATTTGATTTGAATCTTTTTTCCATCACTGGATTCGGCGTCGTGGCCTGCGGCTGAATTGTTTGCAAGGGTTAGGTTAAGGGCCGATGAGACCAACCATTCTGCGTAATCGCCAACAGGATTATTTTTTGTTCTAAGTACGCCACGATTTTTAAGCTCATCAATTGCGGCAGCGTGCAGCTTGAGCAACTCAGATATTGATAGGTCGGCTAGGTTCATATTGTTAAAGGCTTCTAACTGTTATTAGACGACATTGATGCAGGATAACACTCCATGTTTATACGTAACTCCTTTTTCGGGGCTGGAAGTCGAGCTAGAAGCGCGACATTGGCGATCAGGAAAAGCGTCGTGACCTTTAGGTACATTACGGATACATGGCAATCGTGTCCACCATCTGCCTTTGGCCAATTTTTGCCTGTTACCTCCGTCAGCTATTGGCCGTCAACTGCCCTCCATGAACGGCAGCTATGGGTCGACTGCTGCCCTGCGTGACAGGCAGCGAACGGCCAAAAGCGGACCGAGTGCAATATCCGCTTTTGGCCGATCTCTGCTTTTCGCCACTGGCAGCTAAGGGTCACTCTCTGCCGGTCATGGTTACGAAGCGTGCTGGTCAAATCCGATGCAATCGGTGCTCAGATCGAATGCAAACGGGAGGTCAAGTGGTAACTATTCTTTTCACTTATGGTCAGGTCAATAGTCGCTCACTTACTGCCATTTGATCCCGTCCACGGGCTACCAGCCATCGATGGAAGTCGCGACAGTGGGCTTTATCGAAAGCATCTTTGGCACCCACTAAAAAATACGACGAAGGCATTTGCAGCCCCTGCGCGAACGGCATGATCAAACGCCCATCCGCCACGGCATCGGCAATCATTGAGTATTGTGCCAATACCACGCCCTGCCCAAGGATCGCCGCCTGGATTGCCATTGACGACAGTGAATAGACACGATAACCGTCACAAATCTGAGAACAGTCGACTTGTTGCGTGCTGAACCAATCTCGCCAGGAAGGTGGGGAGGCGAACTTGGGCAACCAATCGATAGACAATAGCGGATAAGCCAACAGATCTGCCGGAGTCCGTAACGGCATATCGGCACGCAACATGTGAGGGCTATAGACCGGAACGACACAATCGCGGAACAGCTCGATGGCGTGCTCGGTTGCCGCATAATCTCCGTATGTCACCCGAAAATCGATTTCATAGCCGTCAGGTGAGGGTTCCGCATGGCTGCCATCAAGGAACAGATTAATATCCGGGTGGTCGCTCTGCCAAGTGTAGATGAGCGGAGCCAGCCAATCTGAAAGCAGCGATGGCAAGGCACTGATTCGCAAGTTGGTGGCACTCTTCGCTCGCTCGACCTCTACCTGAGCAATACGCAGCACTTCAAACGCCGCCACGCAGCTATCGTGGTATCGCTGTCCCGCAGCAGTCAGGCGAATACGCTTGCCCACCCTGAAGGTCAAGCTCATCCCCAGACTGTCTTCCAGCAATCTCATTTGCTGACTGACAGCCCCTGCCGAAATGCCCAATCGCCTTGCCGCTTCGACAATCCCGCCGAAGCGTCCAACAGCTTCAAATACCTGTATGGCCCGTAGAGAAGGCAAGTTGTTCATAGGCACCTCCAGAAAAGCGAGTGCGAATTAATACTTTAGCTCAGCTACACAAAGCAACAGTTTTAGGCATCTTTTCGAATGTTCAGACTCTCGTATTCTGGTCCTGCCAGCGCTGCTGATTGCAGGCAGCGAGGGCAACACGATGAGCCTTGCACCCTGACCTTGCATTAGCCCTGCGCACACTCCAATGACTGAAAAAGGCAAAGAACAATGAAAAAAATAATTCTCGCCACAGTATTTGCTCTCGCTTCGACTTACGCGTTCGCCAACGACATGAACACGCTTCGCTTCGGCGTAGATCCGACCTTCGCGCCTTTCGAATCGAAGGAGCCCAGTGGTCAATTAATCGGTTTCGATATTGATCTGGGTAATGCCATTTGCGCTCAGCTCAAGGTCAAGTGCGTCTGGGTCGAAGTCGCTTTCGACAGCATCATCCCGGCACTCAAGGCGAAGAAGTTCGATGGCATCCTTTCGGCGATGACGGTCAACGAAAAACGCAAAGAAAATATCGCGTTCTCTGACCGGCTCTACAACTCGCCCAATCGTCTGATCGCCAAGGCTGACAGTGGTTTGCTCCCCACCGTGGAGTCGCTCAAGGGCAAGCGTGTCGGCGTCGCCCAAGGCAGCACTCAAGAAGCTTACGCCAAGGCAATCTGGGCACCACACGGCGTTACCGTTGTGTCTTACACCAATCAAGACCTGCTCTACCCAGACCTTGTCAGCGGCCGTATCGATGCCACCCTTACAGACGCGGTCGTCGCGGATATCGGCTTTTTGCAAACACCGCAAAACAATGGGTTCGCCTTTGCCGGCGACACTGTTCAGCATGAAGAGCTACTAGGCCAAGGGATTGCGATTGGGCTGCGCAAGGATGACGAAAAACTTGTCCAGGCTATCAATGGTGCGCTTGCAGAAATACACAAGAACGGAACTTACGACGCGATTCAGAAAAAGTATTTCACCTTCGATATCTATAACTGAGTCCTTGTCCTGGCGGGCTCTGATCTCCATGCATGGGTGATCAAGAGCCCTGGCCATGCCCCCCCGCGATTCCCCCTGATTTCAAAGCCTCTAAATAGACGGTTTACGGACCACTATTGCCGAAGGAGAGACAGAACATGTTTTTACAGGGTTATGGTGCGTTGATTCTCGAAGGTACTTTCGCAACCATCAAACTGGCGTTGCTCTCGATGTTGCTGGCTGTTTCGCTCGGTTTAATCGGTGCGTCGGCAAAGCTTTCCAACCAGCGCCTCTTGCGAGTGTTGGCAACAGGTTACACAACGTTGATCCGCAGTGTTCCTGATCTGGTGATCATGTTGCTGTTGTTCTACAGCCTGCAAATTTTGTTGAATGTTTTTACCGAACGGATGCACTTCGAGCAGGTTGATCTCAATCCATTTGTTGCCGGGGTTTTTACCCTTGGTTTCATCTACGGCGCCTATTTCACCGAGACGTTTCGTGGCGCCTTTCAGTCCGTACCTGGCGGCCAGCTTGAGGCCGCTATCGCTTATGGAATGAGTCGTCGACAACTATTTGTGCGGGTCCTGTTCCCACAAATGATGCGCTTCGCACTTCCAGGCATCGGCAACAACTGGCAGGTGCTGATCAAGGCGACCGCGCTGGTCTCGATTATCGGTCTTATCGATATCGTCAAGGTCACGCAGGATGCCGGCAAACACTCGATGCAACTGTTCTACTTCAGCCTGATCGGCGCTCTGATTTATCTAGCGATTACCACCCTGTCCAACGGCATCCTGATGTGGCTGGAGCGCCGCTACTCTGCCGGTGTCAGAGGGGCGCAGCTATGATCGAAATCATCCAGGAGTATTGGCAATCCTACCTCTGGTTCGACGGCTATCAACTGTCCGGCGTTGCCATGACGTTGTGGCTGCTGGTGGTTTCCATCGCCATCGGCGGCGTCTTCGCTGTGCCACTGGCAGTGGCACGCGTCTCAAGAAATCCGTTCATCCGTGGGCCCGTCTGGTTCTATACCTATGTGTTCCGGGGTACGCCGCTGTATATCCAGTTGCTGCTTCTTTACACCGGCGTCTACAGCCTGGAAATGGTCCGCTCCCAACCGGAACTGAATGCCTTCTTTCGCGAAGGGATCAACTGCACGTTACTGGCTTTTGCCCTCAACACCTGCGCATACACCACAGAGGTTTTCGCCGGCGCGATCCGCGCCACACCTTACGGTGAAATCGAAGCCGGACGCGCTTATGGCATGTCCAGCTTTACCTTGTATCGACGAATCATTTTGCCGTCTTCGCTACGTCGTGCGCTGCCGTACTACAGCAATGAGGTGATCCTCATGCTGCACTCCACCACCCTTGCATTCACCGCCACCGTTCCTGATCTGCTCAAGGTCGCCCGTGATGTGAACTCGGCCACTTACTCCTCGTTCGAGGCATTCGGGATAGCGGCGGTGCTCTATGCCTTGATGGTGTTTACCCTGGTCTGGCTTTTTCGTCGCTGCGAAATCCGCTGGCTGGCCTTCTTGAAACCTCAAGCTCATTGATCTGCCGCTACCTGGAGAGCATCGATAATGTACAAACTGAAAATAGATGAGTTGTACAAGAAGTACGGCCCTCATGAAGTCCTCAAGGGTGTATCGCTCAAAGCCAAAGCAGGTGATGTCATCAGCATCATCGGTTCGAGCGGATCGGGCAAGAGCACCTTCCTGCGCTGCATCAACTTCCTCGAACAGCCCTGCGCCGGGCGAATTACCGTGAACAACGAGGAAATTCGCACGAAACAGGATATCAACGGCGCCATGAGTGTGGCCGATCCGCGCCAACTGCAAAAAATACGCACCAAACTGTCGATGGTGTTCCAGCACTTCAACCTGTGGCAGCACATGACGGTGCTGGAAAACATCATCGAAGCGCCCGTTCATGTCCTTGGCATCAAGCGCAAGGAAGCTGTGCAGCGAGCCCACCAGTACCTGCGCAAGGTTGGCCTGGACTCAAGCGTGGACAGTAAATATCCCTCGCATCTCTCGGGCGGTCAGCAACAGCGCGTGGCGATTGCGCGTGCGCTGGCGATGGAACCGGAAGTGATGCTTTTCGACGAACCGACGTCAGCACTCGACCCGGAACTGGTCGGCGAAGTGTTGAAAGTGATGCAAGCGCTTGCAGAGGAAGGCCGAACCATGGTCGTGGTCACCCACGAGATGGGCTTTGCCCGCAACATTTCCAACCACGTCATGTTCTTGCATCAAGGTCGCGTAGAAGAAGAAGGACATCCCGGCGAAGTATTGGTCAACCCGAAAAGTGAACGATTGACCCAGTTTCTCTCCGGCCGCTTGAAATAGCGCTTCGTTCAAAACCCTCGCACCGGACGCTCCATGAGCGTCCGGTGCGAGCGATCGACAAGAGATGACCATGAGCACAGGTTTTCCCACGCATCCGAGTTACAACAGCCAACGCGAGCAATTTCTGGCTGCCGCTAAAGCGGCAGATGCCAGCCTGACAACCTACCCCCACCCATTGAACGGGCCCTTTGGCGAGCCACTGAGTACCGATGTTGCCTGGCTTGGCGATCCACGCGCCAGCAAAGTGCTGGTCGCCCTCAGTGGCACCCACGGTGTTGAAGGTTACTATGGCTCGAACTGTCAGATCAGATGGTTACAGGAATTCAACAAAAGGACCCTGCCTGCCGATGTCGCGGTGCTGATGATCCACCTCATCAACCCCTGGGGTACGGCCTGGATGCGCCGCGTCAATGAAGACAACATCGACATCAATCGCAACTATCCGGACTTCACTCCAGGACTGCCCGATAACCGCCAGTACGAGTCACTACACGCTATCTATGCCTGCGAACAGCTGTCGGGGCCATCGCGCGAAAAGGCCGACGCCCTGCTCGACGATCGCGTTCGCACAGAAGGCTGGGCAGCGGTGATGTCGATTGTCGAGGCCGGCCAGTACAACCACCCTGACGGTCTTTACTACGGCGGACAAACTGCAAGTTGGACGAACAAAACCCTGCATACGATTTTGCAGGAGCACCTGCACCGCTGCGACACGGTCATGTGTTTTGACCTTCACACCGGCGCCGGGGACTATGGCCACCCCATGCTGATGACGATTGCCCAGTCCTCCTATCCAGCGCTTGCCGATGCTCAAGCGATCTATGGGCCTTGGCTGTACACCCTGATCACCGGACCTGGCAGCCAGAGTGATACGGGCGTAGCCGCAACAGCGACTGGCTACACATCACAAGCCATCATTGACGCGCTACCGCACGTACACTTGATGCCATTCGTCATTGAATGCGGCACGTATCCGGGAGAACAGATCCATACCGTTTTGCGCAACGACCATTGGTTGCACCTGCACGGGGATTTCACGGATCCAGTTGCCGGGCAAATCAAACGGGAGCTGCTCGAACAGTTCTACCCAGCCGATCTTGATTGGCAAGCCGTCGTCTGGCAGCGCACTCGACAAATATGGGAGCGTGCCTTGGTGGCACTGCCACTCATTCAGCCTCCATCCCACCCATAAATCCTGGCCCACCACAACGGCCGAAATCCATCGCGATACCCCACATTCAAGACTGCCTTGCGCGGTCTTGAATGCGTTGCCTGAGGCAAGTTCAAGTCCAGGTTCCGCGCACTCATTCAACCCTATGACCTGTTAGTAGATCTAAACTAACAAACAGATTTAGACATCTATTCTTACTCAAACAGATCCTCGTAACCTGTCCTCCTTGTTAGCCAACGTTCGCCAGCACAGGGCGAACAACAAAATAATAAGGAGAAATGCCCATGTTTTTGCGAAACGCATGGTATGTAGCCGCCAGTGAAGCCGAGTTGGGTGAGGATCTCTTCCCGGTGACTCTTCTCAGTGAGTCTGTGGTGCTTTACCGCAAGAGTGACGGCACCCCGGTAGCCCTCGAAGATGCCTGCCCTCACCGCAAGCTGCCACTGTCAATGGGGCGTCGCAAAGGTGATGACATTGAATGTGGTTACCACGGCTTGACCTTCGACTGCTCGGGTAGCTGCGTCCGCGCACCCGGTAGTCAACGCATTCCCCAAGGCGCCAGGGTTCGCAGCTACCCCCTGGCCGTGCGCTACGGTTTGATCTGGATCTGGATGGGTGATCTCGAACTGGCAGACGAAGCGAAAATTTGTCACGTGCCTGAATGGGGTGACCCCGCGTGGGGGCTCAATCGCGGCGACAGCATGGTTATCCCGTGCAACTACCTGTACATGACCGACAACCTGCTGGACCCCGCACATGTCGCGTGGGTGCATCAATCTTCCTTTGGTAACGCAGCCTGCGCAGAGGAACCGTTGCAAACCACGGTAACCGATGTCGGTGTGATTGTTTCGCGCTGGATGCGCGATGTCGAGGTGGCACCTTTCTATGCCAAGTTCGTCAAGTTCAGTGGTCATTGTGATCGCAAGCAGCACTACGAAGTGCACTACCCGTCCCAGGCCATTATCAAGGCGCTGTTCACGCCAGCTGGAACGGGGAGCGATGAAGGTGAACTGCACGAACATGTGTTCCTGATGAACTCCTACAATTTCATGACCCCGATCGACGAATCGAACACGCGTTACTACTGGTTCCAGGTCCGTAATTTCGATACCGAGAATGAAGATGTATCACGCCAGTTCGACGAAGACGTCCGACACGCCTTTGCCGAAGATCGGGTAGTGCTGAGTGCTGTGCATAAGGGCATGGCTAATAAAAGCACGCCCAACATCGATCTGGCTTCCGACTCGGGGCCGCTACGTTTTCGCCGTAACCTCGATAAGTTGATTGCCCAGGAACAGGCTGGCAGCTTGATTCCGCTCACCCAACGGCACACTGCGGAACAAAAGACGGAGGCATGAGATGGGCACTCAACTGCAAACGCTGTCCTCCTCTGCAGGTTTCAAGACCTTCCGGGTGATTGAAAAAAAACAAGAGAGCGCAGTCATCACCTCCTTCGTCCTGACGGCGAGCGACGGCGTTTCCAACCTGTGCTTTCGCCCGGGGCAGTACCTCATCGTTCGCCTCGCCCTGGACGGCGGTGTCAAGGTGCTGCGCAACTACAGTCTATCCGGAGACGCCAATGACCTTGCGCGCGTCCGCATTTCGGTCAAACGTGAGCCTGCACCGTTCGACCAGCCAGAGCTGCCACCGGGTCAAGGGTCCAACCACCTGCACGACCATGTGCAGATCGGCGATTTCCTGGAGATCGCCGGTCCCACTGG
Organism: Pseudomonas sp. GW823-FHT02E01; assembly: GCF_058797535.1. Lineage (NCBI taxonomy): Bacteria > Pseudomonadati > Pseudomonadota > Gammaproteobacteria > Pseudomonadales > Pseudomonadaceae > Pseudomonas > Pseudomonas sp. GW823-FHT02E01. Next base: position 390,534 of record NZ_JBXAJS010000004.1, on the reverse strand, counting down.
CACCTTCGTGCTGGACGAAGAAAGCCCCAGGCCAGTGGTGTTGTTCAGTGGTGGCGTGGGACTCACTCCGATGCTGAGTATGCTCCATCAACTGAGTACACATTCGTCGCGCCCGGTGTATTTCATCCATGCCTGCGAAAATGGAGCGGTACATGCTTTTCGCGATGAGGTTTTGGCACTGGCCAGCCGTCGCCCAGGGATCAGCGTGCATTTCTGCTATCGCAACCCGAATGCCGACGATCAGGCCAGCGCGGCCTTTCACAGCCAGGGTCTGGTAAGCCGAGAAACCTTGCAAAGGCTTCTTCCACTGGACGACTACGACGTCTATCTGTGCGGCCCCCGGTTCTTTATGCAGGCGAACTGGCGCCTGTTGCGCGACCTCGGGATCGCCAGCCAGCGCATTCATTATGAGTTCTTCGGCCCGGCGACAATCCTCGAAGAGGATGAAGTCGTACCAGTGGCGCCCCCTCCTCGCGCGTCGCCTGTACTCAAAGCGCCGACCGCGTCGATTGAAGGGGCCCTGACCGTGGAGTTTCTGCCATCGGGTAGGCGCGTGGCATGGGATCAGAATTGCCAATCACTGCTCGAACTTGCCGAACAGAACGGCCTGACTCCGTCATTCAATTGCCGCGCAGGCCTGTGTAACACCTGCCAGGTCACCCTGCGGAAAGGTTCTGTCGAGTATTTCGAAGAGCCATTGGATACCCCTGAATGCGGCCGAATTCTGCTCTGTTGCACCCGCCCGACCACCGCGGTGACGGTGGACCTGCGGCAGTGATCGGCCCAATCACGATCAACACCGCTACCGCCTTCGTTGCACTGAGGAATCAAGAACATGATCAAATCGCGAGCCGCCGTTGCCTTCGCAGCCAACCAGCCCCTGCAAATCGTTGAAGTCGATGTCGCACCGCCCCAGGCGGGTGAAGTACTGGTGCGGATCATCGCTACCGGGGTCTGCCATACCGATGCCTTTACCCTTTCCGGTGCTGACCCGGAAGGCCTCTTTCCAACCATTCTCGGTCACGAAGGCGGCGGTATCGTCGAGGCGATTGGCGAGGGCGTTATTTCAGTAGCGGTGGGTGATCACGTGATCCCGCTCTACACCCCTGAGTGCGGAGAATGCAAGTTCTGTCTGTCCGGCAAGACTAACCTTTGCCAGAAAATCCGCGCCACTCAGGGCAAAGGCCTGATGCCTGATGGCACCAGTCGCTTCTCATACAAAGGCGAGCCCATCTATCACTACATGGGATGTTCGACCTTTTCTGAATACACCGTACTACCAGCAATCTCGCTGGCGAAAATCCCAAGGGAAGCGCCGCTGGAGAAGGTGTGTTTGCTCGGTTGCGGTGTCACGACCGGCATCGGTGCAGTGCTCAATACCGCCAAGGTCGAAGCAGGCGCTACGGTAGCGATTTTCGGTTTGGGGGGCATCGGCCTGGCAGCCATCATCGGCGCCACCATGGCCAAGGCGGGGCGGATCATCGCTGTGGACATCAATCCGGCCAAGTTCGAGATAGCCAAACAACTGGGAGCCACCGACTTCGTCAATCCGAAGGATTACGACAAGCCAGTTCAAGATGTCATCGTTGAATTGACCGAAGGCGGCGTCGACTACTCCTTCGAGTGTGTCGGCAACGTTCAGTTGATGCGCGCGGCGCTGGAAAGCTGCCACAAGGGTTGGGGCGAGTCGGTGATCATCGGCGTCGCCGGTGCTGGCCAGGAAATCAGCACGCGGCCATTTCAACTGGTGACCGGTCGCGTCTGGCGCGGTTCGGCCTTTGGCGGCGTGAAGGGGCGCAGTGAGCTACCCAGCTATGTCGAGAAAGCGCAAAAGGGCGAAATCCCGTTGGATACCTTCATCACCCATACCATGGGGCTCGATGACATCAACAACGCCTTTGACCTGATGCACGAAGGCAAAAGCATTCGCACCGTCATTCATTTTGATCGCTGAGCTTGGGCGCAGCGACGTTCGTCAGGGTTGCCCTGACATAACTGCACCACCCACTGTGTTTACACTCGGAGAAGTAAATAGATGAGCATCTTTACCCACGTTACCGTCGGCACCAACGATCTGAACAAAGCCCGTGCTTTCTATGACAGTGCTTTGGGTCAGTTGGGCCATAAGCGCATCGCCGATCTGGCCGACAATGGTTCGATCTGGGGTGAGAACGCCCCCTCTTTCTTCGTTTTAAAACCAGCCAATGGCGCCCCTGCCAGCGTAGGTAACGGGGTTACTGTCAGCTTCGCAGCTCCGAATCGCGCCTCGATTGATGCTTTCCACGCAGCAGCACTGGCGGCCGGTGGTACCGATGAAGGAGCGCCAGGAACTCGCGATTGGGCGCCGAATGCTTATGCCGCCTATGTCCGCGACCTCGACGGCAATAAATTGGCTGTTTATTGCTTTAAACCAGCCTAAACGCTGATCCTGCGTCCTTAGAAGTCTCCAGATTGAATCGCCTCTGATTTTTTTTCAGAGTCATCTGAGAGACTTCTATTCGCCGGTTATGGTGCCGGCGTAAGGATGCAGACTTCAGGCGCAATTACTCCTCGCTTGGCTCGAACAGCGGTGTTTCACAGACCTCGGTCGGACGGTCCGCTTGGATTTCATATATCTGCTGCAGGGCCTGATCTACGCCTTCCTGTTCAAGCGTGGCCTATTCCTTGCCCTGCTGGAGTTCACCTCGGTGAATTTCGCTTGGACATTCCAGCTCCCACCCAGTGTGATTAACATGCAGGTGATCTGGGCCATCGGTGTAAGCATGATTGCCCTCGCCATACTGGTCTGGCTGCCAAGTCCAACCCTGTTTGCTCTTGGACTGCTCATTGTCGCCGGGCACAACCTGCTCGATGGTCTGCACTTCCCGGTCGGTTCAATAATCTTCATGGTTTGTCCTCCACGTTGAGGGAGGACCCCGGCCAGCTTTCGCGTCAGGAAGTGCGTTGCACCCATCTACTGTTTGAGCGTCCCGAAGGGATGATGCTCTATTCAATTTCTCCCATTCGCCGCTACAGTTTGGCGCTCGTGAAATTGCGGTCGCGGTTGTTGACTGCTTAGAGTTTACTGCTATCGATGGGGATCAGATTCTCTCCAAACAGTTCCAACTGCTGACACAGCACAACGAACTAGCGACAGACGCCTCGGATGGCCTTGCTATTGCCTTTTCGGAAGTTCGCGATGGTCTTGAAGTCCGGCATCAAACGCCCGGTCAACCATAAAAGCTCAACGTTGCGTTGAGCTTCTCGTTCCAGCCGCCGGCTCGACTGAATGCGGTTGAGATAGCCGTAGATGTAGATTTTCAGCAGGATTGAAGGATGGTAAGCAGGCCGGCCTGTGTCAGCAGGAATAGCACCGTCAAAACCCAGATTGACTAGGTCGAGTTCATCGACGAAGACGTCGACTATGCGAATCGGATTGGTATCGTTGACGTAGTCGTCGACGCTTTCGGGAAGTAAGGTGCCTTGGCCTCGATGTTCACCTTGGATGAAGCGCTTCATGGGCGATCCCTGAGATGAAACCCTCAGAAATCATAGCAAGGGCTCGCGGAGGTGTTTTTACACGCTCAGGGCCTATAGCTGTCCTTCACGAAGGGCTGCAATCAAAACCGGTCAGTCGTGACAGACAGAAATCGGCCAATTTCTGCCAATGTTGAGCGGCTGCTATGGGTCGGTTGCTGCCCTTGGTGACAGGCAGAAATCGGCCAAAAGCGGACGCTTGGAGCGCCCGACGATTGGGGATTAGTCGTGTTTTACCAGGTTAAGTGCCGGTAATGGCCCTCCAGGGAACTGCGCCAGTCGCCCTTCGCTTAGGCCTCCCAGATCGATGCCAGCGAAGCCCAGTTGCTCAATTAACGCCCCCACATTGACCTTAGCCTCGACATCCTCACCGGAATAGAACAGAACGCGCCGACCACCTTCGGCCTGCGGATCGCCGCTCAGCAGCGTCGGTGCAAGGTGGTTAAAGGCTTTGACCAAGCGCGCTCCAGGTAGCATCCGTGCAACCACTTCGCTCGAACTCTGGCCGCCCAGATCGAAGGGCCGGAAGGTTGGCGCCTCGATGGGATTGTTGGTGTCGACCACGATGCGCCCATTCCAAGGAGGCAGGTTTTCTAGCGCGGCGGGAATTTTCGACCAGTTCACCGCGAGAAAGACGATGTCTGCCTGGGCGGCTTGCTCCCGGCTTACCGGTATGACCATCGGCCCCAGTTCGTCGGCCAGACTCCGCATGCTCTCCGGCCCACGGCTGTTGGCGATTGCGACCTCGATACCTGCCTTGCTCAGGGCGCGTGCGATGGCACTGCCTATGGCACCAGCGCCGATGACTCCAATCTTCATGTCCGTCTCTCCTCAGGCCGTGAAACCACCATCTACCAGCAGCTCGGCGCCGCTGACGAAGGCCGCCTCTGGGCTGGCCAGCCAGGCAACGGCAGCGGCGATGTCGCGGCCCTCGCCGTAGCGGCCAACGGCAATATTCGGGCGAACGAAATCGGCCACAGGGCCGTCCGCCGGGTTCATGTCGCTGTCAGTTGGGCCGGGGTGCACGGTGTTGACCGTGATGCCGCGTGGGCCGAGGTCGCGCACCAGCCCGCGACTGAAGCCGGCCAAGGCGCCCTTAGTTAGGGTGTAGGCTGAGGCGGTGGCAAAGGCAGCGTACTGCACCATGGAACTGCCGATATGGATGATGCGCCCGCCGCGCCCCATGTGTTTGAGCGCCTCCTGAGTGGCGACAAACACTCCGGTCACATTCACCGCGAGAATGCGCTGGAAGTCCTCGAAGGCGATCTCCTCTGGGGCGCCGAGTACGCTGATGCCAGCGTTGTTAACCAGAATATCCAGCCGACCGAAAGTGCTGGCGACCTGCTGTACCGCATCGCGCACTGCCTGCGGGTCGCCGGCATCGGCGGCAATCGCCACCGCCGTGCCGCCGGCGGCTACTATCTCGCTGACTAGCGTTTTGGCCTTGTCCGGCGATGCGTTGTATGTGATGGCGACACTGGCTCCGTCTGCGGCCAGGCGTTTTGCGATGGCGGCGCCGATGCTGCGCGATCCGCCGGTAATCAGGGCGACCTGGCCGTTCAGGGGAAGGTTGACGTTGTTCATGATGCAGACCTCGTGTGGGTGGTAGGTGTGCTCATGAAACGCCTTTCGCTTTCCACGCAGTAGCAGGTAATGACTAGAATTACCTTCAACTAATGATTGAAGGTTAGGCTATGGAAACCTTGGCAAATTTGGAATCCTTCGTACGCAGCGCCGAGTGCGGAAGCTTCTCCGCAGCCGCACGTCGTCTGGGCCTGACGCCGGCGGCCATCAGTCGCAATGTTGCTCAGCTGGAAACCAATCTCGGCGTACGCCTGTTCCAACGCAGCACCCGGCGTCTGACCCTGACCGAAGCCGGCGAGCGCTTTCTCGTGAATGTCGGCGGCGGGCTGGAAAGCATCCAGGCGGCGATTGCCGATCTCACCAGTAGCGCCGGTGCCCCGGCTGGGCTGCTGCGCCTGTCGGCGGCTCCGGCCTTTGGGCGCGACTATCTGCTACCGCTGATGCCTGAGTTTCTAGCCCGCTACCCGGCAGTCACGCCGGAATGGCATTTCGACAACCGCCAGGTAGAGCTGATCACCGATGGTTTTGATGCAGCAATTGGCGGCGGCATCGAATTGACGCCCGGCGTGGTGGCGCGCGAACTGGCGCCAGCGCATCTGATACTGGTGGCGTCACCGGATTATTTGGCCGGGCGGCCAGCACCACGTCGGCCAGAGCAGCTAGCCAAGCTCGAACACTTGGGAATGCGGTCTGCTCAGAGCGGTAAGGTACGCAGCTGGATGCTGCAGAGCCCCAAGGGCGAGCGAGCGCCGCTGGAGTTACGCCCGAGGATGTTAGTAAACGATCCTCAAGCCCTATGTCAGAGCGCGTTACTCGGGCTGGGCGTGGCCCTGCTTGCCGTACCTGATATGCTGGCGCATCTGCAAAGCGGTGCGCTGCGACGTGTCTTACCGGACTGGTATGTCGATGCCGGCCCTATCTCGCTCTACTTTGCCAGTCAGAAGCTGTTACCGGCCAAGACACGGTCGTTCATTGATCACCTGGTCGAGCATTCTCGCGATCAGCAATGGGGTAAGCGCTTCGATGCGAGAAATGGGGCTGTGAGCTAATGTCCGCTCCTGGCCGATTTCAGCCTGTCACGAAGGGGCGGTTTTGGGCAGTATAGGGTGTGTTCATTTGAGTACATTTCTATGGTCGTAACAGGTAATCCTTACCCAGCCAGTGGTGGTACACGACCTCCTGAGCTGGTTAGACGTGACGATCTACGTGAACGATTGCGAGTGTCGATCGAACGCGTTCGCATTGGGCGACCAGCAAAAAACCTCATAATTATTGGGTCACGAGGTGTCGGAAAGACGGTTCTACTGAATCAGATGCTGACGGACGCAGAGTCGATTGGTATCCACGCAGTCTATGCGGAAGCATCGGAAAAGCGGTCGTTGTCTTCCCTGGTGGTCCCACAATTAAGGGCTGCATTGCTTTGCATGAGCACTATGCAAGCGTCCAAAGACGCTGCTATTAGAGCGCTCCGAGCGCTCTCAGGCTTCGTAAAATCACTGAAAAGACGCTACCAAGATATTGAGGTGGATTTCGATTACGAACCCGAGCCGGGGTTGGCCGACAACGGCGATCTCGAAGGGGATTTTGCCACCTTGTTGACTCATGTTGGTGAAGCGGCGCGGCATGCACGGACGGCCGTAGTGATCTTTATCGATGACCTTCAGTACGTCGCTGAACCAGAGTTGGCCGCCCTCATTACGGCCCTGCATCGGGTTTCGCAGTTGAGTCTTCCGGTCACAGTTGTTGGAACTGGCCCGCCCCAATTGCTCGACCGAGTTGGAAGTGCGAAGTCCTATGCTGAGCGTCTGTTCGACTATCCCGAAATAGGCCACTTCAGCCAGTAGAGGCGAATTTGATATTCGTAAAACCATATGAAGACGGGAACCCGTCGAATTGAGCCGTTATCGATTTGGTTAGCCGTAATTTCGCAGAACTATCGATCTAGCGGTTGCCCCTCGTACTTCATGCTTTCCGGCGATGGCTGACATGGGCTCGCAGCGCGAAGGTCTGCTGATCCATGGAGAACACCTTGGCATAGCGCTCAGGGGAGAACATCACCCGGTCTACCGCCCGGATAGCCTCCATCAATGCCTCAAAACTGGTGGGATGAAAATCCAACGGCGATTCTCTGGCCATGGACATTTACCTCTCTGGTTGCTTGCACTCTTTATGCATAAAACTTGCACAATCTGAGCATATTTCAATCCGCTATTCGCCCGTTGGCCATAAATTGCTGTTGGCCGGCCCTCAGGAGGCGACCCCTGTCATGCTGGTGTGATGAGGCTGTTTTTGGATTGCGAATTCACGCGGCTGGCTAGCGAAGCAAAAATGATGTCCCTAGCGCATGGGTCCGAAGCAAGGCCAGAATTTTACATCGTGCTTTCGGATACCTAGCCGTCGAATTCCCCCTAGGGGTTCGAAACGTTTCACGGTGAAACGCTTGGGAATTTCCCTCTGGCATGCGAAACGTTTCACCGGACTATCTATATAGGGTCGATCTCTGCCTATGGCCGCCGGCAGCAATGGGCAGCTCTCTATCGAACATGGTTACTAAGCTTGCTGGTCAAGTCCGACGCAAATGGCTGGTCAAATGCAATGCAAACGAGTGATCAGTACCGATGCAATCAGCTGGTCAAGTGGAGTGCAATTCCGCATGCGCATCGCTGACCTTACAGGAGAGGCGTGGGGATTATGGTTGTCCTTAACCAATCATCAATTGCGGGATTGCGGCCTCCTGGTCTACGCCTTGTGGCGAATTAATGAACCGCTTTCGCGGCCTGCCAGACCGAGCGCAAAAGGTGTATTCAGCCGAGTGATGTAGGGATCAAGAAGGGCTGGAATTTACCGACTCAGGAAGGGAGGGATTCGAAAATAAAAACTCCCAGCGGCTAACGCCAACTGGGAGCAGTATACCTAATAGTACATATACCAAAAAAATCTAGCGCTGGAAGCCCTTCACTTACACGCTTACGCACCTTTAGTATATTTTCGTGCTGTAAAGAGAAGTAGGAGGCCTCTTTTTGTCACGCCGCGTGCCGCGGCGCTACCGGATCAGCAGCTGTAGTACAGCTCGTATTCCAGTGGGTGTACGAAGGTACGTACCTTGATTTCTTCTTCGCTTTTCAGGGCGATGTAAGCGTCGATGAAGTCGTCGCTGAAAACGCCGCCTTTGGTCAGGAACGCACGACCTTTGTCCAGCTCTTCCAGGGCTTCTTTCAGGCTGCCGCAAACTTGTGGGATCTCTTTGGCCTCTTCAGGCGGCAGGTCGTACAGGTTTTTGTCAGCGGCGTCGCCAGGGTGGATCTTGTTCTGGATGCCGTCCAGGCCAGCCATCAACAGTGCGGCGAAGCACAGGTACGGGTTGGCAGCCGGATCCGGGAAGCGTGCTTCGATACGGCGGGCTTTCGGGCTCGACACGTAAGGAATACGGATCGAAGCGGAACGGTTGCGAGCCGAGTAGGCCAGCATCACTGGAGCTTCGAAGCCTGGAACCAGACGCTTGTAGGAGTTGGTCGCCGGGTTGGTGAAGCCGTTCAGGGCCTTACCGTGCTTGATGATGCCGCCGATGAAGTACAGGGCGGTGTCGGACAGGCCGGCATAGCCTTCGCCAGCGAAGGTGTTCTTGCCATCTTTCCAGATGGACATGTGTACGTGCATACCCGAGCCGTTGTCGCCGTACAGAGGCTTAGGCATGAAGGTCGCGGTGCGGCCGTAGGCATCGGCAACGTTGTGCACAACGTACTTCAGGGTTTGGGTTTCGTCGGCTTTCTTCACCAGGGTGTTGAACTTGACGCCGATTTCGTTCTGGCCGGCAGTTGCCACTTCGTGGTGGTGAACTTCGACGGTCAGGCCCATTTCTTCCAGTGCGTTGCACATGGAGGTACGGATTTCGTGGTCGTGGTCGAACGGCGGAACCGGGAAATAGCCGCCTTTGACGCCTGGACGGTGGCCTTTGTTGCCGCCTTCGATGTCCTGGTCGGACATCCACGAACCTTGTTCAGAGTAGATCTTGAACATGGAACCGGAAATGTCGGACTTGAACTTCACCTGGTCAAAGATGAAGAACTCTGGCTCCGGACCGGCGTATACGGTGTCACCGATAGCGGTGGCTTTCAGGTGCTCTTCGGCGCGCTTGGCGATCGCACGTGGGTCGCGGTCGTAGCCTTGCATGCTCGAAGGCTCGATGATGTCGCAGACCAGGATCAGGGTCGGTTCTTCGGTGAACGGATCCAGAACAGCGGTGGAGTCGTCCGGCATCAGGATCATGTCGGAGGCTTCGATGCCTTTCCAGCCGGCGATGGAGGAGCCGTCGAACATTTTGCCGACTTCGAAGAAGTCGTCATCCAGCGCATCGCGAGCCGGCATGGTCACGTGGTGCTGAGTGCCTTTGGTGTCCGTGAAGCGCAGATCAATCCACTTGACGTCATGATCTTTGATGAGTTGAACCGACTTCGACATAGTGTCCTCCGGGTGTATTAGGGCTGGTAGTGGATGCCCTTAAATGTTTGTGATGCCGGCGCGAATACTCTGCCAAGGCAACCTGCCTCACAAGGGAGCAAATTGCATGCCAGTGCCCCAGCATGGATTTTTTGCCCCAAAATCACGCTTGAGAGGGCGTTTTGCCCTTTAAAGCAGAAAAGCTCGCCCTGTAATGTGGCGCCATATCCAATAAGTGACCTGTTTTGGTGCATGCAAAACCTTCTGCACATTAACTGGTTAAACCTTGAGCAATTTCCGCTATAATCCGCGCCCCCCTTTTTCGGCAGGCCATGCGCGCGCTGTTTCCATGAAATTAATCGTAAAAGTCTTCCCCGAGATCACCATCAAGAGTCGACCTGTCCGGACGAAATTTATCCGCCAGTTGGCCAAAAACATCCGCGCCGTGCTCCGTGATCTGGACCCGGTCGTGGTGGTGAACGGCGTGTGGGACAATCTCGAGCTGGAAACCCGTGTTACCGACCCGAAAGCCTTGAAAGAGATGGGTGAGCGCCTGACCTGCATGCCGGGCATCGCGCACTTTCTGCAGATCGACGAGTACCCGCTGGGCGACTTCGACGACATCACCGAAAAGTGCAGGCAGCACTACGGCGATGCGCTGGCCGGGAAAATTTTCTCGGTGCGCTGCAAGCGTGCGGGCAAGCACACGTTCAGCTCGATGGACGTCGAAAAATACGTCGGCAGCAAGCTGCGTCGCGAGTGCGGCGCCGCCGGGATCGACCTGAAAGCGCCGGAAATCGAAGTCCGGATCGAAGTTCGCGACCAACGGTTGTTCGTGATCCACAGCCAGCACAACGGCATCGGCGGATATCCGCTGGGCGCGCTGGAGCAGACCCTGGTGCTGATGTCCGGTGGCTTCGACTCCACCGTGGCGGCCTACCAGATCATGCGCCGCGGCCTGATGGCGCATTTCTGCTTCTTCAATCTGGGCGGACGTGCCCACGAACTGGGCGTCATGGAAGTCGCGCATTTCATCTGGAAGAAGTACGGCAGCTCCCAGCGCGTGCTATTTGTCAGTGTGCCGTTCGAAGAAGTGCTGGGCGAAATTCTCGGCAAAGTCGATAACAGTCATATGGGCGTAGTATTGAAGCGTATGATGTTGCGCGCTTCCTCCCAAATTGCCGATCGACTGCACATCGACGCACTGGTCACCGGTGAGGCGATCTCCCAGGTGTCGAGCCAGACGCTGCCGAACCTGTCAGTGATCGACTGCGTGACCGAAAAGCTGGTACTGCGCCCGCTGATCGCCAGTCACAAGCAGGACATTATCGACACAGCAATCGAAATCGGCACCGCCGATTTCGCCCGGCACATGCCGGAATACTGCGGCGTCATCTCGGTCAATCCGAAGACCGCGGCCAAGCGCTATCGCGTCGAGCATGAAGAGAAAGAATTCGATATGGCGGTACTCGAGCGTGCGCTCGAAAACGCCAAGCTGGTGCCGATCGATCGCGTGATCGATGAACTGGGCCAGGACTTGCAGATTGAAGAAGTCAGCGAAGCGCTGGCCGGTCAGATCGTCATCGACATCCGTCACCCGGATGCCGCTGAAGACGACCCGCTGGATCTCGCTGGCATCGAGGTACAAACGATGCCGTTTTATGCAGTGAACGCTCGTTTCAAGGAACTGGACCCTACTCGCCAGTACCTGCTGTATTGCGACAAAGGCGTGATGAGTCGCCTGCATGCCCACCATTTGCTCAGTGAGGGGCATGCCAATGTGCGCGTTTATCGACCGAGCTAAGTGCCCGGGGCTGTTTGCCTGTGGCCTGCGTCACCGGCCCCCCGATGCCACCGTCAAGCTGTAACGGCTTTCACGGACGCTACTGTTAATCGCTGCCAAGACTTGTCAGCACACCGAATCCTCTGATCGAGATACACAAGTGATCGAAAATCTACGCAACATCGCCATCATTGCCCACGTTGACCATGGTAAGACCACCCTGGTAGACAAACTCCTGCGTCAATCCGGCACCCTGGAGCGCAACGAGCTCAACGACGAGCGCGTGATGGACTCCAACGACCAGGAGAAAGAGCGCGGTATTACCATTCTGGCGAAAAACACCGCCATCAACTGGAACGGCTACCACATCAACATCGTGGACACCCCGGGCCACGCCGACTTCGGCGGCGAAGTTGAACGCGTAATGTCGATGGTCGACTCCGTTCTGCTGCTGGTTGACGCTCAAGACGGCCCTATGCCGCAAACCCGTTTCGTGACCAAGAAGGCTTTCGAAGCCGGCCTGCGTCCGATCGTGTGCATCAACAAGGTTGACCGTCCAGGCGCGCGTCCGGACTGGGTTCTGGACCAGATCTTCGACCTGTTCGACAACCTGGGTGCCACCGAAGAACAGCTGGACTTCAAAGTCGTCTACGCCTCGGCCCTGAACGGTATTGCCGGTCTGGACCACACCGAAATGGCTGAAGACATGACCCCGCTGTACCAGTCGATCGTCGACAACGTACCGGCGCCGGCTGTTGACCGTGAAGGTCCGTTCCAGATGCAGATCTCCGCACTGGACTACAACAGCTTCCTGGGTGTTATCGGTGTTGGCCGTATCGCTCGTGGTCGCGTCAAGCCGAACACCCCGGTTGTGGCTATCGGTGCCGACGGCAAGAAGCGTAACGGTCGTATCCTGAAGCTGATGGGTCACCACGGTCTGCACCGCATCGACGTTGAAGAAGCTGCAGCAGGCGATATCGTGTGCATCAGCGGTATGGACTCGCTGTTCATCTCCGACACCCTGTGCCACCCGGACACGGTCGAAGCGATGAAGCCGCTGACCGTCGACGAGCCAACCGTTTCCATGACCTTCCAGGTAAACGACTCGCCATTCTGCGGTAAAGAAGGCAAGTTCGTGACTTCCCGTAACATCAAGGAACGTCTGGACAAAGAGCTGCTGTACAACGTTGCACTGCGCGTTGAAGAAGGCGACTCGGCTGACAAGTTCAAGGTTTCCGGCCGTGGCGAACTGCACCTCTCGGTACTGATCGAAACCATGCGTCGCGAAGGCTTCGAAATGGCTGTAGGCCGTCCGGAAGTGATCATCCGTCTGGTTGACGGCGTGAAGCACGAACCGTTCGAAAACGTCACCATCGACTTGCCGGAAGAATCCCAGGGCAAGGTGATGGAAGAGATGGGCCTGCGTAAGGGCGACCTGACCAACATGGTGCCGGATGGCAAGGGCCGTGTACGTCTGGAATACAACATCCCTGCTCGCGGTCTGATCGGTTTCCGTAACCAGTTCCTGACCCTGACCAACGGTGCTGGCATCCTGACCTCGATCTTCGACCGTTACGACGTGATGAAGTCCGGCGACATGTCCGGCCGTCAGAACGGCGTTCTGGTTTCGGTTGAAACCGGCAAGGCACTGACCTACTCCCTGGAAACCCTGCAGGCGCGTGGCAAGCTGTTCGTAGAACACGGTCAGGAAATCTACAACGGTCAGATCGTTGGTCTGAACAGCCGTGACAACGACCTGGGCGTTAACCCTACCAAGGGCAAGAAGCTCGACAACATGCGTGCTTCGGGTAAAGACGAAACCATCGCTCTGGTTCCACCTGTTCGCTTCACCCTGGAACAGGCTCTGGAATTCATCCAGGACGACGAGCTGTGTGAAGTAACTCCTAAGTCCATCCGTCTTCGCAAGAAGATCCTGGACGAAAGCGAGCGTACCCGCGCTGCCAAGAAAGCCAAGGCATAAGATTTAGCCCCGGCTGAACGAAAACGCCCCCGGTCGAGAGACCGGGGGCGTTTTTGTTTGTCTGGGATTTATGCGGTGTTTGTTCGGGCCTCATCGCGAGCAAGCTCGCTCCCACAGTGTTCGAGGTGAACCACAAATTGTGTGAACACCACAGAACCCCTGTGGGAGCGAGCTTGCTCGCGATGGCGGCCGATCAGCCGCCGCAAATTTCAGGAAGTATCAGAACCGCTCGATACTCCGTGAACTCCGCTCGCGCTCCACTTCTTTTGGCTTGTACGCGCAATACCCCGGCCGCGGGCCGATTTTCGGGTGATTACGGCAAGTATCCGGGCGCTTTTCATAAATAGTGCACAGACGGCTCTTACGATCCAGGTACAGGCAATCGTTGTTGCTCATGCGCTGGAGGGTAAAGATTCCTGACTTCTGATTGAAGCGTTCGACCAAGCCTTCCTTTTGCAGGCGCTTGGCGATGTTCTTCGGCGGATCACCCAGCTCGAATTCATCGACCACGCCGATGCGGATCAGATCCTTGATCTTGACCTCGACGGGCAGGGTGCAGCAGCTGGACATGCACGAGCCGCACATCGGGGCAGAGTACTTGGCCCAGGTATCGAGGCGGTCGATCTCTGCGGCAGCGATCAGGTTCGGCTTCATCATCGTTTGTTACCAGCGTGTGCATCAGGGCGCGCGATCATACCGGGACTGGTGGATTTTTGAACAACCTTTCGCCAGATTTTTTCACGGCCGGCCAATAAACCGCTAATCCGGCACGGCCCCTGCATTGAATCAGGTACACGACAATGTATTGCCGACCCGATTCGCCCTTACAGGAAAAACTGCCGAACCAGAGCCTCTACCGCCTGTCAGACCGTCTAGGCTCAGACAACTCCAAGCTCGCTCGAGGTCCTATCGATGACTCAAGAACCACTTGTTCGCGAAGCAGAGGTGGCCGCATTCCGCGACGCCGTCTTGACCAAACTCACTTATGCAGTGGGTAAAGACCCGGATCACGCCTTCGACCACGACTGGTTCGAAGCCATTGCCCTGGCCGCGCGGGATCACATGGTCGAGCACTGGATGGACCACACGCGGCAGATCTACCGCAAAGGTCAGAAGCGCGTCTATTACCTCTCCCTGGAATTTCTCATCGGTCGGCTGCTGTTCGATAGCCTGAGCAACCTCGGCCTGCTCGACGTGGCCCGCGAAGCCCTGACCGAACTCGGCGTCGACATTGAGCGAATCCGTTTGCTGGAGCCCGATGCGGCCCTGGGCAACGGCGGCCTCGGGCGTCTGGCGGCGTGTTTCCTGGAAAGCATGTCGACCCTCGGCATCGCCGGTCATGGCTACGGCATCCGCTATGAGCACGGGTTGTTCCGTCAGGCGATTGTCGATGGCTGGCAGCAGGAGCAGACCGAACACTGGCTGGATTTCGGCAACCCTTGGGAGTTCGAGCGGCCGGAAGTGGCTTACACCATCGGTTTCGGCGGCAGTGTCGAGACCCTGACCGACGACACCGGCAAATCCCGACAAGTCTGGTCCCCGGCGGAAACCGTGCGAGCGATTGCCTACGACACGCCGGTGGTCGGCTGGCGTGGGGCGAGCGTCAACACCCTGCGCCTGTGGCGTGCCCGGGCCATGGAAGACCTGCATCTGGAGCGTTTCAACGCCGGTGACCACCTGGGCGCCGTGGCCGAAGTGGCCCGGGCCGAAAGTATCTCTCGGGTGTTGTACCCGGCGGACAGCACCGAAGCCGGCCAGGAGTTGCGCCTGCGTCAGGAGTATTTCTTCGTCGCCGCCTCATTGCAGGATCTGTTGCGCCGCCATCGCAACATGCACACCTCGGTGCTGACCCTGGGCGATCACGCGTCGATTCAGCTCAACGATACTCACCCCTCGATTGCCGTGGCTGAACTGATGCGGCAACTGGTCGACGTGTATGACGTGGCGTGGGATGCCGCGTGGCAGGTCACCGTCGATACGCTGTCCTACACCAACCACACATTGCTGCCCGAAGCGCTGGAAACCTGGCCGGTCGGCTTGATGGAACGCATGTTGCCGCGGCACATGCAGATCATTTACCTGATCAACGCCCACCACATCGACTCCCTGCGGGCCAAAGGCATTCACGACTTCGACGTACTGCGCGCGGTGTCGCTGATCGAGGAAGACAACGGTCGCCGGGTGCGCATGGGCAACCTGGCGTTTCTCGGTTCCCACAGCATCAACGGTGTGTCCGGGCTACATACGCAGCTGATGCGTCAAACGGTGTTCTCCGAACTGCACAAGCTCTACCCGGAGCGGATCAACAACAAAACCAACGGCATCACCTTCCGCCGCTGGTTGTATCAGGCCAACCCCGAACTGACCTCGATGCTGGTCGATGCCTTGGGCTCCGCGGTACTGGACAACCCGGAAGAGCGTTTGCTCGCCCTTGAACCGTTCGCCGAGAAAAGTGCATTCCGCAAGGCGTTTGCCGAGCAACGCCTGCACAGCAAGAAAGCCCTGGCGTACCTGATTCATGAGCGACTGGGCGTGGCGGTCAACCCGGCGGCGATGTTCGACGTGCAGGTCAAGCGAATCCACGAGTACAAACGCCAGTTGCTCAACCTGATGCACACCGTGGCGTTGTACCAGGCGATTCGCGCGGAGCCTGAAATCGACTGGGTGCCACGGGTGAAAATCTTCGCCGGCAAGGCAGCCGCGAGCTATCACCAGGCCAAACTGATCATCAAGCTGACCAACGACATCGCCCGGGTGGTGAATAACGACCCGACCGTGCGCGGCTTGCTCAAAGTGGTGTTCCTGCCCAACTACAACGTCAGCCTGGCGGAGAGCATCATTCCGGCGGCGGATTTGTCCGAGCAGATCTCCACCGCCGGGTTCGAAGCCTCTGGCACCAGCAACATGAAATTCGGCCTGAACGGCGCGCTGACTATCGGTACCCTGGATGGGGCCAACGTGGAAATGAGCGAGCGCATCGGCACCGAGCACATGTTTATCTTTGGTCTCAGCGCGCAGCAGGTGGAGGCGCGCAAACAGAATCATGAGTTCAGCGCGGTGCCGGATATCGCCGCGTCCCATCGTCTGAACGATGTGCTGCAAGCGATTCGTGGTGGGGTGTTCTCGCCGGACGATCCGTCCCGTTACGCCGGATTGATCGATTCGCTGGTGGACTACGACCGCTTCCTGGTCTGCGCCGACTTCGATTCCTACTGGCACGCCCAGATGCGCGTCGAAGCCCATTGGCACGATTCGAAGGAGTGGTGGCGCTCGGCGGTGTTGAACACGGCGCGGATGGGCTGGTTCTCGTCGGACCGGACCATTCGCGAGTACGCCACGGAAATCTGGAAGGCACTGGAGTAGTTTTCAGCCAGAACTGCGAGCAAGGCCCGGTTGTTGACGGGCTGGGTCGATATACTAGGCGCTGGATTACCGGGCGGCAGGGTTGATCAGATTCTGAACACACCACAATCCCTTGTGGGAGCGAGCTTGCTCGCGATAGCGCACTGACATTCAACATTAATGCTGAATGTTATGGCCTCATCGCGAGCAAGCTCGCTCCTACACTGGGTTGTGGTGTTTTCGCACTAGACTGATCAGACACTGTACCGCTTGGACTTGCCTCATGATGGGGCCGCTTAGGGATATCGACCATGCAATGGATGTTCATGCTGATAGGGCTGGTGCTCGGCTGGATACTCGACGAGTCATTCAGCGATGCGCTGCTGGGCGCGTTGTTCGGATTGGGTATCGGCCAGGCCCTTCGCATGGCTCGCATGGACTCGCAGGCAGTCGAGCAGCAGCGTTTGCTGGAACAGGCGCAGGTAGCGCTGCAGGCTGTCGAGCAACGGCTGGCGCTGCTCGAAGCATCGGGCGTCAAGGCGCCGGAAACCCGCGAGCCACTGGTCTCACCTGAAACCATCCTCGATGAAGCACCTGCCGCAGCCCCGGAGTTGGTCTGGGAGCTGCCGCCCGAACTCGAGCCGATCGCCGCAGCGGCCACCGAAACCAACCGTTCGCAGCCCGCCGATGCCTGGAAGCCCGAGCCGATCGCTCGCCAGGCACAACCACCTGTCCCTCCGCGTGGCCCGAACCTTATCGATCGCGCCATCAGCCGTGCCCGAGCCTGGTTGTTCGGTGGCAATACCGTGTTGCGGGTCGGCGTGGTGCTGTTGTTCCTCGGCCTGGCCTTTTTGCTGCGCTATGCCACCGAAGGCGTGGTGGTGCCGGTTGAGTTGCGGTACGCAGGCGTTGCGGCGGCGGCCTTGGGGTTGCTCGGGCTGGGCTGGTGGTTACGGGCGCGCAACAGCAGTTATGCGTTGATCCTGCAAGGGGCCGGGATCGCCGTGTTGTACCTGACGGTGTTTGCCGCGATGCGCCTGCATCCGCTGCTCGATCCCACATCGGGGTTTGGCCTGCTGGTGGCGGTGACAGTCTGTTCGGCGATTCTCGCCATTACCCAGGACTCCCTGGGGTTGGCCGCCGCGGCCGCACTGGGCGGATTCGCCGCGCCGCTGCTGGCCTCCACCGGCGCCGGCAGCCACGTCGCGCTGTTCAGCTACTTTGCCCTGCTCAACGCCGGCATCTTCGCCATCGCCTGGTTCAAGGCCTGGCGGCTGTTGAATGTCATCGGGTTCAGCGGCACCTTCGGCATCGGTTTCGCCTGGGGCCTGCGTTCCTACTCGCCGGAGCAGTTGTGGAGCACCGAGCCGTTTCTGATTTTGTTTTTCCTGATGTACCTGGCCATTGGTCTGCTGTTCGCCCGGCGCAGGCTGCTGGAAATGAGTGATGCACCGGCAGAGAGCAGTCGCGAATCGCTGCTGCAATGGTCGGCGCGCAAGGGCGACTACGTCGACGGCACGCTGCTGTTCGGTCCGCCGCTGGTGGGTTTCGGCTTGCAGTTCGCACTGGTGCAGCATTTGGAGTTCGCTGCGGCATTCAGTGCCTTGGCGCTGGGCATGATTTACATGGGACTTGCCCGTTGGCTGATGGCCGGGCGCACGCTGTTACTGGGGGAAACCTGCCTGGCCTTGGGCGTGATCTTCACCAGCCTGGCGATTCCGCTGGGGCTCGATGCACGCTGGACGACCGCGGCGTGGGCGGTGGAGGGCGCGGGGATCTTCTGGCTCGGCCTTCGCCAGCAAAGGCCCCTGGCCCGGGCGTTTGCCTTGCTCCTGCAACTGGGCTCGGCGCTGGTGTTTCTCAGCGAGCTGTACAACAGCGAGAGCAGCCTGCTCGGTGGTGTACCGCTAGGCGCGCTGTTATTGGGCGTTGCGTTGTTGTTCAGCTTCTACCAGTTGCGTAAAGCCTTGCCGGAGCAGATCAGGCCTTGGGAGCTAAAAGGTCTGCCAGTCCTGGCGTGCCTCGGGCTGGCGTTTCTCTATTTGCTGGCGCCGTTGTTTTTCTTCAGCCACGGCACGGTGATCAGTTGGGCCTTGGCCGGGGCGTTGACGTTGTTGGTTGGCTTGCGCCTGCCATCGCGCACATTCGTGTTCACCGCGCTCGCTGTGCAACTGTTGGGTGGTGCGCTGTTCCTGGCGACGGGGCCGCTGTTCAGTGAAGGGCTGAGTCCCTTGGCTCATGCTGGATTCTGGGCGCCGCTGGTGTTGGGGCTGGCAGCGATGGTCGGGGCCTGGCGTTTGCAGATGGGTCATTCGCCCGAAGCATTCGAAGGGCTGAGCCTGTTGCGATTGTCCCAGGCGTTGCTGGTGTGGGGCGCGGGCTGGTGGGCGTTGGCCTGGGTCATCGAAGTGCTGCATTTTGCGTCGCTGCCGATGCAGGCGACTTTGTTGTTAAGCATCGCAGCTGTGAGTGTTGCGCTATGGACGGTGTTGGCGCTGCGCCTGAAATGGCCGTCACTGGGGGTGCTCGGTACGGTGTTGATTCCCGCGGCGGCGCTGGTGCTGCTGGCAGCCTGGCACTCGCGTTACCACCCGGCGGCCAACGTCGGCTGGCTGGCGTGGGCCGCCGTGTTCGTGGTGCATTTCATGTCCCTGCGACGCCTGGCGCCCATGCTGCCAGCACGCGTGACGAGTGTCGCCCATGTGCTCGGCTGTTGGCTGTTGATGGGGGTGCTGGCGCTGGAGCTGCGTTATGGCTTGCTGGTGTTGTCCGAGCAATACAACGCTTGGCGCTGGTTGGGTTGGGCGATTCTGCCAAGTCTGTATCTGGTTCTGATGGCGGCGCCTCGCGCGTGGCCGTGGCCGGTGGCGGCGTACTCGAGGGAATACCGTGTATACGCCGCCGCGCCGCTGGCGTTGCTGATGCTCGGCTGGTTCTGGCTGGCGAATGTCGCCAGTGACGGCAACGCCGAGCCACTGCCCTACGTGCCATTGATCAACCCGCTGGAGCTGGGCCTGTTGTTCGCGCTGTTCGGCATCTATGTCTGGTCCCGCAGCGCCATGACACAACTGGCGCTGTACAAGGATTACGCCGCCATCGCCACGCAAGGGGTCGCAGGTGCCTCGCTGTTCGTGTTCTTTACGGCATTGGTAATGCGTACGGCGCACCATTGGAGCGGGGTGCCGTTCGAGCTGGATCTGTTGTTGGCGTCGATGCGGGTGCAAGCCGGGTTGTCCATCGTCTGGACCTTGATGGCCCTGAGCCTGATGATCGGTGGCCATTTGCGTCGCCACCGCGAAGTCTGGTTGATCGGCGCCGCCTTGATAGGTGTGGTCGTGGCCAAGCTGTTCTTTGTCGAATTGAGTAATCGCGGCGGGCTGGCGCGGATCGTGTCGTTTATCGGTGTCGGCGTGTTGCTGCTGGTGGTGGGCTATTTCGCCCCGCTGCCGCCCAAGCGTGCCGAAGCTGTGCCGGATATCGAGAAACCGGTCCCGGAATCCGAAGGAGTGTCATCTTGAGTCAGAAGCTGAACCTGGGTTGGCTGGGCGCAGTTGCCATGGGCGTAGTGTTGTCGGCGGTTGCCCAAGAAAAACCGGCGGATTTCACCACCCAAGTACCTTTGTCGGTGACGGGTGAAGGGCCCTGGTATCGCCTTGAACTGCCCCTGAACGTACAACTGAATGCACGGCAGGCCGACCTGAGCGATGTGCGTGTGTTCAATGCGGCGGGCGAAGTTCAGGCTTATGCCCTGGCCCGGGAATCGGCGCGGAGCAATGAAGCGCGCACCTTGACCGAGGTGAAATGGTTTCCGCTGTACAACTCGGTGGACGCCACTGAAACCGCGCCGAGCGTGCGGGTGCAATCGAGCACCAACGGCACATTGGTCGAGGTGCAGCCCTCCAGTCAGCTGGAGGCGAGTGAGGAAGAGCTGCGTGGCTGGTTGCTCGACGCTTCGGCTATCAAGGCGCCGTTGCAGCAGCTGGTTCTGGACTGGAGCAGCGAGCGCGACGGCTTCCAGCGTTTCACCATCGAAGCCAGCAACGATTTGCAGCATTGGCAGTCCTGGGGCGAAGGGCAGGTGGCGCGCCTGACCTTTTCCGACGAGCGGGTCGAACAGCATGAAGTCAACCTGCCGGGCCAGTCGGCACGCTACCTGCGGTTACTGTGGATCACGCCGCATTCGGCACCGACACTGACTTCGGCACAACTACAGAGCGCCAGTACCCGCAGCCTGCCGCTGCCGTTGGTCTGGTCCCAAGGGTTGACCGGCAGCAGCGTGAAGGCGGGTGAATACACCTGGCAGTTGCCGATGGGGCTGAATGTCGAGCGGGTGCAGGTCGAGTTGAGCCAGCCCAACAGCCTGGCGCCAGTGAGCCTGGCCGGCCGTCGCGACAGCAGTCTGCCTTGGCAGTCGTTGGGCAGCGGTTTGCTCTATCGCCTGGCCCAGAACGGTCAGGATGTGGTGCAAAACGAATTGCAGTTGTCCGGGCAGATCGTCCAGCAATTGAAGCTGACCGTGGACGAACGCGGTGGCGGCCTGGGTGATCGGGCGCCGACGCTGAAGTATGCCGTGCGTGCCACACAACTGGTGTTCCTGGCGCGCGGGCCTGGGCCTTACACGCTGGTCGTGGGGAATTCGACGGCGAAGGCGGCGAACTTGCCGCTGTCGACGCTGATTCCGGATTACAGCCCGGCGAAGCTTGCGACCTTGGGCAGGGCCATTGTGGATGTCGGGGCGGTGGTTTCGAATGCATCGACAGAGAAAACGCTGGCGACGACGGACATCCCCTGGAAGAAGTTCGGCTTGTGGGCGGTGTTGTTGCTCAGTGTCCTGTTCCTGGCGGCGATGGCGTTCAGCTTGCTGCGCAAGCCCTCTGTCAAATCCTGACAATGGATGCTGCGCACCCAATCGCGAGCAGGCTCGCTCCCACAGTTGGAACGCGTACCCCTGTGGGAGCGAGCCTGCTCGCGAAAGCGTTCGTTCAGTCACTGAAAAATACCGAAATGACCGCAGTTCCCAGGCTCACATCCAGTCCATTTCCTACTACGCTCATCCCCGCACATGAACTCTCTTTGGCCGATCACGTCTGATAGGAGGAAATGCGCCCCGACTCGCGTTAAACTGCGCGGGTTTTTAGCCCCCCCATTCCACCGGAGCCTTCCATGTCCCGCGTTACCTTGAGTCGCTATTTGATTGAGCAGACCCGCAGCAACAACACTCCTGCCGATCTGCGCTTCCTGATCGAAGTGGTGGCGCGTGCCTGCAAGGAGATCAACCACGCCGTGTCCAAAGGCGCCCTGGGTGGCGTTCTGGGCAGCATGGGCACTGAAAACGTCCAGGGCGAAGTGCAGAAAAAGCTCGACGTGATCTCCAACGAGATCCTGCTCGAAGCCAACGAATGGGGCGGTCACCTGGCCGGCATGGCGTCCGAAGAAATGGATAACGCCTACCAGATTCCGGGCAAATACCCGAAAGGCGCGTACCTGCTGGTATTCGACCCGCTGGACGGTTCGTCGAACATCGACATCAACGCCCCGGTCGGCACCATCTTCTCGGTACTGCGTTGCCCGAATGAATACCTGAGCCAGAACGAGCCCTTGAATGAGAAGGCTTTCCTGCAGCCAGGCACCCAGCAAGTGGCCGCCGGTTACGCGATCTACGGCCCGCAGACCATGCTGATCCTGACCCTGGGCGACGGCGTGAAAGGTTTCACCCTGGACCGTGAGATGGGCAGTTTCGTACTGACCCACGAAAACATCACCATTCCTGAAACCACCCAGGAATTCGCCATCAACGCTTCCAACCAGCGTCACTGGGAAGCACCGGTACAGCGCTACGTAAGCGAATTGCTGGCCGGCGATGAAGGCCCGCTGAAAAAGAACTACAACATGCGCTGGGTTGCCGCGATGGTGGCTGACGTGCACCGCATCCTGACCCGTGGCGGTCTGTTCATGTACCCACGCGACAGCCGCGAGCCGTCGAAGCCGGGCAAACTGCGCCTGATGTACGAAGCCAACCCGATGTCGTTCCTGGTGGAACAGGCAGGCGGCGCGTCCACCGACGGCCACCAGCGCATCCTCGACATCCAGCCGGAAGGCCTGCACCAGCGTGTTGCGGTGTTCCTCGGTTCGAAGGAAGAAGTTGCCCGCGTCACGGCTTACCACAAGGAATAAACCATGACCGCGCCCTGGCAGCCGTTGCTTGATTGGTGGTTCGGAAATTTCGGGTCAGCGAAGGAAGTGGCGGCGCAGAAGGGCAAGTTGTGGTTTGGCAAGCGCGACAGCCAGGACCTCGAAGCGCGTGAGCGTTTCGGGGGCCAGGCCGAGCAGGCACTGGCCGGCGGATTGACCGAGTGGATGCAATGTCCCGAAGGTTGGCTGGCCCTGGTGCTGTTGCTCGATCAAATCCCGCGAATGATCTTTCGCGACACTCCCAAAGCATTCTCCGGCGATTCCCGCGCACAGAAATTGGTAGCCCAAGGTATTGCGGCGGATTTCGATCGCCAGTTGCAGCCGATTCAGCGGGTGTTCATCTATCTGGTGTTCGAGCACAGCGAAAACCTCGCGGTGCAAAACGAAGGTGTCTCGCGCTATATCGAACTGGTGGCGCAGCAGCCTGAAGGTGACCGAACGCTGTTTGCCGATTACCTGGATTACGCCGAGCGGCATCAGAGGGTGATTGCGCAGTTTGGGCGGTTTCCCCATCGCAATGCGGTGTTGGGGCGGGAGTCTACGGCTGAGGAGTTGGCGTTTCTCTCAAAGCCGGGCTCCAGGTTCTAGTTTTTTGTTGCTGATGCCGCCATCGCGAGCAAGCTCGCTCCCACAGTAGATCTCCAGTGCGACAAAGATCCCTGTAGGAGCGAGCTTGCTCGCGATGAGGCCAGTGGCTACGCCTTAGATCCTGAAGCTACCCACCAGCTGCTTCAACCGCGCCGCCTGCTGTTCTAGATCGGCACACGCACGCAAGGTCGACTGCAGGTTCTCCACGCCTTCCTGGTTCAGCGTGTTGATTTCGGTGATGTCGACGTTGATCGACTCCACCACGGCGGTCTGTTCCTCGGTCGCGGTGGCCACCGACTGGTTCATGCCATCGATCTCCCCGATGCGCTGGGTCACGCTGCCCAGACGTTCGCCCGCCTGGTTGGCGATGCCGACGCTGCTTTCGCTCTGGCGCTGGCTGTCGGTCATGATGCCCACCGCTGCCCGGGCACCGACTTGCAGCTCTTCGATCATCGTCTGCACTTGCTGCGCCGAGTCCTGGGTGCGGTGAGCGAGGTTGCGCACCTCATCGGCCACCACGGCAAAACCACGACCGGCCTCGCCAGCGCGGGCCGCTTCAATGGCGGCGTTGAGTGCCAGCAAGTTGGTCTGCTGGGAGATGCTGGTGATCACTTCCAGGATCTGCCCGATGTTGACCGTGTTGCTGTTGAGGGTCTCGATGTTGCCGCACGAGTCGCTGATCTTGGCCGACAGTTGCTGCATCGCCGCGATGGTTTTATCCACCACCTGTTGACCGTCTTCGGCCAGGCTGCGGGCATCGCTGGAATGTTGCGAGGCGAGGGCGGCGTTCTGGGCGATTTCCTGGGCGGCAGCACCGAGCTGGTTGATCGCCGCGGCCACGCTGCTGGTGCGCGAGGCTTGCTGGTCGGAGTTGAACATCGACGAGTTCGAGGCGGCGACTACCCGCAGCGCCACTTCGTTGACTTGGCCGGTGGCCGAGGATACTTCGATGATCGAGGTATGGATGCGTTCGACGAAACGGTTGAACGACAGCCCCAGCGCGCCGAATTCGTCGTGGCCGTGAATGGTCAGGCGTTTGGTCAAGTCGCCTTCGCCTTCGGCGATGTCATGCATAGCGCGACCCATGGTCAGCAGCGGTTGCATCAACAGGCTGATCAGCATGCCCAGCAGGGCGATGATGATCACCACCGCAATGACCATGGCGATGATCGCCGAGGTGCGGAATTCGCTGAGCATCGAGAACGCGGTTTCCTGGTCGAGCACCAGCGCTACGTACCAGTCCGCCGATGGCACGCCGTTGACGTGGGTGAAAGAGATGAACTGACGCTTGCCGTCGATCTCGACTTCCTTCATGCCCGGGCTGACTTTCGGCGCGCCGTTGGGGTAGGCCTCGGTCAGGTTCTTGAGTACCAGCTTGCTGTCCGGGTGAATCAGGATCTTGCCGTCGGCACCGACGATGAACGCATGGCCGTGACCGCCGAAGTTCAGCGAGTTGATGATCGCGCTGACGCTGGACAGGTCGATGTCGGCGCCGGCGACACCGATCATCTGGCCCAGGTGCTCCACCGGGGTGGCGACTGTGATCACCAGCTTGCCAGAGGAGGCGGCGATGTAGGGTTCGGTGACGATGGTCTGTTGCGCACTATTGGCCGCCTTGTACCAGCCACGGGCGCGCGGATCGTAGTCCGCCGCGCGGTTGCCCGCCGGGACCGAGAACATCACGCCGTCGGCGCCACCGAAGTAACTCAGCTGGAAGTTGCCGGTGTAGGCGGGCAGGTCGATGATTCGTTTCAGGCCAGCGGGAGCATTGCCGTCGGCGTTGATCTGTTGGGCCATCGACTGCAGCAATTGCATGCGGCTTTCCAGCCAGGTCTGGATGTTGCTGGTGGTCAGGCTGCCGAGTTCCTGCATCGAGGCTTCGGTACTGTTGCGCAAGGTTTCGCGTTGGCGATAGTCGTTGAACAGGATGAAACAAGCGAATGCGACGGCCACCACGAGGGCGGCAGCCAGCAATATCTTGTGGCTGAACTTCATGTTTCTGGTCATGGGTGAGCTACCGCAGAGGGGCTGTTCTACAAAATGGGGGAGCAAATGCCACTGACGTGGCATTGCGTTGCATTTATGTCGACTGAGCGGCGCCAAAGATTAGGCGAATTCTCTGAAAAACGACGAAATGCCCGGTAAACAGGCAAAGTGGCTGATTTTCGGCAAAAGGTAGACGAGTGGCCCGATAAATAGCCTGCCGGGCAGGGAACCTGACAGGGGTTTTCTCTTCTAAGCTTCAGCTTGGCAGCCATGCCAATCCCCTACGCCCCCGGAGTTTCACCATGTCGTTGCGTTCCATCGCCCTGCTTTCATTCTGCGTATTGCTCGCTGCCTGCAGCAAGGTCAATCAGGAAAACTACTCGAAGCTCTCCGCCGGCATGGCCAAGGCCGATGTGGAGACCCTGTTGGGCAAACCCGCCGATTGTTCAGGCGCGCTCGGCATGTCCAGCTGCACCTGGGGCGACAAGAACAGCTTTATCAGCGTGCAGTTCGCCGGTGACAAAGTGCTGATGTTTTCCGGCCAAGGCCTGAAGTAAACCGGGGCGATCGCCCACGGGAGAAAAATAATGAAGCGGTTATTGATCATCCTTTTTGCCGGCCTGGTGTTGGCCGGCTGTGCCACGTCTGGCCAGGACCCATTGGCCCCCAAGACGGTCAATAGCGTCAACCTCAAGCGCTACCAGGGCACCTGGTACGAGCTGGCTCGTATGCCGATGTACTTCCAGCGCGACTGCGCGCAGTCCGAAGCCCATTACACGCTCAAGCCCGACGGCAACCTCGCAGTGCTGAACCGCTGCCTGACGGCGCAGTGGCAATGGGAAGAGGTCAAGGGCACGGCTTATCCACAGGTGCCCGGCAAGAGCGACAAGCTGTGGGTCGAGTTCGATACCTGGTTTTCCAGGCTGATCCCGGGTTCGGCGAAGGGCGAATACTGGGTGCTGTACGTCAGCGATGACTACAAGACCGCCATCGTCGGTGACCCGAGCCGCAAGTATCTGTGGCTGTTGTCGCGCACGCCGACCGTGAACGGTGTGGTGCGTGAGGAGTTGCTGAGCAAGGCACGTCAGCAGGGGTACGACACCACGCGGCTGATCTGGCGGGCCTCGGAAAAGCAGATGGCCGAGACGTCCAACTGATTACAGATAACACTGTGGGAGCGAGCTTGCTCGCGATAGCGGACTGTCAGACAACATCAATGTTGAATCTGATGGCCCTATCGCGAGCAAGCTCGCTCCCACAGTTGTTTTGTGTCAGCCCAGGAGTTCGCGCAGGACTTGAGTGAAGGCGCGATTGCTTTCTTCCTCATCAGCATGCCGTCCATCCCGCACAACCCACTGGCCGTTCACCAACACGTCCCGCACCTGACGATCGCCACCGGCAAACAGCCAGCGATTAAGAATCCCGTCGCCATTGGCTGTCGCCAGATACGGGTCGTTGCCGTCCAGCACCAGCCAATCCGCGCGCTTGCCGACTTCCAGAGCGCCAATCGGCTGACCCAGCGCCTGGGCACCACCATCCAGCGCGGCATCAAACAGCGTGCGGCCGACCATTGGCTGATCCGCGCCGTACAAACGATTACGCCGCTGATCACGCAGACGCTGGCCGTATTCCAGCCAGCGCAATTCTTCCACCACGCTCAATGACACGTGACTGTCGGAACCGATGCCCATGCGGCCGCCCTGGGCGAGGAAATCCACCGCCGGGAAAATCCCGTCGCCAAGGTTGGCTTCGGTGGTCAGGCACAGGCCGGCGATGGCGCGGCTCCTGGCCATCGACGTGACTTCTTCCGGGTTGGCGTGGGTCGCGTGGACCAGGCACCAGCGCTGGTCGACTTCGACGTTTTCGTACAGCCATTGCAGCGGACGACGACCGCTCCAGGTCAGGCAGTCGTCGACTTCTTTCTGCTGCTCGGCAATGTGGATGTGCACCGGGCATTGTTTGTCGCTGGCGGCCAGCACTTCGCTGATCTGTTGCGGCGTGACCGCGCGCAGCGAGTGGAAACACAGGCCCAGGGCCTGCGCCGGCTGCTGCGCCAGGAGCGGTTGCAGGCGCGATTGCAGCTTGAGGTAATTTTCGGTGCTGTTGATGAAGCGACGCTGACCTTCGTTCGGAGTCTGGCCGCCGAAACCGGAGTGGCTGTAGAGCACCGGCAGCAGGGTCAAACCGATACCCGCGGAACCTGCAGCCTGGCTGATACGCAGGGCCAGTTCGGCCGGGTCCGCGTAAGGCTGGCCACTGATGTCATGGTGTACGTAATGAAATTCCGCCACCGATGTGTAACCGGCCTTGAGCATTTCGATGTACAGCTGACGGGCGATGACGCCGAGTTGTTCCGGGCTGATTTTTCCGACGAGGCGATACATCAGGTCGCGCCAGGTCCAGAAACTGTCGTTCGGATTTCCCGCCACTTCCGCCAGCCCGGCCATGGCCCGCTGGAAGGCGTGGGAGTGCAGGTTCGGCATGCCAGGCAGCAGCGGACCGCTCAACCGCTCGGCGCCATCTGCATGGGAATCGGCCTGAATATGGGTCAAAACGCCGTCGGCGCTGACCTCAAGACGTACATTGTTGGCCCATCCACTAGGCAGCAGCGCGCGTTCGGCAAAGAAGGCGGACATGGTTCAGCACCCCATCGTGTGTTATTTGTATATACATATACAGACGTTTGCCTGCCCGGTAAACTCCGGCAAGCTAGCAATCTCTTTTCAACGAACAAGGATTAACCGTGCCGACTCCGCCTCCAGTCTCTCCGTTGGCCGCGAACATGGGCGACAGTCCGGCGCCCTTGTACGCCCGCGTCAAACAAATGATCACCCAGCAAATCGACAGTGGAAACTGGCCGCCGCACTATCGTGTGCCGTCGGAAAGCGAGCTGGTCAGCCAGTTGGGCTTCAGCCGCATGACCATCAACCGCGCCCTGCGCGAGATGACCGCCGATGGCCTGCTGGTGCGCATGCAAGGCGTCGGCACGTTCGTCGCCGAGCCGAAAAGCCAGTCCGCACTGTTCGAAGTGCACAACATCGCCGACGAAATCGCCTCTCGCGGTCATCGCCACACCTGCAAGGTCATCACCCTTGAAGAAGAGGCCGCCGGCTCCGAGCGCGCGCTGGCCCTGGACATGCGCGAAGGGCAGAAGGTGTTCCACTCGCTGATCGTGCATTTCGAAAACGATATTCCGGTGCAAATCGAAGACCGTTTCGTCAATGCGCTGGTGGCGCCGGACTACCTCAAGCAGGACTTCACCCTGCAAACGCCATATGCCTACCTGAACCAGGTCGCGCCGCTGACCGAAGGCGAGCACGTGGTCGAGGCGATCCTGGCCGAGTCGTCCGAATGCAAATTGCTGCAGATTGAAAAAGGCGAGCCGTGCCTGCTGATCCGTCGCCGCACCTGGTCCGGCCGTCAGCCGGTGACCGCCGCTCGCTTGATCCACCCCGGTTCCCGTCATCGTCTGGAAGGTCGGTTCCATAAATGAATCAGTTAAAGGTTTTACGCGCCAAAGATTACCCGCGCATGCCGTGGAAAAACGGCGGCGGCAGCACCGAAGAAATCACCCGCGATGCCGGCACCGGTCTGGATGGCTTTGGCTGGCGCCTGTCGATTGCCGACATTGGCGAATCGGGCGGGTTTTCCACCTTCGCCGGTTACGAGCGAGTGATCACTGTTTTGCAGGGCGACGGCATGAGCCTGACGGTGGATGGTCAGGATACTCGGCCACTGTTACCGCTGGACCCGTTTGCCTTCAGCGGTGAAAGCAAGGTTTCCTGCACATTGCTCGGCGGTGCGATTCGCGATTTCAACCTCATTTACGCACCGCAGCGTTACGCCGCGCGGTTGCAGTGGTTGTCGGGCGAGCAGCGGTTTTTCAGTGAGGCGGGGACTGTGCTGGTCTTCAGCATCAGCGATGCGCTTGAAGTGAAGGTCGGTACCAGCGCTTCGCAACTGGGTCGCCATGATTGCCTGCAACTGGTCGGTAACACCGGATTGCTGGAAGTCTCCAGCAATGGCGCCTGCTGCGTGGTCGAACTCGTCGCACGCTGATACACCATCCCTGTAGGAGCGAGCTCGCTCGCGAATAACCCAAATTCGCCGCTGGGCATCTGGTTCTACGCGTTATCCTTCACGACCATCGCGAGCAAGCTCGGCTCCTACAGGGGGCGATGTTTGCCCGCGATGTTGTGCTACCCCTCAGACCGTTTCCGTCCGCGCACCAACTTGTTACCGAACGCCCCAGTGTGGCGCAAGACCACGCTCAAGTAACAACCCGCCTATCCTCCAAAA
The DNA here is from genome assembly GCF_058797535.1 of Pseudomonas sp. GW823-FHT02E01. Classification (NCBI taxonomy): domain Bacteria; kingdom Pseudomonadati; phylum Pseudomonadota; class Gammaproteobacteria; order Pseudomonadales; family Pseudomonadaceae; genus Pseudomonas; species Pseudomonas sp. GW823-FHT02E01. The sequence goes on along the minus strand of NZ_JBXAJS010000004.1, from coordinate 360,826 downwards.
AATCCCCTCGAAAAATTTCATCTACGCCAAAACCCTTGTTCCAAGGGCTCTCCAGCTGTTTCCGAACTTTTCTTGAATGCTCATCCAACAAGTTGGCCGCTTGATTGCATATGCTTGTATGTACAAGTAAAGACGTATGCGTATGAGTCACGAAGACTCAACCATCGTCCACTGATTCGCCGGTGTGCACTGATGCCCATTGGCTTGCTCGCCCACTGCCTGGGTTGGTTTGGATTGATTGCTGAGGAGTTCTTTTCGTGACCGAGAATAAACGTACCAAGTTTCGCGACGTCGAAATCCGTGCCGCACGCGGTAACAAGCTGACCGCCAAGAGCTGGCTGACTGAAGCGCCGCTGCGCATGCTGATGAACAACCTCGACCCGGAAGTCGCCGAGAACCCTAAAGAACTGGTGGTTTACGGTGGTATCGGTCGCGCTGCACGTAACTGGGAATGCTACGACAAGATCGTCGAAAGCCTGACCAACCTGAACGACGACGAGACCCTGCTGGTGCAATCCGGCAAGCCGGTCGGCGTGTTCAAGACCCACAGCAACGCCCCGCGCGTACTGATCGCCAACTCCAACCTGGTTCCTCACTGGGCGAGCTGGGAACACTTCAACGAACTGGACGCCAAAGGCCTGGCCATGTACGGCCAGATGACCGCCGGCAGCTGGATCTACATCGGCAGCCAGGGCATCGTCCAGGGCACCTACGAAACCTTCGTTGAAGCTGGTCGCCAGCACTACAACGACAACCTGACCGGCAAGTGGGTACTGACCGCTGGCCTGGGCGGCATGGGTGGTGCTCAGCCTCTGGCTGCAACCCTGGCTGGCGCTTGCTCGCTGAACATCGAATGCCAGCAGGTCAGCATCGATTTCCGTCTGAAAAGCCGCTACGTCGACGAGCAAGCCAAAGACCTCGACGACGCACTGGCCCGCATCGCCAAATACACCAAAGAAGGCAAGGCGATTTCCATCGCGCTGCTGGGCAACGCGGCTGAAATCCTGCCTGAACTGGTCAAGCGCGGGGTGCGCCCGGACATGGTCACCGACCAGACCAGCGCCCACGACCCGCTCAATGGCTACCTGCCAGCAGGCTGGACCTGGGACGAATACCGCGCTCGCGCCAAGACCGAACCTGCTGCCGTGATCAAGGCCGCCAAGCAATCGATGGCTGTGCACGTTAAAGCGATGCTCGACTTCCAGAAGCAAGGCATCCCGACCTTCGACTACGGCAACAACATCCGTCAGATGGCGCAAGAAGAAGGCGTGGAAAACGCATTCGACTTCCCGGGCTTCGTACCGGCCTACATCCGTCCGCTGTTCTGCCGTGGCATCGGCCCGTTCCGCTGGGCTGCACTGTCGGGCAACGCTGAAGACATCTACAAGACCGACGCCAAGGTCAAGGAACTGATCCCGGACGACGCCCACCTGCACAACTGGCTGGACATGGCCCGCGAGCGCATCAGCTTCCAGGGTCTGCCGGCACGTATCTGCTGGGTTGGCCTGGGCCTGCGCGCCAAGCTGGGCCTGGCGTTCAACGAAATGGTCCGTAGCGGCGAGTTGTCCGCGCCAATCGTGATCGGTCGCGACCACCTGGACTCCGGTTCGGTATCGAGCCCGAACCGCGAAACCGAATCGATGCAGGACGGTTCCGACGCCGTTTCCGACTGGCCACTGCTCAACGCTCTGCTCAACACCGCGAGCGGCGCGACCTGGGTATCCCTGCACCACGGCGGCGGCGTCGGCATGGGCTTCTCCCAGCACTCGGGCATGGTGATTGTCTGCGACGGTACTGACGAAGCGGCCGAGCGTATCGCTCGCGTGCTGCACAACGACCCGGCCACTGGCGTCATGCGTCACGCCGATGCCGGTTACCAGATCGCCATCGACTGCGCCAAGGAACAAGGGCTGAACCTGCCGATGATTACCGGCAAATAACGCTGTACGGCTTTATGTGGGAGCGAGCTTGCTCGCGATGAGGGCGACACATTCAACCTCTTCGTTGACTGAAAAACCGCTATCGCGAGCAAGCTCGCTCCCACAGAAGCCAACACCGACAACCGATATACCTATAACAATCCACAGAGGTTGAATCATGGCTGTTAACAGCGAACGTGCAGGCAACAAACCGTTGATCGAGAAGCGTTCGATCGACTACATCCCGGAAGCGGAAAGACACGGTCGTCTGTTTAGCCAGTTCACCCTGTGGATGGGTGCCAACCTGCAAATCACCGCGATTGTCACTGGTGCATTGGCGGTGGTGCTTGGCGGTGATGTGTTCTGGTCGTTGATCGGTCTGTTGATCGGCCAACTGCTCGGCGGTGGCGTAATGGCGCTGCATGCCGCGCAAGGCCCCAAGCTTGGCCTGCCGCAGATGATTTCCAGCCGGGTACAGTTCGGCGTGTACGGCGCGGCCATCCCGATCGTGCTGGTGTGCCTGATGTACCTGGGCTTCACCGCAACGGGAACCGTGTTATCCGGCCAGGCGCTGGGCCAGTTGTTTGGCGTCAGCGACAGCGTCGGTATCCTCATTTTTGCCAGTGTCATCGTGCTGGTCACGGTGCTCGGTTATCGGGTGATCCATTGGATCGGCCGAGTTGCCAGCGTCATCGGTGTGATTGCCTTCGTTTATCTGTTCTGGCGCCTGATGAGCCAGACCGACGTCGGCGCTCTCCTGCAAATCCGTCACTTCAGCTGGAGCAGCTTCCTGCTGGCGGTGTCGCTTGCGGCGTCCTGGCAGATCGCGTTCGGCCCTTACGTGGCTGACTACTCACGCTACCTGCCGAGCAATATCTCCTCGGTGAAAACCTTTTTCGCCGCAGGTGCGGGTTCGGTCATTGGCGCACAGGTGGCGATGGTCCTCGGCGTGTTCGCTGCCGCTTCGGCCAACGGGCAATTCGCCGGTCACGAAGTGGCCTACATCGTTGGTCTGGGCGGTACCGGTGCCACTGCTGCGCTGCTGTACTTCAGCATCGCGTTCGGCAAGGTCACCATCTCCACGCTGAACTCCTACGGCAGCTTCATGTGCATTGCGACCATCATCAGCGGTTTCCGTGGTGACCTGAAGGTAACGCACTTGCAGCGTCTGGTCTTCGTGCTGGTCATCGTCGGTGCTGCGACCCTGATGGCGTTGCTCGGTCAGCACTCGTTCCTCGGCGCGTTCAAGTCTTTCATCCTGTTCTTGCTAGCGTTCTTTACCCCCTGGAGCGCGATCAATCTGGTGGACTACTACTGCATCACTCGCGAGCGCTATGACGTACCGGCTCTGGCCGATCCGAATGGTCGCTACGGTCGTTGGAACCTCCTCGGTATCAGCGTCTATGTGTTCGGTGTGCTGGTGCAGCTGCCGTTCATCTCCACTAAGTTCTATACCGGTCCGCTGGTGGCGGCCCTGGGTGATGTGGATATTTCCTGGGTCATCGGCCTGGTGCTTCCCGCCGCCCTGTATTACCTGTGTGCAAAAAAATGGCACGGCACAGTGCCTGATCGTTTGATCCTGCCGGTCGAGCAGGGCGCGATCACCGAACAAAAGCTGAATGTCGGTCGCGCTGCGGCGCAGGCCTGATTGGACGTGGACAGGGCTGGATGCCTCTTGACTGCCGTAAGCCAATTCATGATTAGGAGCGTCATAACAATGAAATCGAACAAGACCCTGCTGACCGCATTGCTTTCCATGGGCCTGCTGGCCAGCGCTGGCGCCACTCAGGCGGCGGGTTGGTGCGAGTCGGGCAAACCGGTGAAGTTCGCCGGTTTGAACTGGGAAAGCGCCATGCTGCTGACCGACGTGATGCAAGTCGTGCTGGAGAAAGGCTACGACTGCAAGACCGACAGCCTGCCGGGCAACTCCATCACCATGGAAAACGCCCTGAGCAGCAACGACATTCAAGTGTTTGCCGAAGAGTGGGTCGGCCGCAGCGAAGTCTGGAACAAGGCCGAGAAGGCCGGCAAAGTCGTCGGTGTCGGCGCCCCGGTTGTTGGCGCGATCGAAGGCTGGTACGTGCCGCGCTACGTGATCGAAGGCGACGCCAAGCGTAAGCTGGAAGCCAAGGCTCCGGACCTGAAAAACATTGCTGACCTGAGCAAATACTCGGCGGTGTTCAAAGACGCCGAAGAGCCTTCCAAGGGCCGTTTCTACAACTGCCCGGCCGGCTGGACCTGTGAGCTGGACAACAGCGAAATGCTGAAAAGCTACGGCCTGGAAAGCACCTACACCAACTTCCGCCCAGGCACCGGCCCGGCGCTGGATGCCGCTGTGCTGTCGAGCTACAAGCGTGGCGAGCCGATCCTGTTCTACTACTGGTCGCCAACGCCTTTGATGGGCCAGATCGACGCGGTGAAACTCGAAGAGAAACCAGGCGTGAACAAGACAGTGACCATCAAGGTCGGCTTGTCCAAGACGTTCCACGACGAAGCGCCTGAACTGGTGGCCGTGCTGGAAAAGGTCAACGTGCCAATCGACCTGCTGAACCAGAACCTTGGGCGCATGACCAAAGAGCGGATCGAATCACCAAAACTGGCCAAGATCTTCCTGAAGGAACATCCTGAAGTCTGGCACGCATGGGTGAGCGAAGACGCAGCCAAGAAAATCGACGCGGCCTTGTAGGTTGGGCTTCTCCGGCTGTCGGCAACGGCAGTCGGACGCTTGATCGCAACCCCTTGATTGAGAGTCTCTTATGTTTCCCGAAAGCTTTACCTTTTCCATCGCCGACTGGGTCAACGGTTGGGTCGATTCGCTGGTTACCAACTACGGCGACGTTTTCCGCAGCATATCCGACACCCTGCTGTGGGCCATCGTCAATCTTGAAGGCCTGCTGCGTGCTGCACCCTGGTGGCTGATGCTGGCGATCGTGGCCGGTGTGGCCTGGCACGCGACCCGCAAGGTCGTGACCACTGCCGTCATCGTTGGTTTGCTGTTCCTGGTGGGGGCGGTCGGCCTCTGGGACAAGCTGATGCAGACCCTGGCGCTGATGATGGTGGCGACGATCATTTCGGTCTTGATCGGCATTCCGCTGGGCATTCTCTCGGCGCGCAGCAACCGCCTGCGTTCGGTGCTGATGCCGTTGCTGGACATCATGCAGACCATGCCGAGCTTCGTGTACCTGATCCCGGTTCTGATGCTGTTTGGCCTGGGCAAGGTCCCGGCGATTTTCGCCACGGTGATCTACGCCGCACCACCGCTGATCCGTCTGACCGATCTGGGCATTCGCCAGGTCGACGGCGAAGTGATGGAAGCGATCAACGCCTTCGGTGCCAACCGCTGGCAGCAACTGTTCGGCGTGCAACTGCCACTGGCCCTGCCGAGCATCATGGCCGGGATCAACCAGACCACCATGATGGCCCTGTCGATGGTGGTGATCGCCTCGATGATCGGTGCCCGTGGCCTGGGTGAAGACGTGCTGGTAGGGATTCAGACCCTCAACGTCGGGCGTGGCCTTGAAGCCGGTCTGGCGATCGTGATTCTGGCTGTGGTGATCGACCGCATTACACAGGCGTATGGTCGCGCACGGCATGAGGTGAGCAAATGAACAACGCAACCGTGAGCAAGATCGAAGTCAAGAACGTCTTCAAGATTTTCGGCAACCGTTCCAAGGATGCGCTGGCCATGATCGGCCAGGGCAAGACCAAGGACCAGGTCCTGGCCGAAACCGGCTGCGTGGTCGGCGTGAACGACCTGTCGCTGAGCATCGGCAGCGGCGAGATCTTCGTGATCATGGGCCTGTCGGGCTCAGGCAAGTCGACCCTGGTGCGCCACTTCAACCGCCTGATCGACCCGACCAGCGGCGCGATCCTGGTGGACGGCGTGGACATCCTGCAATACGACATGGAAGCCCTGCGCGAATTTCGTCGGCGCAAGATCAGCATGGTGTTCCAGAGCTTTGGCCTGTTGCCGCACAAGAGCGTGCTGGACAACGTCGCCTACGGCCTGAAAATCCGTGGCGAAAGCAAAGCCATGTGCGCTGAGCGTGCGCTGCACTGGATCAACACCGTGGGCCTCAAGGGCTACGAAAACAAATACCCGCACCAGCTATCCGGCGGCATGCGTCAGCGTGTGGGCCTGGCCCGCGCCCTGGCGGCGGACACTGACATCATCCTGATGGACGAAGCGTTCAGCGCCCTCGACCCACTGATCCGCGCGGAGATGCAGGACCAGTTGCTGGAACTGCAAAAGACCTTGCACAAGACCATCGTCTTCATCACCCACGACCTCGACGAGGCCGTGCGCATCGGCAACCGCATCGCGATTCTCAAGGACGGCCGCCTGATCCAGGTCGGCACGCCAAGAGAGATCCTGCATTCGCCGGCGGATGAGTATGTCGACCGCTTTGTGCAGCGTCGGGCGGCGGTGGTTTAAAAGGTTTGTGCCGGCTGTGCTGGCCCCATCGCGAGCAAGCTCGCTCCCACAGTGGATCCCCGGTGTTCACAAAACCTGTGGGAGCGAGCTTGCTCGCGATGAGGCCGGTAAAGATGCATCAATATTCAGGTTTGTACGCAGAGGTTGAAGATGTCCCAGGCTGAAAAAATCGTTATCACCGAGTCGCAGGTCAGTTGGCAGGATGTGGTCGCCGTTGCTCGTCATGGCGCACAGCTTGAACTGTCGGCACCGATCTGGGCGCGCATCGAGAACGCACAGGCCATCGTCCAGCGCATCGTCACCAGCGGCGAACGTGCCTACGGCATCAACACCGGGCTGGGCGCGCTGTGCAACGTCTCGCTGCAGGACGAACAACTCAGCCAGTTGTCGCGCAACACCTTGCTCAGCCACGCTTGCGGCGTGGGTGCACCGCTGACCGACGAGCAGACCCGCTCGATCATGTGCGCGGCCATCGTCAACTACAGCCACGGCAAATCCGGCTTGCACCGTCAGGTCGTCGAAGCGCTGCTGGCGCTGCTCAACCGGGGCATCACCCCGCAGGTGCCGTCCCAGGGGTCGGTGGGTTACCTGACTCACATGGCGCACATCGGCATCGCGCTGCTGGGCGTGGGCAATGTCAGCTATCGCGGGCAGATCGTTTCCGCGCAGCAAGCGCTGGCCGAAGAAGGTCTGCAACCAGTCAAGCTCGGTGCCAAGGACGGTTTGTGCCTGGTCAACGGTACGCCGTGCATGAGCGGCCTGAGCTGCCTGGCGATTGCCGATGCCACGCGCCTGCTGGAATGGGCCGACGTGATCGGCGCCATGAGCTTCGAAGCCCAGCGCGGGCAGATCGATGCGTTCGACGCGGAGATCATCGCGCTCAAGCCGCACCCGGGCATGCAACAGGTCGGGATCAACCTTCGGGCCTTGCTCGACGGCAGCGAAGTGATCGCCCAGAGCAAAGGCATTCGCACCCAGGATGCCCTGAGCATTCGCTCGATCCCGCAGGTGCACGGTGCTGCGCGCGATCAACTGGTGCACGCGATCAAACAGATCGAAACCGAGCTTAACGGCGCCACCGACAACCCGCTGGTGCTGGGTACCGCGGACAATTACCGCGTGGTGTCCCAGGCCAACCCTCATGGCCAGTCCGTGGCAATGGCGGCGGACTTGCTGGCGATCGCCATGGCGGAAATCGGCTCCATCGCCGAGCGTCGTCTGGACCGTTTGATCAACCCGCACGTCAGCGGCCTGCCGGCTTTCCTGGTGGCCAACCCGGGCGTGAACTCCGGGATGATGATCGTGCAATACGTGGCCGCTTCGCTGTGCGCGGAGAACCGTCAACTGGCGCAACCGGCAGTCCTCGACAATTACGTCACTTCCGGTCTTCAGGAAGATCACCTGAGCCTGGGCACCAACGCCGCGCTGAAGCTGCATCGCACGCTGGAAAACTGCACGCAGATCCTCGCCATCGAGTATTTGCTGGCGGCCCAGGCGTTTGAATTCTTGAAGGAACAACGCTTTGGTGCGGGCACCGATACCGCTTGGCGTCTGCTGCGTGAGCGAGTTCCTGCCTACGACCAGGACCGCTGGCTTGCACCAGACATTGCCGCCGCTGCCAGTGTTCTGAAAGACCCTGTTTTGCTGCAAAAAACGTTACCGAATCTGAATTGATTTCCCTATAAAACCAGCGTGCCAAGGCGCCACCCCCTCAAAAAGGGGGAAGCGACGGACAACGGACATCTCCGGAGCGTCTGGTTAGTTAATAGCTAACTCTCAAAAGGAGCACAAAAATGACTGCGCTAAATCTGATTCCCGGCCAACTGACCCTCGCCCAACTGCGTGACGTCTATCAGCAGCCGGTGAAACTGACCCTCGACAACAGCGCCTCGGCCCAGATCGAAGCCAGCGTTGCCTGCGTGGAACAGATCCTCGCCGAGAACCGCACCGCCTACGGTATCAACACCGGTTTCGGTCTGCTGGCCTCGACCCGCATTGCCAGCGAAGACCTGGAAAACCTGCAGCGCTCGCTGGTGCTGTCCCACGCCGCCGGTGTCGGCCAGCCGATCAGCGATGAGCTGGTGCGTCTGATCATGGTGCTCAAGGTCAACAGCCTGAGTCGTGGTTTCTCTGGCATCCGTCGTGTGGTGATTGACGCGCTGATCGCCCTGATCAATGCCGAGGTTTACCCGCACATTCCATTGAAAGGCTCGGTCGGTGCTTCCGGTGACCTGGCGCCTCTGGCCCACATGTCGCTGGTGCTGCTGGGCGAAGGCAAGGCTCGCTACAAGGGCGAGTGGATGGAAGCCACCGAAGCGCTGAAAGTTGCTGGTCTGACCCCGCTGACCCTCGCCGCGAAAGAAGGCCTGGCGCTGCTCAACGGCACCCAGGTGTCCACCGCGTTTGCCCTGCGTGGCCTGTTCGAAGGTGAAGACCTGTTTGCTGGTGCCTTGGCACTGGGCGGCTTGACCGTTGAAGCGGTCCTGGGCTCGCGTTCGCCGTTCGACGCCCGTATCCATGCTGCCCGTGGCCAGAAAGGCCAGATCGACGCCGCCGCCGCTTATCGCGATCTGCTGGGCGAGCGCAGCGAAGTCTCCGACTCCCATGAAAACTGCGAGAAGGTACAAGACCCGTACTCCCTGCGTTGCCAGCCACAAGTCATGGGTGCCTGCCTGACCCAGTTCCGTCAAGCGGCCGAAGTACTGGCGATCGAATCCAACGCCGTTTCCGACAACCCGTTGGTTTTCGCCGCTGAAGGTGACGTGATCTCCGGTGGCAACTTCCACGCCGAGCCGGTGGCCATGGCCGCTGACAACATGGCATTGGCCATCGCTGAAATCGGTTCCCTGAGCGAGCGCCGTATCTCGCTGATGATGGACAAGCACATGTCGCAACTGCCGCCGTTCCTGGTGGCCAACGGCGGTGTGAACTCCGGCTTCATGATCGCCCAGGTGACCGCGGCGGCATTGGCCAGCGAGAACAAGGCGTTGTCCCATCCGCATTCGGTGGACAGCCTGCCGACTTCCGCCAACCAGGAAGACCACGTGTCGATGGCTCCGGCGGCTGGCAAGCGCCTGTGGGAAATGGCCGAAAACACCCGTGGGATTCTCGCGGTGGAATGGCTGGCGGCAGCCCAGGGCCTGGACCTGCGCAATGGTCTGAAGACTTCGCCAAAACTGGAAAAAGCCCGTGCCATTCTGCGTAACGAAGTGCCGTTCTATGAGAAGGACCGCTTCTTTGCACCGGATATCAACGCTGCGAGCGAGTTGCTGGCTTCCCGTTGCCTGAACGAGCTGGTTTCGGCGAAGTTGCTGCCTAGCCTGTAATTGCCCCTTCGCGAGCAGGCTCGCTCCCACAGGTGCATGCCACCCAATGTGGGAGCGAACTCGCTCGCGATTCGATTTTGCGTCGGATAACAATAATTAGGGACGAGAAATGCAACAGCCAGAAAAAGGTTTGAAACGCGGGCTCTCTGCCCGACATATTCGCTTCATGGCGCTGGGGTCGGCAATCGGCACCGGGCTGTTTTATGGATCTGCCTCGGCCATTCAAATGGCCGGTCCTGCGGTACTGCTCGCTTACCTGATCGGTGGTGCGGCGGTGTTCATGGTCATGCGCGCCCTCGGTGAGATGGCGGTGCACAACCCGGTGGCCGGCTCTTTCGGCCAGTACGCCAGCACCTATCTGGGGCCGATGGCGGGCTTCATCCTCGGTTGGACCTACGCATTCGAAATGGTCATCGTCGGCATGGCCGATGTCACTGCATTCGGTATCTACATGGGCTTCTGGTTTCCGGAGGTTTCCCGCTGGATCTGGGTGCTGGGTGTCGTTTCCATCGTTGGCGGCCTGAACCTGTGCAACGTCAAAGTCTTCGGTGAAATGGAGTTCTGGCTGTCGCTGCTCAAGGTCGCCGCCATCGTCGCGATGATCCTGGGTGGTTTCGGCATCATGTGGTTCGGCATCAGCTCGGCCCCCGGCCAAGCGACCGACATCAGCAACCTCTGGAGCCACGGCGGTTTCATGCCCAATGGCATGGGCGGTCTGATCGCTTCGTTCGCGGTGGTGATGTTTGCGTTTGGCGGTATTGAAATCATCGGCGTAACGGCAGGTGAAGCCAAAGACCCGCAGCACGTGCTGCCCCGGGCGATCAATGCTGTACCGTTGCGGATCCTGCTGTTCTATGTGCTGACGATGCTGGTGCTGATGTCGATCTTTCCATGGCAGCAGATCGGCAGCCAGGGCAGCCCGTTCGTGCAGATTTTCGACAAGCTGGGGATCAGCTCGGCGGCCACCATCCTCAACATCGTGGTGATCACGGCGGCGATTTCGGCGATCAACAGTGACATCTTCGGCGCTGGCCGCATGATGTTCGGTCTGGCCCAGCAAGGGCATGCACCCAAGGGCTTCGCCCGCCTGTCGCGCAATGGCGTGCCATGGATGACGGTGGTGGTGATGAGTGCTGCGCTGTTGCTGGGTGTGTTGCTGAACTACCTGATCCCGGAAAACGTGTTCCTGTTGATCGCTTCCGTCGCGACCTTTGCCACGGTGTGGGTCTGGCTGATGATTCTGGTGACCCAAGTGGCCATGCGCCGGTCCATGAGCGCCGAGCAGGTTGCACAACTGAAGTTTCCGGTACCGCTCTGGCCTTATGCACCGGCGGCGGCGATTGCCTTCATGCTGTTCATTTTCGGCGTGCTGGGCTATTTCCCGGACACCCAGGCAGCGCTGATCGTCGGCGTGGTCTGGATCGTGTTGCTGGTGCTGGCTTACCTGACGTGGGTGAAACCGGCGGCGGGCCAGGCAGCCCTGGTGACGCAGGATCCTACTTTTTCTCATCGATAACCTAATGGAGGCCAAGGATGAAAACTCTCTGGCAACACTGTCACGTCGCAACCATGGAACAAGGCGTCTACTCGATCATCGAGGATGCGGCCATCGTGACGTCAGGAGCGCACATTGAGTGGATCGGCCCGCGCGGTGAGTTGCCGGCGGGCGAGTACCCGGCCGTCAATGATTTGAACGGGGCCTGGGTCACGCCGGGCCTGATCGACTGCCACACTCACACGGTGTTCGGCGGTAACCGCAGCGGTGAATTCGAACAGCGCCTGCAAGGCGTCAGCTACGCGGAAATCGCCGCCAGCGGTGGCGGTATCGCCAGCACCGTACGCGCCACCCGCGCAGCCAGCGAAGATGAACTGTTCGCCAGTGCCGCCAAGCGCCTGAAAAGCCTGATGCGTGATGGCGTTACCAGCATCGAAATCAAGTCCGGCTACGGCCTGGACCTGGCCAGCGAGCGCAAGATGCTGCGTGTGGCCCGTCGCCTCGGCACCGAACTGCCGGTCAGCGTGCGCAGCACCTGCCTGGCGGCTCACGCCTTGCCGCCGGAGTACAAGGATCGCGCTGACGACTATATCGATCACATCTGCGCCGACATGCTCCCGGCCCTGGCTGCCGAAGGGCTGGTCGACGCCGTGGATGCGTTTTGCGAGTACCTGGCGTTCTCCCCGGCGCAGGTCGAGCGGGTGTTCATTACCGCCCAGGCACTGGGCCTGCCAGTGAAGCTGCACGCCGAGCAGTTATCGTCGCTGCATGGCTCGAGCCTGGCGGCGCGCTATCACGCGTTGTCCGCCGATCACCTGGAGTTCATGACCGAGGACGACGCCATCGCCATGGCCAAGTCCGGTACGGTCGCGGTGCTGTTGCCCGGCGCCTTTTACTTCCTGCGTGAAACCCAATTGCCGCCGATGGAAGCCCTGCGCAAGCAGGGCGTGAAAATCGCCATCGCCAGCGACCTCAACCCGGGCACCTCACCGGCGCTGTCGTTGCGCCTGATGCTGAACATGGCTTGCACCTGCTTCCGCATGACCCCGGAAGAAGCCCTGGCCGGCGCGACGATTCATGCCGCCACCGCGCTGGGCATGGCCGATACTCATGGTTCGCTGGAGGTCGGCAAGGTCGCGGATTTTGTCGCCTGGCAAATCGATCGTCCGGCCGACCTGTGTTACTGGCTGGGCGGCGACCTGGAAAAACGCGTCGTGCGCCACGGCGTCGAATCAAGTCTGTAGGAGATCTGTTGTGGATAAGGTTCTGAACTTCAAACAAGGCCGCGTACCGCTGCTGATCAGCATGCCCCACGCTGGTGTGCGCCTGACGCCTGCGGTCGAAGCCGGGTTGATCCCTGACGCGAAAAGCCTGCCGGACACCGACTGGCACATCCCGCAGCTATACGACTTCGCCGCGGAACTGGGTGCAAGCACCCTGGCGGCCGAGTACTCGCGGTTCGTCATCGACCTTAACCGACCGTCCGACGACAAGCCTTTGTACGTGGGCGCGACCACCGGCCTGTACCCGGCAACGCTGTTCGACGGCATTCCGTTGTTCCGCGAAGGGCTGGAGCCTTCGAAAGAAGAGCGCGCGACTTATCTGGAGCAGATCTGGACGCCGTACCACAGCACCTTGCAGCAGGAACTGGCGCGACTGAAGGCCGAGTTCGGCTATGCGCTGCTGTTCGATGCGCACTCGATCCGCTCGATCATCCCGCACCTGTTCGACGGCAAGTTGCCGGACTTCAACCTCGGCACCTTCAACGGCGCCAGTTGCGATCCACAGCTTGCGACCCGACTGGAAGCGATCTGCGCGCTTCATGACAACTACACCCACGTACTCAACGGGCGCTTCAAGGGCGGGCACATCACTCGCCATTACGGCAATCCGGCCGAGAACATCCACGCGGTGCAACTGGAGTTGGGGCAGTGCACCTACATGGAAGAGTTCGAGCCGTTCCGCTATCGCCCGGATCTGGCGGAACCGACGCGGTTGGTGCTCAAGGAGTTGCTGCAAGGCTTGCTGGCCTGGGGTGAAAAACACTACAGGCGCTAAAGCCTGACGCGTAACCCTGTGGGAGCGAGCGAGCTTGCTCGCGATAGCGGTCTGTCTGTTACATCTATGTCGACTGATCCACCGCCATCGCGAGCAAGCTCGCTCCCACAGGTAAGTGTTCATTTTGAAAGCGCGACGTAACAGTCGCCACCGTGCAAAACACGGTCGCCACAGGTCGCTTTTACCGCTCGTCTGCTGCGTAATGTTCTGGCCACGGTGCACAAAGACACCGGCCTCACAATAATCGCTGCCGCACGAGATGCTCTCTATGACAAGCACCAAAGGTTTGTTCGCCCGCTGTCTCTCAATCCTCTGCGGCACGGCTCTCCTGAGCACCGGCGCCCTGGCCGCTGACGACGCCTCCTGCAAAACAGTGCGCATGGGCGTGGTCAACTGGACCGATGTGATCGCCACCAGCGGCATGGCCGACGTGTTGCTCAATGGCCTCGGCTACGAAAGCAAACAGACCAGCGCCGTTCAGCAAATCATCTTCGCCGGGATCCGCGACAAGCGCCTGGACATTTTCCTTGGTTACTGGAAACCGGCGATGGACAAAAACATCGCGCCGTTCCTGGCCGCCAATCAAGTCAAAGTCATGGACAAGCCGAGCCTGGCTGATGCCCAGGCCACCCTTGCAGTCCCTGACTATGTAGCAGCGGCGGGCCTGAAGACCTTCTCCGACATCGCCAGATTCAAGGATCAGCTTGGCGGCAAGATCTACGGGATCGAGCCGGGCAGCGGCGCCAACACCACGATCAAGACCATGATCGAAACCAATCACTTCGGCCTGAAGGATTTCAAACTGATCGAGTCCGGTGAAGCCGGCATGCTCGCCGCCGTACAGCGCGCCGTGAATCGCAAGGAGTTCGTGGTGTTCGTCGGTTGGACTCCACACCCGATGAACATCAACATGAAGATCGCCTACCTGACCGGCAGCGAAGACGTGTACGGCCCGAATGAAGGTGCTGCGACCGTTTCCACCGTAACCGCGCCGGATTACGCCCAGCGCTGCCCGAACGTCAATCGACTGCTGGAAAACCTGACCTTCACCGCCGCCCAGGAAAGCCAGTTGATGGTGCCGATCATGGAGCGCCAATCGGCTCAGGATGTCGCGAAAAAATGGCTGCGCGAGCATCCGGAAGATCTCCAGCGCTGGCTGGCGGGTGTCAGCAGTTTTGATGGCAAGGATGGCGTGGCCACGGTTCAGACCAGTCTGAAGAACTGACACCTTTCCAGATGTTTGCAAAACCTGTGGGAGCGAGCTTGCTCGCGATGGCGCCCTCACATTCAACATCTATGTTGCCTGTCAGTTCGCAATCGCGAGCAAGCTCGCTCCCACAGGTCATAAGTACGCCTTGAAAACCTGAACAGGCTTGCACCAGTCTTATGGCTCCTTATCCACTTTCCGAGCAGATGACGGCTTTCGTCGAGAAAACCGTCAGTTTCAACAGCACCGACAACGGCCCCGAAGGTCTGCGCCGGGCCTATAGCGAGATGTGCCGGGCATTCACGCCGCCGCGTCCCGCCGGGTTGTATGTGGTCGATTTCGAGTTGGCGGGGGTTGCCGTTCGTTCGTATCAGCCGCCGGTTTCACCTTCTGCTGGTGGCGTGCCGTGCATCGTCTATCTACATGGCGGTGGCTGGGTGGTGGGGGATCTGGATTCCCACGACTTCATTTGCGCGGAACTGGCCTCGACCCTGGGCGTGTTGGTGATCGCCGTCGATTACCGCCTGGCGCCGGAACATCCGTTTCCGGCGGCCTTCGACGATTGCCTCAAAGTCTGGCGGGCGTTGCGCACCGGGCCGTTCAAACTTGACCCTGCGCGTACGCTGGTGGCCGGCGACAGTGCCGGTGGCAACCTCGCGGCAGCGTTGTGCCTGGCGCTGCGCGATGCCGGCGAGCCGGTGCCGTGCGCGCAGGTCCTGATCTATCCGGGCTTGGGCGGCGATCACCGGCTGCCGTCGCGCAGTGAGTGCATCGACGCGCCGTTACTCAGCAGCAGTGACGTCGATTGCTATCACTCGCTTTACCTGCAGGGCACCCGCCATCCGAACGCCTACGCCATGCCATTGCTTGCCACGGATTTCAGCAGACTGCCACCGGCATGGATCTCCGTGGCGCAATTGGACCCGTTGCGTGATGACGGCGTACTGTATGCCGAGCGACTGAGTGCCGCGGGCGTTGCTGCCACATTGTACGTCGGCGAGGGTTTGGTCCATGGCTGTTTACGGGCCCGTGGGCAGGTGGCCGAGGTCGATGCGCTGTACGAAACCCTGTTTGGTTATCTTGCGGAAAAACTCTGACTTCGCACGGGCATGCTCATTGACGTAATTCGGGTTTATGATGCCCAACGGCAGAATAATAGAAGTCCCCCCAGGGATGACCTCGACCCCTTACGGAGTGCGCAATGCAGACTTTGTACCCGCAGATCAAACCCCACGCCCGGCACGATCTGGCCGTCGACGAGACCCACACGCTGTATGTCGACGAAAGCGGTTCACCGGAAGGTTTGCCGGTGGTGTTCATCCACGGCGGCCCCGGTGCCGGATGTGATGCCCAGAGTCGGTGCTACTTCGATCCAAATCTTTATCGCATCGTCACCTTCGACCAGCGCGGTTGTGGTCGCTCGACCCCCCACGCCAGCCTGGAAAACAACACCACCTGGGACCTGGTCGCCGACCTCGAGCGGATTCGCCAGCATCTGGGCATCGAAAAATGGGTGCTGTTTGGTGGCTCCTGGGGTTCGACCCTGGCGCTGGCCTACGCGCAAACCCATCCTGAGCGGGTACACGGCCTGATCCTGCGGGGGATCTTTCTCTGCCGTCCGCAGGAAATCGAATGGTTCTATCAGGCCGGCGCCAGCCGCCTGTTCCCCGATTACTGGCAGGACTACATCGCGCCGATCCCGCTGGACGAGCGCGACGACTTGCTCGCTGCGTTCCACAAACGCCTGGTCGGCAACGACCAGATCGCCCAGATGCACGCGGCCAAGGCCTGGTCGACCTGGGAGGGCCGCACCGCGACCCTGCGCCCTAACCCTCTGGTAGTCGACCGTTTCTCCGAGCCTCAACGTGCGTTGTCGATTGCCCGCATCGAATGCCACTACTTCAGCAACCACGCCTTCCTGGAGCAGAATCAGCTGATCCGCGACATGGGCAAGATCGCCCATTTGCCCGGCGTGATCATTCATGGTCGCTACGACGTGATCTGCCCGCTGGATAACGCCTGGGAATTGCATCAAGCCTGGCCGAACAGCGAACTGCAGGTCATCCGCGATGCCGGTCATGCCGCTTCCGAGCCTGGCATCACCGACGCACTGGTACGCGCCGCCAATCAGATGGCCCGGCGTCTGCTCGACCTGCCGCCTGAAGAAGCATGAAGGGCCTGCTGCAACGGGTGCGCGGCGCGCGGGTCGAGGTCGCGGGCGAGATCGTGGGTGCCGTCGATCAGGGATTGCTGGTCCTGGTAGCCGTCGAGCCCGACGATACGCGGGCCAGCGCTGACAAACTCCTTAATAAGCTGCTTAACTATCGGGTATTCAGTGACGCTGAGGGCAAGATGAATCTGTCCTTGGCGGATGTGGGCGGTGGGCTGCTGCTGGTCTCTCAGTTCACCCTGGCTGCCGATACAAAAAACGGGCTGCGTCCGAGTTTCTCGACCGCGGCCCCTCCGGCGTTGGGCGAGGAGCTGTTCGACTATCTATTAAGCAAAGCGAAACAGGTGCATGGCACTGTGGCATCAGGTAGATTCGGCGCGGATATGCAGGTGCACCTGGTCAATGATGGCCCGGTAACCTTCCTGTTACAGACCTGAAAGCGCTTGAAACAAGTTTTTACGTTCATTTCGACTGAAAACAGGGGTTTTTCGCGATAAATACTTTGTTACCCCTGATGCGTTGTAACGCGGCCTACTAGATAATCCCGCGCTACGGGGATCAGCGTTCGTTGGTCCATTTTGACTTAGGTAGAGACTTGTCCGGATCCGATTGGGGAATCATTTCGCCACAGCGGAGTCGGAACAATGCTCGCCAACTTGGCAAGAGTGGTTTGCAAGGGCGGTTTTTTCATACCGTACACCGTGCAGGCCCTTTAACTGGCCGTTGGTTTTTTGATCTGTTTTCGGCGAGGGTTGCTCGTGATTGTTAGTCCCTGTAACGCACCAAAATTGTCTGCCAAACGGTTACGCAGCGCCCTGGTAGCGGGCTCTGCACTGCTCTGCCTGCTCAGCGCCGGTCAGCTTTGGGCATTCAGTCTGGATGATGTATCGGTCAAGGCAAAAGAACTGGCCGCGCAGAAATTCGAAGCGCCGCGCAGTAACCTGCCGAACGAGTTCCGCGACATGAAATTCGCGGACTATCAGAAAATTCGTTTTCTGACGGAAAAAGCCGAGTGGGCTGACCAGAAGACGCCGTTCAAGCTGTCCTTCTATCACCAGGGCATGCATTTCGATACGCCGGTGAAAATCAACGAAATCACCGCGAACACCGTCGAAGAGATCAAATACGATCCGAGTCGTTTCGACTTCGGCGATATGAAGTTCGATCCAAAGGCCACCGAACAACTGGGTTATGCCGGTTTCCGTGTGCTGTACCCGATCAACAAGGCCGACAAGCAAGACGAAATCATGACCATGCTTGGCGCGAGCTACTTCCGCGTCGTCGGCAAGGGTCATGTCTATGGTTTGTCCGCTCGCGGCATGGCGCTTGATACCGCATTGCCGTCCGGCGAAGAATTCCCGCGTTTCCGCGAGTTCTGGATTCAGCAGCCCAAGCCAGGCGACAAGCACCTGGTGATCTTCGCCCTGCTGGATTCTCCTCGTGCCACCGGCGCCTACCGCCTGACCCTGCGTCCGGGCAGCGATACCATCGTCGACGTCAAGGCGCAGATGTTCCTGCGTGACAAGGTCGGCAAACTGGGCATCGCCCCGTTGACCAGCATGTTCCTGTTCGGCGCCAACCAGCCGTCGAAAGTACTGAACTACCGTCGCGAGCTGCACGATTCCAGCGGCCTGGCGATCCATGCCGGCAACGGCGAGTGGATCTGGCGTCCGCTGAACAATCCGAAGCACCTGGCCGTGAGCAACTTCAGCGTTGAAAACCCGCGCGGCTTTGGTCTGCTGCAACGTGGCCGCGACTTCAGCCACTACGAAGACCTCGACGACCGCTACGACAAGCGTCCAAGCGCCTGGATCGAGCCGAAGGGTGACTGGGGCAAGGGTACGGTCGACCTGGTCGAGATTCCGACCGCTGACGAAACCAACGACAACATCGTTGCTTTCTGGAATCCGGAAAAATTGCCGGAACCTGGCCAGCCGCTCGATGTCGCTTATCGTATGCACTGGACCATGGATGAAGCCTCGATTCACGCGCCGGACAGCGCCTGGGTCAAACAAACCCTGCGCTCCACTGGTGACGTCAAGCAGTCCAACCTGATTCGTCAGCCGGACGGCAGCGTTGCCTACCTGGTGGACTTTGAAGGCCCGTCCCTGGCGGCTTTGCCGGCCGAAGCGGACGTTCGCAGCCAGGTCAGCGTCGGCGACAACGCCGAGCTGGTGGAAAACAGCGTTCGCTATAATCCTGAAACCAAAGGCTGGCGCCTGACCTTGCGGATGAAGATCAAGGATCCGAGCAAGTCCACCGAGATGCGTGCCGCGCTGGTGCAGAACATCGTGCCGGCGGACCTGGCCAAGACTTCGATTCCGTCGTCGAACTCGTCGGTTGCCAAGGCCGACAAGGTTGCCGCCAAGCAACAAGAGAAAGCGGACAAGGAAGCCAGGCAAGCGGAGGCCAAGCAGGCCGAAGCCAAGCCTGTTGCAGATGCCAAGGACAAGGCCAATAAAGACGCCAAGCAGCCTGTCGCTGCCGACGCGGCCCCAGCCACACCGGAATCGGCCCCGACTGAAGAAGTCCTGACCGAGACCTGGAGCTATCAGTTGCCTGCCGATGAGTAACTCTCAAGTACGGCCAGAAACTCTTTCCGAGTATCTGGCGCATCTGCCGATGACCGACCAGCAGCGCGCGGAACTCGCGGGCTGCAGGTCTTTCAGTGAACTGCATGAGCGTCTGTCGTCCTCGACTTTCGACGCGCCAGCCGAGGCCGCCCAGGCTTCGGTCGGCAAGCGCTTGACCCTGAGCACTGCCGAAGAATTGCAGGACGCCGAAATGCTGGTGCTCGACGCCAGCGGTCGCGTCTGCCTTAAGGCGACCCCACCGATTCGTCGGACCAAAGTCGTGCCGGAGCCGTGGCGCACCAATATTCTGGTGCGCGGCTGGCGGCGTCTGACCGGTCGCACCAATCCGCCGAAGCCGCCGAAAGACGAGAACGTGTTGCCGGCCGCGCGCTGGCGCACCGTCGGTTCGATCCGCCGCTACATTCTGCTAGTACTGATGCTCGGTCAGACCATCGTCGCCGGCTGGTTCATGAAAGGCCTCATGCCTTACCAGGGCTGGTCATTCGTCGACCTCGACGAAGTCTTGCACCAACCGTTACTGCAAACCGCCACCCAAGTGCTGCCATATGCATTGCAGACCAGCATCCTGATCCTGTTCGGGATTCTGTTCTGCTGGGTTTCGGCCGGTTTCTGGACCGCGTTGATGGGCTTTCTCGAGTTGCTAACCGGGCACGATAAATACCGCATCTCCGGTAAAAGTGCTGGTAACGAGCCGATTCCAAAGGATGCGCGCACCGCGCTGGTGATGCCAATCTGCAACGAAGACGTGCCTCGGGTATTCGCCGGTCTGCGTGCAACGTTCGAATCGGTCGCGGCCACGGGTGACCTGGACCGCTTCGACTTCTTCGTCCTCAGCGACAGTAACGACGCCGACATCTGCGTCGCCGAGCAACAGGCCTGGCTGGATGTCTGCCGCGAAGCCGGGGGCTTCGGCAAGATTTTCTATCGCCGCCGTCGTCGTCGCGTAAAACGTAAAAGCGGCAACCTCGACGACTTCTGCCGTCGTTGGGGCGGTGACTACAAGTACATGGTCGTACTCGACGCCGACTCCGTGATGAGCGGTGAGTGCCTGACCAGTCTGGTACGCCTGATGGAGGCCACGCCGGACGCCGGGATCATCCAGACCGCGCCGCGTGCGTCGGGCATGGACACCCTTTATGCTCGCATGCAGCAGTTCGCCACCCGCGTGTACGGTCCGCTGTTCACTGCCGGCCTGCACTTCTGGCAGTTGGGCGAATCGCACTACTGGGGCCACAACGCGATCATCCGCATGAAGCCGTTCATCGAGCACTGCGCCCTGGCGCCATTGCCCGGTAAAGGCGCATTCGCCGGTGCGATTCTGTCCCACGACTTCGTCGAAGCCGCGCTCATGCGTCGTGCCGGCTGGGGCGTGTGGATTGCCTACGATTTGCCGGGCAGCTATGAAGAACTGCCGCCGAACCTGCTGGACGAACTCAAGCGCGACCGTCGCTGGTGCCACGGCAACCTGATGAACTTCCGCCTTTTCCTGGTCAAGGGCATGCACCCGGTGCACCGCGCGGTGTTCCTGACCGGCGTGATGTCCTACCTGTCGGCGCCGTTGTGGTTCTTCTTCCTGGTGCTGTCGACCGCGCTGCTGGCGGTCAACACGCTGATGGAACCGCAATACTTCCTCGAACCGCGTCAGCTCTATCCGCTGTGGCCACAATGGCATCCGGACAAGGCGATCGCGCTGTTCTCGACCACCATCGTGCTGCTGTTCCTGCCGAAGCTGTTGAGCATCATCCTGATCTGGGCCAAGGGTGCGAAAGAGTTCGGCGGCAAGTTCAAGGTGACCCTGTCGATGCTGCTGGAGATGTTGTTCTCCATGCTGCTGGCGCCGGTGCGGATGATTTTCCACACCCGTTTCGTACTGGCCGCGTTCCTCGGCTGGGCCGCGACCTGGAACTCGCCGCAGCGTGACGACGACTCCACGCCGTGGAGCGAAGCGGTCAAGCGCCACGGTCCGCAAACCTTGCTGGGCTTCTTCTGGGCCATGCTGGTGATCTGGCTGAACCCGAGCTTCCTGTGGTGGCTGGTGCCGATCGTCGGTTCGTTGATGCTGTCGATCCCGGTGTCGGTGATCTCCAGCCGTGTCGGTCTGGGCCTGAAGTCCCGTGACGAGAACCTGTTCCTGATCCCTGAGGAATACAATCCGCCACAGGCACTGCTGGCGACCGACCAGTACACCCACGAAAACCGCTGGCACGCGCTGAACGACGGCTTCGTCCGCTCGGTGGTCGATCCACAGCAAAACGCCCTGGCGTGCTCGTTGGCGACTTCCCGGCACAATCAGTCCGAGCCGATCGAATGGCTGCGGATCGAACGGGTACGGCATGCAATGAAAGTCGGGCCCGAAGGCCTGACCAACAACGAGCGTGTGCAGTTGTTGAGCGATCCGGTAGCTCTGGCCCGCCTGCATGAGCAGGTTTGGAACGAAGGCCATCCAGAGTGGCTGGGCGCGTGGCGCAAGTCGGTGAAGGCCGATCCTCATGCACCGTTGTTGCCGCTCAAGCCGTTGAGCGTGCAGCCTCAGTTGGCATAATAAAAAACCCCGCGAAAGCGGGGTTTTTTATGGCTTGAAGTTTGTTCTTGAGCTTGCACCCGATTCTGTAACGGCAGCGTCTGGCCGATCGCTTTCACTTTGGCGTTCATGCGGTTGGCGCAACACTGTCGAGCCCTGTGAGCTTGCCCGCGAAGGCATCACCTCGGTCTTTGGTAGGCCGAGGCATACGGATCACCTCAAACCCTGAACTTGCCCACCAGCAACTGCAAATGAGTCCCCAACCGCGCCAGCTCAACGCTGGACGCTGCCGTCTCTTCACTCGCCGCCGACGTCTGATCCGACACATCCCGCACATTCAGCACGCTGCGGTTGATCTCCTCCGCCACGGCGCTTTGCTGTTCGGCAGCCGCGGCGATCTGCTGGTTCATCGCCTGGATCGCCGACACCGTGCGGGTGATGCTTTCCAGTGAACCGCCGGCACGGCGGGTCAGTTCGACGCTGCTGTCGGTCAGGGTGCGGCTGTTGTCCATGATGGTCGCCACTTGCTGGGTGCCGTTTTGCAGGCCGACGATCAGCTCTTCGATCTCTTCGGTGGACTTCTGTGTGCGCTGGGCCAGGCTGCGGACTTCGTCTGCCACCACGGCAAAACCACGGCCGGCCTCACC
This sequence comes from Pseudomonas sp. GW823-FHT02E01, assembly GCF_058797535.1. Lineage (NCBI taxonomy): Bacteria > Pseudomonadati > Pseudomonadota > Gammaproteobacteria > Pseudomonadales > Pseudomonadaceae > Pseudomonas > Pseudomonas sp. GW823-FHT02E01. Next base: position 338,454 of record NZ_JBXAJS010000004.1, on the reverse strand, counting down.
GGCACGGGCGGCTTCAATCGCGGCGTTGAGGGCCAGCAGGTTGGTTTGCTGGGCCACGGACTTGATCACGTCGAGCACGCTGCCGATCTTGTCGCTTTCGCGCTTGAGTTCGCCCATGGCCTCGGTGGAGTGACCGACTTCCGCGGCCAAGCGTTCGATCTGGGCGATGGCTTCGCCGACGACTTTGTCGCCCTCCCGGGCCTGCTGATCGGCGGCGACGGCGGCTTCGGAGGCTTCTTCGGCGTTGCGCGCAACTTCCTGCACGGTGGCGGCCATTTCGTTCATGGCGGTTGCGACCTGATCGGTTTCGACCTTCTGACTGTTGACCCCGGCGCTGGTCTGCTCGGTGACGGCAGACAGCTCTTCAGCGGCGCTGGCGATCTGCGTGACGCCATCGCTGATGCCGCCGATCAGTTCGCGCAGCCCTTGGGTCATGCTTTGCATGGCCCGCTGCAACTGGCCGAGTTCGTCGCGGCGCTGCGACGTCAGGTTGTGGGTCAGGTCGCCACTGGCGACGCGCTGGGCCACGATCAGGGTCTGGTTCAATGGAATGATGATCTGCCGGGTGATCGCCCAGGCGGCCAGCAGGCCGAAGGCGATGGCCAGCACGGTGGCGAGGGTCAGCATGTTCTTGGCATGGGCGGCGTCGGTGTCACGCACGACGGTTTGCGAGACGGTGAGTTTCTGGCTCATGTCCAACAGGATGTCGCCTTGGGTGGACATGCGTGCCAGGGCCTTGGCGCTGGCCACCTGGGAGTCGCGGAACTGGCTGACGGCGGCGCGATAGGCTCTCAGCGAGTCAGTTGCCTGTTGCAGGTTGGCGATGTGTTCTTCAGGCAGTTTGATCGGCAGGCTCTCGAGGTTCTTCAGGGCGTTGTCGATCGCGTCGAGGGCTGGCTGTTCGGCTTCGCTCTTACCGCTGTAGGTGTAGCCGCGAACCTGGAAGCGCGCCTGCTGGATCAGTTTGCTCAGGTCGATCACGCTGTTGAACGCCGCTACGCTGTCGCCTTGCAGCATGGATTTTTCCACTTCGGCGACGCGGGCCACGGCATTGTCGGCAGTGGCGCCGAGCTTGCTGCGGGCGTCTTCACGCTGGGCGCCGGCCTGGGTCATGTCGTTGAAGGCGCGGCGGTATTCGGCGACAGCGGCCAGTTGTTGATCGACCATGGCCGTATCGGCCGGTTGCTCGATCAGGCCGCGGGCGGTCTGCAGGCCGCTTTCGAGTTTGCCTAACAGATCGTTGACGGCGCCGGGACCTTGTTCGCCGCGACGCATCTCGTAATCCAGGCGTGCAATGCGCAGGTCCTTGGTCAGGTCGTTGAGACTGGCGATGAACCCCAGTTTATCGCCGCGGCTGGTCACGCCGCTCAGGCCGCTCCAGCCGGTGAAGGTGATCAGCAGGGTCAGCAGCAGCACCAGACCGAAGCCGATCCCCAGCTTGCGTTTGACGCTGACGTTTCCCAGATTCTCGGTTAGCCATTGGTACATGCTGAAACTCCCCGGACCAAACAATGGTTTTATGGGGGCTTTATCGGCAGGAGGGCTGGATTCTGTAGGTGACTCCCGATGTACGGGCAAGTGATCATCTGTGGCAAATGTTGACCTGTGGGAGCGAGCTTGCTCGCGATGGCGTTGTTTCAGGCAACACGGATGTCGACTGTTACTCCGCTATCGCGAGCAAGCTCGCTCCCACAGGGACAGTGTCTGGATTTAAAAGAGGCGTGCCAGCAACGCGGTCACGGCGGTTTCGACCCGCAGGATGCGTTCGCCCAGTTGCACCGGTTGCAGGCCGGATTTGCCCAGCAGGTCGATCTCGTAGGGAATCCAGCCACCCTCGGGGCCGATGGCCAGGGTCACCGGTTCGCTGAGTGCGCGAGGGCAGGGCGGGTAATTGCCCGGATGCCCCACCAGGCCGAGGGTGCCTTCGGTCATCGCGGGCAGACGGTCTTCGACGAAGGGCTTGAAGCGCTTCTCGATCACGACTTCCGGCAACACACTGTCCCGCGCCTGTTCCAGGCCGAGGATTAGCTGCTCGCGAATCGCCTCTGGCTCCAGGAACGGGGTCTGCCAGAAGCTCTTCTCGACGCGATAGCTGTTGACCAGCACGACCCGTGGCACACCCATGGCCGCCACGGTCTGGAACACCCTGCGCAGCATCTTGGGCCGTGGCAGGGCCAATACCAGGGTCAGTGGCAGCTTGGCCGGTGGTGGCTGGTCGAGGGTGACGCGCAATTCCGCTTCGTCGGCGTCCAGGCGCAGCACTTCGGCCGAACCCATCAAACCGCCGATTCGCCCGACGCGCATGCTGTCACCGACTTCGCAGCGGTGGACTTCCTGCATGTGGGTCAACCGGCGATCACGCAGGATCACGCGGTCGGCCGCAATGAAATCGGCCTCTTCGAGGAGCAGCAGGTTCACGCTTGGGTCGCTGGCGGCTGGTCGTTGTGATCGTCAGCCGGTTGGTCTTCCGGATGGTCGCCGCGCTTGCTGATCAGGCTGCCGAACAGGATGCCGATCTCGAACAACAGCCACATCGGAACGGCCAGCAGGGTCTGCGAGAAGATGTCCGGTGGTGTCAGGATCATGCCGACCACGAAGCAGCCGATGATCACGTACGGACGGATTTTCTTCAGGTATTTGACATCAACCACGCCGATCCACACCAGCAGCACCACGGCCACCGGAATCTCGAACGCTACGCCAAAGGCGAAGAACAACGTCATGACGAAATCGAGGTAACTGGTGATGTCGGTCATCATTTCCACGCCGGCCGGGGTGGCGGCAGCGAAGAACTTGAAGATCAGCGGGAACACCAGGAAATAGGCGAAGGCCATGCCGGCGTAGAACAGAAAGATGCTGGAGACCAGCAAGGGCACGGCGATGCGTTTTTCATGCTTGTACAGGCCGGGGGCGATGAAACCCCAGATCTGGTGCAGGATCACCGGAATGGCCAGGAACAGCGAGACCATCATCGTCAGCTTCAGTGGCGTCAGGAACGGCGACGACACGTCAGTGGCAATCATCGTCGCGCCAGCGGGCAGGTACGCGCGCAGCGGCGTGGAGACGAAGGTGTAGATCTGCTGGGTAAAGGCAAACAGCCCGGCAAAGATGATGAAGATCGCCGCTACACAGCGCAGCAGACGGGTACGCAACTCGGTGAGGTGCGAAACCAGCGGCATGTGCTGGTCGTTTTCAGGGAGATCGCTCATGGGGCTCGCGGCGGCAAAGTGGTGTCATTGGGCGCTGGCGTTGTCGGCGCGGCGGCTGGAGCAACGGGTTCAACCGGCATCGCTGCCACAACAGGCGCAGGTTCCGCCGTCGGAGCAGGTGTCGGGTCGACAGCCGCGGCAGGCGCAAGAATCGTCTGCGTACCCACATGCTCCACCGGTGTCGGCTCCTGCTGGGTCGGCGTGAAGATTTTCCGCGCCTCCTGCTCAAGCGACAGGATGTGCTCGTTGTGCAGTTGCCGACGAATCTCGTCGGCACCGATTTCACGTTCAACTTCCTGTTTGATTGCGTTGAAGCTGCGCTTCAGGCGCCCGACCCACAGGCCGGCGGTGCGCGCAGCGCCCGGCAAGCGCTCGGGACCCAGCACCAGCAGGGCGACGAGGCCGACGAGCAGCAGTTCAGAGAAGCTGATACCAAACATTAGTCAGTGCTCACACGTCTTTGCGGATCGGCTCTTCGACTTTCTGTGCCTGCACGTCGATGGTGTGCGGCTGGTTCACGGATGCCTGTGGCTGAACCGGAGGAACCGGTTGGGCCGGGGTCGCGTTCGGGTCGGCCGGTTTTTCATCGTCGTTCATGGCTTTGCGGAAGCCCTTGATCGACTCGCCGACGTCAGTGCCGAGGTTTTTCAGTTTCTTGGTGCCGAACACCAGTACCACGACAACCAGGATGACGACCCAGTGTTTCCAGTCAAAAATGCCCATGCTGCTGCTCCTCTCTAATAGTTATTCAGGCGGACGGGCGCGAGGCTTTCTCGGCGTGTCCGGAGAGACCGAAACGACGGTCCAGTTCATCGAGTACAGCCTGTGGATGCTGCCCCAATTGGGCGAGCATGACCATGCTGTGGAACCACAGGTCGGCGGTTTCGTAGATCACATCGCTGCAGTCGCCGCTGACGGCGGCGTCCTTGGCGGCGATGATGGTTTCGACCGACTCTTCGCCGACTTTTTCCAGAATCTTGTTCAAGCCCTTGTGGTACAGGCTGGCGACATACGAGCTGTCGGCGGCGGCGCCTTTGCGCTCCTCCAGTACCTCGGCGAGGCGGGTGAGAGTGTCACTCATGTTTGTGCCCTGCGGAATAGATGGCGTGCGGATCTTTCAGGACCGGGTCGACGGTTGTCCAGTCGCCGTTCTCATAGACGCGGTAGAAGCAGCTCTGGCGGCCGGTATGACAGGCGATGTCGCCGATCTGCTCGACCATCAGGATGATGACGTCGGCGTCGCAGTCCAGGCGCATCTCGTGCAGGGTTTGCACGTGGCCGGACTCTTCGCCCTTGCGCCACAGCTTGCCACGGGAACGTGACCAGTAAATGGCACGGTTCTCGGCAGCGGTCAGTTCCAGTGCTTCGCGGTTCATCCAGGCCATCATCAGGACGCGCCCGGTCTTGTGATCCTGGGCAATGGCCGGCACCAGGCCGTCAGCGTCCCACTTGATCTCGTCCAGCCAGTTTTTCATCTTCGACTCCGACAGCGGGCTCGACACTTCAATAGCCGAGCTCAGGCGTTCAAACAGTGTGCCAGTCGTTCACACAACTGGCTATCGGCGCACGACCAGATACAAACCGACCGCCATCATGATTCCCGCCGGCCAATAGGCCAACTGGTTCAGCGGTCCGCCAGCGGCAAGGACGGCGCCACCGGCCAGATGGGCCGTACCGAGCAGGCGCAGGAACCAGTCGTCACGGCGTCGACGCCACGGTGGCGGCGGGTCGTAGGCGTGGGGTTGGGACATGCGTTCGAGCAGGTCGCGGGCCATGTTGGCCAGGTGCGGGATCTGTTCGAATTGGCTGTGCACGTTGCCGAGCAGGGCTTTGGGGCTGACCCGCTCGCGCATCCAGCGTTCGAGGAATGGCTGAGCGGTGTTCCATAGATCGAGGTCCGGGTACAGCTGGCGGCCCAGGCCTTCGATGTTCAACAGGGTTTTTTGCAGCAGGACCAGCTGTGGCTGCACTTCCATGTTGAAGCGGCGCGCAGTCTGGAACAGGCGCATCAGCACCTGACCGAAGGAAATATCTTTTAACGGTTTTTCGAAGATCGGCTCGCACACGGTACGGATCGCCGCTTCGAATTCGTTGAGCTTGGTTTCCGCCGGCACCCAGCCCGAATCGATGTGCAACTGCGCCACGCGACGGTAATCGCGCTTGAAGAAGGCGAACAGGTTGCGCGCCAGGTAATCCTGGTCTTCCGGGGTAAGGCTGCCGACGATGCCGCAGTCGATCGCAATGTACTGCGGGCTCCACGGATTCACGGTGCTGACGAAAATGTTGCCGGGGTGCATGTCGGCGTGGAAGAAACTGTCGCGGAACACCTGGGTGAAGAAAATCTCCACGCCACGCTCGGCGAGCATTTTCATGTCCGTGCGCTGGTCGGCCAGAGTCGCCAGATCGGTAACCTGAATACCGTAGATGCGTTCCATCACCAGCACTTTCGGCCGGCACCAGTCCCAATAGACTTGCGGTACGTACAGCAGCGGCGAACCGTCGAAGTTGCGCTTCAACTGGCTGGCGTTGGCCGCCTCGCGCAGCAGGTCGAGTTCGTCGTAGATGGTTTTTTCATAATCGCTGACCACGTCCACCGGGTGCAGCAGGCGCGCATCGGCCGAGAGTTTTTCGGCGGCGCGGGCGAGGATGAACAGCCACGCCAGGTCCTGGGCAATCACCGGTTTGAGGCCCGGGCGGATCACCTTGACCACCACTTCTTCACCGGTTTTCAGTTGCGCGGCGTGCACCTGCGCCACCGAGGCCGAGGCCAGCGGTTCGACGTCGAAACGGCTGAAGACTTCGCTGATTTTCTTACCCAGCTGTTCTTCGATCAGCTTGACCGACACTTGCGAGTCGAATGGCGGTACGCGGTCCTGCAGCTTCATCAGTTCATCGGCGATGTCCTCGGGCAACAGGTCGCGGCGAGTGGACAGGATCTGCCCGAACTTGATGAAGATCGGCCCCAGGTCCTGCAACGCCAGGCGCAAGCGCGCGCCACGGCTCAGGTCCAGGGTTTTGCGCGGGAACCAGCGCCACGGCAAGGCGTAACGCAGCGCCCGCAAGAACCAGGGCAGCGGCAGGGCGAACAGCAGGTCATCGAGGCGGTAGCGGATCACGACGCGCTGGATGCGCAACAGACGGCGGACGGCAAGCAGCTTCATGCGTTATCGCTTGGGTCGAGGGATCGGGAAAGGCGCTCGAAACGCGCCTCGAGACGTTCCAGATCGAGCTTGATCTGGTCCAGTTCACTGAATCGGGCTTCGGCTTCGCGCTGGCCGACGAGGGTGCGCGATTCTTCGGCCAGGTATTCGCCCAGGTTCTGGTTGAGGCTGGCGAACCCTTGCTGATACCAGCGGGCGCGGCTGCGCAGGTGACCGCCGACCAGTTGCGTGGCCACCGGGCCGAGCCAGCGCGAGAGTTCGTACTCCCAGTCCAGCTCCAGGTCCTGAAGGATCGCCGCCAGTTCCAGCAGCACGCCGCTGTCGCCGTCGAGTTCGACTTCAGGGGCGTGCAGGACCGAGGTCTTGTCCTTGCTCATCGCCAGTTTCAACAGGCTCGAGGCAGGTGCGCGCAAGGTGCAGTCGGCGCCGGTTTCCCACTGGGAGGCGAGCATCAGGCCTTCGTCGCTGGGCAGGATGAACAGTTGCAGCACCGGGCTGCGGCAATCGACGGCAATCACCTTGCCGGTCAAATGCGCCAGCCGCGGCAGCGCCGTGCTGTCGAGACGCAGCACCCGGTTCAGGCCGAGTTCAACGCTGGCGAGCAGGCCGGCGAGCAACATCAGGGCTTGATGCCGCGGTGCAGGGCAACGATGCCTGCGGTCATGTTGTGATAGGTCACGCGGTCGAAACCGGCCTCGACCATCATCGACTTCAGGGTTTCCTGGTTCGGGTGCATGCGGATCGATTCGGCCAGGTAGCGATAGCTTTCCGAGTCGTTGGTGATCAGCTTGCCCATCAGCGGCATGAAGGCGAACGAGTAAGCATCGTAGGCCTTGGACATCAGTGCGTTGGTCGGCTTGGAGAACTCCAGTACCAACAAGCGGCCGCCCGGCTTGAGCACGCGCAGCATCGAGCGCAGTGCATCTTCCTTGTGGGTCACGTTGCGCAGGCCGAAGGCGATGGTCACGCAGTCGAAATGGTTGTCCGGGAACGGCAGTTTTTCCGCATCGGCCTGGACGAATTCGACGTTGCCGGCCACACCGAGGTCCAGGAGGCGGTCACGACCGACCTTGAGCATGGATTCGTTGATGTCGGCCAACACGACCTGGCCGGTAGGGCCTACCAGGTGCGAGAATTTTCTGGTCAGGTCGCCAGTGCCGCCGGCGATGTCGAGCACGCGGTTACCGGCACGAACGCCCGACAGTTCGATCGCGAAACGCTTCCACAGACGGTGCATGCCGCCCGACAGAAGGTCGTTCATCAGGTCGTACTTGGCGGCTACCGAGTGGAAAACCTCAGCGACTTTTTCCGCTTTCTGGCTTTCCGGAACGTTTTTGAAGCCGAAGTGAGTGGTGGGTTCGGCATTGCTGCCTTTGCGCTGATCAGTCATATCGCTGTCACCAAAAGAGAATGCGCGACATTCTAATCCCCAAGGCATGCTTTGTCTTGGCAAGGCTGAAGGTAAGATGGGCAACCATCGGGACGTTTTGACGCAGCAGTGGTCAAGATGCCTCGGGAAAGCATCCATAAAGCAGGAGTCATTTGATGGCCCGTATTAGTGTTGAACGTGCCCATGGCCTGGGTAAGGAAGCGGCTCGCGAGAAGGCCGACAAGCTGGCGCAGAAACTTTCCGATCAGTATGGCCTGGAGCCGCAGTGGTCCGGCGACACCTTGAACCTCAAGCGCTCGGGTGTGAAGGGTGCGGTGCATGTCAGTGAAGATTCGATCAAGGTCGACGTGGAACTGGGCCTGATGATGTCGGCCATGAGCGGCATGATCAAAGCGGAAATCGAAAAGGCGCTCGACAAGGCCCTGGCCTGATTTCCAGCTGTAATGAGATCCCCTGTGGGAGCGAGCTTGCTCGCGATGGCGCAGTGTCAGTCGACATTAATTTTGACTGATGAATCGCTATCGCGAGCAAGCTCGCTCCCACAGTTTTTTGTGTGGCGCTCTCAAAGGTTTATGTCATTTGTTAGGGTGCCGTTTCTAATTTTTCTCCCTACTTTGTGCCAGAGCCCGACACTTACCCGGGCAGTTCCTCAAACCTTCTGCGCGTGAGGTGCACCATGGCCAAAGTTATTTTGAAGAAAAAAATCGACCCGTCGACCGGCACGCTGGGCGACGTCAAATCCTATGCCCGCAAGATCTGGCTGGCAGGCCTGGGTGCCTACGCCAAGGTCGGCCAAGAGGGCAGCGAGTACTTTCAAGAGCTGATCAAGGCTGGTCAGGTTGTTGAAAAGAAAGGCAAAAAGGTAGTCGCTGAGAAGCTTGAAGCGGCCAATGCCGAGATCGATGAAGCCAAGAGTGAAGTCAGCACTTTCAAAGGCAAGGTCGAGGTTCAACTCGACAAGGTCGAGAAGGCGTTCGACACGCGTGTCGCAAGTACCTTGAATCGTATCGGTATTCCGTCTAAACATGACGTTGAGACACTCTCTGCTAAGCTCGATGAGCTGACGGCATTGCTCGAACGTGTCGCGCGTAAATCTTAAGGAGAACGGGATGGCTGTTAAAAAGAAAACCGAAAAAGAAGGCAGCTCGTGGATCGGGAAGGTTGAAGATTACTCCCGAAAAATCTGGCTGGCTGGTTTAGGCGTGTACTCGAAGATCGACACTGACGGCAGCAAACTCTTCGATGCATTGGTTAAGGACGGCGAGAAAGCCGAGAAGCTCACCAAGAGCGCTGTTGGCAAGACTGTCGACGCCGCCAAGGACTCCGCTTCTTCGGCCAAGTCGCGCATCAGCGGCGTGAAAGATCGCGCACTGGGCAAGTGGGATGAGCTGGAAGGTGCTTTCGACAAGCGTCTGAACAGCGCCATTTCGCGTCTGGGCGTACCGAGCCGCAACGAGGTCAAGGCACTGCACAGCAAGGTCGAAACCCTGACCAAGCAAATCGAAAAACTGACCGGTGCCAAGGTTGCGCCTGTTGCGGCGAAAACCGCGGCAGCCAAGCCTGCTGCCAAAACCGCAGCCAAGCCACTGGCAAAAGCAGCGGCTAAACCTGCTGCCAAGCCTGCGGCTAAAACTGCAGCCGCCAAACCGGCCGCAGCCAAACCTGCAGCCAAGCCGGTGGCTGCAAAAGCCGCCGCCAAACCAGCGGCTAAACCGGCCGCCAAGCCTGCAGCGAAAACTGCAGCGGCCAAACCCGCTGCGGCGAAAAAACCAGCGGTGAAAAAGCCGGCAGCTCCAAAGGCCGTTGCGCCAAAACCAGCAGTGGCAGCTGCCAAACCGGCAACGCCGGCCGCTCCGGTCAGCGCGTCGAACTCCGCTACCGCACCGACCCCTGCGGTCACCCCGACTGTCGCGCCAGCTCCATCGACGCCAACCAGTCAGTCCTGATTTTCAGGGCTCAAGAAAACGCCCGGCCTGTGAAGGTCGGGCGTTTTTGTTTGTGTGCGAATCTCTGACCGACACAAGCCCAATGTGGGTGTCAGGGTTATTCGTGGTCTTCCAGGTACTCCATCGCCATCTGTTCGGTCGCGGCCTTCATCGATGGCAGCAGGTGCGGCGCCACCAGCATCATGATCTGGTAAACCACCAATCGCACTTCGCCCTGACGATCAAGAATCCGCTGATAGTCCAGTGAAAAAAGCAGCGTCATGGTGATCTGCTCCACCAGTTGCCCCAGTGCCTGGGTATCGCTGACCAGCAGCCCTTGCGCCTTCAATCGTGCCAGCAGCGACGCCAGTGTGCGCTTGAGTGCATTGAGCAGGTTGCGAATGCCCTTGGCCAGTTTCGGCAGGCGCCCGGCGAGGTTCGACAGATCCTGGAACAGGAACCGGTAGTGGGACAGGCGTTCGACGATCAGGTGCAGGAACAGCCAGTATTCTTCGGGTGCCAGTTCGGCATCGGCCGGTGGATCGAGCAAGGGGGCCAGTTCGCCCTGGAAACGCTCGAACAGCCCGAGAATCAGAGGCTCCTTGCCGTGGAAGTGGTAGTAGAGGTTGCCCGGGCTGATGCCCATCTCATTGGCAACTTCCATGGTGGAGACATTCGGTTCGCCCTTCTGATTGAACAACTGCAGGGCACATTCGAGGATCCGGTCGCGGGTTTTCATCCAGTCTTCTTAATGATCGGGTCTTGCCACGGCCGACAGTGGCCGTGGCTCGTTGAACGTCAGCGCACGCGCACGTAAGTACCGGGTGCTGCCTCCATCGGTGGATAGTTCTGGTTGCCGAGCGCCATGTGGGTTTCCTTCTGCGCACCGGAGCGTTCCTGAATCCAGCCAAGCCATTGGGTCCACCAACTGCCATCGACACGCTTGGCGTCGTAGTACCAGGCCCGTGGGTCGCTGCTGAATTTGCCGTTCTCGACGTAGTTGGCTTTCGGGTTGCTCGGCGGGTTGAGGATGCTCTGCACATGGCCGCTGTTGGACAGCACGAAGCGCCGCTCGCCACCGAGCAACAGCGTCGAGCGATACACCGCGTCCCACGGCGTGATGTGATCGTTGATGCCGGCGACGCTGAAGCTGTCGACGGTGACCTTCTGCAAGTCGATCGGCGTGCCACACACTTCCAGGCCGCCCGGATGAGTCAGCGGGTTGTGCTTGAAGAAGTCCAGCAGGTCACCATGCAGGGCGGCCGGCAGGCGCGTGTTGTCGTTGTTCCAGTAGAGAATGTCGAACGCCGGTGGCTCCTTGCCCAACAGGTAGTTGTTGACGAAGTAGCTCCAGATCAAATCGTTGGGGCGCATCCAGGCGAAGACCTTGGCCATGTCGCGGCCGTCCAGTACACCTTTCTGATAGGAGCGGCGTTTGGCGGCTTCCAGAGTCTGTTCGTCGGCGAACAGCGTTGCGGGGCTGTCCATCTGGCTGTCGAGCAGGCTCACCAGGTAAGTTGCGCTGGACACCCTGCGCAGCTGCCGTTTGGCCTGCAGGTGTCCTTGCAGCGCGGCAATGGTCAGACCGCCGGCGCAAGCGCCCATCAGGTTGACCTCCCGTGCGCCGGTGATCGCCCGGCAGACATTCATGGCCTCTTCTACGGCTTCCACGTAGGTCGAGAGCCCCCATTCGCGGTGACGCACATCCGGGTTGCGCCAGCTGATCATGAAGGTTTGCAGGCCGTTTTTCAGCGCGTACTGGACGAAGCTGTTGTGGGGGCTCAGGTCGAAAATGTAGTACTTGTTGATTTGCGGCGGCACCACCAGCAGGGGCTTGGAATACTGCTTTTCGCTCATCGGTTTGTACTGGATCAACTCCAGCAGTTCGTTGCGAAACACCACGGCTCCGGTGGAGGTGGCGACCGTCTTGCCAACCTCGAATGCTTGCTTGGTGACTTGCCGGGGCAGGCCGTCGTTGTGCAGCAGATCGTCCACCAAATGGCTGATGCCACGCACCAGGCTGTTACCGCCGGAATTGAAGAGCTCCTTGACCGCCAGTGGATTGAGCAGGGTGTTGGAGGGTGATACGGCGTCGTTGAGCAAGGTGAACGCAAAGTGGGCGCGGGCGCGGTCGTCCGGGCTCATGTCGCTCTCGTCGATCCAGCTCTTGACCTGTTTCTGCCAGCTAAGATAGGCCTGCAGGCTGCGCCGATAAAACGGGTTGAGGCTCCATGCCGGATCGGTGAAGCGAGCGTCCTGCGGGTTGGTCGGGTGCAGGGTTTCGCCCAGCAGCACACGACCAAGCTGGCCGCCGAGTTTGAGGGCATGTCGGGCACTGTGCACCGGATTGCGCAAGCCATGGGCGGCCACACTACGCAGGGTCGATAACAGATCCCGACCGCGCAGGCCGGTAATCGCACTCTGTGCATTGATGAACGCGGCGGGAGTCGGTAAGGAATCCCTCGCTGGTTTCTCGCGCATGAGTCAACACTCCTTCGTCTTCAGGCTAAAAACAAACACACCGAACCAGAACACCATAGACGCTGTAACGGGTTGTTGCGCGGCGTGGCGTCCTGCCGGCCGCTGATGCAGCGGTTTAGCTGCCCAATGGCGCCGGACGCGGATGCATCACCGCGCGCTGGCGCTCCTCTTCCAGGAATTTCATGATGATCGGGGCCACCGCTTCGGCCCGGGTAATCAGGAACAAATGCCCGTCATCGATGATGTGCAACTGGGCGTTGGGGATCCGCCAGGCCAGCAAGCGCATGTTGACCAACGGGATCAGCGGGTCATCGTCGCCGGCCAGTACCAGGGTCGGCTGGCGGATCTTGTGCAACCAGTGGATGCTGGTCCAGCCGAGGCCGGCGAACAGCTGCCAGTAGTATCCGAGCTTGCCCGCTGAACGCACCTTGGCCGCATGGCTCGCGGCCAGCGTCGGGTCGCGACGGAAAGCGCCGCCGTAGATCATCGGCGCAATGCGGATCACGTGGGACGGTTGGATGTAGCGTCGCGGGCTGGCCATCATCCACAGCACTTTCGGCTTGCCCGGTACCATCACCGCACCCGCCGCCGTTGCCGCCAGCACGAGTTTCTTGCAGCGCTCCGGATAGTCGTAGGCGAACTGTTGGGCCAGGGCGCCCCCCCAGGACACGCCGATGACGTTGACCTGCCCGTAGTCGAGATAGTCGAGCATCCGCGCCGTGAGCTTCGCAAGGCTCGGAAAACGGTACGGCCGGTTTGGTGTCGACGAACCGCCGACGCCGGGTACGTCGAAGGCGATGACTTCCAGGTCCGGATCCAGTGCAGCGATGAACGGGAACACCAGCTCCAGGTTGGCGCCGATGCCGTTGAATATCAGCAGGGGCGTCAAGTGAGGCTTGCCGGGGCGTACCGCCGTGCGGAGCGTCTGGCCATCCAGATCGACGGTACGGAATATGAAGGGTTGCGGCATGCTTCTGGCCCTGTGTGTCGCTTTCTCAAATTCTTCCCCGATCCCCTGTAGGAGCGAGCTTGCTCGCGAAAAACGCGAGGACGACACGTTAACCAGGCAGTGCGCGTTATCGTTGACGTCCATCGCGAGCGAGCTCGCTCCTACAGTAGGGCGAGGTGTGTCAGTTACCGCTCATGCACATAGGTGCCTGGCGCGGCTTCACCCGCGGGATAGGCCTTGTTGCCCAATTTCAGCGGAGCTTTTTTCAGGTTGCCCGAACGCTGTGCCTGCCACGCCTGCCAGTGCAGCCACCAGGAGTCGGCGTGCTTGGTCGACTCTTCCTGCCAGTCATCGGCATTGGCGGGCATTTCAGTGCTGGTCATGTAGCGCGATTTCGGATTGCCCGGCGGGTTCAGAATGCTCTGGATGTGTCCGCTGCTGGACAGCACGAATTCAACGTTGCCCCCGAACAGTTGCGCCGACTTGTAGCAGGAGCGCCACGGGGTAATGTGGTCGCTGGTACCGGCCAGCGAGAAGATGTCGGCGGTGACCTTCTTCAGATCGATCGGCGTACCGCACACTTCCAGTGCATCGGCACGGGTCAACGGGTTACTTTTGAACATCTCGATCAGGTCGCCATGGAACGCGGCGGGCAACCGGGTGGTGTCGTTGTTCCAGAACAGAATGTCGAATACCGGCGGCTCGTTGCCCAACAGGTAGTTGTTGACCCAGTAGTTCCAGATCAGGTCGTTGGGGCGCATCCAGGCGAAGACTTTCGCCATGTCGCGGCCTTCGAGTACACCGGCCTGGTACGACTGGCGCTTGGCGGCTTCCAGGGTTTGCTCGTCGACGAACAGGGCCACGTCGCTGTCCAGGGTGGTGTCGAGCACGCTGACCAGCAGGGTCAGGGCGTTGACCTTGTTCTCGCCGATTGCCGCGTAGTGGCCCAGCAGCGCGGTGCAGGTGATGCCGCCGGAGCAGGCACCGAGCATGTTCACGTCTTTGCTGCCGGTGATGGCGGTGACCACATCAACCGCTTCCTTGAGCGCTTCGATGTAGGTCGACAGGCCCCACTCGCGCTGCTCCTTGGTCGGGTTGCGCCAGCTGACGATGAAGGTCTGCATGTTGTTGCGCAGGCAGAATCGCGCCAGGCTCTTTTCCGGGCTCAGGTCGAAAACGTAGAACTTGTTGATCTGCGGCGGTACCACCAGCAGTGGGCGTTCATGCACCTGCTCGGTGATCGGCTTGTACTGGATCAGCTCCAGCACGTCGTTGCGAAAGATCACCGCGCCCTCGGTCACACCAAGGGTCTTGCCGACCTCGAATGCACCCATGTTGACCTGGCTCGGCATGCCGCCGTTATGCACCAGGTCCTTGGCCAGGTGCGAGAGGCCGTCGAGCAGGCTCTTGCCACCGGTTTCGAAGAAGCGCTTGACCGCCGCGGGGTTGGCCGCCGTGTTGGTCGGGGCGAAGGCCTCGGTCATGAGGTTGATCACGAAGTGCCCGCGGCTGACGTCCTTGGCCGGCAGGTTGCTGTCGTCGATCCAGTCGTGGAGTTCCTTGCGCCACGCCAGGTAGGTTTGCAGATAACGTTTGTAGAGCGGGTTCTGGCTCCAGGCCGGATCCGCGAAACGACGGTCATCGCTGGTCGGCAGCAGCTCGGATTTGCCGAGCAGCACGTTCTTGAGTTCCAGGCCGAAATGAGCGACATGCCTGGCGCTGTGAATCGGTTGCTTGATGGCCTGCCTGAGCACCATTCGAGCAGAAGCCAGTAGATCCTTTCCACGCAGTCCAACGACAGGATTCAGCCCCAAGGTGTTTTCCGAGGCTTGACTCTTCAAGTCATCGTTATTCTTGTTACTCATCTACGACGCTCCATTGTCCTGAGACGAGTACCGGGTCCTGCTGTGTAGTCACACAGCCAATGCCAGGTACTACTGCTCGGGGTGACCGTTAATACTGCATCGCTGCTTTTTTAATGCAGAGAGCACTGCAGGGAACTTGCCAGTTCCATTGGTTACCCGAGTTTAATTTTTTTCGCAAGCAGGCCAATCGACGGCCCTGGAGCGGAGCATTCAAACAGATGAAATTAGAAAATGCCCTCTAATGAGCAAAAGGCTCGGATTAGAGCATCAGCCTGACGACGGATTCGTTCGGGTCGCGGGTTTTTCCGGCGGCTTTTAGCTCGGCCAGATAATCTTCCCAGAGTGCGTCATAACGTCGCCCCAGCTCGTACAGATATTCCCAGGTGAACAAGCCGCTGTCGTGGCCGTCGTCGAAGGTCAATTTCAGTGCGTACTGACCGGCGGGTTCTACCTTGGTCAGTCCTACGTTGATCTTGCCAAATTGCAGGATGGGTTTGCCGTGGCCCTGGACCTCGGCGGAAGGAGAGTGCACGCGCAAGAACTCGGCGGGCAGGGTGTACTCCTCGCCGGACGCGTATTTGAGCGTCAGGGTTTTCGAGGCTTTGTGCAGCTTGATGTCGGTGGGGATCATGGCCAGATGTCCGTCTTGTGCAGAACCTTGTGGGAGCGAGCCTGTGGCGAGGGGGCTTGCCCCCGTTCGACTGCGAAGCAGTCGTAAAACCGATCACCGCATTCTGATTCAGGATCGCGGTGGCTGGTTTTAGGTGCGCTTCGCGCCCCAACGGGGGCAAGCCCCCTCGCCACAGGCTCGCTCCCACAGGATCTCTATCGCTGTAAGTATGGCTTACAGGATATAACGGGACAGGTCTTCGTTCTGTGCCAATTCACCCAGGTGGCTGTTGACGTAGTCGGCGTCGATCTGGATCACCTTGTCGTCATGGGCGCTGGCCAGGTCGCCGGCGCTGAACGACACCTCTTCGAGCAGGCGCTCGAGCAGGGTGTGCAGGCGACGGGCACCGATGTTTTCGGTTTTCTCGTTGACCTGCCAGGCGATCTCCGCGATGCGCTTGATGCCGCTCGGCTGGAACTCGATGCCCAGGCCTTCGGTTTTCAGCAGAGCGCAGTATTGCTCGGTGAGCGAGGCGTGAGGCTCGCTGAGGATGCGTTCGAAATCCTCAGGGGTCAGGGCCTTGAGTTCGACACGGATCGGCAGACGGCCTTGCAGCTCGGGCACCAGGTCGCTCGGCTTGCTCAGGTGGAACGCACCCGAAGCAATGAACAGGATGTGGTCGGTCTTGACCATGCCCAGCTTGGTGTTGACGGTGCAGCCTTCGATCAGCGGCAGCAGGTCGCGCTGCACGCCTTCGCGGGACACATCGACGCCACCGGAATTGCCACGCTTGGCGACCTTGTCGATTTCGTCGATGAACACGATACCGTGCTGCTCGACCGCTTCCAGGGCCTTGGCCTTCAACTCTTCATCGTTGACCAGGCGACCGGCTTCTTCGTCGCGCACCAGCTTGAGCGCTTCCTTGACCTTGAGCTTGCGGGCTTTCTTCTTGCCCTTGCCCATGTTGGCAAACAGGCTTTGCAACTGGTTGGTCATTTCTTCCATGCCCGGTGGCGCGGAGATATCGACGCCGGTCATTTCGGCGACCTCGATTTCGATCTCCTTGTCATCCAGCTGACCTTCGCGCAGGCGCTTGCGGAACAGCTGGCGGGTGTTGGAGTCGGCAGTCGGGGCGTCGTCGCTGCTGAAGCCCATGCGCGCCGGTGGCAGCAATGCATCGAGGATGCGCTCTTCGGCGGCGTCTTCGGCGCGGTGGCGAACCTTGACGATTTCCTGTTCGCGCAGCAGCTTGATCGCGGCATCGGCCAGGTCACGAATGATCGACTCGACGTCGCGGCCGACATAGCCGACTTCAGTGAACTTGGTCGCTTCGACCTTGATGAACGGCG
Source organism: Pseudomonas sp. GW823-FHT02E01 (assembly GCF_058797535.1). NCBI lineage: Bacteria > Pseudomonadati > Pseudomonadota > Gammaproteobacteria > Pseudomonadales > Pseudomonadaceae > Pseudomonas > Pseudomonas sp. GW823-FHT02E01. The sequence goes on along the minus strand of NZ_JBXAJS010000004.1, from coordinate 321,515 downwards.
CATTGGCCAGTTTGGCCAGGCGACGGGCGATCTCGGTTTTACCGACACCGGTCGGGCCAATCATCAGGATGTTCTTTGGCGTTACTTCAACGCGCAGCTCTTCGGGCAGTTGCATGCGGCGCCAGCGGTTGCGCAGGGCAATGGCGACGGCGCGCTTGGCATCGTCCTGGCCGATGATGTGGCGGTTGAGTTCGTGGACGATTTCACGGGGAGTCATGGACATAATATTCAGTGGACCTCAAGCAAGAATGAGCCGTGGTGCGATGGCTGCACGGGCTTACTCGGCGCAGTCCTGCTCCTCAATGGTCTGGGTGTGGTTGGTGAATACACAGATGTCGCCGGCGATACCGAGGGCGGTTTCGACGATTTCCCGGGCTGACAGGTCGGTCTTTTTCAGCAGCGCGCTGGCCGCGGCCTGGGCGTAGGCGCCACCGGAACCCATGGCGATCAGGCCGTCTTCGGGCTCAACCACATCGCCGTTGCCGGTGATGATCAGGGAGGCGTCCTTGTTGGCGACCGCGAGCATGGCTTCAAGGCGGCTCAGGGAACGGTCGGTGCGCCATTCTTTGGCGAGTTCGACGGCGGCGCGCACCAGGTGACCCTGGTGTTTTTCAAGCTGGCCTTCGAAGCGTTCGAAGAGGGTAAAGGCGTCAGCGGTGGCACCGGCAAAACCGGCGATGACCTGACCGTGGTACAGGCGGCGAACTTTTTTCGCGTTGCCTTTCATCACGGTATTACCAAGGGAAACCTGGCCGTCGCCGCCCATGACGACTTTGCCGTGGCGGCGAACTGAAACGATGGTGGTCAAGGGAAGAGTCTCCACGCAGCGGGGCGAAAATGCCTTATGCCCATTCATATGGGGGTGGTGGAGAGGATTTCAACTGAAGGAAGCGGCGGGGGACGAATGGCGTGCAATAACTGTGGCGAGGGGGCTCGCCCCCGTTCGGTCGCGCAGCGGCCGTAAAACCGGTATCCCGGATTTGTCTGAAGCAACGTGGTGTCCGGGTTTGGGGGCGCTTCGCACCCCAGCGGGGGCAAGCCCCCTCGCCACAGGGGTTGTGGGCGACCTCAAGCAAGGTGCCCACAGGGAGGATTCAGCGGCTCTGGCGTTGTTGTAACAACAAATTGCTGAAGCCTGCGCCCGCCAATTGTTTCTGCGCGGTGGTCAGTTGCTCGCGGTTGCTGAACGGCCCGACCAGAACCCGATACCAGGTTTCGTCTTTCACCGTGCCGGATTCAACCGCCACGGCCTGGCCCAGCAGGATGATCTGCGCCCGCACTTTGTCCGCATCAGTCTCTTTGCGGAACGAGCCAGCCTGCAGGAAAAACTTCGTCACAGGCGCAGCCTTGACCGGTGGTGCAGGAGGCGGAGTAATCCCGGCCAAGGCAGCCTGGGCCCGTGCGGTGTCGATCTTCGCCGCTTCGGCCGGGGTGACCGGCGTGGTCGGGATGGCAGGCACTTGCGGCGTCGGCAGGGTTTTTTCCGGCACGGCATCCGGCGGCACGATGACTTCCGATTCCGGCAGCAAGGTGTAGAAGTCGTACTTCGGCTTCACCGGTTGCGTCGGGCTCGGCGGGGTCTTGTTGGCCTCGGCGATCTTGCTGGCTTTCTGCTGTTGCTGTTGCTCAACCTTTTCACGCTTGACCGTGTCGCTGCCCTTGCCCGGCTCCAGTTTCATCAAGAACACAAGGAACGCACCGACGGTGAGGCCGATGACCATCCACAACCAACCCGGAATCGGTTGCTTTGCAGGAGCTTGGTAACGGCTGGCGCCACGCTTGGGTGCAGGTTTTTTCTTGGCAGCCAACTTACATACGCTCCAGAGTTTCCAGGCCCAAGAGTTCCAGGCCTTGCTTGAGGGTGCGTCCGGTCAGCGCGGCGAGGCGCAGGCGGCTCTGCATTTGTGCCGGGGTATCGGCGGCGAGGATCGGGCAGTTCTCGTAGAAGCTGGAGAACAGGCCGGCGACGTCGTACAGGTAAGTGCAAAGGATGTGCGGGGTGCCTTTTTCGGACACGTTGTTCAGGATTTCGCCAAACTGCGCGAGCTTCGCCGCGAGTTCATGCTCGTGTGCCGCTTCGAGGACGATCTGGCCTTCGACTTCGCTGAAGTCCTTGCCGAGCTTGCGGAACACGCCGGCCACGCGGGTGTAGGCGTACAGCAGGTACGGCGCGGTGTTGCCTTCGAAGTTGAGCATCAGGTCGAAGTTGAAGCTGTAGTCACTGGTGCGGTGCTTGGACAGGTCGGCGTACTTCACTGCGCCGATGCCCACGACCTTGGCGATGTTGCGCAGCTCGGCTTCGGCCAGCTCCGGGTTCTTGTCCTTGACCAGGGTGTAGGCGCGTTCCTGGGCTTCGGTCAGCAGGTCGATCAGCTTCACGGTACCGCCATCACGGGTTTTGAACGGACGACCGTCCGCGCCGTTCATGGTGCCGAAGCCCATGTGTTCCATTTCCATCGGATGGGTCACGAAACCGGCCTTGCGCGCCACGGCGAACACTTGCTGGAAGTGCAGGGCCTGACGCTGGTCGACGAAGTACAGCGCACGATCGGCCTTGAGCTTGCCGCTACGGTAGCGCACGGCCGCCAGGTCGGTGGTGGCGTAGAGGTAGCCGCCGTCAGCCTTGACGATGATCACCGGCAGTGGGTCGCCGTCGGCGTTCTTGAACTCGTCGAGGAACACGCACTGGGCGCCGTTGCTCTCGACCAGCATGCCTGCGGCCTTCAAGTCGTTGACCACGTTGATCAGGTCGTCGTTGTAGGCGCTTTCGCCCATCACGTCGGCCATGGTCAGTTTAACGTTGAGCAGTTCGTAGATCTTCTGGCAGTGGGACAGCGAGATGTCCTTGAACTTGGTCCACAGGGCCAGGCAATCGGCGTCGCCGGCCTGCAACTTGACCACCAGGCCACGGGCACGGTCGGCGAACTCTTCGGATTCGTCGAAGCGTTGCTTGGCGGCACGGTAGAAGTTTTCCAGGTCCGACAGCTCGTCGCTGGTGATCGGGTTTTCCTGCAGGTAAGCCATCAGCATGCCGAACTGGGTGCCCCAGTCGCCGACGTGGTTCTGACGGATCACGGTGTCGCCGAGGAACTCCAGCACGCGGGCCACGCCGTCGCCGATGATGGTCGAGCGCAGGTGACCGACGTGCATCTCCTTGGCCAGGTTCGGCGCCGACAGGTCGACCACGGTGCGCTGCACCGGGCCGGCCTTGCGCACGCCGATGTGGGTGTCGGCCAGGGCCGCGTCCAGGCGTGCGGCCAGGGCGTCGGTGTTCTGGAAGAAGTTCAGGAAGCCCGGGCCGGCGATTTCGGTCTTGGCGACATTTTCGTCAGCCGGCAGGGCGGCGATGATTTTTTCCGCCAGGTCGCGGGGCTTCATGCCGGCGGGCTTGGCCAGCATCATGGCGATGTTGCTGGCGAAATCGCCGTTCTTCTTGTCGCGGGAGTTTTCCACCTGGATCGCCGGCGACAGGCCTTCAGGCAACACACCTTCGTTGACGAGTTGGGTGATGGCTTGTTGGATCAGCTGGCGAATGGTGTCTTTCATGGTCTTCTCTTTCGACCGCAGGCGCGGCGGCGCATCATGCGCTGGTGGAAAAACTGGGCATTATCCGTTGCGAAGACGGGCTTGCCAACCTTAGCAGGCAGGATGTGGATGTGTGGTGACAATTAGGGCCCCATCGCGAGCAAGCTCGCTCCCACAGGTTTTGAGGTGGATACAAAATTTAGTTCCACCCGAGAACCACTGTGGGAGCGGGCTTGCTCGCGAAAGCGATCTCAAAATCAATATAGATCTACGGGGTCGACATCCAAGGACCAACGCACCGCCCGCCCGCTCGGCATCTGCTCCAGCACCAGCAACCAACTGGCCAGCAATCGATGCAAGGGTGCTCGCGCCGTAGCCTGTACCAACAGTTGCGCACGGTAACGCCCGGCCCGGCGCTCCATCGGTGCCGGGACCGGTCCCAATAACTCGATCCCGGTCAGATTCTGCTCGGCCAGCAAACGCTCCGCCTCGCTGCAAGCCTCATCCAGGAAGCCTTCGGCCTGACCCGGTTTATGCGCCTCGGCCCGCAGCAGCGCCAGGTGCGCAAACGGCGGCAGACCGGCCGCGCGGCGTTCGCTCAAGGCCTGTTCGGCAAAGGCGAAATAGCCTTGCTCGGTCAATTGCACCAGCAGCGGATGGTCGGCCAGGTGCGTCTGGATAATCACCTTGCCCGGCTCTTCGGCGCGACCTGCGCGGCCGGCGACCTGCACGATCAATTGAGCCATGCGCTCGCTGGCGCGGAAGTCGCCGGAGAACAGGCCGCCGTCGGCGTCGAGGATCGACACCAGCGTCACCCGTGGAAAGTGGTGACCTTTGGCAAGCATCTGCGTGCCGATCAGGATGCACGGCTGGCCTTTTTGAATGGTCGCGAACAACTGGTTCATCGCATCCTTGCGCGATGTGCTGTCGCGGTCGACCCGCAGCACCGGATAGTCCGGGAACAGAATCGCCAGGCGCTCCTCGGCCCGTTCGGTGCCGGCGCCAACGGGGCGCAGATCGACCTTGTTGCACTTCGGGCACTGGCGCGGCACGTGTTCGACGTAGCCGCAATGGTGGCAGCGCAACTCGCCGTAACGCTGGTGCACGGTCATTCGCGCGTCACAGCGCTGGCACTCGGACATCCAGCCACAGTCATGACACAGCAGGGTCGGGGCGAAGCCGCGGCGGTTGAGGAACACCAGGACTTGCTGTCCGGCGGCCAGAGTCTGGCCGATGGCTTGTTGCATCGGCCCGGAAATGCCGCTGTCCAGCGGGCGGCTTTTCACGTCCAGACGCAGGAAGCGCGGCTGTTTGGCGCCGCCGGCTCGCTCGTTCAAGCGCAGTAGCCCGTAGCGGCCGGTGTAGGCGTTGTGCAGGCTTTCCAGCGAAGGGGTGGCGGAACCGAGGACAATCGGGATGTTTTCCTGTCGCGCCCGCACCAATGCCAGATCACGGGCGTGGTAGCGCAAACCTTCCTGCTGTTTATAGGAGCCGTCGTGCTCTTCGTCGATGATGATCAGGCCGGGGTTCTTCATCGGTGTGAACAGGGCCGAGCGGGTGCCGATAATGATGTCGGCCTCACCGTCCCGCGCGGCCAGCCAGGCCTCGAGGCGTTCGCGGTCATTGACCGCCGAATGGATCAGCGCGATACGGGCATTGAAACGCTGTTCGAAGCGCGCCAGGGTCTGCGGGCCGAGGTTGATTTCCGGGATCAGCACCAGCGCCTGCTTGCCGGCCTCGAGGGTTTCGCGGATCAACTGCAGATAGACTTCGGTCTTGCCGCTGCCGGTGACGCCGGCCAGCAGGAACGCGTGATAACTGTCGAAGCCGGCGCGAATCGCCTCATAGGCGGCGCGCTGCTCCGGGTTTAGGGGGAGTTCCGGTTGCGCCAGCCAGTGTTCGTGGCGTGCGCCCGGGGCGTGCCGGCGGATCTCGATCTGCACCAGGTCCTTGGCTAGCAGCAAATCCAGGCTGTCCTTGCTCAGCATCAGTTTGCTCAGCAATTGATGGGCGACGCCATGGGGATGTTGGGCCAGCGTGGCCAGGGCTTCACGCTGGCGCGGGGCGCGGGCGATGCGCGGATCGTCGAGGCTGGCCCCAGGGGCGGCGGACCAGAAGCGCTCCTGGCGTGCTTCGGCTAATTCACCCTGGCGCAGTAAAACCGGCAGCGCCCAGCTCAAGGTGTCGCCGAGGCTGTGCTGGTAATACTGGGATGTCCACAGGCACAGCTTGAACAGCGCGGGCGGCAGCGGTGGCGTAGCGTCGAGCAGGGCCAGGGCCGGCTTGAGTTTCTCGACCGGCACTTCGCTGGTGTCGGTGACTTCTACCAGAATACCGATCATCTCCCGTCGGCCGAACGGTACCCGCAGGCGCATGCCGGGGTGCAACTGGGCGCGCAGGACGCCAGCCGGAGCGCGGTAGTCGAACAGGCGGCGCAGCGGCGAAGGCAGGGCGAGGCGCAAAATGGCGTCGGGCACGCGGGGGATCTCGATCAGCGGAAGATAAAAGCGGGGTTGCATGTCCCCCTGTGGGAGCGAGCTTGCTCGCGATAGCGCCGTGTCAGGCAACGCATATGCCGAATGACACACCCTCATCGCGAGCAAGCTCGCTCCCACAGGGATCGCGTATTGGGCCGGGAGCCTAGCAGACGGTCGGTCTCAGGGACAGCTTGCGTGATTGGCATTGTCTGGTAGAATCCGCGGCCTAATTACGTGCGGTATTCAACAATAGTGTTGGGTGGCGGCACGCTAGCCTGAGGAAGACACCATGAAAGCTGATATCCATCCAGAATACCCAGCAGTTGCTGTTACCTGCAGCTGCGGCAACAAGTTCGAAACCCGTTCGACCTTCGGCAAAGCCCTGGCGATCGACGTTTGCAACGAATGCCACCCGTTCTACACCGGTAAGCAGAAGACTCTGGACACTGGCGGCCGCGTACAGCGCTTCGCCGACCGTTTCGGTGCTTTCGGCGCGAAAAAGGCCTAAGGCCAATCAACTTGGGAAGCCGTTCCGGTTTTTCCATGCTGATGAAAAAGGCGTCCCTCGCGGGCGCCTTTTTTATGTCCGCGATTTGGCTATCCGGCGCCCAGGCATTTTGCCCGGCACCCAGCGGCCTGGCGCCCGTCGCGGTGCAGCGGGTGGTGGACGGCGACACCCTGCGCCTGAGCGATGGCCGCAGTGTGCGCATGATCGGCTTGAATACGCCGGAGCTTGGCAAGAATGGCCGTTCCGACGAACCGTTCGCCGTGGTCGCGCGCAAGCGACTCGAAGCCCTGGTGGCGGCTAGCGACGGGCAGGTTGATTTGCTGCCTGGCAAAGAAGGCAAGGACCATTACGGCCGCACCCTGGCTCATGTCTACGGTGCCAATGGCGTCAACCTCGAAGCGCAAATGCTCGCCGAAGGCCTGGGTTTTCAGGTGGCCGTGGCGCCAAATGTCGATCTGGTCGCCTGTCAGCAAGCTGCAGAAACCAGCGCTCGACAGGCCGGGCTCGGTGTGTGGCGCCAGTCGCCTGTACTGAAGGCGGAGCAGATCAGCACTTCCGGTTTCGCCGTGCTCAGCGGTCGTGTGAGCAAGGTTCAACGCAATCGTGGCGGGGTTTGGATCGAGTTACAGGATTCGGTTGTATTGCGCGTTGCACCCAATCTGCTGGGGCGGTTTGATACGGCCTTGCTGGAAAGGCTCGAAGGCAAGCAGATCGAGGCGCGCGGTTGGGTGCTGGATCGTTCGCGACGTGGCGGACTGAAAGAAGGTCAGGCGCGCTGGATGTTGCCCTTGACCGACCCGGCGATGTTTCAAGTCGTGCAGTGATAAAAAATTGTAGACATTTTTTGCGCTGATTGTGAACAGTCTAACCCTTGTCTGCCGTGGCTCTTGGCCCAAAGTCGTAGGGCCGGGCGCTTGACAGGGGTGACCAGTCAGTCTTGTGGGGACTTTGCGAGGCGCGTATCCTCGCTGACCAGTCTGTCCAACAGTAAAAAGCGGAATGCCAAAATGTCTGATCTGAAAACTGCCGCTCTCGAATATCACGCCAATCCTCGTCCAGGGAAGCTGAGTGTCGAGCTCACCAAGGCCACTGCTACCGCTCGCGACCTGTCGCTGGCCTACAGCCCGGGCGTAGCCGAACCAGTACGCGAGATCGCCCGCGATCCTGAACTGGCCTACAAGTACACCGGCAAAGGCAACCTGGTTGCAGTCATTTCCGATGGCACCGCGATTCTCGGTCTGGGTAACCTCGGCCCATTGGCTTCCAAGCCAGTGATGGAAGGCAAGGGCGTACTGTTCAAGCGCTTCGCCGGCATCGACGTTTTCGACATCGAAGTCGACTCCGAAAGCCCGCAAGCCTTCATCGACACCGTCAAGCGCATCTCCATCACCTTCGGTGGCATCAACCTGGAAGACATCAAGGCACCAGAGTGCTTTGAAATCGAGCGCGCTCTGATCGAGCAGTGCGATATTCCGGTATTCCACGATGACCAGCACGGCACCGCTATCGTGACCGCCGCCGGCATGATCAACGCCCTGGAAATCGCTGGCAAAACCCTGCCGGAAGCCAAGATCGTCTGCCTGGGTGCCGGCGCTGCCGCCATCTCCTGCATGAAGTTGCTGGTGAGCATGGGCGCCAACATCGAAAACATCTACATGGTCGACCGCACCGGCGTGATCCACTCCGGCCGTGACGACCTGAACCAGTACAAGGCTGTGTTCGCTCACGCGACCGACAAGCGCACCCTGGCTGACGCCCTGCAAGGCGCCGATGTGTTCGTTGGTCTGTCCGGCCCGAACCTGCTGAGTGCTGAAGGCCTGCTGTCGATGGCGCCTAACCCGATCGTGTTCGCCTGCTCGAACCCTGATCCGGAAATCTCCCCGGAGCTGGCGCACGCTACCCGTAGCGACGTGATCATGGCCACCGGTCGTTCCGACTACCCGAACCAGGTCAACAACGTACTGGGCTTCCCGTTCATCTTCCGCGGTGCCCTGGACGTTCGCGCCAAGCGCATCAACGAAGAAATGAAAGTGGCTGCGGCCAACGCCCTGCGTGAACTGGCCAAGCTGCCGGTACCTCAGGAAGTGTGCGACGCCTACGGCGGCATCAAGCTGGAATTCGGTCGTGAGTACATCATTCCGAAGCCAATGGATGCCCGTCTGATCACCCTGATCTCCGATGCCGTGGCCAAAGCTGCCATCGAGACCGGCGTGGCGACCCTGCCGTATCCGAAGAACTACCCGCTCAAAAGCGTGGATGACGTGTTCAACGGCTAAGCCGTTGTAGCGCTTCAACGAAAAGCCCCGGCTTGTGAGAGTCGGGGCTTTTTTGTGCCTGAAGGTTTTGTGGGGTTTCTGATGGCCCCTTCGCGAGCAAGCCCGCTCCCACATTGGAATGCGTACCCCTGTGGGAGCGAGCTTGCTCGCGATGGCGATATGACAGGAAACCCGGATGCAAAAAAGCCCCGCCTTCTACAGAAGAGCGGGGCTTTATGTTGGTCCTGCAATCAGAACAAATCGATCGGCGCCGCTTCATCCGCCGGCAGCGGGCTGCCAGGTGCCAGACCGTTGCCCAGCTCGTTCCCGGACGGTGGCGTATCTTCGACCTTGAACAGTTCAAAGTAGGCCCCCGGGGTGCCCGGGCTGGCCGCGCGACCGCTGATCGGATCGACTCGCAGGCTGAGGATGCCTTCGGGCTCCGGTTGAGTATGTGGTGGTTTGCCTTTGAGCGCGGCGCCCATGTAGTTCATCCAGATCGGCAGCGCGACGGTGCCGCCGAATTCCTTGCGACCCAGGCTTTCCGGTTGATCGAAGCCGGTCCACACGGTCGTCACGTAATCGGCGTTGTAGCCGGAGAACCAGGCGTCCTTGGATTCGTTGGTCGTACCGGTCTTGCCGGCAATGTCAGGGCGGCCCAGGGCGAGCGCGCGGCGACCGGTGCCGAGCTTGATCACATCCTCAAGCATGCTGTTGAGGATGTACGTGGTGCGCCCATCAACGATGCGTTCGGCCACGGCGGGTGCTTGTGGTGTCGGCGTAGTGCCCGGTACCTCGCCCGGCGTTGCGTTGACCGTGAAGGCTTGGGCGGCTGGCACGGCAATGCCATCGCTGGCAGCGCCGCCCTGAGGCACGCTCGGCGGGTTGGCGACGAACAGTGTGTCGCCGTTGCGGCTTTCGATCTTGTCGATGATGTACGGGGTGATCTTGTAGCCGCCGTTGGCGAAGGCGCTCCAGCCGGTGGCGATTTCCATTGGCGTCAGGGTCGCAGTGCCCAGTGCCAGGGACAGGTTGGGTGGCAGGTCCTGTTTGTTGAAGCCGAAGCGCGTGATGTAGTCGATGGTCTTGCCGACGCCCATCGCTTGCAGCAAGCGGATCGACACCAGGTTGCGCGACTTGTACAGCGCTTCACGCAGGCGAATCGGGCCGAGGAAGGTGTTGGTGTCGTTCTTCGGGCGCCAGACCTTGTCCAGGTACTCGTCGACGAACACGATCGGTGCGTCGTTCACCAGGCTGGAGGCGGTGTAGCCGCTATCCAGTGCGGCGGCGTAGACGAACGGTTTGAAGCTCGAGCCCGGCTGGCGCTTGGCCTGCAATGCACGGTTGTAGTTGCTCTGCTCGAAGGCGAAGCCCCCGACCAGCGAACGAATGGCGCCGTTCTGCGGGTCCAGGGACACCAGAGCGCCTTGGGCCTGCGGGATCTGGCTGAACTTCAGCGAATTGTCCGGCTGACGCTGCACGCGAATCAGATCGCCGACCTGGGCCACGTCCGAGGGTTGTTTCGGGTTGGCGCCCATGCTGTTGGTGTTCAGGAACGGCCGGGCCCACTTCATGGTGTCCCAGTTCACGTGTTCCTGGCCGGTGCGGGTCAGTACCTGCAGGCCGGTCTTGTCGACCTGGGTCACGATGGCCGGTTCCAGGCCGCTGATGATGCGTTGTTTGGTCAGCTCGGTTGCCCAGGCCTCGCGGGTCTTGCCCGGCAGCCGCGACTCTGGCCCGCGATAGCCGTGACGCTGGTCGTAGGTCATCAGGCCTTCGTGGACCGCGGTGTTGGCCAGCTCCTGGAGGTCGCTCGGTACCGTGGTCGTGACGCGGAAGCCTTCGGTATACGCGTCGCTACCGTAACGCCCGACCATTTCGGCACGGGCCATTTCGGCGATGTACGGGGCGTTCACTTCCGGGGTCGGCACGTGATAGCTGGCGTTCAGTGGCTCGTTGACTGCAGCGGTGTAGTCGGCCTCGCTGATTTTTCCGAGCTTGTACATGCGCCCCAGGATCCAGTCGCGACGCTCCTTGCTGCGCGCCGGGTTGGCCAGCGGGTTGAAGCGCGACGGCGCCTTGGGCAGGCCGGCGATCATCGCCATCTGCGCCAGGCTGACATCGCGGATCGATTTGCCGTAATAGACCTGCGCCGCCGCCTCGATGCCGTAGGCGCGGTTACCCAGATAGATCTTGTTGACGTACAGCTCGAGGATCTCGTCCTTGGTCAGCTGCTGTTCGATCTGCAGGGCCAGCAGGATCTCGGTGGTCTTGCGTGAAAAGCTGCGTTCGCTGGTCAGGAAGAAGTTCTTCGCCACCTGCATGGTGATCGTGCTGCCGCCGGACTGGATGTGTCCGCTTTTGACCAGTTGGGTCGCGGCACGCATCAGGCTGCTCGGATCGACGCCGTAGTGGTTGGCGAAATTGTCGTCTTCAGCACTTAGTAACGCATTGATGAAATTGGGGGGAATGTCGGCGAAACGGATCGGTGTACGGCGCATTTCGCCAAATTCTGCGATCAACTTGTTATCGCTGCTGTAGACCCGCAAAGGGATCTGCAACTGGATGCTTCTCAGCGCCTCCACGGACGGTAGTCCGGGACTAAGGTAAAGGTACGCCCCGCTCAGACCCAGAAGGAGTCCGCAGAAAACCGCGACGATGGACCAACCGAAAAACTTCAGCAGACGAATCAAGGCTTTTGGATATCCAGGGTAAAAAATGAATTGGGCAACAGGGTTCAGGCTAAACGAGAACGACCCGCGCTTGAGCAAAAAGCGGAAAAAAACGCTGGGCATTATAAGCATTTTTCTGATCGGGAGCGTGGCTGGCGCTGCTGTCAAGACGGGTGGATTGAACGCAATGGACATTGCAGAGTCCGTAACTCACGGAAAGTCATAGGGAATTGGTAGTGCCAGGACTCTTCAAGAAAAAATCCAATACGCTGCTGGGAATCGACATCAGTTCCACCTCGGTGAAACTTCTTGAGTTGAGCCGTCAGGGTGAGCGCTACCGGGTCGAGGCCTATGCGGTCGAACCATTGCCGGTCGGCGCGGTGATCGAAAAGAATATCGCCGAGCTCGAAGGTGTGGGGCTGGCCCTCACTCGCGCGCTGGCCAAGGCCAGAACCGCCCTCAAGAACGTGGCCGTGGCCGTGGCGGGCTCAGCGGTGATCACCAAGACCATCGAGATGGATGCCGGTCTTTGCGAAGACGAAATGGAAAGCCAGCTGAAAATCGAGGCTGACCAGTACATTCCTTATCCCCTGGACGAAGTCGCGATCGACTTTGAAGTCCAGGGCACCTCCGGGCGTAATCCCGAGCGCGTCAACGTGCTGCTCGCCGCTTGTCGCAAGGAAAACGTCGAAGTCCGCGAGGCCGCCCTGGCCCTGGCGGGGCTGACCGCCCGCGTGGTCGATGTCGAGGCCTACGCGCTGGAGCGTTCATTCGAACTTCTGGCCAGTCGACTCGCGGTTTCCGAGAAACCTTTGACGGTCGCAGTGGTGGACATCGGCGCCACCATGACCACCCTGAGCGTGCTGCACAACGGGCGGATTATCTACACCCGCGAACAACTGTTCGGCGGTCGGCAACTGACCGAGGAAATCCAGCGTCGCTACGGCCTGACGCTGGAGCAGGCGGGGCTGGCGCAAAAGAAGGGCGGGTTGCCGGATGACTATGCCGCTGAGGTCTTGCAGCCATTTCGAGAGGCGCTGGTGCAGCAGGTGTCGCGCTCGTTGCACTTCTTCCTTGCTTCCGGCCAGTACAGCGCCGTCGACCATGTCCTGCTGGCCGGCGGTACGGCGTCGATCTCGGGGCTGGACCGTTTGATCGAGCAGCAATTGGGTACGCCGACCCAGGTCGCGAACCCGTTTTGCGAAATGACTCTGGGCAGCAAGGTCAATGGCGCTGCCTTGGCTAGTGATGCGCCGGCGTTGATGATCGCCTGCGGTCTGGCCCTCAGGAGCTTCGACTGATGGCACGGATCAACCTTTTACCCTGGCGCGAGGAGCGACGTGAAGTCCGCCGCAAGCGCTTCCTGCTGGTCCTGGTGGCGGCAATGGTGGGCGCGATGGGGGCGGTGCTGGTTGCGAACCAGGTCATTAGCGGTGCCATCGACCAGCAAGTCGCCCGTAACGATTACATCGGCAAGCAAGTCGCCGTGGTCGATGATCGAATCAGCCAGATCAATGATCTCAAGGCGCGCCGTCAGCAATTGGTCGAGCGCATGGCTGTCATCCAGGGCCTGCAAGGCAATCGCCAAATCAGCGGGCGAATATTTGACCAGTTGGCGCGAGCCCTGCCCGACGGCGTGTATTTCACCGAAGTGAAAATGACCGCAAAGACCTTGTCCATCACCGGTGCCGCGCAATCCAACAACCGCGTTTCAGAATTGATGCGCAACCTCGAGGCATCAGACTGGTTCGAGGCGCCGAGCCTGAGCGAAGTCAAGGCCACGGCTGCCGGCCAGTTGGAGCAGGCAAACGTCTTCCAGTTGACCGTCCGCCAGACTCAACCCGCAACACCGGAGGGGGGCAAATGAGTCTGTCCGAATGGTTTGAAGGGGTGCGCAAGATCGACATCAATGATCTGGATACCAGCAACATGGGCGCCTGGCCGCCGGCGATCAAGTGTCTGGTGGCCGCCTTGCTCGTGTTTCTGGTGATGGCCTTTGGCTATAACTTTTCCACCCGCGACCTTGTGAGCCAGCTCGATCTCAAGCGCGAGGAAGAGTCGACACTCAAGGAGCAGTTCGCCAGCAAGGCCCGCATGGCGGCGAACCTGGATCTCTATACCCGGCAGTTGAAAGAGATGGAGAACACCTTCGTCGTGCTGTTGCGGCAACTGCCCAGCGATACCGAAGTGCCCGGCTTGCTCGAAGACATCACGCGTACGGGCCTCGGCAGTGGCCTGGAGTTCGAAGAGATCAAGTTGCTGCCGGAGGTGGCCCAGCCGTTCTACATCGAACTGCCGATCCAGATCACGGTCACCGGGGAATACCACGACCTGGCCACCTTCGTCAGTGGTGTGGCCGGGTTGCCGCGAATCGTTACCTTGCACGATTTCGATCTGGCTCCTGTCAGCCCTGAGGGTGGTCCGAAACTGCGCTTGACCATCCTCGCCAAGACCTACCGCTACAACGACAAGGGACAGCATCAATGAGCCCGGCACGTAGTTTTTCGGTGGTGGTATTGCTGTCTGCCCTGTCCGGTTGTGGCGGGGGGGATGACTACACCGATCTGGACGCGTACATGAACGAAATGCGCCTGCTAGGGCCAGGGAAGATTGAACCAACGCCAGTATTCCAGTCTTACCCTGCATTCACTTACAACGCGGCGAATCTGCGCAGCCCGTTTTCGCCGCAGATCAGCACCGATCTGGCGGCCCGGCGGCGGGGTTCGGGTAACGTCAAGCCCGACCCGGGTCGGGTCAAGCAATACCTCGAAGGCTTCAACATCGAGCAGTTTGAAATGGTCGGCACCCTTTCCAATGCAACGGGCTCCTATGCCCTGCTGCGGGGGGCGGGTGGGGTGCACCGGCTGAAAGTCGGCGATTACCTGGGGCGTAACCACGGACGGATCGTTGCGATCAGTGGCTCTCAAGTCGATATGGTTGAAATTGTCCCCGATGGTCAGGGTGCGTGGCTGGAGCGTCCCCGGACCATCCCTTTGAAAGAGCACTCATAGTGGAACTCCAATAATGAACAGGATTCTTTCCACCGTCGGCCTTTCGCTATGGATAGCGTTGTTGTCGCCGATGGTACAAGCGGCCAATCTCAAGGCGCTGGATGTCGCAGCGCTGCCGGGTGACCGTGTCGAGTTGAAGTTGTCGTTCGATGCGCCGCCCCCGGTGCCCCACGGCTACACGACGGATTCGCCAGCCCGGATTGCCCTGGATTTGCCGGGTGTCGCCAGTCAGCTGGCGAGCAAGACTCACGATCTGGGCAGTGGAAATGCCCGAAGTGCGACGGTGGTGGAAGCCCGGGACCGTACGCGATTGATCATCAACCTGACCCAGCCGGCCCCGTACGACTCGCGAATAGAAGGTAACAATCTGCTGGTTGTTGTCGGGCAGGGAGTCAAACCGTCGATATCCAGGCCGGCGGCGGTAGCAACGCCGGTTCCGGCACGAGCCGTCGCGACGGCGGGCAAGGCCATTCGGGGTGTGGATTTCCAGCGGGGGACCCAGGGCGAAGGCAACGTGGTGATCGACTTGTCGGATCCATCGATTGCGCCCGACATACAAGAGCGCGAAGGCAGGATCATCGTCGGATTTGCCAAGACCTTATTGCCCGAGCGATTGCGCGTGCGCCTGGACGTGAAGGATTTCGCCACGCCCGTGCAGTTCGTCAATGCCAGCGCGAGCGGCGATCGAGCCACCATCAGCATTGAGCCCGGCGGCACGTTCGATTACTCGACCTATCAGACTGACAATAAGCTCACGGTCAGCGTTCGCCCGGCGACGGTCGACGAACTGCAAAAACGCAAAGCCGGGCAACAGGCCTACAGTGGCGAGAAGCTATCGCTGAACTTCCAGGACATCGATGTGCGCTCGGTGCTGCAACTGATCGCCGATTTCACCAACCTCAATCTGGTGGCCAGCGACACGGTCCAGGGGGGAATTACCCTGCGCTTGCAGAACGTGCCGTGGGATCAGGCGCTGGATCTGGTGCTGAAAACCAAGGGGCTGGACAAGCGCAAGGTCGGCAATGTCCTGCTGGTTGCGCCGGCCGATGAAATTGCTGCCCGTGAGCGTCAGGAGCTCGAATCGCAAAAGCAGATTGCCGATCTGGCGCCGTTGCGTCGGGAGCTGTTGCAGGTCAATTACGCCAAGGCGGCGGATATCGCCAAGCTCTTCCAGTCGGTGACCAGTGCCGAAGCGAAACCCGACGAACGGGGATCAATCACCGTCGATGAACGCACCAACAACATCATTGCCTACCAGACCCAGGACCGGCTGGATGAGCTGCGCAGGATCGTCACGCAGCTGGATATCCCTGTGCGTCAGGTGATGATCGAGGCGCGCATTGTCGAAGCCAACGTCGACTATGACAAAAGCCTCGGGGTGCGCTGGGGTGGTTCGATACAGAACAAGGGCAACTGGAACACCTCCGGCGTCAGCAATGGACTCAATGGGTCATCGACCATTGGCACGCCCGGCAGTACCAGCACCAACTCACCGTTCGTCGACATGGGCGTAGCCAACAACACCTCGGGAATCGGCATCGCCTTCATCACCGATAACGTCTTGCTGGACCTGGAGCTGACGGCCATGGAGAAAACCGGCAACGGGGAAATCGTCTCCCAGCCCAAGGTGGTCACGTCCGACAAGGAGACCGCCAAAATCCTTAAGGGCACAGAGATTCCCTATCAGGAAGCCAGCTCCAGCGGCGCGACTTCGGTGTCGTTCAAGGAGGCTTCGCTGTCGCTGGAAGTGACACCGCAGATCACGCCCGACAACCGGATCATCATGGAAGTCAAGGTGACCAAGGACGAACCGGACTACCTGAACAAGGTTCAGGATGTACCCCCCATCAAGAAAAACGAAGTCAACGCCAAGGTCCTGGTCAACGATGGCGAGACCATCGTCATTGGTGGTGTTTTCTCAAATACTCAGAGCAAGGTTGTAGATAAGGTGCCATTTCTTGGCGATGTGCCGTATCTTGGCCGCCTTTTCCGGCGTGATGTGGTTTCGGAGAAAAAATCCGAGCTGTTGGTATTCCTCACTCCGCGTATCATGAATAATCGGGCGATTGCTGTGAGTCATTGATTCTGTGCGAAATTTGATTCTTGTTGGACCGATGGGTGCTGGAAAAAGCACCATCGGCCGGTTGCTGGCCAAAGAGCTGCGCCTGCCATTCAAAGATTCCGATAAGGAAATTGAATTGCGCACGGGCGCCAATATCCCTTGGATCTTCGATAAGGAAGGCGAACCGGGTTTTCGTGATCGCGAGCAGGCAATGATTGCCGAGCTGTGCGATTGCGACGGTGTGGTGCTGGCGACAGGCGGGGGCGCGGTCATGCGCGAAGCCAATCGTCGGGCACTGCATGCCGGTGGGCGGGTGGTTTATCTGCATGCGTCAGTCGAGCAGCAGGTCGGCCGCACGTCCCGCGACCGCAATCGGCCATTGCTGCGCACCGCCGATCCAGCCAAGACCCTGCGGGATCTGCTGGCGATCCGCGATCCGCTTTATCGGGAAATTGCCGACCTGGTGGTCGAAACCGATGAGCGGCCGCCACGAATGGTCGTACTCGACATTCTAGAGCGTCTGCAGCAGTTGCCACCCCGTTAAAGCGCCGCGCGAAATGCGCTATCCTCGGCGTCCCGCCATGACCGTTCGAGGTTGTGGCGGATGGCTACCGAACGGCGTCACACCAGCAGAGGCCGTGGATATTCGTTAACTCAAGGCAGTACGCCTGATTCCATCTTCACTGTGGGGACACATGCAGACACTCAAGGTCGATCTAGGCGAGCGCAGCTACCCGATTCATATTGGCGAAGGTTTGTTGGATCAGCCCGAGCTGCTGGCCCCGCACATTCGCGGACGGCAAGTAGCGATCATCTCCAACGAGACTGTTGCGCCGCTCTATCTCGAGCGTCTGACCCGCAGCCTGGCGCAGTTCTCGGTGATTTCCGTGGTACTGCCCGACGGCGAAGCCTTCAAGACCTGGGAAACCCTGCAACTGATTTTCGATGGTCTGCTGACCGCCCGGCATGACCGCCGCACCACGGTGATCGCCCTTGGCGGCGGTGTGATCGGTGACATGGCCGGCTTTGCCGCCGCCTGCTACCAGCGCGGCGTCGATTTCATCCAGGTTCCGACCACGCTGCTGTCGCAAGTCGACTCCTCGGTGGGCGGCAAGACCGGGATCAACCATCCGCTGGGCAAGAACATGGTCGGCGCCTTCTATCAGCCGAACGTGGTGCTGATCGATACCGCCAGCCTCAATACCCTGCCGGCGCGCGAGCTGTCCGCCGGGCTGGCCGAAGTCATCAAGTACGGGCTGATCTGTGATGAGCCGTTCCTGACCTGGCTCGAAGACAACGTCGATCGCCTGCGCAATCTGGACCAGCAAGCCCTGACCTATGCCATCGAGCGTTCCTGTGCGGCCAAGGCGGCAGTGGTCGGTGCCGATGAGAAAGAGACAGGCGTGCGTGCCACCCTGAACCTGGGCCACACTTTTGGCCACGCCATTGAAACCCACATGGGCTATGGTGTGTGGCTTCATGGTGAGGCTGTGGCTGCTGGCACCGTAATGGCGCTGGAAATGTCCGCGCGCCTCGGCTGGATCAGCGAGCAGGAGCGCGATCGCGGCATTCGTCTGTTCCAGCGTGCGGGGCTGCCGGTCGTTCCGCCAGAAGAAATGACAGAAGCCGATTTCCTCGAACATATGTCCATTGACAAAAAAGTGATCGACGGTCGTTTACGCCTGGTGCTGCTGCGCCACATGGGTGAAGCGGTGGTGACCGACGATTATCCGAAAGAGGTTCTACAGGCCACGCTGGGGGCAGACTACCGCGCCCTGGCTCAGCTTAAAGGTTAATAAGAACACAATGACTAGTTTGCATGCCGACGAGGCCTTCCTCGGCCATTACCAGTTGAGTCATGACCCTTTTGCTCCACGGGTGCCTGGCTTCAAATTTTTCCCGGCCCAGCGCAAACCCGTGCTGGGACAACTGCATCACCTGGCCCGATACAGTCAGTTGCTGCTGGTGGTCACTGGCCCAGAAGGCAGTGGCAAGACCCTGTTGCGTCAGGCTCTGGTCGCCAGCACCAACAAGCAATCGGTACAAAGCGTGGTGGTTTCTGCCCGCGGCGCCGGCGATGCGGCCGGGGTATTGCGTCAGGTGGCCCAGGCGTTGAACGTCGGCCAGGCTGATGCCGACGCTATTCTGGCCCAGGTGGTGCAGCTTGCACTGACCGGGCAGGAAGTCTATCTGCTGGTCGATGACGCCGAACAACTCGACGAGTCCGCCCTTGAGGCTCTGATGATCCTGGCTGCCGGTGCGCCGGAAGGCCGTCCACATGTGTTCCTGTTCGGTGAGACCTCGCTGATTGCTCAGCTTGAGGCTTTGCATCTCGAGGAAGAGCGTTTCCACGTCATCGAGCTGCAGCCCTACACCGAAGAGGAAACCCGCGAATATCTGGAGCAGCGTCTCGAAGGCGCTGGTCGCGGTATCGAACTTTTCACCGCGGATCAGATCTCTGATATTCACGAAAGCTCCGAAGGTTGGCCTGGCAGCATCAATCAGGTCGCCCGCGATGCAATGATCGAAGCCATGATCGCCAGCCGCTCAGCGGTCAAGCGTCCAAAAATGGGGTTCAATATGCCGAAGAAACACGTGTTGGCGATTTCCGCCGTGGTCGTGGTCGCGGTAGCTGCCGCCTGGTTGATTCCAGGTCGCAACAAGGCACCGACCACCGGTGCGCCGGCCAATGAACAGGCGCAACTGCCGCTTGGCCAGGGTCAGCCAACAGCGAATGGCGGCGCTCCGGCCGTAGAATTCGCTGGCAACACGCAACCGATGCCGTTGCCGTTGGTCGGCAACTCGCAACCGGTCATGCGCGGTCCGCTGGCTGAAGCGGCAGGTGGCATTACCGAGGGTGACGACGGCGTGCCGGTTGAAGGCTCCAGCGCCACTCCGCCGACCGTGACCACTACTGCGCCGCCTGTGGGCGTTCCTGCCGGCCCTGCGCCGACACCAGCGGCCAAGCCGACGCCTGCGCCGACTCAGGTCGCCACCGCCAAGCCAGCGCCTGTACCAGCGCCTGCTCCAGTGGCCAAGCCAGCACCAGCCAAGCCAGCCGTTGCCGCGGCCAAGCCTGCCGAGAAACCGGCTCCGGCGGCCAAGGCCGCTGGCGGCACCTGGTACGCCGGACAGGCACCGGGTAACTATGTAGTGCAAATCCTCGGCACCAGCTCCGAAACTGCCGCACAAAGCTTCGTCAAGGAGCAGGGCGGCGAGTACCGTTATTTCAAGAAAGTCCTCAATGGCAAGCCGCTCTACGTGATCACCTACGGCAACTTCGCCAATCGTGATGCAGCCGTTTCCGCCATCAAGGCCTTGCCAGCGAAGGTTCAGGCTGGTAAACCTTGGCCTCGCACTGTCGCCAGCGTCCAACAGGAACTGGCAACAACTCGCTGAAGATTCGGCGGCCTTACCCAGGCCGCCTCTCCAAGCACCTCAAAATTTCTACAAGTGCGCGCAACCTTCCGGGCTGCGTGCCTTGTGGTGTCTGCGTCACAGTAGTCTTTGAGTCGTTGCGGTCAGAATTAAAAAAAGTTTTGACTAGCACAGCAGATCGCTTTAAACCTTTCACAAATGCGACATAGATTTGCGACATTTCGTCGTCAAATTTGTGAGCCTCTGTGTCGGTGTGTACAATGACCTCCCTTTTGCCCCCGCAAAGCTGGCGTACGTTCGGCGCGGTTGGTAAGTGGTTGAATTGAAAAGAAATTTGCTTCGCGAGAAGCAGCCTGGTGAGAAAGTGTCTATGAAAGCAGGTCTGTACCAACCAGATGAATTCAAGGATAACTGCGGTTTCGGCCTGATAGCCCATATGCAGGGCGAGCCCAGTCATACCCTTTTGCAAACGGCCATTGAGGCCCTGACCTGCATGACCCACCGCGGTGGGATTAATGCCGACGGCAAGACCGGTGACGGTTGCGGTCTGCTGATTCAAAAGCCGGACGTGTTCCTGCGTGCCATCGCCCAGGAAACGTTCGGCGTCGTACTGCCCAAGCAATACGCTGTGGGCATGGTTTTCTTCAATCAGGACCCGGTCAAGGCCGAAGCCGCTCGCGAGAACATGAACCGCGAGATCCTGGCCGCCGGTCTGCAACTGGTCGGCTGGCGCAAAGTGCCGATCGACACCAGCGTCCTCGGTCGCCTGGCCCTTGAGCGCCTGCCGCAGATCGAGCAAGTGTTCATCGGTGGTGAAGGCCTGAGCGATCAGGACATGGCCGTCAAGCTGTTCACCTCCCGTCGTCGCTCGTCCGTGGCCAATGCCGCCGACACCGACCACTACGTCTGCAGCTTTTCCCACAAGACCATCATTTACAAAGGCCTGATGATGCCGGCGGACTTGACCGCCTTCTATCCGGACCTGAGCGATGAGCGCCTGCAAACCTCGATTTGCGTGTTCCACCAGCGCTTCTCCACCAACACCTTGCCGAAATGGCCACTGGCTCAACCGTTCCGCTTCCTGGCGCACAACGGCGAGATCAATACCATCACCGGCAACCGCAACTGGGCCGTGGCTCGTCGCACCAAGTTCACCAACGACTTGATGGACCTGGAAGAACTCGGCCCGCTGGTCAACCGCGTCGGTTCCGACTCCTCGAGCATGGACAACATGCTGGAGCTGATGGTCACAGGTGGCATCGACCTGTTCCGTGGCGTGCGGATGATCATTCCGCCTGCGTGGCAGAACGTCGAGACCATGGACCCGGATCTGCGTGCGTTCTACGAATACAACTCGATGCACATGGAACCGTGGGACGGCCCGGCCGGCGTGGTAATGACCGACGGTCGCTACGCGGTGTGCCTGCTCGACCGTAACGGTCTGCGTCCGGCGCGTTGGGTCACCACCAAGAACGGTTTCATCACCCTGGCCTCGGAAATCGGTGTCTGGAACTACCAGCCTGAAGACGTGATCGCCAAGGGCCGTGTGGGCCCGGGCCAGATCTTTGCCGTGGACACCGAAACCGGTCAGATCCTCGACACCGATGCGATCGACAACCGTCTGAAGTCCCGTCACCCGTACAAGCAATGGCTGCGCAAGAATGCCCTGCGCATCCAGGCGACCATGGAAGACAACGACCACGGTTCGGCGTTCTACGACGTCGATCAGCTCAAGCAATACATGAAGATGTACCAGGTCACGTTCGAAGAGCGCGACCAGGTGCTGCGTCCGCTCGGCGAGCAGGGCTACGAAGCCGTGGGCTCGATGGGCGACGATACGCCGATGGCCGTGCTGTCCCAGCGCGTGCGCACGCCGTACGACTATTTCCGCCAGCAGTTCGCGCAGGTCACCAACCCGCCGATCGACCCGCTGCGCGAAGCCATCGTCATGTCGCTGGAAATCTGCCTCGGTGCCGAGCGCAACATCTTCCAGGAGTCGCCGGAACACGCTTCGCGCGTGATCCTCAGCTCGCCGGTCATTTCCCCGGCCAAGTGGCGCTCGCTGATGAATCTCGATCGTCCGGGCTTCGAGCGGGCGATCATCGACCTCAACTACGACGAAAGCGTCGGTCTGGAAGCGGCGATCCGCAACGTGGCCGATCAGGCTGAAGAAGCCGTGCGCGCCGGTCGTACCCAGGTTGTGCTGAGTGACCGTCACATCGCCCCGGGCAAGTTGCCGATCCACGCCTCTCTGGCTACCGGCGCGGTGCACCACCGTCTGACCGAAAAAGGCTTGCGTTGCGACTCCAACATCCTGGTGGAAACCGCGACCGCTCGCGATCCGCACCACTTCGCCGTGTTGATCGGTTTCGGCGCCTCTGCCGTTTACCCGTTCCTGGCCTACGAAGTGCTGGGCGACCTGATCCGTACCGGTGAAGTGCTGGGCGACCTCTATGAGGTGTTCAAGAACTACCGTAAAGGCATCACCAAGGGCCTGCTCAAGATCCTGTCGAAGATGGGCATCTCGACCATCACCTCCTATCGCGGAGCACAACTGTTCGAAGCGATCGGCCTGTCCGAGGAAGTCTGCAACCTGAGCTTCAAGGGCGTGCCGAGCCGCATCAAGGGTGCGCGTTTCGTCGACATCGAAGCCGAGCAGAAAGCGCTGGCCACCGAAGCCTGGAGCCCGCGCAAGCCGATCCAGCAGGGTGGTTTGCTGAAGTTCGTCCACGGTGGCGAGTACCACGCCTACAACCCGGACGTGGTCAACACCCTGCAAGCCGCTGTGCAGCAGGGCGACTACAGCAAGTTCAAGGAATACACGTCGCTGGTGGACAACCGTCCGGTGTCGATGATCCGCGACCTGCTGAAAGTCAAAACCCTCGACACTCCCCTGGATATGAGCGAAATCGAACCGCTGGAGTCGGTGCTCAAGCGCTTCGACTCCGCCGGTATCTCGCTGGGCGCCCTGTCGCCGGAAGCTCACGAAGCCCTGGCCGAAGCCATGAACCGCCTCGGTGCGCGTTCCAACTCCGGCGAAGGCGGCGAAGACCCGGCGCGCTACGGCACCATCAAGAGCTCGAAAATCAAGCAGGTGGCGACCGGTCGTTTCGGTGTAACCCCGGAATACCTGGTCAACGCTGAAGTGCTGCAGATCAAGGTTGCCCAAGGCGCCAAGCCAGGCGAGGGCGGTCAACTGCCAGGCGGCAAGGTCAATGGCCTGATCGCCAAGCTGCGTTATGCAGTGCCGGGCGTGACCCTGATTTCGCCGCCGCCGCACCACGACATCTACTCGATCGAAGACTTGTCGCAGCTGATTTTCGACCTGAAACAAGTCAACCCGAAGGCACTGGTCTCGGTGAAACTGGTAGCAGAAGCCGGTGTTGGCACCATTGCCGCCGGTGTGGCCAAGGCCTACGCGGACTTGATCACCATCTCCGGCTACGACGGCGGCACCGGCGCGTCGCCGCTGACCTCGATCAAGTACGCGGGCGCTCCGTGGGAGCTCGGCCTGGCCGAAACCCACCAGACCCTGCGTGGCAACGACCTGCGCGGCAAAGTGCGGGTGCAGACCGACGGCGGCCTGAAAACCGGCCTCGACGTGATCAAGGCGGCAATCCTCGGCGCTGAAAGCTTCGGCTTCGGCACTGCGCCAATGATCGCCCTGGGCTGCAAATACCTGCGCATCTGCCACCTGAACAACTGCGCCACCGGCGTCGCGACCCAGAACGAGAAGCTGCGCAAGGATCACTACATCGGTACCGTCGACATGGTGGTGAATTTCTTCACCTACGTCGCCGAAGAAACCCGTGAGTGGCTGGCCAAGCTGGGTGTGCGCTCCCTCGAAGAGCTGATCGGCCGTACCGATCTGCTGGAAGTCCTCGAAGGCCAGACCGCCAAGCAGCATCACCTGGACCTGACCCCGTTGCTGGGCAGCGACCACGTGCCGGCGGACAAGCCGCAGTTCTGTGGCGTTGAACGCAACCCGCCGTTCGACAAGGGCCTGCTGGCCGAGAAAATGGTCGACATGGCCACCTCGGCGATCAACGACTTGAGCGGCGCTGAATTCGACCTGGATATCTGCAACTGCGACCGTTCCATCGGCGCACGGATCTCCGGCGAAATCGCGCGCAAGCACGGCAACCAGGGCATGGCCAACGCGCCGGTCACGTTCCGCTTCAAAGGCACGGCCGGGCAGAGCTTCGGCGTGTGGAACGCCGGCGGCCTGCACATGTACCTTGAAGGCGATGCCAACGACTACGTCGGCAAGGGCATGACCGGCGGCAAGCTGGTGATCGTTCCGCCGAAGGGCAGTGTCTACCGCACCCAGGACAGTGCCATCATCGGCAACACCTGCCTGTACGGTGCCACTGGCGGCAAGCTGTTTGCCGCCGGCACCGCGGGCGAGCGTTTCGCCGTGCGTAACTCCGGTGCCCACACCGTCGTGGAAGGCACTGGCGATCACTGCTGCGAGTACATGACCGGTGGTTTCGTCTGCGTATTGGGCAAGACCGGTTACAACTTCGGCTCTGGCATGACCGGCGGTTTCGCCTACGTGCTCGACCAGGACAACACCTTCGTTGACCGGGTCAACCACGAACTGGTGGAAATCCAGCGGATCAGCGGCGAGGCGATGGAAGCCTACCGTAGCCACCTGCAACGCGTGCTGAACGAGTACGTCGAGGAAACCGACAGCGAGTGGGGTCGTGAACTCGCCGAGAACCTCGATGATTACCTGCGCCGTTTCTGGTTGGTCAAGCCGAAGGCTGCCAGCTTGAAAACGTTGCTTTCCAGCACCCGTGCCAACCCGCAGTGATATGCGCCTGAAGAGTTTGATGAGGTTTTAAAATGGCTGAACGTCTGAATAATGACTTCCAGTTCATCGAGGTCGGGCGCAAGGATCCGAAGAAGAAACTGTTGCGTCAACGCAAGAAAGAGTTCGTGGAAATCTACGAACCCTTCAAACCCCAGCAGTCGGCCGACCAGGCCCACCGCTGCTTGGGTTGCGGTAACCCGTATTGCGAATGGAAGTGCCCGGTGCACAACTTCATTCCCAACTGGCTGAAACTGGTGGCCGAGGGCAACATCCTCCAGGCCGCCGAACTGTCGCACCAGACCAACACCCTGCCGGAAGTCTGCGGCCGGGTGTGCCCGCAGGACCGTCTGTGCGAGGGTGCCTGCACCCTCAACGACGGCTTCGGTGCGGTGACCATCGGTTCGGTCGAGAAGTACATCACCGACACCGCGTTCGCCATGGGCTGGCGCCCGGACATGTCCAAGGTCAAGCCGACCGGCAAGCGTGTCGCGATCATCGGTGCGGGCCCGGCGGGCCTGGGTTGTGCCGACGTGCTGGTGCGCGGTGGCGTGACCCCGGTGGTGTTCGACAAGAACCCGGAAATCGGCGGTCTGCTGACCTTCGGTATCCCCGAGTTCAAGCTGGAAAAGACCGTGCTGAGCAATCGTCGCGAAGTTTTCAGCGGCATGGGCATCGAGTTCCGCCTCAACACCGAGGTGGGCAAGGACGTGACCATGGAGCAACTGCTCGAAGAATACGATGCCGTATTCATGGGCATGGGCACCTACACCTACATGAAGGGCGGCTTTGCCGGTGAGGACCTGCCGGGCGTTTATGACGCACTGGACTTCCTGATCGCCAACGTCAACCGCAACCTGGGCTTTGAAAAGTCGCCGGAAGATTTCGTCGACATGAAAGGCAAGAAGGTCGTGGTACTGGGCGGTGGCGACACGGCGATGGACTGCAACCGTACTTCGATCCGCCAGGGCGCCAAGTCGGTGACCTGCGCCTATCGTCGTGACGAAGCGAACATGCCGGGCTCGCGCAAAGAGGTGAAGAACGCCAAGGAAGAAGGCGTGAAGTTCCTCTACAACCGCCAGCCGATCGCCATTGTCGGTGAAGACAAGGTCGAAGGCGTGAAGGTGGTCGAGACCCGTCTCGGCGAGCCGGACGCCCGTGGCCGTCGCAGCCCCGAGCCGATCCCGGGCTCCGAAGAGATCATCCCGGCCGACGCCGTGGTTATCGCCTTCGGTTTCCGTCCGAGCCCGGCGCCGTGGTTCGAACAGTTCGAAATCCAGACCGACAGCCAGGGCCGCGTGGTGGCGCCTGAGCAAGGTCAGTACAAGCACCAGACCAGCAATCCGAAAATCTTCGCCGGTGGCGACATGGTTCGCGGTTCTGACCTGGTAGTGACGGCGATCTTCGAAGGCCGCAATGCGGCTGAAGGGATCCTGGATTATCTGGGCGTCTAAAACCCGATTTCAATTTGAAATGGGATCAAATGTGGGAGCGAGCTTGCTCGCGATAGCGGTGGATCAGTTGACAGAAATGTTGAATGTGACACCGCCATCGCGAGCAAGCTCGCTCCCACAGTTGTTTTGTGGTGTAACGAAAACCGCGTTTACATTGCGACAAATTGACCCGATAGACAAAAGGCTGACCTGCAACCGTGCCTTTTGCGCCCGGCTCTGAGAAAATGCCCTCACTTTTTTTCCGGATGCCGACATGACTGCCCTGAAGAACGACCGTTTCCTGCGCGCCCTGCTCAAGCAACCCGTAGACGTCACCCCCGTGTGGATGATGCGTCAGGCCGGTCGCTACCTGCCTGAATACCGCGCCAGCCGTGCCAAGGCCGGTGATTTCATGAGCCTGTGCATGAACCCGGCGTTCGCTTGCGAAGTCACGATGCAGCCGCTCGACCGCTATCCACAACTGGACGCGGCGATCCTCTTCTCCGATATCCTGACCATCCCCGATGCCATGGGCCAAGGCCTGTACTTCGAAACCGGTGAAGGTCCGCGCTTCAAGAAAGTCGTCAGCACCCTGGCCGACATCGAGGCCCTGCCGATTCCTGATCCGCACAAAGACCTGGGCTATGTGATGGACGCAGTCAGCACCATCCGCCGCGAACTGAACGGCCGTGTGCCGCTGATCGGCTTCTCCGGCAGCCCATGGACACTGGCCACCTACATGGTCGAAGGCGGTTCGTCGAAAGACTACCGCAAGACTAAAACCATGCTCTACGACAATCCGCAAGCCCTGCACCTGCTGCTGGACAAGCTCGCGCAGACGGTCACCAGCTACCTCAACGGCCAGATCATGGCCGGTGCGCAAGCGGTGCAGATCTTCGACAGCTGGGGCGGCGCCCTCTCGGCGGCGGCGTACCAGGAGTTCTCCCTGGCCTACATGAAGAAAATCGTCAGCGGCCTGATCCGCGAGCACGAAGGCCGCAAGGTGCCGGTGATCCTGTTCACCAAGAGCGGCGGTCTGTGGCTGGAAAGCATCGCCGACGCTGGTGCTGATGCACTGGGCCTGGACTGGACCTGCGACATCGGCAGCGCCCGCGCCCGTGTCGGCGACAAGGTCGCCCTGCAAGGCAACATGGACCCGACCGTGCTCTACGCCAAGCCGGAAGCGATTCGTGCGGAAGTCGGGCGCATCCTGGCCAGCTACGGCAAAGGCAGCGGCCACGTGTTCAACCTCGGCCATGGCATCACGCCGGAAGTCGATCCGGAACATGCTGGCGCGTTCCTGCGCGCGGTACATGAGCTGTCGGCGCAGTATCACGAATAGCGATTGCCCGTTTCGACAAAGCCTGTCCCGCCTCGTGCCGGACAGGTTTTTTTGTGCCGTTCAAAAGCTCAATCGATAAAGCATCACTTGTTGTAAGAATGTTTTCTTTCTTTGTCGGACCGAGGAATGGAGAGACTGTTCCTGCCTCGTGCGGCGATTACTCCTACATAGAATTTTCTTCCATCCCCGTAAGGTTCCAGGCCCTTGTCCGGCGTATCGCCGAACAATCACGAAGCGAACAGGGGCGCCCACAAGGCGCCCTGTTTTCGATAAGCAGTCTGGAATACATCATGAAAATCAAGTTTGAAAAGAGAAGTGCCTTAACCGCCTGCACTTCATCGATGATCCTGTTATCGGCAATGCTGGCCTCTCAAACCGTTTCCGCCCATGGCTATCTGGAAGTGCCGCCTTCGCGCGCGCTGGCTTGCCAGAAAGGCTTGAACACCAACTGCGGTGGCGCCCAGTACGAGCCGCAGAGTGTTGGTGAAACCTTCAAAGGCTTTCCGGCCGGCGTCGGCGGTGCTCCCTTGCAGGGACCGGTCGATGGCAAGATCGCCAGCGGTGGTCACTCGCTGTTCTCTGCCATGGATGCGCAGTCCGCCACCCGTTGGCACCTGACGGAAATCAAGGACCGCAACATCGATTTCCAATGGCATTACAAGGCAGTTCATCCGGCCACCAAACACGAGTACTTCATCAGCCGCAACGGCTGGAATCCGAACGAATCGCTCAAGCGCGCCACCTTCGAAAGTACCCCGTTCTGCACCGTCGATGGCGGCAATAAAATGCCGTCTAACAGCGACAAGCACAACTGCACTATCCCGGCAGATAAATCCGGCCAGCATGTCATCCTGGCGATCTGGACCGTCGGTGATACCGATGCAGCGTTTTATAACGCCGCCGACGTGAACATTCTCGCTGAACCGGCGCTACCGGGTGGCTGGTCTTCCGTAGGCAGTATTTCCGCCGCGACCGAGCTGCTGGTCGGCGACAAGGTCAAGGCCCGCGCATTCTCCGCCAATGGCGAGAACCCGGATTACAGCGTCGAAATCAGCATCGACAACGCTGAGGAAGGCTCGCCGCAAGACTGGTCCTTCAAGCTGGCGGAAAAAATCAACGCGACCCACAAGCTCATCCGCGCCGGTATTCGTGATGAAAACGGCAACATCGAGCCGATCCGGGGCAACAACACGCTGTACGCACAAAAAGAAAGCGGTGTAACCCGCTACGAAGTGCAACTGGACATGAAGGAAGACACCGCAGCGCGCATGTCGGTGGCCTCGCAGCAAGCTGAATACGTTCTGGATAAAGGCCGGGCCAAGGTCGAGTTCAGCATGATCTCGAACCGTCCGATGAACGTCGAAGCGACCTTGCTCGACCAGAACAACAAACCGGTAGGCACCACGTCGGCACAAGTGGCCAGTGGCTCCACCTGGCTGTCCATGGATGTACGCAGCAACCCGGGTGCGCACACCCTGACCCTGGTCGGCACCACCCTGGATGGCCGCACCACCCGTCAGGACACTCAGACCACCCAACTGACTGGCGAAGGCGCCGGCGTCGAATACGATTTCGTGTTCCCTGAAGGCCTCGGCGACTACACCGCCGGTACCAAGGTTCTGCAACCGAAGACCAACGAAGTCTTTGAGTGCAAGCCATTCCCCGAGTCGGGTTACTGCAAGCAGTACAGCCCCACTGCCAACGGTTTTGAACCAGGTGTCGGTGCCCACTGGCACATGGCGTGGAACAAGTTGTAAGTCCCCCTTGTAGCACTTCAGGCGATCGGTAGCCGATTGCCTGAAGCTTTATTCTTCTGACGTTGATCGAGTTGAAAATGACTGTTTCGGGTTATTCCAGACAGCGCGTGCTGCTGCATTGGTTGTCTGCCGCGGTGATCCTGTGGACCTTGCTGTCTGGTTTTCTTGTGGCCGGTTTCGAGGTGTCAGCGCACATCAAGGAGTCGGTTGCGTTCTTCAATGTTTCGCTGACGACAGTGTTCATACCGTTTTACCTGTGGCGCCTGTTTCTGTTTTTCACTCATACCCGTTTTTCGGGCATGAAGTCGTTGTCGCTTGTCGAAGTGCTCGCATTGTTTGCCCACGCATTGATTTACCTCTTCGTCGGTGCCGTTCTGGTGACCGGCGTGTTGATGATGGATCGCCCGATCGATGTATTCGGGGTGATCGAGATCGATCAGCCGTTAAGCGATCCACAACTGATCGTTCTGTTCGTCACGGTTCACACGTGGGTATGTGTGGTGCTGTCGCTGCTGCTGGTCGCGCACATCGGCGCCGTCATCGTGCATGAGGCCTGCAACCACCGGGTGCTGCAACGGATGTCTTTGCGCCTGTGTGGCAAGCCTGGGTCCGGGCGACTTGAGTGAGGCCATGGTGATGTTTTCGCGCGAACGCTTGACCGGACTTGCCTTGCTTTTGAGCAAGGCGAGCCTGCTGGTTGTGCCGCTGGCCTATGGGGCGTTCCTGGGCTGGCAGGAGTGGGGCTATCGCGAACAGTTGGTGCTGCCGGCACCGGTCGAAACCTCGCGAACCGCTCCCGCACCCCGTCAAGCGCTCGACGCAACGGCGGTTGCAACGGTGCTCGGTCTGACGACGGGTGCCGAATTGCTGCCGAGCGCGGAACCGCTGACCTTGAAGGCAAGCTTCGTCGTCACTCACGGCTTGTCCCGGGTGTTGCTGGCTGACTCGCAAGGCGCGCGCATCTACCAGGTCGGCGAGCGCTTGCCCGGTGGCAGCATCTTGCGTCGCGTTGAGCCCGATCACGCGGTGTTGTGGAGCAAGGGCCGAGAGGAACTGTTGACGCTCCAGCCTCCCGTCACGGGTTTCCTGCAACGGCTCGCCCCCCACGGCAAGCCGCAAGTGCCGAACGTTTCTCCGCGTTTTTTTAGCCCGCTTGCCGGGCCGACAGAGTGATCAATTTCATGAATAGCTTTCTCGGTGCACGCGCACTGCGACCGGTGCTTTTTTTCGCCGCCATGGCGCTAACGCTTTCCCACGGCACACTTCAGGCCGAGGAAGAAAAATGGCAACTGGCGATGAACAACGCAGAGCTGCGCGACATCGTCGAAGAGATCTCCAACATTCTCGGGACCACCGTGGTACTGGACCCCAAAGTCTCCGGTCGAATCACCGTCATGTCCCGGAAGGCCCTCGATCGTGAAGGGGTGCGCCGGTTGTTCTATTCGGTGCTCGATGCCCATAACTTCACAGTGATCGATGAGGGCGACCGGATTCTCATCACCCCGGTTGCCGAGGCCAGGACACGGGCCGGCCAGGGCACGGTAAAAACCACCACGGCGTCGCAGTTCGTAACCGAAGTCATCGGCTTGAACACCGGTAGCGCCACCGATATTGCCGGGTTGGTGCGGCCATTGGTCTCTGCCAATGGTTATGTTGGCCCTTCGGTGTCGGCCAACGCGTTGGTGCTGACCGATACGGCTGCCAATGTTAAGCGCATCGCCCGGGTGATCCGTGAGCTGGATTCCGGTCAGAACAACCTGCATGCGGTGGTTCAGCTCAAGCATGCCCAGGCGGGCGATGTCGCGCCGGTAATCGAGGCCACCATGGGCAAGCGCAATGCCGAGTCAGCCATACAGGTGCTGGCCGACACCAGGACCAATCGCCTGATTTTCATTGGTCCGCCGGTCGTCCGCCAGCGCTTGATCGAGCTGGCCCGAGGTCTCGATTCGCCGGCCACCACGACCCTCGACAATGCCCGGGTGATTCGCCTGCGTCACAGCGATGCCAAGCAGTTGGCCGAGATTCTGGAGTCGATGGGGCAGGGCAGAAAGCAGACTTCCGCCGTCGGCAGCGCCAAGGACACGTCTGGCGGTGCAAGCTTCATGATCAAGGCCGACGAAAGCCAGAACGCGCTGGTGCTGATCGCCGAACCCGCGCAGGTGCGGACCATCGAAAACATCGTGCGTCAGCTGGACCAGCCACGGGCCCAGGTGTTGATCCATGCCGCAATCGTCGAAATCTCCGGCGACATCGCCGAGGCCGTCGGCGTGCAGTGGAACCTCAACACGGGTGACGCCAAGGGCTTCATCAACTTTCCCGGCACCGACATTCCGATCATCGGCGGGCTGAAGTTCGACGAGAAAAGATCGGCGCCGGAAGGGGCGATCCTGCAACTGGGCGGCGACCGCTTCGGTGCGCTGGTTTCGGCCCTGGCCAGCAACACCCACAGCAACCTGCTGTCCACGCCAAGCCTGTTGACCCTGGACAATCAGGAAGCCGAAATCATCGTCGGCCAGAACGTGCCGTTCAAGACCGGCTCCTATGCCACCAACAGCAACGGCGCGGAGAATCCGTTCACCACCGTCGAGCGCAAGGACGTCGGCATCAGCCTGAAGATCAAGCCTTACATCAACGAAGGCTCGACGTTACGCCTGGAGGTCGAGCAGGAGGTGTCGGACATCGCGCCTTCGGTGTCGGGCATTGATTCCTCGGACCTGATCACCAACAAGCGAGCGCTCAAGAGCACCATCCTCGCCGACGATGGCGAAATCATCGTGATCGGCGGCCTGATCAGGGACAGCGTGCGTACCCAGAAAAGCGGCGTGCCGCTGTTGCGGGACATTCCCTACCTCGGCGCGATCTTCCGCTGGAGCCGCGACACCCAGACCAAAAGCAACCTGATGGTGTTCTTGCGCCCGACCATCGTGCGCAGCAAGGAAGACCTGTCCCAGGTCAGCCAGCAGCGTTACAACGCGCTGCGTGACTTGAGCAAATCAGGGGCGGGGGAAAACAACTCGTTGTTGCTGCCATCCGAGGCGCGCGGGTTGTTTGAACCGGCCACCGACGCGCCAGTGTTCGATTTGCGCGGCAAGGCGCAGTGAATCCATGAGCGAACTCTGCGAGCAATTGCCCTTCGGCTTCGCCCGGCGTTTTGGTGTGTTGCTGGAGCATGACGGCGACGACCTGCGCCTTGCCCTGCGTAGTGATGCGCCGCTCACCGCATTGGCGGAAGCGCGCCGGGTGTGCGGACGGGCGTTGCCGTTTCAAATCGTCGGGGCCGATGAGTACGCCTCGCGCCTGGCGGCGGCCTATCGCGAGGGGCGCAGTGCGGTGGAGCAAGTTGCCCAAGGGCTGGACGAAGAACTGGACTTGCTCAGCCTGGTCGATCAGGTTCCGCAAACCGCCGACCTGCTGGAGCAACAGGGCGACGCGCCGATCATTCGCCTGATCAACGCGTTGCTCGGTGAAGCGGTGCGTGAGCATGCCTCGGATGTGCACCTGGAAACCTTCGAACAGTACCTGTCGGTGCGTATGCGGGTGGATGGCCAACTGCGTGAAATGCTCAGGCCCAAGCGCGAACTGGCGACACTGCTGGTGTCGCGGATCAAGGTCATGGCGCGCCTGGACATCGCGGAAAAACGCGTACCCCAGGATGGGCGAATGGCCTTGCGCCTGGCCGGGCATGAAGTCGATGTGCGGGTCTCGACGCTGCCTTCGGCCCACGGTGAACGGGTGGTGCTGCGTTTGCTCGACAAGCAGGCCGGGCGCCTGGACCTGCACCGGCTGGGCATGCCGGACGATATCCTCGCGGCCCTGCGCCATCTGTTGGGCAAGCCCCACGGTATTGTGCTGGTG
Source organism: Pseudomonas sp. GW823-FHT02E01 (assembly GCF_058797535.1). NCBI lineage: Bacteria > Pseudomonadati > Pseudomonadota > Gammaproteobacteria > Pseudomonadales > Pseudomonadaceae > Pseudomonas > Pseudomonas sp. GW823-FHT02E01. The sequence goes on along the minus strand of NZ_JBXAJS010000004.1, from coordinate 288,427 downwards.
ACCGGGCCGACCGGTTCCGGCAAGACCACCAGCCTGTACGCCGCCCTGAGCAGCCTGAACGACCAGACCCGCAACATCCTCACGGTCGAAGACCCGATCGAATACCACCTGCCGGGTGTCGGCCAGATGCCGGTCAATCCGAAGGTCGACATGACCTTCGCCCGGGGCCTGCGGGCGATCTTGCGCCAGGACCCGGACGTGGTGATGGTTGGCGAAATCCGTGACCGCGAAACCGCCGAAATCGCTGTCCAGGCGTCCTTGACCGGGCATCTGGTGCTCTCGACCTTGCACACCAACAGCGCGGCCGGCGCGGTCACGCGGCTGGTAGACATGGGCGTCGATGCCTATCTGCTGGCGTCCTCGCTGGTGGGCGTTCTGGCCCAGCGTCTGTTGCGCACCTTGTGCCCCCATTGCAAGGTTTCGTACCTCGCCGATGCGGCGGCCTGCCAGCGTCTTGGGCTCGACACGAGCACGCCGCACACCCTGTTCAAGGCCTCGGGCTGTGAACAGTGCCAGCACGGCTATCGCGGACGCATCGGCATTTACGAACTGATCAGCGTCACACCCGCCGTCTCGGCGCTGATCCATCAGGGCGCCAGCGAGCAAATCCTCGTCGACGAAACGCGCAAGGTCTCGCGCAGCCTGTTCCAGGACGGGCGGCAACGGGTGCTGGAAGGATTGACCAGTCTCGATGAGTTGCTGCGTGTGACCCAGGAGAACTGACCGGTGCCAACCTTCGACTACCGCGCCCGCGATGCCCAGGGACGATCCTGCAAGGGACGGCTGGAGGCCGATGGGCCCCGCCATGGGCGACAGTTGTTGCGTGAACGTGGTTTGTGGCCGCGTGTCTTGACCGAGGTCAGGGGCGGCGGTGCGGGTCAGCAGTCGCGAGGTGGACGCCTGAGTGCTGCTGATCTGGCGTTGTTGACGTTGCAACTGTCAACGCTGGTTCAGGCCGGACTACCCCTGGAGGAAGCGCTCGATGCGGTGGCGAAGCAGAGCTCGAAGCGCAAGGTTGCGAGCTTGCTCTGGGCGGTCAGGAGCCGGGTGATGGAAGGCCACGCACTGGCCTCGGCATTGGGGCAGTTTCCCAGGGCCTTCCCCGAGTTGTTCCGCGCCACGGTGGCCGCCGGGGAACGCTCGGGGCATCTGGGCCATGTGCTGGAGCAACTGGCGGCCTACACCCAGGCCCGCCAGGCCTCGCGGCAAAAGATCCAGATGGCCCTGGTGTACCCGTTGATCCTGATGTTGGCCAGCCTGGCAATCGTCGGTTTTCTGCTCGGATATGTGGTGCCGGATGTGGTGAAGATCTTCGTCGACAGCGGTCAGCCGTTGCCCTGGCTGACCCGGGCGCTGATCGGCGTGAGCAACGGCCTGCGCAACCATTTCCTGTTGTTGATGGGCTTGCTGGCGCCGCTGTTCGGCCTGTGGCGCTGGAGCTGGCAGCAGCCGCAGTGGCGCCTGCACTGGCATCGTTGGGTGCTGAATGCGCCAGTCCTCGGTGAAGTGCTGCGTGCCATGGAAGCCGCACGGTTTGCCAGCACCCTGGCAATCCTCGGCAAAAGTGCCGTGCCGTTGGTGGATGCCCTGGAAATTGCTGCCGCGGTCATCGGCAACTTGACCATCCGCGCGCGGATGGTCGATGTCGCCCGCTCGGTCCGCGAAGGCGCAACGCTGACCCGTGGCCTGGAGCTGAGCGGTGACATCCCGCCGATGATGCTGCACATGATCGCCAGCGGCGAACGTGCCGGCGAACTCGACCGCATGCTGGCCCGGGCCGCCGAACAACAGGAAAACAGCCTCGCCGCGCGCATTGCGCTGGTGGTGGGCCTCTTCGAGCCGGCCATGCTGGTGTTGATGGGCGGCGTCGTGCTGCTGATCGTCATGGCCATCCTGCTCCCGATTCTCAGCCTCAACCAATTGGTGAATTGATCCATGCAACCTGTCCGCAAAAACCTTTCCCGCTCGCAACGCGGTTTTACCCTGATCGAAATCATGGTGGTGGTAGTCATCATCGGCGTGCTGGGGGCTATCGTGGTGCCACAGTTCATGAGCCGCCCCGATCAAGCCAAGGTCACTGCCGCCAGAATCGATATCCAGGCCATCGCCACAGCCCTGGAAATGTATCGCCTCGACAACGCCCATTACCCATCGACCCAGCAAGGCCTGGAAGCGCTGGTCAAGCGCCCCTCCGGACTGCCCGTGGCGCGTGGCTGGAACCCTCAGGGCTACCTCAAGAGCATGCCGGTCGACCCGTGGAACACGCCTTATCAGTACCTCAACCCGGGTGTGCGGTCGGTAGACGGAACTTACGACCTGTATTCCCTGGGCGCCGATGGCGTAGCGGGCGGTGAAGGGTTTGCCGCCGAAATCGGCAATTGGGGCCATTGATCCGTGGGCTACCGCTGTCGGGGGTTTACGTTATTGGAGCTGATGATCGTGATTGTCGTGGTTGGCGTCTTGCTGGGCATGGTGAGCTTTGTCGGTGGGGGCAGTCCCGCGCGCGAGGTCAGGCAGGAAGCCGAGGCGATGGTTCAGGTGATTCATCAGTTGCGTGAGCGTGCGGTGTTCGAAGGCCGGGAATATGGCCTGCGGCTGAGTGCCCGTGGCTACCGGCTGATGCATCTGGGAGTTCGTGGGTGGGAGCCGGTGAAGGAACTGACTGACTGGCCCCTGAGCGTGCGAGTACGTTTGCAGCAGGACGGCTATGCGGTAGGGCTGGACGCAGAAGAAGGACCGCCGCAGTTGCTGTTGCTCAGCAACGATGAAACCAGTGCCTTCACGCTGACATTCGAGTCCGGCAACAGGACCTGGTTGAGCCTGTCCGGCGATGGCATCGGCGAGGTGGCGATCGATGGCTAGCCGGTCATCCTTGTCGTCCATGGGCGGCTTCACGCTGCTGGAAATCATGGTGGCCCTGGCGGTCTTCGCGACGCTGGCGGCAGCCGTGCTGTCGGCCAGTCAATATGCGGTGAAGCAGCGCAACGCCGTCGAGACACGGCTGTTCGCGGCGTGGCTGGCGGATAACCGGTTGAACGAGCTACGCCTGCAATCCGGCCTGGCGGCCGGCCAGCAACAACAGGTCGTGTCCATGGATCAGCGCGACTGGGTGCTGCAACAGCACATCAGCGCCACCCGCAATCTGCGTTTACTCCAGGTCGACATTCAGGTCAGCCCGGCGAACAGTGCGCACGCGTTGTATCGTGCCAGCGGCTGGATACCCGCGAGCCATGAGTAGGCAGCGTGGGTTCACCTTGCTGGAGCTGGTCATCGCCATGGCCATCTTCGCCGTGCTGGGGCTGGCCAGTTGGGGCTTGTTCGATAGCGTGCTGCGAGTGCAACAGGGCACGGCGGCTCACGAGCGAGAGCTGAGGAACCTGCAACGAGCGATGGCGGTGATCGAGCGGGATCTGCTGCACGTCGCTGCGCAGCCGATGGTGCTCGCACCGCCGCTTTTTCAGTTCCAGCGCAGTCACTGGCGCAATCCTCTGGACCAACCGCGCAGTGAGCGCCAGATACTGACCTATCGACTCGAAGGCAGCGTGCTGTGGCGCGAAAGCCAGGGCGAAGGTACGGAGTTCGTGCAACGGCAAAGACTACTCGAAGGCGTTCGTGAGTTGCGCTGGCGTTTGTTCGACAGCCAGTCCGGCTGGGTCGCTCATTGGTCGGCCAGGCAGGATACGAAGGCGCTCATGGTGCTGGAGGTGCAAGTCTCGGCCGGGCGCTTCAAATCGATTCGTCGGGTGTTGCCGATGCCGGGTGCATTGCCATGAACGGGCGCCAACGCGGCATTGCGTTGATCAGTGTATTGCTGGTCATGAGCCTGGCGCTGCTGATCACCGGCGGCTTGTTGCGCAGCCATCACCTTTCGCTGCAAAGCAGTGGGCAACAGTTGCTGCAGATACAGCTGCGGCAGCTCGCATCGGGCGGGGAAACCTGGGCGTTGTTGCTGTTGCGCGAGGCGTTACAGGACGCGGAAAAACCCGTCGAGCGGTATCAAGGCTGGACGGCCATGGCGCCGGGTTTCGACGTTGAAGATGCGCAGATCCGAATCGATATCGATGACCTCGCCGGGCGCTTCAATCTCAATGCGTTGTTACGCCAGGGGCAGGTGGATCAGGTCACCCTCAACCGTTGGGCGCGCCTGCTCGAACTGCTCGAACTGCCTCCTCTGCAACTGAGCCAGGTCGGGCCGCTGGGGGAACTGAGCCAACTGCGCTTGCTGCCTGGCATTGACGCTCGCCTGCTGCAGCGGCTGGAGCCCTGGGTGGCACTGCTGCCCACCGACACCGCCTTGAACATCAACACTGCGCCGGCGCTGCTGTTGAGAACACTCGGCGAGGTGGACGCCGCGACCGCCGATGCGCTGGCGCATCAGGCGGCAACCACGCCCTGGGCGAGCGTCCAGGCGTTTACCCAGGACCCGTTGCTCTCCGGGCAGGGCCTGAGCAATCACGGACTTGGTACCCAAAGCCGCTGGTATCGGATAAGGGTGCAGGTGACCCGGGACGGGCGCGAACTGCACCTGGTCACGGATGTCGGACACGACCCCAAGGCTCGACAGCTGACGGTGCTGCAACGACGTTTTCTTCCCATGAGTAGCCACGAGAGACCGCGATGAACACTTGGCTTTACCTGACCGCCGAGGGGCAGGACGCGCCATCCGGCCTCTGGCCCTGCGTCCTGTGGTCGCCAACCTGTCAACGTCAGCCGATGCCACTGAATCAGGTGGCCTCGGCATTGCAGGGGCAGGCGGTTGATGTGCTGCTGCCCATGGAACTATGCAGTTGGGTTCGCAGCGAGCCATGGCCTTCGCGACGCAGGCCCGAAGCCCAGGCCATGGCCTACGCCGTGGAAGATCAACTGAGTGAAGCGCTGGAAGTTGTGCATCTGAGCGTTGGCGCTCGTGATCGTGACGGCTGCTACCCGGTCATGGTCATTGGCCGCGAACGGTTGGCCGCCGTGCTCGACTTGCTGCGCGAGGCGGGTATTGAGGTGCGCGGGGTGTTCGTCGATGCCGATCTGTTGTCCGGCGATCAGCCGTGCGGCGCCTGGTGGTTCGGTCGCTGGTTGTTGGGTGCAGGCCTGTCGGCGCGCCTGGCGATGTCGCAAGACGACCTGGCGCTGCTCACTCCGTCATTGCCCAAGGACATGCAATGGCTGGATGAGCGTGAGTCCCCCGCCGTCATCGACCAATGCCTGACTCAGCGCCCGACCCGGGCCATCAACCTGCTGCAAGGCGCATTCGCCCTACGGGGCAAGCGTCTGCCCTGGCGTGCCGGCGGGTGGGCGCTGTTGATGCTGGCGCTGTTGACCTGGGGTGCCAGCGAGACGCGGATCCGCTTCCTCGACAGCGAAGCCAGCCGCCTCGCAATCCAGAATGAACTGCGATTCAAGACGCTCTACCCGGAGCAAAGCCGCATCGTCGACATGGCCGCGCAACTCAAGGCCCTGCAAAGCCAGCCTGTCGAATCGCAAAACACCCGCATTGCCGGGCTGGTCCGGTTGATTGAGCAGGTGATTGGCGCCAGCCCGGTCGAGGTCCGGCGCATCGAGTTTCGAGCAGGCGAAGGCTGGAAAATCCAGCTGACCGCCAGCGGCTTTACCGAGCTGGAGCAGTTGCGGGAACGCGGGCGACAACAAGGCACGCCCGTCCGGCTCGACAGCGCGAACAAAGCCGCTGACCGGGTGCACGCCACCCTCACCGTGGAGGACGAGGCATGAAGCAGGCATGGCGGCGCATTTCCGTGCGAGAACAGCGGCTGTTGCAGGTATCGGGGGCTTTTTTGTTGGCGGTTGTGGCTTTCAGCCTGATCTGGCAACCGACCCGGCAGCGGCTGGAAACAGTCGAGCGACAGTATCAACAGCAGGCGGTGCTGGCCGCGCAACTGCAACGGGCGTTACCGCGCAGCCATGTCCCCGTCGACAGCGAAAAACCGCTATCGCTGCGCATCAGCGAAAGCGCCACGGCGGCGGGGCTGGAAATCCGTCAGATGGAGAGTGAAATCGATCTGCTTCGCGTGACCCTCAATGGCAACGCGCAACCCTTGATGCAGTGGCTCGATGGGATCGAGCGCGATGGCGTCGCGCTACAAACCCTGACGCTGGAGAAGCGTGACGATGCCCTGGAGGCGCGGGTGGTGCTCAGGTAGCCGAGGTGTTCTGCGGCAACAACGGCAACTTCGCCAGCTTCAACGCGATCAGCAGCGCAATCACCAGCAGCGTGCCGATGAACAACCCGATCCCGTTCCAGCCGCCCAGGTGCCAGAACACGCCACCCACCGTACCGGCGATGCTTCCCCCGGCGTAGTAGCTGAACAGGTACAAGGACGATGCTTGCCCCTTGGCCCTGGTGGCGCGGCGGCCGATCCAGCTGCTGGCCACCGAGTGGGCGCCGAAGAAGCCGAAGGTAAAGATCAGCATGCCGATGATCACCAGCGGCAATGGCGTAAACATCGTCAGGGCGAGACCACCGATCATCAGCGCGATGGTGCTCCAGAGCACTTTGCGGCGGCCGAGTCTGTCGGCCAGCGAGCCGATTTTCGCTGAGCTGTAGATGCCCGACAGATACACCACCGACAGCAACCCGACGAAGGCCTGTTCCATGTGGTACGGCGCGGCCAGCAGGCGGTAGCCGATGTAGTTGAACAGCGTGACGAACGCGCCCATCAGCACAAAGGCTTCTAGAAACAGCAGCGGCAGGCCGGCGTCGCGAAAGTGCATGGTGAAACCGTCGAGCAGGCTGCGCGGGTGCAGCGAGCGGGCGCGGAAGTTGCGCGATTCAGGGAGGATTTTCCAGAACACCGCCGCGGCAATCAGCGCCAGGCCACCGATCACCAGCATCGCCGTGTGCCAGCTGACGAAGTCGATCAATACCCCGGTGATCAAGCGTCCGCTCATCCCGCCAATCGCGTTGCCACCGATGTACAAACCCATGGCGAGGCCGATGTGCTGTGGGTGGATCTCTTCGCTCAGGTAGGTCATGGCGACCGCCGCCAGACCGCTCAACGACAATCCGATCAGCGCACGCATCAGCAGCACACCGTGCCAGCTCGGCATCATCGCACTGGCCATGGTGCACAGCGCAGCGGCGAACAGTGCTGCCACCATCACCGGTTTACGTCCGATACGGTCGGAAATCGGGCCAGTGATCAGCAGGCCGATGGCAAGCATGCCGGTGGCGATAGACAGGATCAGGCTGCTTTGCGCCGCGTTGATGGAATACTCGTCGGACAGCAGCGGCATCATCGGCTGCACGCAGTAGAGCAGGGCGAAAGTCGCAAAACCGCCGCAGAACAACGCCAGCACCGTGCGCATGAACGCCGGGGTGCCTTTTTCGATGTAGATCTCCGCCAGCTCAGCGGCGATTGCGTCCGGCGCTGAAGGTGAAACTTCATGGGCGAGTGGAGCGACAGCAGTTTTCACGTTGGACCTCGGAGGGCGCAGCCGGTCAGGCAGTGAAAAAAGCATATAGCTGGCTAATGATTCAATCCAATATATTGTTCGACCTGTTTGATAGCTTTTACGACCTAATGGGGTTTCCATGGAATTGCGTCATCTGCGCTACTTCATCGCCGTCGCCGAAGAACTGCATTTCGGCCGCGCCGCACAAGTGCTGGGTATCTCCCAGCCACCGCTGAGCCAGCAAATTCAGGCGCTGGAACAGGAAGTCGGCGCCCGGTTGTTCGAGCGAACCAATCGTCGGGTCGAGCTGAGCGAGGCCGGTCGGCTGTTCCTGGAAGAGGCGCGGCTGGTGCTGGCGCAGGTCGACAAAGCGGCGGATGTCGCGCGACGGGCGCAACTGGGCGAGTTGGGTGAGCTGAAAATCGGCTTCACCTCGTCGGCGCCGTTCAACTCGACCATTCCTCAAGCGATCTTCTCTTTCCGCCAGCGCTTCCCGGCGGTGCATCTGAACCTGCGGGAAATGAGCAGCACCCAGGTGGCCGATGCACTGGTGGACGAGTCGATTGAAGTCGGGATCATGCGCCCGCTCGGGCTGCCGGACTGCCTCAGCGTGGTCGAACTGATGCGCGAGCCGCTGGTCGCGGTGCTCAGTTCCAAGCACCCCTTGGTAGAGGGCAGCGAGGAGGGTTTGTTCCTGTCAGCCCTGGCGCTTGAGCCCTTTGTGTTTTTTCCGCGCAGCTACGGCAGTGGCCTGTATGCGCAACTGCTCAGCCTGGCCCGGGACTCCGGCTTCAGCCCGCACTTCGCCCAGGAAGCCGGCGAGGCGATGACCATCATCGGGCTGGTGGCGGCGGGGCTTGGTGTGTCGGTGCTGCCGGCGTCTTATCAGCGGATGCGCATTGATGGCGTGGTCTATCGACCGCTGCTGGATCCGGCGGCGGTGTCGGCGGTGTGGCTGGTGCAGCGCAAGGATCAGAAGTCGGCGATGGCGCGGGCGTTTGTGGAGTTGTTGACGAGGAAGGTTGAAGGCGTGGTGGCGTGAGAAACTGATCATTACGCAGGACATTTAAAGTAATGGATCGAGCTTAGTGGTTTTCCGGAAACTTGCGCAGAATCGATCTTTTTAGCCGAGTGCCATGGATGCCACTTCTATATCAACCAAAGGAAGGCAGCGTGCTGATTTGTGATTTCAGGGGCTATGAGATTCCTGAAATGGTCAAGATCAGACCGGTCATTGTGATTCGCAAACACAGGACCAACAGCTTGTTGGTTACGGTCGTGCCGCTGAGTACCACCGCTCCGGACTGTATTCTTGAACACCATTTGGAGCTACCCAGTTATTTACAAGGAGCGTCCCCGACCTGTTGGGCAAAATGCGATATGGTCGCGACAGTGAGTCTCTCCAGGCTTGACCGAATCAAGAGTCGAGATCGAAAGGGAAATCGTGTTTACGTCATTTCACAGCTTGAAACAGATGAGTTCCACGCAATCAAAGTCGCGGTGCGCAGGGCGCTGGGGCTGTGATGGCAGCGAAATTGACACAGACAGGCGAGTTGCCACCTGTTGTCTACGATGCCCATTCGGGCAATACTGCCAATGTTCCCGAAAGGGGCTTGTGAGACTCTGAGGATCCTGGGCAACCAGCCATCGCAGAGCCAGGCAGGTACAGGGCGATGACAAGCCGACCTGTCTGTGAAGGGGCGCCGAAAGGCGCCCTTTGTCGTTTCTGGTGTTTCTGAAAACGTTGAATCCGAGGAAGGTGAGTCACTGTAGGAGCGAGCCTGCTCGCGATGGACTAAAGAGCGCCGCGTGCATCCAGGAAACACGTGTCATCGTTAACGACCATCGCGAGCGAGCTCGCTCCTACAGAAGATCAGAAGCTTCACCACTGTTTGTGGGACTTTTCTGAAGTGCTTCCGACAGGCTACAGCGCCTTGCGGCGTTACCTACAACTACTCCAGAATCCGCCGGCTTGTGCGCTTTGAGGGGCATCGCTAACTTGATTCGCGTCACTGATTGTCAGTGGTCGGGTTTAGTAGCCCGCTTTCCATATCTAGCGCATTGGCGCTCCTGATAGGCAGGTATCTCTATACCTGCCCTTGACGGTAGCTGTGCGCAGGGCGCCTTCGGGTGCGCCGGATTGATGTGGACCGGTCTACTAACCTGCGTACAGCTGCCACCCTTCTTTTTCAGGACGCTGAATCATGACCCATACGCCAAAGCCACCGGATACCGATCCAGACGCGCCACGCCAACCCGGCACGATCTTCCTCATTGCCCCCGACATCGACAACCACACCTTGCTGGAATACGCCTGTATGTCGCTGGCATCAGCCAATGTCATGGCCAGTGACTTCGCCAGAGGCCTGAAGGGATCACAGGGCCACACACTGTTGGGGATTCAGCAGTCGATCATGTTGGGGGAGCTGGCGGTGAATCGGGTGCTGGATAACCTCGACCCACCGTAAACCTCTGTAGGAGCGAGCCTGCTCGCGATGGGCGTCAACGATAACGCGGGCAGCCTGAATGAACGCGTTGCCCGGACGTTTTTCGCGAGCAGGCTCGCTCCTACAGGGGGAATATTTCAGGTTACGGCCAGCGCTTGAAAATCAGCGACGTATTAACCCCGCCAAACGCAAAGTTGTTGTTCATCACGTACTGGTTGCTCATCTGCCGAAACTCGCCGCGCAGGTAGTCGAGCTTGCCGCAGTGCGGGTCGACTTCGTCGAGGTTGAAGGTGTGGGCGTACAGGTCGCGGTTCATCATTTCAATGCTGAACCAGGACTCCAGCGCACCGCAGGCGCCGAGGGTGTGGCCGAGGAAGCTTTTCTGCGAGCTGATCGGCATGTGCTCGCCGAACAGGCTGCTGGTGGCCAGGGTTTCGGCAATGTCGCCCTGTTCGGTGGCTGTGCCGTGGCCGTTGACGTAGCCGATGTCCGAAGGTTCCAGCCCGGCGTCCTCCAGGGCCAGTTCCATGGCGCGGCGCATGGTTATTTGCTCGGGACGGGTGGTGTGCTGGCCGTCGGCGTTGCTGCCGAAACCGACGATCTCGGCATGGATGCGGGCGCCACGGGCCAGGGCGTGTTCCAGCTCTTCGAGCACCAGCATGCCGCCGCCTTCGCCGATCACCAGGCCGTCGCGTGCGGTGTCGTAAGGGCGCGGGCTGCGTTGTGGGGTGTCGTTTTTCAGGCTGGTGGCGTAGAGCGCGTCGAAGACCATGGCTTCGGTCGGGCACAGTTCCTCGGCACCGCCGGCGAGCATCAGCGGCAGGCGCCCGAACTTGATCGCCTCGTAGGCATAGCCGATGCCCTGGCTGCCGCTGGTGCAGGCGCTGGACGTCGGGATCAAGCGACCGGTGAGGCCGAAGAAGATGCTGATATTGGCCGCGGTGGTGTGCGGCATCATCCGCACGTAGGAGTTGGCGTTCAGGCCTTCGGCCACTGAGTTGAGCAGCATGTTGCCGAACGCCTTGATCTCGTCGGTGCTGCCGGTCGAGGAGCCGCAGGCGACGCCCATGCGCCCGTCCTTGATCGATTCGTCGCCCAGCAGGCCGGCGTCGGCCAGCGCCATCTCCGCCGCACCCACGGCAAGCCGTGAGACCCGGCCCATGCTGCGCAGTTGCTTGCGGGTCCAGTGGCTTGGCACCTTGAAGTCATCGATGGGGCCAGCCAGGCGCGTGTTGAGTTCGGTAAAACGATCCCACTCGTCCATCCGGCGGATGCCGCTGCGGTTGGCCGCGAAATTTCCGGCGATGGTGTCCCAGTCGCTGCCCAGTGAGGTGATACCGGCCATGCCGGTGACGACGACGCGCTTCATCAGCACAGGCCTCCGTTGACGGCCAGAACCTGCCGGGTGATGTACGAGGCTTCCGCCGACATCAGGAAATTCACCGCGCCGGCCACCTCTTCAGGGGTGCCCATGCGTTGTGCGGGGATCATTTTCATCAGTTCTTCCACCGGCACATTCTCGTCGAGCATGGCTGTGTCGATCAGGCCGGGTGCGACACAGTTAACGGTGATTTTGCGCTTGCCCAACTCGATCGCCAATGCCTTGGCCGCGCCGATCAAGCCGGCCTTTGAGGCGCTGTAGTTGACCTGGCCACGGTTGCCGATCAAACCCGACACCGAGGTGATGCAGACAATCCGCCCGGCGGCGCGACGACGGATCATCGGCATCATCACCGGGTGCAGCACGTTGTAGAAACCGTCGAGGTTGGTGCGCATCACAACATCCCAATCCTCCTCGCTAAGGGCGGGAAAGGCACCGTCGCGGGTCAGGCCGGCATTGAGTACCACACCGTAATAGGCGCCATGGGTTTCCACGTCGGCTTCGAGAATTTCCTTGCAGCGGGCGCGGTCGGCCACGTCGAACTGCAGGATGCGCGCACGACGGCCCAAGGCCTCGACTTCGGCCTTGACGGCTTCGGCGTCGGCCAGGCCGCTGCGGCAATGCAACACGATGTCGTGCCCGGCCTGGGCCAGGCGCAAGGCGATGGCGCGGCCGATACCACGGCTGGAACCGGTGACCAGTACGGATTCAGTCATCACTGGACTCCTTCGGGTTCATGGAGATATTGAGCGGCCTGGGGTGGGCGGAACACATTCAGACGGGCGGTAACGTGAATGCCGGGGGCGTTGATGTGGCATTCGAACACGCCCATGCCGTTATCGTCTTCCAGGGAGCGAATACCGTGGATGGTCAACTCGGTGCCGGCCGGAAAGTTTTCGACGTTGCATTCGAATTTTCGGCTGCCAAGCAGGAAGCCCAATTCCACCTCATCACCGCGCTGGCGCGCATGGCAACCGGCGAAGGCGGCCACGCTCTGGGCCATCAGTTCGATGCCGACCCAGGCCGGCAGGCTGCCGTCGGGGAGGTTGAACAGGCCATCGGGCTTGACGGTCAGGCGCGTGTGAATCTGCTCTTCATCGAACGCCAGGATCTGATCGATAAGAATCATGTCACCCGCGTGGGGCAGCAGTTCGGCGATCGGCCAGTCAATCATGGGGCGTCTCCGATAATCAGGCTGACGTTGTTGCCACCGAAGGCAAAGGAATTGCTCATCAGGTAGCGGGGTGCAATGGACGTCAGGCGAGTGGCCGGGGTCACCCATTGCAGCGGCGGCAATTCGGGATCGGGCTGTCCGTCCCAGACGTGGGGTGGCAGGGCATGCTCGCGATTGTCCGGGCTCAGGCTCAACCAGCAGAACGCCGCTTCCAGCGCCCCGGCGGCACCGAGGGTGTGACCGGTCATGGGTTTGCTCGACGAACAGGGTACGCCAGCCGGGAACAGGGTCGCCACGGCCTGGCTTTCCATGGCGTCGTTGTGCTGGGTGGCGGTGCCGTGCAGGTTCAGATAAGCGATCTGCTCCGGTTGCAGGTTGGCGCGGCCCAGGGCTTTGCGCATCGCTTGCAGGGCGCCACGACCAGTCGGCTCTGGGGCGGAGATGTGATGCGCATCGGAACTGGCGCCGCTGCCGAGCAAGGCAATCGCCTGGCTGTCGGCTGCACGTCTGGTCATCAGGAACAGCACCGCTGCTTCGCCAATGTTGATGCCATTGCGGTTCACCGAAAACGGATTGCAGCGTTGTTCCGAGACCGCTTCGAGCGCCGAGAAACCGTTGAGTGTCAGCTTGCACAAGGTGTCGACACCGCCACACAGCACCGCGTCGCACATGCCCAGGTCCAACAGGCGCTGGGCGCTCATCAAGGCCCGGGCGCTGGAGGTGCAGGCCGTGGAAATGACATAGGTCGGCCCGCTCAATTGCAGCCACTCGGCGAGGAAGTTCGCCGGCGCCCCGAGTTCCTGTTGCTGATAGTCGTACTCGGCAGGGAACTGCTTTTCACGCAGGTAATGCGCCAGGCCCTGGCTGGCCTCGTCGATACCCGAGGTGCTGGTGCCCAGCACGACACCGATGCGGTCGCGGCCGTAGGTCTGGATCGCGCTGTCGATGTCCGCGCGGATTTGCAGCGTGGCCTCCAGCAACAACTGATTGTTGCGACTGTGATGGCGCGACATGTCGGCCGGAATGCTTGCCAGTTTGCCCAGGACCGCACCGACCGGCAGCGTGCGTTGCGGCACCCACCCGGTTTGTTCGCGCATGCCGCCGCAGTCGCCGGCAAACAGGTTGCGGGCGACTTCCTGCCTGTCACGGCCCAGCGCGCAGACCAATCCTAGGGCATTGAGGTAAGCCGTCATGGCGTTTCACCGCTCAGGGGCGTGACTTGATAGCTCGGACCATGCGGTAGCTTCAATTCAAAGTTCTGCGGTTGTGCGTAGCGAATGTCCCAGCGCTCGGGCAGGGACCGTTGTCTGCCGTACTGCCAGGCGCCGGGATAGTTGGCCGCCAGTTCTTCTTGCGGCGTCAGCGCAAACAGCAGCGCCGCGAACAGTTCCCGGGCTTGCGGATTGGGCGGCAGGAAACCATCGGACTCCCAGGTTTTATCGATCAATTTCTGGCGGGCCTGGGGAATGCCCAACAGGTCCATCATCGACCAGCGAATACCCGTCTCTTCACGCTGGATCACCAGCACCCAGTCCTGGCGTTCTTCGGCCAGCCCGCGCTGGATGTGCAATTGCAGCGGCAACGGCAGATCCGGGTTTTGCTCGGGCAGCGGCGCCCGGCCGGCGCAGGCGCTCAAAAGCAGGGCTACGGCAAGCAACAGAAATCGCATAACACCGGTTACCCCTGTGGGAGCGAGCTTGCTCGCGATGGCGGCGATACATTCAACATTGATATTGACTGACCCACCGCTATCGCGAGCGAGCCCGCTCCCACAGGTTTGGTGTTTCAAGCGGTTGGCAATGAACATCACTCAGTTCCTTCAAACGGTTTGCGCGCCACCACATTGACCAGGGTTTCTTCCCGTTGGCCAAAGGGTTTTGGCTTGCACACACCCAAATATTCGAGCAGGCCGAAATCCTTGGCGCGACTCCACCACAGATACGGATAAGACACGTTTTGCGCGGTAAATTCGAAACCTTGCCGGCGAATCATTTGCAGGTACTGCGCAGCGCTTTTCTGCACGTGCATGGGGTGGCGAAACAACCAGCGGATCACCCAGGTATCAATGTAAGCCTCGGTGGATTCGGCGAACAGCAGATAACCGCCGGGTTTGAGTACGCGGTAGAACTCGGCCAGTGCCTGTTCCTGCTCCACCAGGTGATGGAAGGTCTGGTGACAGAACAGCAGGTCGATACTGGCGTCCGGCAGGTTCAGGCTGGCGCAGTCGCCGCCGATCAACTCCACTTCCATGCCTTGGCGGGCCGCTTCTTCGCGGCTCTGGATCAGGCTTTGTGGATCAGCATCGACGCCAATCAGACGACCGGGCGCAAAGGCCTGGCGCAGCAGCGGGAATGACTTGCCCTGGCCGCAACCGGCATCCAGCAGCACCGGGCTGACAGGCAGCGCTTCGCTGAACAGGTTGTGCAAGTCGTTGATCGCCAACCGCAGCACATAGTGTTGCCAGATCTGGCTGCGCAGGAACCACAAACCGAAACGGGTTTCTTCGACGTAGTTGTCGCTCAAGTAGTTCATGACGCATCCCTTGCACAGAATTCCGAAATCGCCTTCAACCGGCGCCTGGCTGCGCTGACGAACGGATTGCGTCGGTCCCAGGCATACCCGGCAAGAATGGAACTGATCATCCCGCGGATTTCCGGTGAACTGCTCTCATGGAAAATCACGTCCTGGAATGTCCCCGCGTACCAGCCTTCGACATAGCAGCGGAACGTGTCGACGCCGCGCTTGAGCGGTTCGGCGAACTCGGTTTGCCAGTCGACGGCTTCGCCTTGCAGCTGACGGTGCAATACCCCAGCCGCCATGCTCGCCGAACGCATGGCGATGGTCACTCCGGAGGAAAACACCGGGTCGAGGAATTCCGCGGCATTGCCCAGCAGCGCGAAGCCCGGGCCGTGCAGGGTTTTGACGTTGGCCGAGTAACCGCCGATGGTTCGGGCCTCGGTGTCCCACTGCGCATTTTGCAACACGCGGGCCAAGCTTGGCGTCTCGGCGATAAAGCCGCGCAGGCACTCGTCCAGATCGTCGCTGCGGCCTGCGAAACGCTCCTCTGCGACGACCACGCCGACCGAGCAGCGCCCGTTGCTGAACGGGATGGTCCAGAACCACACATCGCGCTGGGTCGGATGAGTGGTCACCAGGATCTTGCTGCGGTCGAAGGCCGGGAGGTCGATACGGTCTTCGACGTGAGTGAACACGGCTCGGCGCACCGGGAAGTTCGACGGCGCCTCGAGGTCGAGCAAGCGCGGCAGCACGCGGCCGTAACCGCTCGCATCGAGCAGGAAGTCAGCCTCGATGCGGTACTCGCTACCGTCTTCGCGGCGCACGCCGAGCTGCGGTTTCCCCGGGGCAATGTCGACGCTGACGATTGTTTCGCCATAGCGGATCTCCACGCCTTGCAGCGCGGCCTGATCGGCCAGCAGCTTATCGAAATCGGCGCGCTGGACCTGAAACGTCGTCGATTTGCCGTGGCTGAACGTCTCGCCGAAATCGAAGGCGCTGTAGCGCTCGCCCCAGGCAAACGCGGCACCGGTTTTCAGCTGGAAGCCGGCGGCGTTGACGGCGTCGAGCATGCCCGCTTCTTCGACGAAATCCAGGCAATGGGCCAACAGGCTTTCGCCGATGGAAAACCGTGGAAAATGCTGCCGCTCGATCACCAGCACATCGTGTCCCTTGCGCTTGAGCAACGCGGCGGCGATGGCGCCGGAAGGTCCGGCGCCGATGATCACGACCTGGCGGCATTCCATCTCAACGGTTGGCATGGGGGCTCCTTGCGGGGACAGCGGCTTTCAGGGGGATACGGTGCATGCCGGTCAGGGCTGGCAGCAGTGTAGCGATCAGGCCCATCAGCATCAGGGCAAAGTACAGCGGCGGGCTGATGAGTTGCTGTTGCAGCAGCAGGTTGAGAAAAACGATCTCGCTCAAGCCACGGATGTTCAGCAGCACACTTTCCCGCCAGCGGCTGGCACCCTGGAACGAGGCCCCGGCCCAGCCGAGGCCGAGCCAGTTGCCCAGCAGTTTGCTCAGCATCGGCAACAGCAGCAGGGCGACCAGTTGCATCCAGCCGAGGCTGTCCATCGCGCTGTGCACGTTGATCTGCACGATGCCGAACGTGAGGATCAGCGGGATGGCGATGTACGTCTGCAAGCGGCTCATCCACATGGCCGGCAACGGCAGGACCAGCGGGGCTTTCAGCGCGGCCATGATCAACACATAGCCGATGCCGAAAATCAGCGCATTGAGCTTGAAGTGTTCGGCGACGACCAGCAGGGCGAAAAAGCTCAGGCTGTAGAGCCACGTCTGGCGCAGGCCCAGCAGCCGCAGCAGCACCGGGAGGCACGCGCCGGCCAGGGGCAGCAACAGGCTGCTCAGGTGCAGGCTGCCCTGGGCGATACCGAACAGGGTCCAGCAGGCGAGGTCGATGAGGATCGCGGTTTGCACCAGTCGCCGGGTGGCGGCGGGCGGGTAATCGATGTGCCGCAGGTACAGGTACAACACCGGAATCGCGGTGATGGCGAACAACAGGCCGACGGCCAGCGAACTGATCCACGGTTGCGGCGGCAACAACCAGACGGCCGTGGCCAGGCCGCAGGCAAACGGAATGCAAAAGCTGGGCAGGGCGATTTTCAGGCTTTGGCGATCCAGTTGCAGGTCGATCACATCGCTGAGGATGTAGCCCAGCAACAGGGCAAAGCTCAGGCTGTAGAGGTGCTTCAGCCAGCCCGGCGACACCAGCTGCGCACCGCTCAATTGCCATTGGGGCTCGATCCAGAAATACATCAACAGCGGCAAGCCGAGGGTCGCCAGCAACAACTGGCTGACGATGGGGATCAGGCCGAAATGCCGGCCGACACGGGTCGCCAAGGCGAACAACACCAGTGCCATCGCCCAGAACAGAACGACCATCATGTTGCCCGCTCCACGGCCGTGGGCTCATGCACCTGGCGACCGGCCCACGGTGCGAGCAGGAAGCTGAAGATCAGGCCCAGGCTCACCGACAGTCCGAAGTTGCTCACCGCCGGGGTGCTCGATACCGCCAGCAGGCCGAACGACAGCCAGGTGGTCAATGCCGCCAGCAGGGTGCCCAGCAGGCTCACGGCTGCGCCGCCGACCTGTTCGCGCATCAGGATCGCGTAATCGACGCTGATCGCCGTCACCAGCAGCAGGCCGAACAGGCTGAACAGGGTCAACGGCTGCCCTAGCCAGCCGAGGCTGGCCAGGCTGCACAACGCCGCCAGCAGGGGCAGGGACACGATGCGCAACGCACCGCCGAGGCCGAATGGCAGGATCAGTACCAGCACGATCAACACGCAGGAGGCGAGTTTCAGTTCCGCGGCACTGATTTGGGTGGCCGCGAAGACGTTGTTCAACTCACCCAGTCGATCCACCAGTGTCACGCCGGGTAAATCCTCGCCCTGGAGCCGCAGCAGGGCCGTGTTGTTGATGCCTTGCAGGCTGACCATTGCCGCCACGCCGTCTTCGGTCGGCCCCAGCCACAGGGCCCGGTAGGGTTCTGCCAACGGGCCGCTGAGCGCTGCTTCGATGTCCACGGTCGGCAATGCCTGAAGCTTCGTCAGCTCGGCTTGCAGCGCCTCGACCGGTACGCCGACTTCGAGCAAGGGTTGCCAGAACGAAGACAGTTTGCTCAACGCTGCGCGCACCTGTTGCTGTTCGTTCGGCGGGCTGACCAGTTGATTGAGCGACAGATAACCCTGGAGCTTTTCCAGGCCTGTCAATTGATCCAGTCGTTCTCTCAGAGCGGTCTGGCGCTCGAGCAGTTGCTGCTGATTGGCGGCGCGTATCAGGAAGAACTGGCTGGTGGGTTGATAGCCGGTGATTCGGGCAATGGCCTGGGCTTCGTCGGTCAATTGTTGCGGTGCGCTGATCCACTGGCGGATGTCGTTTTTGCTGCTCAGCTGCAACAGGCCGCCCACGCAAAAGGCGACCAGCAGCGCCAGCAAGACTGGCGTTTTCAGCTGTTTGAGCAGCGCTTCACGACAACCCAGCAAAAACTCGCAAACGCGCAATGGCCAGTGCGCCGGGCGCAGGTCAACGCCCTTGAGCAATGCCGGCAGCAGGCACACGGCGGACAAATAGGCGCCGAGCAACCCTGCGGCAGAGAACGCGGCAATCTGGGTCAGCGCCGGGAAGGGTGTCCAGGCCAGGGCCAGGTAACCGATGCCGCTGGTGATCAGGCTCAGGGTCAAGCCCGGCAGGGTCAGGCGCAGGGCTGGCCAGCTGCGCCAGGGTTTCAGGCTCCAGCTCTTGGACAGGTAATGCAGGGGGTAGTCGACCGCGACACCAATCAGGCTCGAACCCAGCACCAGGGTCATCACGTGCATATGGCCGAACAACGCCACGCAGGCCACCGCACCGAAGAGCATGCCCACCAGCACCGGCACGAAGGCCAGCAAAACGCGCCAGCGCCGGAAGGCCAACAGCAGCAGCAACAAAATCCCCACGGTGGCACCGCCGCCGACCCAGGTCATCTCCCGGGCGGCCTGCTGCTGCCCGCTGGCTGCGTACAACAGGCCGCTGGCGGCGAGCAGTTGCACGTCGTGCCGGGCGGCTTCTTCGCGGCTGTGCTTGAGCAGGTCGGCCACTTGCAGCGGCAGGTTCATGTCGAAGGCGTTGCCGGTGGTGCGCGCGCGCAGCAGCACCCAGCTCTTGCCATCGGCATCGGCGACCAGGGCGCCGCTGCCGATGTCCAGTTGCACCGAACCACGTTGCGGCTGGCTGTTCTGGATGCGCCCGGTCAGGCCCAGCCAGTCGTCCTGGCTCGGCACCAGGCTGTAACCGTTGAACGGGTCGAACAACGCCTGCACCCGCTGCTGGATAAAAGTGTCGGGGTGCTCGATCAGAAGTTGTCGGTCCGCCGTCTGGAGCATCGCCAGGCGACCTTGCAGCAACTGCGTGCGCAGCGCCGGCAAGTCGGCTTGCAGGGTCCACTGGACCTTTTCGAACACGCCGCTGGCCTGCCATTGCTCGCCGAGTGTCTGCGCCATGGCGACGGCCTGCTGGCGATCGCTGTGGCCGACCAGCACCAGCATTTCGCGGTTCAGGGGTTCTTGCATGCGTTGTTCGGCGCGCAGTTCCAGGGCATCGGGCGCTGTGCCGGGCACCAGATCCATCAGGTTGGCCGACAGCGGCGCGCCGTCACGCCATTGCCAACCGGCGAGCGCCAGTACTGCCAGCAGCAGGATCAGAAACAGCCGTGGCAACCACCGTTCACTCGGCAAAGTCATGCTGCTCCGCGTCGCTCAACGGTTGGGTGCTGGTGCTGTCCTGCATGCGCAACAACGTGCTGTCGCCCTGGGTCTCGAGCAGTTCGATGCTGTGTACCAGTTCCGCGCCGGTAATGTTGATCTGGTTGAACACCTGCTTGAGCAGCATCGAGCGTGGCAGCAGCGTGAGCTTCCAGTTCTGCGCGTCGCCGCTCAGGGACAGCTCGAAATCCCGTTGCAGGCCACTGCTATCGCCTTGCAGCACGGCGAGGAACAAACGGTTCTGCTCGGCACCGGCGCTTTTGCCCGGCAGCATTTGCCAAACACTGCCGTCACGTCGGGCAATGCCTTTGGCGGTGATGCGATAGTCCTGTTGCAAGGGCGTTTTCAACAGCCATAACAGGCCGTGGTTTTTTGCCAGCACGAACGTGCCCTTGCTGGTCAGCGGCTGGGGCAGGGCGCGCAGGTGTTTTTCCTGGATGAAATTGCCGTGGATCACCTCGGGTCTGGCCAGTTGATCGCTGAGCTGTTGCAGATCGAAGGCGCTGGCCAGCCCTGGAATGCCCAGTAGCACGCAGAACACTGTAGGAGCGAGCTTGCTCGCGAAAAACCTGAGGGCGCCACGGGGTGTCAGATACCCAGCGTTATCGTTAACGACCATCGCGAGCAGGCTCGCTCCTACAGGGGAACGGGGATGGCAGAACATCATGGCAGGGCCTTCTCGACAGCGTCGGTGAAGACCTTCGGCGAGGCCAGTTGCATCTCGCGGCTGGCAATGTCGACGGCGACCTGTACCGACATGGCCCGGGTCAGGCGCTCACCGGTTTGCAGGTCGCTGATCAGGTAGTTGATCTTCAAGCGGTTCTCCCACTCCACCAGGTTGGCGCGCACGTTGAGTTTCTGGCCGAACACCGCCCCGCGCACGTAGCGCAGTTGCAGGTCGATCACCGGCCACGCATAGCCGGATTCGTTCATCGCCGTGTAGTTGTGGCCGATCTTGTCCAGCAGCGCACAGCGGGCGACTTCCAAGTATTTGACGTAATGGCCGTGCCAGACCACGTGCATGCTGTCGACGTCAAAGAACGGTACGACGATTTCCGTGTCGGTGTAGAGAAATCCCTTGCTACGCATGCAGCCTCCAGTGTTGTTCGGCGATGCGTTGCAGGCACAGGCGCAATTCGCCTTCCAGTGCGCGGTCTTCGATGACCGGTGGGAAGTCCTTGGCCAAGGCTTCATGCATGGTGGCCAACGCGGGTGGCAGGGGGCGTGCATCTTCGGCCTGGCCGCGCAGCCAGACGCCCTGATTGGCCGCCAGCAGTGTAGCGGCCGCCACCTGTTCGGTGAGTTCCAGCACGCGGATCGCATCCCGGGCGGCGATGGTGCCCATGCTCACTTTGTCCTGGTTGTGGCATTCGGTGGAGCGCGAGAAGACGCTGGCCGGCATGGTGTTCTTCAGCGCTTCGGCGGTCCAGGCGCTGGTGCCGATTTGCACCGCCTTGAAGCCGTGGTTGAGCATGGCGCGGTCGGCCGTGGCGCCCGACAGGTTGCTCGGCAAGCCATGGTTGTAGCGCTCGTCCACCAGCAGCGCGAGTTGCCGATCCAGCAGGTCGGCGACGTTGGCCACGAGGTTTTTCAGGCTGTCCATGGCGAACGCGATGTGCCCGCCGTAGAAGTGCCCACCGTGCAGCACGCGCTCGGCCTCGGCGTCGATGATCGGGTTGTCGTTGGCGCTGTTGAGCTCGATCTCGATGAACGAACGCAGCCAGTTCAGGCTGTCGGCCAGTACGCCCAGCACATGGGGCGCGCAGCGCAGGGAATAACGGTCTTGCAGGCGATGCAGTGGTGCGGTCGGCGCGTCGATGGCCAGGTCTTTGCGCAACCACGCGGCGACCTGCATCTGCCCCGGGTGTGGCTTGGTCGCGAACAGGCGCTCGTCGAAGTGCTCCGGGTTGCCTTGCAAGGCGACCACGTTCAGCGCGGTGATGCGCGTGGCCAGATGCAGCAGGTAATCGGCGCGGGCGTACGCCAGGCAGGCCAGACCGGTCATCACCGCGGTGCCGTTCATCAGCGCCAGGGCTTCTTTTGGACGCAACACCAGTGGCTGCCAGCCGAGTTCGCGGTGCACATCGGCAGCCTGCCGGCGCTCGCCGCGGAACATCACTTCGCGTTCGCCGGACAGCGTGGCGGCAACGTACGAAAGTGGCGTCAGGTCACCACTGGCGCCCACTGAACCTTCCTCCGGAATCAGCGGCAGGATGTCGTGTTCAAGGAACGCCTGCAGGCGCTCCAGCAGCTCCACGCGCACCCCGGAAACACCGTGGCACAACGACTGCAAACGCGCCGCCAGTACCGCGCGGGTGGCCTGGGCGTCGAGCAGTTTGCCCAGGCCGCAGCCGTGGAAGGTGTACAGGTGACGGGGCAGCGCCTCGACGTGATGCAGCGGCACCGCGACCACGCAGGAATCGCCATAGCCGGTGGTTACGCCGTAGATCACGCCTTCCTTGTCCAGCAGAGAGTCCAGAAAACGCGCGCCCTTGGCGATGCGCTCGCGGTAGGCAGGGTCGCTTTGCAACTGCGTCGGCACCTTGCGGTTGGCCAGTGCCAGCACATCTTCAATGCGCAAAGGGCGTTCGCCGAAGGTTACCGGCTCAAGCGTTGGCGTCGTCATCGGTCTTCCAGAAAGGGTAAAAGTTGAACCATTGTTGGGGCGCTTCGAGGCAATAGTGACCCAAGCGTTCGGCGTAGCGGGAGGCCCACTGATGAATGACCTGTTCACGGTCGCTGCGCTTCCAGGTGATTGCGTCAGCGAAGGGTTCAATGGTCAGTCGATAGTCGCCGTCGGGCTTTTTCAGGCACAGCAGCAGGTTGACCGGGCATTTCAGCAGGCCGGCCAGCAGCCACGGGCCCTGGGGGAACCTGGCCGGATGATCGAGGAAGTCCACGGTCGCGCAGCGTCCGCCATGCAATGGCACGCGGTCGCCGGCAATCGCCAGCCACTCGCCGCGCTCCAGGCGCTCGCTCAGTTGCAGCATGATCCCGGGGTCCAGTTCGCTGACCTGGATCAGGCGCAAATTGGTCGCCCCGGCTTCGCCCAGCAAACGGTTGAACTGTTCGGCGTGCTTGGTGTGCACCAGAACGTTCATCGTGACTTTCTCGCCGAGCTCCGCCAGTGCGCGGCAGACTTCCAGATTGCCCAGGTGCGCGCCCACCAGCATCTGCCCGCGGGCGCCGCGCAACTGGTCGCGTAGCAGCGCCGGGTCGATGATCTCGATCTGTTCGATGCTCAGCTTGCCGTTCCATACGTCGAGTTTGTCGAGCATGGAATCGGCGAAAGCCATGAACTGGCCGAACACCCGCCAGTGGCTCGGGCGCAGTTCGCTGCGACCGCTCCAGTCGGCCAGGCGTTGCTGGTATTGCCAGGCGCTGTGTCGGGCGCTGCGGCCGAACAGGAAAAAGTACAACACGATGCCGTACAACACTGGGCTCAGTACTCGACGGCCCAGCACTTTGGCACCGAACGCGGTGAGCTTCATCAGCCAGAAACTGCCCCGTTCTTCGCGGTCGGCCCAATGCTGCTTGTCTGAACTCATGCCCGCCACCGTCGCCAGAGGATCACTGGCGCGCGCAGCAACATGCCGAAGAACAGCCGCGTGTGCATGCTGGAAATCAGGACGTTGTCGTGGAACATCCGAAAATGCGAAACGCCGTCCAGCGGGTAATGGACTTTGGTTTGCAGCCATTGCATCGGCTGATTGCGCCAGGTCAGGCGCACCAGGATGTCCGAGTCGAAGTCCATGCGCTTGCCGATTTTCGCTGACTCGATCACCGCCAGGACCGGCGGCAATGGGTAAACCCGGAAACCGCACATGGAGTCGCGAATCTGCAATGACAGGGTGTTGATCCAGACCATGACGTGAGTCAGGTAGCGCGCATACAAACGGCCTTTCGGCACGCTGGCGTCATATTGCGGATAGCCGCAAATCAACGCTCGTGGGTAGCGGCGTGATTGTTCGATGAAACGCCTGACGTCCTGCAAATCGTGCTGGCCATCTGCATCCACCTGCAAGGCATGGCTGAAACCCAGGCGCGAAGCTTCGCGCAAACCGGTCATGACCGCGCCACCCTTGCCCTGGTTTTCGGCCAGCCGGATCAGGTAAACCATTTCACGCTGGGCCAGGCGATCCAGCACCCGGGCGCAGCTTGGGCTGCTGGCATCGTCCACCAGAATGCACGGCAGGTTGCTGGCGATCAGGGCATCGACCACCGTGGTGATGGCGCTTTCGTGGTTGTACACGGGGACGACGGCGCAGGGGCTATGCATGTTGGTGCACACCTGAAAGACCGAGGCGTCTGCTTCGCGAGCAAGCCCGCTCCCACATGGGGTTCGCGGCGTTCACAAATCCAGTGTGGGAGCGGCGGTGCGACGATTCGACTTGCTCGCGAAGGAGTGCGCAGCACTCTCCAAACTTATGCATGCGCTGCCTCCAGCAAGATCCGTCCACTGGAACACGTGGCGGTTTCGTTGCGATAGGCGAAATACAATTTGCCGCGCGCCGGGTCGTAGCGTAGGTGCAGCTGGATTTCGTCTCCCGGGCGTACCAGTTGCTGGAACTTCAAGACTTCCATGCCGGCGAATTTTTTCGGCAGGATCATCAGTTGCTGGCCCAGGCTCAGCGCCCAGTCCACCTGCACCACGCCAGGCAACACCGGTGCCTTGGGGAAATGACCGCTGAAATAGGCCAGGTCCGGTGGCACGGCCAGTTGCAGACTCCACTCGCCATTGCTTTCGACTTGCTCCAGCACCTCGGGCGCTTT
This sequence comes from Pseudomonas sp. GW823-FHT02E01, assembly GCF_058797535.1. NCBI lineage: Bacteria > Pseudomonadati > Pseudomonadota > Gammaproteobacteria > Pseudomonadales > Pseudomonadaceae > Pseudomonas > Pseudomonas sp. GW823-FHT02E01. The sequence goes on along the minus strand of NZ_JBXAJS010000004.1, from coordinate 263,968 downwards.
GGGGCGCGGCGCCAACAGCAGGGCGTCGACGTCGGCCTGGGGCAGTTTGCCCTGAGCGTTCAGTGGCAGTTGTCGCAGCAGGCGCCAGCGTCTTGGCAGGGCCAGGGCTTCGCAGTGTTGGCTCAGGTGCTGGCGCAATTGCTCGGTGAGGCTGCGTCGACCGTGATTGCGCAGCACATGCAAACCGGCCTCGCTCAGCACCAACAGCGCCCCCAGGGAGGCGCGGTTTTCCTGAACGACGCCGAGCCGAGCTTCGATGACCCATTCATGGGTCGTCAGCGCCTGTTCCAGCATCGGCAGCGAGATGCGTTTTTCTTCCAGTTTGACGATCCGGTCCAGTCGCCCGAGTAATTCGAAGCGACCATCGATGGCGATGCGCGCTGAATCGGCCGTGTGTTCGATTTGACCGACGGGTAAGTAGGGCGAAGCGATCAGCAGCGCACCTTCACTGTCCTGTGTCAGCGTGACATCGGCAAAGGGGCGCCACAGTTCCGCGCCCTGACGCCAGGCGATGCCACCGGTTTCCGAGCTGCCGAAGATTTCCGTTGGCCATTGCCCCAGACGCTCATGCAGGCTCTGTGCGGCCTCGACCGGCAATGCGCCGCCGGAGGAAAACACCCGGCGTACGGCGCTCAAGGCAGGCCAGTCGAGGTTGTCGCCCATGCGCTTGAGCAGCGCCGGGCTGGCCACCCAGGTGAAGGCCGGGTATTCGCGGCTGGCGCGTTGCAGGTCTTCCGGAAAGGCCAACTGCCGACGCAGGAACGGGCGCCCGGCGCACAGTGGCCAAAGCACCCGAAACAGCAGGCCGTAGATGTGCTGGGTGGCGACGCTGCCAATGATGCACGCCGGGCCCAGGTCGGCGCCCCACAGCTGCTCCAGGGCTTCGACTTCATTGGCCAGTTGGCGCAGGTTTTTTTCGATGCGCTTGGGTTCGCCGCTGGAGCCGGATGTGCACAGGCTGAGTCGGCAGTTATCCAGGTCCAGCGCGGCGGCACTAAGCGGCGGTTGTTGGAGGTCGCCAAGGTGCGCATCGTCGGGCTGATCGCTCAGCCACAGATCAACATCACCCGACCAGCGTTGGCGGGTCTGCGGTTGCAGGTCGGACGGCAGCAGCACACTGACCCCGGCACGCCAGGCGCCGAACAGGGCAATCGCCAGGTCGGCGGCATCCTCAAGGTGCACGGCCATCTGCCGGACACCCCGGGCTTGCAGGCCGGCGGCCAGGCGCAGCGCCTGTTCGCACAGTCGGGCGTGATCCAGTGCCGGAGCAGTGGTTACGGCGCGCTCCGGCTGAGCCTTGAGCAGCAGGTGCTCAAGTTTTATCCAATTCATGGGTGGCCTCGTACCCTTATTCGTATGAGCCATTCAATGGCAAACATCAGGCCTATCAATCCGTAGGAAATCAGGCCGGTGTACAGCGTCCACCAGCTCAGCGGCGCCCAGAGGGTCAGGGCGGCGGCACACAAACCGTTGCAAAGAAAAAAAACGCTCCAGGCGATGGTCACCTGACGGGTATAGCGAATGCCCTCGGCCGGCAATTGCGGCTCGCGTACCCGGGCCAGGCGTTCAACGATCGGTGGGCCGAATGTCAGGCTCGATCCGAACAGCACCAACATGAAGCTGCTGATCAACACCGGATACCAGCGCAACAGCGCCGGGCTGTCGAACAGTGCCAGCAACAGGCAGAACACAATGGCCACCGTGGCCATCCACAGGCTGCCAGGCCGTCGTTTGCCGGTCAGCGCCCGGGCCAGCCACAGCCCGCCCAGCAACAGCCCGAACTGCCACGGGGCGAAATGCTCCATGCCGAAATACACCGCAAAGGGATACAAAAGGCCTACCAGCAGCAGGCCGAGGCCAATCAGTCGATTCATGCGGCGGGTTGAACCAGACGGTAGACCGCCTCGACCACGTCACTGACGGTACGCACCGATTTGAATTCTTCGGCGGCGATTTTCTTGCCGGTCTGACGTTTGATGTGATCAATCAGGTCGACCGCGTCGATGCTGTCGATTTCCAGGTCCTGATACAGGTTGGATTCCAGGCTCACACGCTCAGGGTCCAGTTCGAAAAGCTCGACCAAGGCATCGCGCAGGGTGTTGAAAATGTCGTCACGAGTTTGCATGGTCCGGTCTCAAGCTGCCTGTTTTGCGCTGACGAACGCCGCAAGGCTCGCCACGTTACTGAAGTGGTTGCGTGTGTCCTTGGCATCGGCGTCGATTTTGATGCCGTACTTTTTCTGGATGGCCAGGCCCAGTTCCAGGGCGTCCACCGAGTCCAGGCCCAGGCCTTCGCCGAACAGCGTCTGCTCGTTGCCGATGTCTTGGGCGCTGATGTCTTCGAGGCCCAGGGCGTCGATGATCAGTTCTTTGATTTCCAGCACCAGGCTAGGGGTGTTCAGATCGCTCATCTTCGGCGAGCTCCTTGATGAAGTAAGAATGCAAATAATCGTTGAGCTTGCGCGAGGCCTGCGGAGCCGGCCCCTGCGTGGCGAAGGTCTTTGGGTCTATATCGGCCCCGACCCGGAAACTGAAGTGCACGCGCCGCTTGGGGATGCGATACCAGGGTTCGGCCTTGGTCAATGTGGTCGGGCTGACCTTGATAATGACCGGGGTGAGGATTTTCGCACCACGCAGGGCGATTGCCGCGCCGCCCCGATGAAAGGCCGGCGGTTGGCCGGGCTGGGTGCGCGTACCTTCCGGGAAAATGATCAGGGTCTGACCGTCTTTCAGCGCGTCGGCAGCCGCGTCGAGCATGTCCATGCTGCCGTCGTTGCTGATGTATTCGGTGCAACCCAGCGGCCCGCGGGTGAAAGGGTTTTCCCAGAGGCTTTGCTTGACCACGCAGTTGGCGTGGCGCACCAGACCGATCAGAAACACCACGTCGATCAGCGATGGGTGATTGGCAATGATCATTTGCCCGGGGCGACCGAGTTTCTCCGCACCCTCAATGTTATAGGTCAGTACCCCGGTACGGGCCATGAAACGCACAAAAATCCAGAAACAGCGGCTGACCGTTTGCCGGGCCCGCAGCCGATGGGTCCGGGCGTCGCCCGGCAGCCAGTTCAGTACAGGGAAAATCACCAGGCGCAGGCACAGCCCGCCCAGCCCGAACAGGGCGAAGCTCGCGGCGGTGGCCAGCAAACGCCAGTAATAGGCGTCGCGGTTTTTCTCGGTCATGGGTTGCGTTGCCAGGTCCATACACGATTTTTCCAGGCATGTTGGCAGGTGGTTTGCTGACCGAGCAGCGCACACAGCAGATTCAGCGCGTGAGGCCAGCGGGGTTTGGACAACGCATCCGAGGGGCTGTTCAGGGACAACTGCCAGTCGGTACCGGGTGTGATCAGCAAGCCGACGGCATAAGGGAACGGCACGTCGTCGATCCAGGTCGAGTAAGCCTCGGGTGGCTTCTCTTCGGTGACCACCAGCAGTACCGCGCGAGCGCCTTCAGCCAGCAGCGCGGCAGCTTCAAGCATGCCGTGTTCCAGGCCATCGCCTGCGGCGGCCAGGGCGGTCATTTCGCTGGTTTCACCCCGCATGATCGACCACAAGCCAATGATCGCGTTATGCACCGACAAGCTGAACCGGGTCGGCGACAGCGGCTGGTCGGCGGCCAGATCACTGAGAATATCGACGGTGCGGGGCGTTTCGCCGTGACGGGAAACAAAGACCAATGGCAGATCCTGCCGACCTTCGGCCAAAGGCCAGCCGACACTGAATGCCATGCGCGCCAGACGGCTGAGCCGTCGACGCTGCATGGCCGGCAGAAAGGAAACGTCGGGAGCGGCATCGCTGTCCGGCAGCACGACCGGTTGTCGGCACCAGGCCTGCCAATCGGACACGCTATCAAGCCCCGGGGCCCAGGCGCGCCATTGGGCGATGTTGAAGTTGATCACAGACATTCATCCCACCCTCACGGGCTTACTTGACGCGGGGGAGTGGCCGAGGGCCGAGATTTACCCTGCGTGGCGTTTGGCGCCGAGTGGCGCGCATTATCCCGGTGCCGGGAACGTGTAGCAAATGCTGGTTACATTTTGCTCAGAAGATGAAGCGGCTGGTTCGCAAAAATTGAATGATTGGCAATTATTCACAGAATTATTACCCCGTCTGTCGGTTCTGGCGTCGAACCGCCGGGCCGCTCAGGGCTTTTCATGCAAGAGAAGGCAACTGACTGTGTAGTCCTTGCACTGGTGAGGTAGCGTAGCCATACCGTGGACCACTACACTCGGTCATTCTTTGATACACGGAGGTTTTGACATGCGGCGCGTGGTGTTCAATCAGAAAGGTGGCGTTGGCAAATCCAGCATTGCCTGCAATCTGGCGGCAGTCAGTGCCAGCGAGGGTTTTCGCACCTTGTTGGTGGACCTCGATGCCCAGGCCAACTCCACTCAGTACCTGACGGGGCTCACCGGTAGCGATATCCCGATGGGCATCGCCGATTTCTTCAAGCAGACGCTGTCTTCCGGGCCGTTCTCCAAAAAGAATCAGGTCGACATCTACGAAACCCCGTTCGATAACCTCCATGTCATTACCGCCACCGCCGAGCTGGCGGACCTGCAGCCAAAGCTTGAAGCCAAGCACAAGATCAACAAGCTGCGTAAGTTGCTTGAAGAGCTGAGCGAAGACTACGACCGGATTTACCTCGATACCCCGCCAGCACTGAATTTTTATGCGGTTTCAGCGTTGATTGCCGCCGATCGTGTGTTGATCCCCTTCGATTGCGACAGTTTTTCACGCCAGGCACTGTACGGCCTGATGGCGGAAATCGAAGAGTTGAAGGACGACCATAACGAAGGCCTGGAAGTCGAAGGCATCGTCGTCAACCAGTTCCAGGCCCGCGCCAGCCTGCCCCAGCAAATTCTCGATGAGCTGATCGCCGAAGGCCTGCCGGTGCTGCCGGTGTACCTGGCCAGCTCGGTACGCATGCGTGAATCCCACCAGGCCAATACGCCGCTGATCCATCTCGACCCGCGGCACAAGCTGACCCAGCAGTTTGTCGAGCTGCACAACCTGCTGGAAAACGCCTGATTCTGGCGGATAACACAGAACCCCTGTGGGAGCGGGCTTGCTCGCGAAAGCGGTGTATCAGGCGACACCTCTTTTGAATGTCAGCCCGCCTTCGCGAGCAAGCTCGCTCCCACATGGTTCCGTGTTGTTTCAGATGCCTTGGCTACGCAACCAGCTCATCAGTTGCGGTAACGGGAACGCCCCGCTCTGCCGGGCGACTTCCCGGCCGTTCTTGAACAGGATCAGGCTCGGAATCGAGCGAATCCCCAACTGCGCCGACAACTGCTGGTTCGCCTCGCTGTCCAGCTTGGCCAGGCGACACTTGCCCGCCAGTTGCCCGGCTGCCTGCTCGAACACCGGTGCGAACGACTTGCACGGCCCGCACCAGTCCGCCCACACATCCACCAGCAGCGGCAGATCGCCCTTGATCTGGCTGGCGTAGTCGCCTTGCTTCAATTCAAACGGTTTGCTCAACAGGACTTCGGCCTTGCAGCGCCCGCATTTCGGGTGGTCGTTGAGGCGCTCGGCCGGGATGCGGTTGAGGCCGTTGCAGTGAGGGCAGGGGATGAGGAGTGGGTCGGTCATGACAAATCGTCCAATCGAAAGCGAATGATCCATATCTGGAGACATGACTCCAGATTTTCAATCGTGCAGTGCCTCACGATGAACAACTGATCTCCAGATGCTTGCCCCATTCCGGTGGCCGCTCGGCGTAGCTTTCCATCCCCGGTTGTTCCTCGAACGGATTGCTCAGCACCGCGTGCAGTCGACGGACTTCCGAGTAGTCGCCGTTCTGCGCTGCATCGATGGCGTTTTGCGCCAGGTAGTTGCGCAGGATGTACAACGGGTTGACCGCGTGCATCCGCTGGCGGCGCTGCTCTTGATCAAGCGTGCCTTCACGGGAAACCCTGGCGACGTAGAGCTCGCCCCAAGCGTCAAAGCCCTTGAGGTCGACGAAGTCATCACGCAAGAGGGTGATGGCCTGTTCCGGCGTTTGATCACCCAAACGGCGGAAAAACAGGCTGTAGTCGACGCCGCTGTTTTGCATGAGTTGTAGCAGGTTCTCCAGCAGTTTCTGGTCGTCATCCTCGGCGGTGGTCAGGCCGAGGCGGCGGCGCATCAGGTCCAGGTAATGGGTCTGGAACAGTGGCAGATACAGCCCTAGGGTTTCGCGCAAGGCTTCGACGCTGATGAACGGCGTCAGGGCCTGGGCCAGGGCACTGAGGTTCCACTGGCCAATCGGCACCTGGTTGCTGAAGGAATAACGGCCCTGGTCGTCTGAGTGATTGCAGATGAAGTTGGCGTCGAAGTCATCGAGGAACGCGAATGGGCCGAAATCGAAGGTGATGCCCAGGATCGACATGTTGTCGGTGTTCATCACCCCGTGGCAGAAGCCATAGGCCTGCCATTTGGCGATCAGTTCGGCGTTGCGCTCCACCACTTCGCGGAACATCGCCAGGTACGGCTCCGGTTGTTCCAGGCACTGCGGGAAGTGCATGGCCAGCACGTGATCACCCAGCTCTTTCTGTTGCTCGGGGCGCTTGGTGTAGTAGAAATATTCGAAGTGGCCGAAGCGCACATGGCTCGGCGCCAGGCGCAGGACCATGGCTGCGCGTTCCTGCTTTTCGCGCCACACCGGGGTGTCGGAGCCGATTACGCACAAGGCGCGGGTGGTCGGGATATTCAGTGCGTTCAGGGCTTCGGAGGCGAGGAATTCGCGGATCGACGAGCGCAGTACCGCCCGGCCATCACCCATGCGTGAAAATGGCGTCTGGCCGGCGCCCTTGAGGTGCAGGTCCCAGTGTTCGCCGGCCTCGTTGTACACCTCGCCGAGCAACAGGCCGCGACCGTCGCCCAATTGCGGGTTGTAGGAACCGAACTGATGCCCGGAATAGACCATCGCCCTTGGAATTGCGTCGGCCCAGAGCTTGTGGCCGCTGAACAGTTCGGCGAACTCCGGGGTTTCGGCCACGGCCGGGTCGAGGTCCAGCAGCGCCATGGCGGCGGGGCTGGCCACGACCAGGCGTGGATTATCGATGGGCTCGGGCAGCACATGGGCGGAAAACGCATCGCCCAGGCGGTCGAAGCGGTTATCGAAGGTGAGTTCGTCGAGGGCTTTCAAGGGCCGGCTCCAGCAGAATGTCCGAGCATTCTGCTGGGGAAAGGCCGGTTAGTCGAGTTTGGCGGCGGGTGGTTCTTGCGCGGGCCTGCCGTCGACGATCGGCACGATGGTTTTCGCTTCCGGCTCGATCGGCACCATCTTGTATTCCTGGCCGTGCAGGTTCTTGAGGTAGACCTCCATCTGCCGGAACGAGATGTTGATGTGCTGCTTCTTGAACTCGCGGTTGATGAAGCGGTTGACCTCGTCGAGCACCGGGTTGCGGTCGCCGAGGTCGCGCACGTGCATGCGCAACTCGTGGTCGAGGGTGCTTTCGCCGAAATTCAGGAAGTACACGTGGGGCTCCGGGTCTTTCAGCACGCGCGGGTTTTCGCGCGCGGCCTTGAGCAACAGCTCTTTCACCAGATCCAGGTCCGAGCCGTAGTCGACGCCGAGCTTGAGGGTCACCCGGGTGATGGTGTCGGTCAGCGACCAGTTGATCAGTTGCCCGGTAATGAACGTCTTGTTCGGGACGATGATGTCCTTGCGATCGAAGTCGGTGATGGTCGTGGCGCGGATGCGGATCTTGCTCACGGTGCCCGACAGGTTGCCGATGGTGATGGTGTCACCGATCCGCACCGGACGTTCGAACAGGATCATGATGCCGGAAATGAAGTTGGCGAAGATCTCCTGCATGCCGAAACCGAGGCCGACCGACAACGCTGCCACCAGCCATTGCAACTTGTCCCAGCTTACGCCGAGGGTCGACAGCGTCGAGACAAAACCGACGCCGGCGATCACGTAGGACAGCAACGTGGTGGTCGCGTAGGCGCTGCCCTGGGCAAGGTTGAGCTTCGACAGCACGAACACTTCGAGCAAGCCCGGCAGGTTGCGCGCCAGGGCGAAGGTGATGCCGATGATGATCAGTGCGCCGAGCATGTCGCCGATGCTGATCGGCACCATGCTCATGTTGGCGCCGGTACCGCTGGTGTATTCGTAGAGGGTGACGTTGTCCAGATACGAGAACACCGTGATCAGGTCGGCCCAGACCCAATACAGTGCCGCCATGAAGCCACCGAGCAGCGCCAGGCGGATCAGTCGCAGGGACTGTTCGTTGACCTTCTCGATGTCCATGCTCGGCTCTTCGATCACGACTTCGCCATCGCCGGCCTCTTTGGCGGCCAGCCGCTTGGCCAGGGCGCGCTGGTAGGCCAGGCGCCGGGCCGCCACACTGAGGCCGCGCACGAAGGTGGCTTCGATCACCAGCCAGAACATCAGCAGGTACAGGGTGTTGATCAAACGGTCGCTGAGTTTCAGTGCGGTGTAGTAGTAGCCGAAGCACACCGCCACGAACAACGCGACGGGCAGGGCGGTGAACAGGATCCCCACCAGTTTGCGGAACAGCGAAGCGTTTTCGTGGGTCGGGCTGCTGATGAGCAGGCGGCTGAGCAGCAAGGTCATCAAGGCGTAGCAGATCAGCACCACCGGCATGCCGAGCACGTCATCGGCCAGTGCCGCCGGTTGCAGTTCGGCAACGGCGACTACGGTCACCAGTGCCATGACCACGATGCCGAGGCGGCGGATCCATCTGCGCAGGAATTCCACCTGGGGTTTTTCCCAGCGGAAATGCAGTTCTGCCACGCCACCCGGCGCGAGGATCCGGTAGGCGGTGTAGAACACCAGCCAGGCCCCGGCCATTTGCAGCAGCGCCGCGCCCATATTGGCGTTCTGCCCACGGGCGTCGATTTGCAGGGCCAGCCCGCACAATGCGAGGCCCAGTGAAACCGGCATCGCCAGCAGAATGTTGATCAGAATTGCCTGTGGCGTATGCCACTGGCTATCGCGTTTGAAGTGACCGATGTCCTGGTGAACCTTGTTCAATCGCGCGTATAGACTCTTGCGCCGCCACAGCAGTGCGCCGATCAGCAAGGCCAGTGGCAGGAACAGCAGCGGGCGCTGGGTCAGGCCGTCGGTCAGTTCGCTCAGGCTTGAAAGTACCGGCAGCGTATCGACTTGCCGCTGGAGGCGATCCGGCACACTGTGAATCCACTCCAGGTCCAGCGGCTTGTTGCTGGGAATCCAGAACATCTGTTCATCGAGGGTCGCCCGCAGGCTTTGCGCGGTGCTGAGCAATTGCTTCTGGTTCAGTTGCAGGGTGATGGATTCATTGAGCACCGCGCTCAGTTCGCGGTTGAGTCGCTCCAGCAGGTCGGCGCGGGTGGTGGCCAGTTCCATCAGGCTTTTGCGCAGCTGCGCCGTGACTTGCTCGGGGGGTTGGGTCGACAGCAGGTTTTCGACGTAGGTGGTCGGATTGCTCAGCAATTCCCGTTGCTGGCTGACCTCGAACTGATACAGGCGAATGTCGGCGATCTGATCGGCCAGGTTGCGGTCGAGCCGCAGGCGCGGCAGCGCCTGTTTCTGTTTGTAGAGAATCTTCGAGAGCAGCAGGCTGCCTTTGAGCACGTTGATTTGCTCGTCCAGGGCCGCATCGCTCTGGGTCAGGCTGTCCAGCTGCTGCTTGGTCTGCAGGTTCTGCTGGGTGACTTCGTTGAGGCGGTCGGTGCTCTTGAGCAGGTAGTCCGAGAGCTTCAGGTTGGCCGCGCTTTCGGTGGCCAAAAGGCTGCTGCCGCCGGCCTTCTGCGCTTCGATGGATTGCTGGGTGACCGTTTCCTGGGACAGCGCCAGACGCTTCTGGTTGATCAGGGTTTGCAGTTCCTGGATTTCCTTATCCAGGCGGTCGGATCGCTCCGACAACAAGTCATGCTGGCTGTTGCCGAGGTCTTGCAATTGGGTATTGCCGGCCAGTTCCTGTCGCCGCAGCGGGATCAGGGCGTTCAGCGCCGCCAACTCGGCATTGAGCTGGTCGCGCTGCTCGGCGCTCAGGGTCTTGCCGGCGTCCTTGCCGTTCTTGAGGATGGTGTTGATCTGCTGAATGCGCGTCTGGCTGCTGGATATCTCCGCCTGGGCGCGTTCGGGGCGGGTCTGGGCGGTGATGATCAGGCTGTTGGCATCGGCCAGGGCCTTTTGCAGGTCGCTTTGCTGGGTGGAGCGCTCGGTGAGCAATTGTTCAAGCTGCTGGATCGGTTCCTTGGCGAAACGCTGCGCCACCGGCACCACGGCACTGGCCTTGAGGCGGGTCAGTTCACGCTGGTTCTCGATGGTCTGTTTGGGCGCATTGCTCAATTGCTGCTTGAGCGCGACCAGCTTCTGCTCGTAGTCACGCTTGTTGTTGAGCTGGCTCAGCGTGCCTTGCAGGACCGATTGCAGGGCCTTCAGATCGGCTTCCGGCAGTTTGCGGTCGGCGATCTTGTCCAGGCTCGCTTGCACGGCTTCGCTGGAAGGCGGTTCGGCCGCTTGCGCCGCTTGCGATAAACCAAGGGTGCTGACAGAGAGACTCAAGCCCAGCAGGGCGACGGCGAAAATGGAGCGCAGATTAGGCATAAAGACCGGTCAAGCAAGTGATAGTGGAAGCAGTTTAGAGGAAGAGTCCGGGACCCGGGCGACTTCCTTCGGGGAATCTGACGCCCACTTTACCGATCTTGTTCCCGTCCATGACGGCCACGGTCCAAATGGTGTTGTTCCATTCCACCTGGTCACCCACCACCGGCGCACCGCCAACCTTCTGGGCAATGAAGTGGCCCAGGGACATGTCCGGATCGATGCCTTCGACCTTCAGGCCATAAAGGGCCGCAACCGCGGCCAGCTGGGCGTCTCCTTCGAGTACGAAGTCGCCGAAGAAGCGCAGATCGAGGCCCCGTTGTGGCGCCTGGCTGAAGAGTTTTCCGAGGGCCGGCAGGTTGTGTTCATGGCCGATAACACACAACAAATCATCGACTTCCAGCACTGTACTACCCGACGGATGGAGCAATTGCTGGCCACGAAACAGGGCGGCGATACGGGTGCCTTCGGGCATGTTCAGCTCGCGAAGGGGCGAACCGATGCACCATTTTTCCGCGCCCAGGCGATAGACGAACAGTTCCCACTCGCTGGTGACGTGCACTTCCAGGGCTGAGCGGGAGATGGGTGCAGGCTCCGGGGGCACCGTCACCTTCAGCAGCTTGGCGACCCACGGCAGGCTCGTGCCCTGAACCAGCAGCGACACCAGCACGATAAAGAACGCGAGGTTGAAGTAGAGCTGAGCGTTGGGCAGGCCGGCCATCAGCGGGAACACCGCAAGAATGATCGGGACCGCGCCGCGCAAGCCGACCCAGGAAATGAATGCCTTCTCGCGACCATGGAACGCCTTGAACGGCAGCAGGCCAACTATCACCGACAGTGGTCGGGCAAACAGAATCATCCACAGCGCCAGGGCCAGTGCCGGCAAGGCGATAGGCAGCAGGTCGTGGGGCGTCACCAGCAGCCCCAGCACCAGGAACATGCCGATCTGCGCCAGCCAGGCCATGCCGTCGAGCATGTGCAGGATGCCGTGGCGGCTGCGCACCGGACGGTTGCCGATCACCAGGCCGCAGATGTATACCGCCAGGAAGCCACTGCCGTGCAGGGCGTTGGTCAGCGCAAACACCACCAGGCCGCCGGCAATCACCAGGATCGGATACAGGCCGGTGGCCAGGTTGATGCGATTGACCAGTTGCAGCATGAGCCAGCCACCGCCCAGGCCGATGACTCCGCCGATGCCGAATTCGCGCAGCAAGTGGGTCAGCAGGCTCCAGTGCAGGCCGGTCTGGCCGCTGGCAAGCATGTCGATCAGGGTGACGGTGAGAAACACTGCCATCGGGTCGTTGCTGCCGGATTCGATCTCGAGGCTGGCGGTTACCCGTTCGTTCAGGCCCTTGCCGCCCAGCAGCGAGAACACTGCGGCGGCGTCGGTAGAACCGACGATGGCGCCGATCAGCAGGCCTTGAATCAGGTTCAAGTCGAACAGCCACGCGGCCGCCATGCCGGTCAGCCCGGTGGTAATCAACACCCCGACCGTCGCCAGCGACAGCGCCGGCCATAACGCCACGCGGAAACTCGACACCCGGGTGCGCAGGCCGCCGTCGAGCAGGATCACCGCCAACGCGAGGTTGCCCACCAGATAAGCCGTGGGGTAGTTATCAAAAAGAATGCCGGCGCCATCGACACCGGCCGCCATGCCGACGGCCAGGATGATCACCAGAATCGGGATGCCGAGACGGGACGAAAGTGAGCTCACCAGAATGCTCGCACCTACCAGCAACGCGCCGATCAAGAACAGGCTGTTGATGGTCGTCGCATTCAAAGGCAGTACTCCAGAAAGCTGAAAGGCGGGCGCAAACTGACCATGCAGTCTGCGTGCCAGCGATTCTAACCTGTTGAAATGTGATGCTGTCAAAAAGCTTTGTAGGAGCGAGCCTGCTCGCGATGGACGTCAACGATAACGCGTACTGTCTGGATCAGCGCGTTGTCCTTGATGCCTTCGCGAGCAAGCTCGCTCCTACAGGGGGCGGTGTTGGCGGATTACAGGCTAAACCGCCCAACCAGGGTGTTCAGGTCTACCGCCAGGCGCGACAGTTCATTGCTCGCCGCACTCGTCTGATTCGCCCCGGTGGCCGACTGTACCGACAGGTCACGGATGTTAACCAGGTTGCGATCCACTTCACGGGCCACCTGTGCCTGTTCTTCAGCGGCGCTGGCGATCACCAGGTTGCGCTCGTTGATTTCGACGATGGCGCTGTTGATGGTGTCCAGCGACATCCCGGCGCCGCGGGCGATGTTCAGGGTCGATTCGGCGCGTTCGGTGCTGTTGCGCATCGAATCCACCGCGTGCTCGGTGCCGCTCTGGATGCTGCCGATCATGCGTTCGATCTCGCTGGTCGACTGCTGGGTGCGGTGAGCCAGGGCACGTACCTCGTCGGCCACCACCGCAAAACCACGACCGGCCTCACCGGCGCGCGCGGCCTCGATGGCGGCGTTCAAGGCCAGCAGGTTGGTCTGGTCGGCCAGGCCACGGATCACATCCAGCACCTTGCCGATGTCACGGGACTCGTTGGCCAGGTCGCCGATCAGGGTCGCGGTGCTCTGCACGTCGGCGCTCATGCGTTCGATGGCGCTGACGGTTTCCTGCACCAGGTCACGGCCGTCACCGGCAGATGTGGTGGCGTTCTTCGAGGCCTCGGATGTGCTGACCGCGTTACGCGCGACTTCTTCCACGGCGCTGGTCATTTCGTTGACTGCGGTGGCAGCCTGTTCGATTTCGTTGTTCTGCCGGGTCAGGCCACGGGCGCTTTCGTCGGTGACGCTGTTGAGTTCTTCGGCAGCGGATGCAAGTTGCGTGGCCGAGCCGGAAATGCGCTGCAGTGTGTCGCGCAGTTTTTCCTGCATCTTCGACATGGCCAGCAGCAAACGGCCGGCTTCATCCTGGCCGTCAACGGTGATCGGGCGCGTCAGGTTGCCTTCGGCAATCTGTTCGGCGGCGCCCAGGGCATTGGCGATCGGTTGGGTGATGCTGTTGGTCAGCAACCAGGCGAGCAGCAGCGTCAAGGCGGTGGCGATCACCAACAGTGTGATTACCAGGTTGAACGCCGAATCGTATTGATCCGCCGACTGCTGGTTGGTGTCGTGGCTCTGCTGGGTGTTGATCTCCAGCAGGCGGTTCAACACGGTGTTGACCGCTTCGGAGTTGTTGAGCAAATCGGTGTTGAGCAGGCTGCGCAATTCATCGACCTGATTGTTGCGCGACAGGGTCTTCATCCGGTCTTCGATCTGGCGGTATTGACCCAGCAGCTGTACGTATTGATCGTAGGTCGCACGTTCCTGCGGGCTGGCGATCAGCTTTTCGTAGGTTGCCTGGGCGGTGCGAATCTGCTGGTTGCGCGTCTCCAGCAGTTCCATGGTTTTCTGCTGCACATCAGGCTCGCGGTTCACCAGCAAGCGATAGGACAGTACGCGCAGGCGCAAGGTGAGCTGGGTGAAGTCGTCCAGGCTCTTGATGCTCGGCACACTGTTGTTGGTGATGTTCTCGGCCGCGCCGCGGATCTTGCTCATCTGATTCAAGGCAAACACCCCCAGAACCATCATCAAGCCGCCAATCAGGGCAAAGCTGAGGAACGCCCGAGGGGCGATATTCATATTACGAAGGGACATGGCAATCACCGAAAAGAGCGCATCCGCGCGGGGCTGAGGCTGCTGTATGGATGGCTTATCGGTCGCCTGGCTGAAGTCTTGAGTCCTTGCGCGTTTTTACTGCGACCGGGTGGTTACCTTGTAGGAGCGAACCCGCTCGCGAAAAACGCATGGACAACGCAATCATTCAGACAGGGCGCGATATCGTTCGCGTCCATCGCGAACAAGCTCGCTCCTGCATAGGCGGGCGACGAAGTGCAGGAACCAGATCGGGGTATCACAGTCTCTACAGTTCGCGAGAAAGGTCACTCGTCAGCAAAATCAAGGCTTTGCGCCTGTATAACCCTGGCATCCAGGGTGACTTTTCTTTATCGTACGCGCCCTTTGAAAAAGCCCGGAAAATCAAAATGTTGGAAGCATCCCTAAGCCAATTGGAACAACTGGTCAGTGACCTGGTGCAACAGAACCAGACGTTGCTCGGCACCAACCAGACCCTGACCGCAGAACTGGCCCAGGCCAAGGATGAAAACGAAAGCCTGCAACTGAACCTGATGGAGCAGGAAGAGAAGCAAGGCGCCACGACGGCTCGCATCCAGGCCCTGGTTGAGCGCGTCAGCGCAGGCCCTGTCAGCGCATGAGTTACAACGCCGCAGGGGTAAAAGTCGTCTCGATCCTGGGGGAGGACTATTCGATCAAGGCACCGGCCGGGGAAGAACAGACCCTGCTGGACGCCGCGATGATGTTGAAGGCAGCCCTGGCCGAAACCAAGAGGAAGTACCCGACGCTGATCGGTGACCGACTGCTGGTGCTGGCGGCGATGAATCTGTGCTCCCAGCAGATCGAAATGCAGAAACAGCACAAGCTCGACCTCGACCGTTACCAAGAGCAAGTCAGCGCCACGGTTGAAGTGATTTCCAAGACGATCAATCAGGCCTGATCGGCTTTGCGCACAACCAAAGAATAAATTGTCGGTTGGTTTGTATACAATCGGCATGGCTGTTGCAGTGTTTCAGCCTCTTATTCTTTGGGGGTGCTCCATGCAGTTCTGGCGACGCAGTATTCAATGGCAGTTGATCCTGAGCATGGGCACCGCCCTGCTGGTCAGTATCCTGATCGTGGTTGGCATTTATACCCTGGTGGTCAACCGCCTCGCCCAGAGCTATCTGGTCGAGCAAGCCTTGCCGTCGAGCATCGAAGCGATGCGCAACGACATCGAGCGGATCCTCGTCCAACCCCTTACCGCCGCCAAGGACATCGCCAGCAACAGCATGGTGCGCGACTGGCTGGCCGGGGGTGAGGACAGCGCCAAGACCGCCAGCTTCGCGCAGTATCTGGAAGGCATTCGCGCCGAGCACAAAGCCTTTACCGCGCTGATCATCGGCACCGCGTCCAGCCATTACATTACCGAAAAAGGCCTGGATCGCACCCTCAGTCGTTCCAATCCCAAAGACGCCTGGTTCTACTCGTTCCTCGACAGCAATCAGCCGCGCACCCTCAATATCGACATCGACACGGCCACCGGAGAATTGGCGCTGTTCATCGACCTCAAGGTCGAGCAGGCCGGTAAAGTCGTGGGCGTTGCCGGGCTGGGCCTGAGCATGAAAGAGCTGTCGGAGCTGATTCACAATTTCAGCTTCGGAGAGCGCGGCAAGGTCTATCTCGTGCGTTCCGACGGTTTGATCCAGGTTCACCCAGAGGCGCAATTCAGCGGCAAGCGCACCTTGGCCGAACAGATTGGCGAGTCAGCCGCGCAAGCGGTCATGGGTCAAAAAACTGCCACCAACAGCAGCTTCCAGCGTGATGGCGAAGACTTTCTCGCGTTGAGTCTGCCTTTGCGCGATCTCGGCTGGACGCTGGTGGCCGAAGTGCCGCAATCGCAGATCTACGCCGAAGCCCGGCGCGCCATGTGGATGAGCAGCGGTATCGGCCTGGCGGTGGCGATTGTGTGTCTGTTGCTGGTGGTGGTGCTGGCCCGTGGGCTGGTACGCCCGATTCGTCAGGTAACAGCGGCATTGGTTGCCATTGGTAGCGGTGGTGGAGATTTGACCCAGCGGTTAGATTCCAGTCGCGCCGATGAGCTGGGCGATCTGGCGCGTGGCTTCAATCGGTTCCTCGACAGTCAGCGCGACATGATCGGTGAAGTGCTTACCACCAGCGAACAGTTGCGCGCTGCTGTCGGGCAGGTGGCGCGGGTGGTGGACAACACCGCCGAACGCTCCGGGCGCCAGCAGGAAATGACCGACATGGTCGCCACCGCGGTGCATGAAATGGGCCTGACTGTGCAGGACATCGCGCAGAACGCCGGCAACGCGGCATTCGCTTCACAAACCGCCCGTGACGAAGCGCTGCAGGCGCGGGAGGTGGTGGGTGGTTCGATCCGCCACATTGAAAGCATGTCCCGGGAAATCGGCGTCGCGGCTACAGCGGTGGGTGAACTGGCCCATCAAGTGGCGTCGATCGACCAGGTGCTGGCGGTGATTCGGGGGATTTCCGAGCAGACCAACCTGCTGGCGCTCAACGCCGCTATCGAAGCTGCGCGAGCCGGGGACATGGGGCGCGGGTTTGCCGTGGTGGCCGATGAAGTGCGGACTTTGGCGCGGCGTACGCAGGTATCTACCGATGAAATCCAGCAGATGATCGGCAGCCTCAAGCAGGGTGCGGAGAATGCGGTGTCGTCGATGCATTCCGGGCAAGCCGCGACCGGCACGGGCGTCGAGTCCAGCCAGCGTACCGGGGCTTCGTTGACCGCGATTACCGGGCAAGTGGAGCGCATCAGCGACATGAACCATCAGGTGGCGACGGCGACGGAAGAGCAATCGGCGGTGACCGAGGAGATCAACCGGAACGTACAGGGGATTTCTGACCTGGCGCGGGCGACGGCGGGGGAGGTCAGGGCCTGTCGGGAGGATTGTCAGACGTTGCAGCGGTTGGCGGATGATTTGGCGCGGCAGATGGGTGGGTTCAAGCTGAGTTGATGTATTGATAGTGCTGACGCCATCGCGAGCAAGCTCGCTCCCACAGGGTTTGTGTGTTGAACACAAGATTTGTGGCCAACAGGGATTCCTGTGGGAGCGAGCTTGCTCGCGATTGGTTTTCAGCTACACCACAAAGGTTGGATCAGAACCACTCATCCTGCATGCCCAGGCACACATCATCCCGGGCCTCAAGAATCGCCAGCTGATGGTGGCAGCCCGGCACTTCCCATGTCAGGAAATAACGCGCCGCCTGCAGCTTGCCTTTATAGAAGGCCACATCCGCCGCATTACCCTTGGCCAAACCTTCCTCGGCACGAATCGCCTGTTCCAGCCAGCGCCAGCCGATCACCGTGTGACCAAACACTTTCAGGTACAGCGCCGAGTTCGCCAGGCTGCTGTTGACCTTGCCTTGGGCCAGATCAGTCAGTAGGCCGATGGTCACGGTTTGCAGGCGTGCCACCAGTTTTTCCAGCGGCTCGCGCAGCGGCGTCAATGAATCAAACGCCTGTGCTCGCTCGCCAGTGTCGGCGATCAGGCGGATCAGTTGCTTGAGCCCCGCGCCGCCGTTCTGCGCCAGTTTGCGGCCCAAAAGGTCCAGCGACTGAATACCGTGGGTGCCTTCGTGGATCGGGTTCAGGCGGTTGTCGCGGTAGTACTGCTCCACCGGATACTCACGGGTATAGCCGTGGCCGCCGAGGATCTGGATCGCCAGCTCGTTGGCCTTCAGGCAGAACTCCGACGGCCAGGATTTGACGATTGGTGTCAGCAAATCCAGCAGTTCATGGGCCTGTTTGCGTTCGGCTTCGGTCGCAAGCGTGGTGGTGTCATCGAACAGCCGCGCCGCATAAAGACCCAAGTCAAACGAACCTTCGACGTAAGCCTTTTGCGTCAACAGCATGCGTTTCACGTCGGCATGCTGAATGATCGCCACTGGTGCAGTGTTCGGGTCCTTGCTGTCTGGCACGCGGCCCTGCGGACGCTCGCGGGCGTATTCCAGCGAGTACAGATAGCCGGCGTAGCCAAGCATCACCGCGCCCATGCCGACGCCGATCCGCGCCTCGTTCATCATCTGGAACATGTAACTCAAGCCATGGTGCGGCTTGCCCACCAGATAGCCGACGCACTCACCGTTATCGCCGAAATTCAGTGCGGTGGAGGTGGTGCCGCGCCAGCCCATCTTGTGGAACAGCCCAGCCAGCAGCACGTCATTGCGCTTGCCCAGGCTGCCGTCATCGTTGACCAGGAACTTGGGCACGATGAACAGCGAAATGCCCTTCACCCCGGCCGGTGCGTCCGGCAGCTTGGCCAGCACCATGTGCACGATGTTTTCCGACAGCGGATGATCGCCACCGGAGATGAAAATCTTGTTGCCCTTGAGGCGATAGGTGCCGTCAGACGCAGGTTCTGCGCGTGTACGAATATCCGACAGCGATGAGCCTGCGTGGGGTTCGGTCAGGGCCATAGTGCCGAAGAAACGGCCATCGATCATCGGTTGCAGGAAGCGGCGCTTCTGCTCTTCAGTGCCGAAGCTCTCGATCAGGTTCGCCGCGCCCATGGTCAGGAACGGGTACGACGTCGAAGCCGCGTTGGCCGATTGAAAGTGCGCGAAGCAGGCCTGGGACAGCAGCGTAGGAAGCTGCATGCCGCCAGCGTCGAAACTGCGCGCGGCGTTGAGGAAGCCGGCTTCGAGGAAGGCGTCTACCGCCGGTTTCACTTCCGGAATCAGAATCGCCTGACCGTTCTCGTAGCGCGGCTCGTTCTCGTCGCCCTTGCGGTTGTGCGGGGCGAAGAACTTCTCGGCGATGTTGCGGGCGGTGCCAATGGCGGCATCGAAGGTTTCGCGGTTGTGCTCGGCGAAACGCTCACGCTGGGTCAGGCCCTCGGCATCAAGGACTTCATACAGCTCGAAAGCCAGATTACGGGAACTGAGCAACGTCTCGGACATGGCGGCCTACCTTTTATTGGAATGGGCCGAGTCTAGGCTTGTGAATTTATGCTGAATAGCATGATTGATGAGCGTGATGGTGGGGCAGAGCAGAGCCTTAGCAGGCACTACAAAACAACTGTGGGAGCGAGCTTGCTCGCGATGGCGGCAGATCAGTCAATATGGAAGGTGACTGATGGATCGCTATCGCGAGCAAGCTCGCTCCCACAGGGGGATTGCATACCGGGCGGCCAATGCGGCAGCCCGGCTTATCGGTTTTAGCCGATGGTCATCAAACTGGCATTACCACCCGCCGCAGCGGTGTTGACGCTCAATGCACGCTCAATCACCAGGCGCTCCAGCGCAATGTTGGTTTCGCCCTGCGACAGGCCCTGAACCCCAACGATGGCGCCGGCACGCTTGGCAACCTGCTGGCACACCGCACGCAACTGGTCGGAATGGCCGTGATGCAGAACCGCATCAAACACCACTTCGTCCTTGTTCCAGTCGGAAACCAGCTTGATGCGCGCCTGAATGTCCTTCGGCAGGCGTGCGAACAAGGCTTTGGTCATGTCAGCTTCCGGCCATACCGCCGAACCGCCGACAGCCAATACCGCCGCCAGTTGCGTCAGCAGGTCGCCTTCGACTTCCGCCAGGCACAGCACGTGTTCCCGTGGCAGGATCGCATAGCTGTTGCGTTCGCCGGTCGGGCCGGCCAGGAGGCGAGTGATACCGCTTTGCGATTGCGCGGCGAACTGCACGCACAGGGTGCTCAGGTCGGCGAACTTGTGGTTGTCGGCCCAGGCTTTCAAGGCGGTCAGCGGCTTGCTCATGGCATCGCGCAGACGAACGTCCGGTGCCGCGGCAGCATCGCCACGAGCGAAGGATTGTTCGATCGCATCCGCAGGGCGGGTCGACAGCAGGCGGTACAGGTACAGCGGGCCGCCGGCTTTCGGGCCGGTACCCGACAGGCCTTCGCCGCCGAATGGCTGCACGCCTACTACTGCGCCAACAATGTTGCGGTTGACGTAGACGTTACCGGCGTTGACGTTGTCGATCACCTTGGCAATGGTCTCGTCGATGCGGGTGTGCACGCCCAGGGTCAGGCCGTAGCCGGAAGCGTTGATCTGACCGATCAGTTGATCGATGTCCTTGCGCTTGTAGCGAACCACGTGCAGTACCGGGCCGAAGATCTCCCGCTGCAGTTCGTCGAAGCTTTCCAGTTCGATCAGTGTCGGCATCACGAAGGTGCCGCGTTTGACTTCTTCGGCGTCGGCGATGGCCACCTGGTACACGCTGCGACCTTTGTCGCGCATGGCCTGGATGTGCTTCTCGATGCCAGCCTTGGCTTCGGCGTCGATCACCGGGCCGATGTCCACGGACAGACGCTCAGGGTTGCCGAGACGGCTTTCAGCCATGGCACCTTTGAGCATTTCGATGACGCGGTCGGCGGAATCTTCCTGCAAGCACAGTACACGCAGAGCCGAGCAACGCTGACCGGCGCTGTCGAAGGCCGAGGACACCACGTCGATCACCACCTGTTCGGTCAGTGCCGAGGAGTCGACGATCATCGCGTTCTGGCCACCGGTTTCGGCGATCAGCGGAATCGGACGACCCTGGCTGTCCAGGCGGCCGGCGATGTTGCGTTGCAGCAAGCGCGCGACTTCGGTGGAACCGGTGAACATCACGCCTTTGACGCGATCGTCGCCGACCAGGCCGGCACCGACGGTTTCACCGCGACCCGGCAGCAGTTGCAGCACACCTTCCGGGATGCCGGCTTCGAGCATCAGGCGCACGGCCTGAGCGGCGACCAGCGGCGTTTGTTCCGCAGGCTTGGCCAATACCGGGTTACCAGCGGCCAATGCAGCAGCCACCTGGCCACTGAAGATCGCCAGCGGGAAGTTCCACGGGCTGATGCATACGACTGGGCCCAACGGACGGTGAGCGTCGTTGGTGAAATCGTTGCGTGCCTGCACCGCGTAATAACGCAGGAAATCCACGGCTTCACGCACTTCGGCGATGGCGTTGGCGAAAGTCTTGCCGGCTTCGCGGGCCAGCAGGCCCATCAGCGGCTGGATCTCGGCTTCCATCAGATCGGCGGCACGTTCCAGGATCGCGGCGCGCTCGGCGGGCGGCGTGGCCTGCCAGATCGGTGCAGCGTTGAGGGCGCACTGGATCGCGTTGTCGACGTCTTCGACGGTCGCTTCCTGCACATGACCGACCACGTCACGCAGATCGGACGGGTTCAAGACCGGTGCCGGGGCTTCGCTGCTGGAAGCGCAACCGAGCATAGGTGCCGCTTTCCAGTGGTTGTGTGCGGTAGCGAGAAGCGCGCAGGACAGGGATGCCAAACGATGTTCGTTGGCCATGTCGATGCCGCTGGAGTTGGCGCGCTCGGAGCCATACAGGTCACGCGGCAGCGGAATGCGCGGGTGCGGCAGGCCGAAACCACCTTCCACGGTCGCCATTTGCTCGATGCTGGCTACCGGATCGGCCACCAGTTCCTGGATCGAAATCGACTGGTCGGCAATACGGTTGACGAACGAAGTGTTCGCGCCGTTTTCCAGCAGGCGACGCACCAGGTAGGCCAGCAGGGTTTCGTGGGTTCCGACTGGAGCGTACACGCGGCACGGACGGTTCAGCTTGCCTTCGGAAACTTTGCCTACAACCTGTTCGTACAGCGGCTCACCCATGCCGTGCAGGCACTGGAACTCGTACTGGCCCGGGTAATAGTTCTGACCGGCGATGTGATAAATGGCCGACAGGGTGTGGGCGTTGTGCGTGGCGAACTGCGGGTAGATGACTTCCGGCACCGACAGCAGCTTGCGGGCGCAAGCGATGTAGGACACGTCGGTGTACACCTTGCGGGTGTAGACCGGGTAGCCTTCCAGGCCTTCGACCTGGGCGCGCTTGATTTCGCTGTCCCAGTACGCGCCTTTTACCAGGCGGATCATCAGGCGATGACGGCTGCGGCGAGCCAGGTCGATCACGTAGTCGATCACGTAGGGGCAACGCTTCTGGTAAGCCTGGATCACGAAACCGATGCCGTTCCAGCCAGTCAGTTGCGGCTCGAAGCACAGGCGCTCGAGCAGATCCAGTGACAGCTCCAGGCGATCGGCCTCTTCGGCGTCGATGTTCAGGCCGATGTCATATTGCTTGGCCAGCAGGGTCAGCGACAGCAGGCGCGGGTACAGCTCGTCCATCACGCGCTCGTACTGGGCGCGGCTGTAACGCGGGTGCAGGGCGGACAGCTTGATCGAGATGCCCGGGCCTTCATAAATCCCGCGACCGTGGGAGGCTTTGCCGATCGAGTGGATGGCTTGTTCGTACGAGGCCAGGTACTTCTGCGCGTCATGCTCGGTGAGTGCGGCTTCACCCAGCATGTCGTAGGAATAGCGGAAACCTTTGGTTTCGAACTTGCTGGCGTTGGCCAGGGCTTCGGCGATGGTTTCGCCGGTCACGAACTGCTCGCCCATCAGGCGCATGGCCATGTCGACGCCCTTGCGGATCATCGGCTCGCCGCTCTTGCCGATGATGCGGCTCAGGGACGAAGTCAGGCCGGCTTCGTTGTGGGTCGACACCAGTTTGCCGGTCAGCAGCAAACCCCAGGTGGCGGCGTTGACGAACAGCGACGGGCTGTTGCCCAGGTGCGGCTGCCAGTTGCCGGTGCTGATCTTGTCGCGGATCAGGGCGTCGCGGGTGCCTTTGTCCGGGATGCGCAGCAGCGCTTCGGCCAGGCACATCAGCGCCACACCTTCCTGGGACGACAGGGAGAACTCCTGCAACAGGCCCTGGACGATGCCGGCACGGCCGCCAGCGCTCTTCTGGTTGCGCAGTTTTTCAGCAATCGAGGCGGCGAGTTTGTTGGTGGCTTCGGCCATCGGTGCCGGCAGGCGAGCCTGCTCGATCAGCATCGGCACGACTTCCGGCTCGGGGCGACGGTAGGCGGCGGTGATCGACGCGCGCAGTACCGATTGCGGCAGGATGCTTTCGGCGAATTCAAGGAAGCACTGGTGGGCGTGATCCAGAGGCGCGTCGACGGAGTCGTCGGAATCCTTGGTCGAACCGTTCAGCTCGGACAGGGTTGCACCACCCTCGAGTTTTTCCAGGTAATTGAAGATTGCCTGCTTGATCAGCCAGTGCGGCGTGCGATCAATCGAGGTCGCGGCGGCCTTGAGGCGTTCGCGGGTCGGGTCGTCAAGTTTGACCCCAAGGGTGGTGGTAGCCATGTTTTTATCCTCATGTTTGCCACGACTGCGTGGCATCAGCTGGCGGCAAGATTAGCCGTGCGACTGTTGAGGTGCAACCGGGTGCAACCCTTTTTTTGTCGGAATATTACGCAGCTCGTCAGGAAATAAATTCTGGTACGGCGGTGCTGCCTTTGCTTGGTGCTTTTTAGGGTGGTTGGCCCGAGTTCTTGCTCCGAAAAGGAGCAAAAAACCGGGTTTGAAATTTATTTCCGACTGGGTGCAACTTATTCTCAAGAAACTGGTTGCACCTTATTTGCTTTGTTGAATAGCATTCGCGCCCAAGGTGCAACCCGGTCGAAACCCGGGTGCTCCGGCTGATGGCTTTCCTGGGGAAACATCAGTCATAAATGCGCGGGAATCCGGATCGTCTGTCAAACGTATGCGTTTGCGAGCGGTTCACCAGCCGCAGCTACATAAAAACAAAGCCAGGGCGTAACTTAATGAGCGTAAGCAATCCAACCCTGATCACGTTCGTGATCTACATCGCAGCAATGGTGCTGATCGGCTTGATGGCCTATCGCTCCACCAACAACCTTTCCGACTACATTCTGGGCGGTCGTAGCCTGGGCAGCGTCGTGACCGCACTGTCCGCCGGTGCCTCCGACATGAGCGGCTGGTTGTTGATGGGCTTGCCCGGCGCGATCTACATGTCCGGTCTGTCCGAAAGCTGGATCGCCATCGGCCTGATCGTCGGCGCCTACCTGAACTGGCTGTTCGTCGCCGGCCGTCTGCGTGTGCAGACCGAGCACAACGGTGATGCACTGACCCTGCCGGACTACTTCGCCAGCCGTTTCGAAGACAAAAGCGGCCTGCTGCGGATCATCTCCGCGGTCGTGATCCTGGTGTTCTTCACCATCTACTGTGCTTCCGGCATCGTAGCCGGCGCCCGTCTGTTCGAAAGCACCTTCGGCATGTCCTACGAGACTGCGCTGTGGGCCGGTGCTGCGGCGACGATTGCCTACACCTTTATCGGTGGTTTCCTGGCCGTGAGCTGGACCGATACCGTACAAGCCACCCTGATGATCTTCGCGTTGATCCTGACGCCGGTTATCGTGTTGCTGGCCACCGGCGGCGTCGACACCACTTTCCTTGCCATCGAAGCGCAAGATCCAAGCAACTTCGACATGCTCAAGGGCACCACTTTCATCGGCATCATCTCGCTGATGGGCTGGGGTCTGGGCTACTTCGGCCAGCCGCATATCCTGGCGCGTTTCATGGCTGCCGATTCGGTTAAATCGATCGCCAACGCCCGCCGCATTTCCATGACCTGGATGATCCTGTGCCTGGGCGGCACCGTGGCAGTCGGCTTCTTCGGTATCGCCTACTTCTCGGCGCACCCGGACGTGGCTGGCGCAGTCACCGAGAACCACGAGCGTGTGTTCATCGAACTGGCCAAGATCCTGTTCAACCCATGGATCGCGGGTATCCTGCTGTCGGCCATTCTGGCTGCCGTCATGAGCACCCTGAGCTGCCAGTTGCTGGTGTGCTCGAGCGCCCTGACCGAAGACTTCTACAAGACCTTCCTGCGTAAATCCGCTTCGCAGCTGGAACTGGTGTGGGTCGGCCGTGCCATGGTGTTGTTGGTTGCCCTGGTGGCGATCGCCCTGGCGTCCAACCCGGAAAACCGTGTACTGGGTCTGGTGAGCTACGCCTGGGCCGGTTTCGGTGCCGCATTCGGTCCGGTCGTGCTGATCTCCGTGATCTGGAAAGACATGACCCGCAACGGCGCACTGGCCGGTATCCTGGTCGGCGCGATCACCGTGATCGTCTGGAAACACTTCGAACTGCTGGGCCTGTACGAAATCATCCCTGGTTTCATCTTCGCC
Source organism: Pseudomonas sp. GW823-FHT02E01 (assembly GCF_058797535.1). Taxonomy (NCBI): domain Bacteria; kingdom Pseudomonadati; phylum Pseudomonadota; class Gammaproteobacteria; order Pseudomonadales; family Pseudomonadaceae; genus Pseudomonas; species Pseudomonas sp. GW823-FHT02E01. The sequence continues at coordinate 238,848 of NZ_JBXAJS010000004.1, read as the reverse complement.
AGCCTGGCGATCTACTTCGTCAGCAAAATGGGTACGCCGACTGCCGGCATGTTCCAGCGTTTTGCTGCTGCTGAGGCGGACTATCGTTTGAACAAGTGATGAGTGATGGGTTGAACTCTTCCCGTCCCTGATAAAAGAACGGCTCGCAGCTTTAACAGTGCGGGCCGTTTTTTTTGCTTCTCCGATATCCGTGGTGCGAATTTTCCGGGCAGGGTCCTCGGACGTTTCCTTCAAAAAGTAGCGGTTTTCATGAACTGGTGCGACCGGAGATCCATCGATAGTCTTTGGCGGTCACTGACAATTCAGTGGTGGGGTGTAGGAACCCGTTAAGACCATGAGACACGCTTGGCATCGACACCTTATTTGCGGCCACTAACTTGCGCCCGTAAGATCTGTTTCGGCGGCTGTGCGCGGGCACGCTTCGGCGTGGTCGAGTTCTCTGGTCTCGATATTCCTACCCCGCGTATGGCTGCCACCCAAGCCTGTAGGAAGGCCGATGGTAGCCCTCACTTCTACCAGAGGTTTAAAAAATGAAAACGATTCACCCCGACCCACCCTACGTAAAGCCAATCCCCCATCCCGACAACCGCTTCATGGCATTGACCAGCAACTGCACCGATACGCCCACCCTGTTCGTCGACACCCACGCGCCACTCGACATCCTCACCGACACCGCCAACTACAGACTCCGCGCAGTAACCCAAGTGCTTGAGAACCTGTCCATGCGCGGCTCAATCGAGTGTGAGTCCTTCATCCTCAGCGATTTCGCCTTGCTCTGCGCCATTTCGTTGCGCGATGGCTGTGATGTGCTGGATGTGGTTGGGCGGCGGTTGCGGGCGCGGCCTTCGGCGTAGCGCCGGGCGGCTTTTGTGGTGAGGGGGCTTGCCCCCGTTGGGTTGCGCAGCAACCCTGAGTTCAGCGACCCGGTGTTATCAGGCACACCGCAGTACTTGGGGTTGGCGACTGCTTTGCAGTCGAACGGGGGCAAGCCCCCTCGCCACAGGGCTGTGTAATGCCTCACCGGCCGCTCAGCCGCCAACCCCTGACTTGCCGGCCGGTAAAAGGTAAACTTCCCGGCCTTCGCAGGAGCAGCCATGAATTATCGTCACGCCTTCCATGCCGGCAATCACGCCGATGTGTTCAAACACCTGACCTTGACCCGCCTCATCGCTCTGATGTCGCGCAAGGAGCAGCCGTTTGCCTATCTCGATACCCACGCCGGCATCGGTCTGTATGACCTTCAGGGTGATCAGGCCAATCGTACCGGTGAGTACCTGGAAGGCATTGCGCGTTTGTGGGATCAGCCGGATCTGCCGATCCTGACCGCTGATTACATGCAGGTGCTGCACGAGATGAACCCGGATGGCCAGTTGCGCTATTACCCGGGGTCGCCGGAGTTGGCGCGGCGCCTGACCCGTCCGCAGGATCGCGTGTTGCTCAATGAGAAGCACCCGGAAGATGGTGTGCTGCTCAAGGACAACATGGCCGGTGATCGTCGGGTCAAGGTTCACTTGGGTGAGGGCTGGCATGTGTCGCGGGCCTTGCTGCCGGTGCCGGAGAAGCGTGCGGTGATGTTGATCGATCCGCCGTTCGAGAAGCTCGACGAGATGCAGCGCTGTGCCGCGTCGTTGAAGGAAGCGATTGGCCGGATGCGTCAGACAGTGGCGGCAATCTGGTACCCGGTGAAGGATCAGCGCGCGTTGCGCCGCTTCTATCAGGACCTGGCCGGTACCGGTGCGCCGAAGTTGTTGCGGGTGGAGTTGCTGGTACATCCGCTGGATACGCCCAACAGCCTGAACGGGTCCGGGCTGGCGATCGCCAATCCGCCGTGGGGGCTGGAGGAAGAATTGCGTGAGCTGCTGCCTTGGTTGTCCGAGAAGCTTGGGCAGACCCAGGGTGGGTGGCGGATGGATTGGTTGATTGCCGAGAGTTGATCTGTAGGAGCGAGCTTGCTCGCGAAGGTCGTGAACGTTAACGCGTAAAACCGGATGCCCAGCGGCGTCCTTTGGTTTTTCGCGAGCGGGCTCGCTTCTACAGTCAATTGTCAGATCGGGCAGGTCACGCCTGTGCCGCCAATTCCGCAGTAGCCTTCCGGATTTTTCGCCAGGTATTGCTGGTGATACGTTTCGGCAAAGTAGACGGTCGGGGCCTGGTCGATTTCGGTGCTGATTTCACCGAGACCGGCCTTGGACAGCTCGGCCTGGTAGGTTTCCTTGCTCTTGAGCGCCGCGTCCAGTTGTTCCGGGCTAGTGGCGTAGATCACCGAACGGTATTGGGTGCCGATGTCATTGCCCTGGCGCATGCCCTGCGTCGGGTTGTGCAGTTCCCAGAACATCGCCAGCAGTCCTTCGTAGCTGACCTTGGCCTTGTCATACACCACCAGCACCACTTCGGCGTGACCGGTCAGGCCCGAGCAGACTTCTTCGTAGGTCGGGTTCGGTGTGAAACCGCCGGCGTAGCCGACCACGGTGCTGACCACGCCTTCACGCTGCCAGAAGCGGCGTTCCGCGCCCCAGAAGCAGCCGAGGCCGAAGATCGCGAAGTCGACATCTTCGAAGAACGGGCCGAGCAAGGGGGTGTCTTTAAACACAAAGTGCTTTTCAGGCAGGGTCATCGCGGTTTCGCGGCCAGGCAGAGCTTGTTCTTTAGTAGGGAGCACGTTTTTGTTCACCAGAATTTCCGAGCGCAGAACCATGATCAGTCCTCTCAGTCAGGTTGGGTTGTAAATAAACAGACTGTCAGTGTGCCCAATACCTGCCCGATACGCACTACCCCTGTAGGGGGGAGCCTGCTCGCGATAGCGGTGTGTCGGTGTCATGGGGGGCTGACTGGTCCACCGCTATCGCGAGCAAGCTCGCTCCCACAGGTTTTTTGCCTGCCACAGAGTTTATGTCTGCCACAGGTTCTGTGTCTGTCAGGCGATTGGGCCACGCGGGTAGCGTTTGAGCTTGTCGATCAGCTCATTGCCCGGGATCGGACGGTCGAACAGGTAGCCCTGGCCGACGTCGCAGCGATGACGACGCAGGAACGACAACTGCTCGGCGGTTTCGATGCCTTCAGCCACGACCTTGAGTTTCAGGTTGTGGGCCATGGCGATCACTGCGGAGGTGATTTCCATGTCGTCCTGGTTGTCCGGGATTTCGTGGATAAAGCTTCGATCGATCTTGATGATGTCGATGGGGAATTTTTTCAAGTAACTGAGTGACGAGTAACCGGTGCCGAAGTCGTCCATGGCCAGGGTCAGGCCCAGGCGCTTGAGCTGGTCGAGCTGCAAGTGGGTGTCTTCGGTAGCCTCCAGCAGCAGGCCTTCGGTCAGCTCCAGCTCCAGCAAATGAGCCGGCAGGGCTTCTTCCTTGAGGATGTTGGCAATGGAGGCCACCAGGTCCGGGTCGGAAAACTGCTTGGGCGACAGGTTGATCGCCACTTGCAGGTTGCCCAGGCCGGCGGCGGTCAGCGCTTTGCTCATGCGGCAGGCCTGGCGGGCGATCCACTTGCCGATCGGAATGATCAGCCCGGTTTCCTCGGCGACGCTGATGAACTGATCCGGGCGGATCATGCCCTTTTCCGGATGGTCCCAGCGCAGCAGGGCTTCCATCCCCAGCAGGCGACCGCTGCGCAGGCACAGCTTGGGCTGGTAGAACACGTCGAGTTCGTTCTGGGTTAGGGCGCGGCGCAGGTTGTTTTCGACGAACAGCTTGTAGCTGGCCTCGGCGTTCAGCGCTTCGGTGAACACCTGCACCTGATGTTTGCCGTTGGCCTTGGCCTTGTGCAGCGCCAGCCCGGCATTGCGCATCAGGGTTTGCGGGTCGCGCCCGTGCAGTGGCGCGCAGGCCAGGCCCACGGAGCCGGTGACACTGATCAACTGGTTGTCGACGAACATCGGTTTGTCGAGGGTCGCCAGCAACTGGTTGGCCACTTGCTGGCCCGTCGTGAGGTCGCTGTTGTCCAGCAATACGGCGAATTCGTTACTGGCGAAGCGTGCCAGGCTGCCGCTCGGGATCAGGCTGTTGCGCAGGCGCCGGGCCAGGCTGATCAGCAGTTTGTCGCCGGTCTGGTGGCCGAGGCTGTCGTTGATCCGCTTGAAGTTGTCGATGTCCACCAGCAACAGGCTGATCGGCGCGTCGCTGTCCCGGGCGAAGCGTTCATCGAGGTTGCGGATGAACGCCGGGCGGTTGCCGAGGTTGGTCAGGTTGTCGGTGTAGGCCAGGCGCTCGATACGTTGTTGGGCGAGCTTGGTCTGGGTGATGTCTTCGTAGATGCCGATGTAGTGGGTCAGCTCGCGGTTGTCGCCGTAAACCTTGGAGATCGACAATTGGCCCCAGTAGGGTTCGAGGTTTTTCCGGCGGCTCTTGAATTCACCTTGCCAACTGTTGCTCTTGGCCAGCGCCGAAGGTGCATCGAACAGCAGTTCGCTGAGGTTCTCCAGGGCCGGTAGTTCTGACAGCCGCTGACCGTGCACTTCTTCGGTGGAATATTGGGTGATCGCGGTGAAGCTCGGGTTGACGTATTCCACCACACCATCGCAGTTGACCAGCAAAAAGGCGTTGGCACTTTGTTCGACCGCACGCTGGAACAGGTGCAGGGCGCTGGTGGCGGTTCGCCGGTTGTGGTTGCTGATGACCTGGGCAAACTGGTCCGCCAGTTCTCCGGCGAACGCGATTTCATCCGACTGCCAGGCGCGGGTTGCCCCGGTTTGCTCCAGGCACAAAACGCCGACCACCTGGCCATCGACGCGGATACTGGCGTCGAGCATTGCGTTGACGTCCCGCGGGCGCAGGCTTTCGGCCATCTCCCGGGTGCGTGGGTCGCGCATGGCGTTATGGGCGTCGATGGCACGGCCGGTGTGCAGGGCGTCGAGGTAATCGGGGAAAAGACTGACGTCGATCGGTTGCGGCAGCAGGTATTCCTGATTCGTGCGGTGATAGGCCGAGATCGGCACCAGCATCGAGCCTTCGAGGTGCCACAGGCTGGCACTGTCGATTTCGTAGATGTCGCAGGCGCTGCGGGTGATCAGCTCGGCGGCTTCGCGCAAGGAGTTGTTGCTGCTGTAGCGTTGACGGGTGAGCAGCAGGATCAGATCCTGCTGGGCTCGCACCCGCTCCAGATGCAGCAGTTGCTCCTGCTGGGCACGCTGATTGAGTTCCAGGGCGATTTGCAGGCGCGAGTTCTGGGTTTCAAGGTCCATGGCCGGTTGCAGCGGGTCATCCTCGAACAGGCCGTCGATGACCAGTAGGTAGCCGCGCAACAGGTGTCGATTGTGTTGTTTGTAGGCTTCGCCCAGTTCCAGCAGAGTCAGGGAGCCAGCGGCGGTGTGCAGGGTATAGCGGATCAGATAGTGCGGGCTTTCAGTCAGCTGTTGCTGGACTGCGTCGTGCAGTTGATAGCGCGCTAGCGGCTCCATCAGGCTGGCGTAGGGCGAGCCCACCAGCGCACACAGTTCCACGGCTGGCAGGCCGAACTGGCGTTCACAATTGGGATCGAGAAACAGCAGCGCCCAGCTGGGTTCATTAAGCCGTTCGAAACGCAGCATGCCGAGCCGCGAGGGCACAGGCAACTGCGTCACTACCTCGGCCACCATACGGCTGGCGGCATCGGGCTGGCTTTTCATGGAGGGAAACTCGCTTCGAATATGCTGAACGCGCTGGGCTCTCGCCCTCTTTACTGTTGCCTGCGGCAAGGTTGCATCATTGCGACACCGACTGACAAGAGAGATGAAGGCCAAGTGCTATAAGAATATGTCGGCAGACGACAAGTTTTCTTCAGTCGGTGGCAAAAAGTATTGCCAGCCGCTGAAAAATCGCAGTTTTGCAAGTATTGCCAGTGACTGCGATCTGTTTCCGGGTCAGCGAATCGGGATGCCAATGGACTGCAAATGCTTGCCCTCCCGGTCGTGGAAATTCACCTGAAGCTGCCCGGCATCGACGACCAGGTGTGCAAAATTATCCTGGCTGATCACCTTGCTGGTCAGTTCATGTCGATAGTTGCCTGCGACGGTGCGGACCAGGGGGTGATCGAGGACGAATGTGGCCGTCGTGGCATAGGGCAGCATTTTGCTGTTGCACAGCGGTGACGAGACGATGGTGTGGACCTCGAAGTCTGGATCCTCACTGTGGCTCAGTCGACTGGTCAGCGAGCCGTGGACATCGCCGGAAATGAAGAAGACATTCTTGATGCGGTGTGTGCGAATGGTCTCCAGCAACCGTAGCCGTTGTTCTGGAAAGGCCTGCCAGGCGTCATCATCCGTGCGTTTGCGGTCAGGGTAGAACATGACACTGGTGACCACGAATTTGACCCGTGCCGGGCTGTGGATCAGCCAGTCGCACAAGGCTTGTTCCTGGGCTGCGTCGAGAATGCGTCGGTCAGTGGCCGACAGATTGCGTCGGGTCCGACTGTCGGTAACAAACCATTCGATATCACCTTCAGTAAATTGATACCAGTATTTGTCCAGTCGTTTATTTGTCAGTCCATCATCAGTTAGTGCGTGGGCCGGACTATGGCTGGCCTGATACAACTCATAGGCCCTGATTGCGTTTGCATATAAGTACTCATCGGACTTGCTCTTGTTGGCGGGCCAGTTGTCCTCTATTTCATGGTCGTCAAGGATCATGTAAGTGGGCAGGTTGGACATTAACCTGGCGATATTTATCTGCGAAAACGCCACGCGATATTTATGGAGGATCTCCTTGAGTTCCCGATCAGGGGCAATAATGTTCAAGTCATCGACATATATTTGGTCTCCCGTCATCACCAGCGCGCTGACGGGAGGACTGGCTTGCTCCACCAAACGTGAAATCGAAGCAAAGACTCTGTCACCCAGATGAGGGGCGGATGCTATGCCTGCGGTCATGCGCAGGTATCGGCAAGAGCCGACAATGTAGGCCCTTGGCAGGCTGGCCTGGCTGGAACGGGTACGCAAGTGATAAACCTGCCGTGACCATTGCAGCGGCAGTTCCTTCACCGTGTCGACGGTGTGCGCAGGGCTGGTCAGGCTGAACCACCCGGCCTGATATTCATAGTCGGAGTCGGCGGACAGGTTGTTCAGCACGATAACTTCGCACATGTCGTGCTCGGGTTCGAGTTTCGCAAAGTTACCTTTTGACCAGTGATCTTCACCTTGTCGTCTATAACGAATGCCAGCAAATACCAAAGTGTTTTTGTTGTGTTCGCCGCGTAAAAAAATACGGGCGTGATTAGTTGTGGTGTGGCCAATAATCGGGCCGACAGTGGGTTTGAACATGTTTGAGTCCATTCGGCTGCTAATGAATTAGTCAGATGGTTGTTTCGGATGTAATAAGTAGTCTTCCAGCCAAGACTAGTTATTTGGCCCGAAAAAATATCTGGCAGAAATGGACTCGAGTTGTGGGCGGTATCAGCCACAAATGTAGGAAGACGTTTTAAGTAATAACTTCAGGCAAAAAAAAGCCCCGCCAAATTGGCGGGGTTGAGGTACGAGCGTGGCGCTCGGAAACGTGGAACGCAACAGGCCCTCCGGAGAAGGAGGGCCGGTCGGTGTTACAGGAGCATGGTGCGGATGTCGCCCAGCAGATCGCTCAGACGCTTGGTGAAGCGTGCAGCAGCGGCGCCGTTGATCACACGGTGATCGTAGGACAGCGACAGCGGCAGCATCAGTTTCGGCTGGAAGGCTTTGCCGTCCCAGACTGGCTGGATGGTTGCCTTGGAAACACCGAGGATCGCCACTTCCGGCGCGTTGACGATCGGCGTGAAGCCGGTGCCGCCAATGTGGCCGAGGCTGGAAATGGTGAAGCAGGCGCCTTGCATCTCGTCCGACGAGAGCTTCTTGGTCCGGGCTTTTTCAGCCAGGGAAGCAGCCTCGGCGGCCAATTGCAGCAGGCTCTTCTGGTCGACGTTCTTGATGACCGGTACCAGCAGGCCATCCGGGGTGTCGACGGCGAAGCCGATGTTCACGTATTTCTTGCGGATGATCGCTTTGCCGCTTGGCGCCAGCGAGCTGTTGAAGTCCGGCAGTTCCTTGAGCAGGTGCGCGCAGGTCTTGAGCAGCAACGGCAGGATGGTCAGCTTGACGCCGGCCTTCTCTGCAACGGCTTTCTGGGCAACACGGAACGCTTCGAGCTCGGTGATATCCGCCGAGTCGAATTGCGTCACGTGCGGTACGTTCAGCCAGCTGCGATGCAGGTTGGCGGCGCCGACCTGCATCAGGCGGGTCATCGGCACTTCTTCGATTTCACCGAAGCGGCTGAAGTCCACGACCGGAATCGGCGGGATGCCCGCGCCACCGGTAGCGCCAGCAGCAGCGGCCGGTGCTTCCTTGGCCTTCTGCATCATGGCTTTGACGTAAACCTGCACGTCTTCCTTCAGGATGCGACCGTGCGGGCCGCTGGCGCCAACGGCGCTCAGCTCGACGCCGAATTCGCGGGCCAGTTGACGCACGGCAGGGCCGGCGTGAACTTTGGCGCCTGGCTTGGCTGGAGCAGCAACCGGGGCAGCAGCAGGAGCAGCGGCAGCCGGAGCAGCAGCGGCTGGAGCCGGAGCGCTCGGAGCAGCAGCGGCAGGTGCGGTCGCAGCAACAGGTGCAGCAGGAGCGGCGCCTTTGACTTTCAGCTTGAGGATCAGGTCACCGGTACCGACTTCGTCATCGAGCTTGATGGAAACGCTTTCCACCACGCCAGCGGCTGGCGACGGGATTTCCATGCTCGCCTTGTCGGATTCCAGGGTGATCAGCGACTGGTCGGCCACAACGGTGTCGCCGGCCTTGACCAGGACTTCGATGATCTTGGCCTTGCCCGCCGAACCGATGTCCGGAACATGGATGTCCTGAACGCTGTCGGCCACTGGAGCGGCCGGGGCTGCGGCAGCAGCAGGTGCAGCGGCGGGTGCCGGAGCGGCAGCCTGGGCCGGAGCAGCAGCCGGTGCAGCAGCACCCGCCACTTCCAGATCCAGGATCAGGTCGCCGGTGCCGACTTCGTCGTTGAGCTTGACGCTGATGGCCTTGACCACGCCAGCGGCAGGCGACGGGATTTCCATGCTCGCCTTGTCGGACTCCAGGGTGATCAGCGACTGATCAGCCGCGACGGTGTCGCCGACCTTGACCTGGATCTCGATGATCTGGGCCTTGCCCGACGAACCGATGTCCGGCACGTGCACTTGCTGAACGCTGGCAGCAGCCGGCGCAGCAGGAGCAGGAGCAGGAGCGGCGGCAGGTGCAGCAGCCGGTTTGGCTTCAGCCTTGGCCGCCGGTGCGGCAGCCGCAGGAGCCGCAGTAGCGGCACCTTCGACTTCCAGCTCCAGCAGTTCGTCGCCTTCTTTCAGGCGATCGCCCAGCTTCACTTTCAGGCTCTTGATGATACCGGCCTTCGGCGCGGGCACTTCCATGCTCGCCTTGTCCGACTCAAGTGTCAGGATGCTCTGGTCGGCTTCGATACGGTCGCCGACCTTCACAAACAGTTCAATTACTTCACCTTCACCGCTGCCGATGTCAGGTACGCGAATGAGTTCGCTCACAGAATCTCTCCTCAGCAGTCCAGTGGGTTGCGTTTTTCCGGGTCGATCCCGAACTTGGCGATGGCTTCAGCCACCACTTTAGGTTCGATATCGCCACGGTCAGCCAGTGCTTCCAGGGCTGCCAACACCACGAAATGACGGTCGACTTCGAAGAAATGACGCAGTTTCTTGCGGCTGTCGCTGCGGCCGAAACCGTCGGTGCCCAGGACTTTGAATTCCTTGGACGGTACCCACTGACGGATCTGCTCGGCGAACAGTTTCATGTAGTCGGTAGAGGCAATGACCGGACCTTGACGGCCGTTCAGGCACTCTTCCACATAGCTCAGCTTAGGCTTCTGGCCAGGGTGCAGACGGTTGGTGCGCTCAACGGCCAGGCCGTCGCGACGCAGTTCGTTGAAGCTGGTAACGCTCCACACGTCGGCGCCGACGTTGAACTGTTCACGCAGGATCTTCGCTGCTTCACGGACTTCACGCAGGATGGTGCCGGAGCCCATCAGCTGAACGTGGTGCGCCGCTTCGCGGTTGTCTTCTTCGAGCAGGTACATGCCTTTCTTGATGCCTTCTTCGGCACCGGCCGGCATGGCTGGCTGCTGGTACGACTCGTTCATCACGGTGATGTAGTAGAAGACGTCCTGTTGCTCTTCGGTCATCTTCTTCATGCCGTCCTGAATGATCACCGCCAGCTCGTAGCCGTAGGTTGGATCGTAGGTGCGGCAGTTCGGGATGGTCGCGGCCAGCAGGTGGCTGTGACCGTCTTCGTGTTGCAGGCCTTCACCGTTCAGGGTGGTACGGCCGGCGGTGCCGCCAATCAGGAAGCCACGGGTGCGGCTGTCGCCAGCGGCCCAGGCCAGGTCGCCGATACGCTGGAAGCCGAACATCGAGTAGAAGATGTAGAACGGCAGCATCGGCTGGTTGTGGCTGGAGTACGAAGTACCGGCAGCGATGAAGGAGCTCATGGCGCCCGCTTCGTTGATGCCTTCTTCGAGGATCTGGCCCTTCTGGTCTTCCTTGTAGAACATCACCTGGTCTTTATCGACTGGCTCGTAGAGCTGGCCGACGGAGGAGTAGATGCCCAGCTGACGGAACATGCCTTCCATACCGAAGGTACGGGCTTCGTCCGGGATGATCGGTACGATGCGTGGACCGATTTCCTTGTCCTTGACCAGTTGCGCGAGGATCCGCACGAAGGCCATGGTGGTGGAGATTTCGCGGTCGCCCGAGCCGTCCAGGATCGCCTTGAGGGTTTCCAGTGGCGGGGTCGGGATGTTGAAGCTCTTGGCGCGACGCTGAGGTACGAAGCCGCCCAGTGCGGTACGGCGTTCGCTCAGGTAACGGGCTTCGGCGCTGCCTTCTTCCGGTTTGAAGAATGGCAGGTTTTCCAGTTCATCGTCCTTGACCGGGATGTCGAAGCGGTCGCGGAACAACTTCAGGCTGTCGACGTCGACTTTCTTGGTGTTGTGCGCAGTGTTCTTCGCTTCGCCGGCACCGGTGCCATAACCCTTGATGGTCTTGGCCAGGATGACGGTCGGTTGTTCTTTGTGGTTGACCGCTTCGTGGTACGCCGCGTAGACCTTGTACGGGTCGTGGCCGCCACGGTTGAGTTTCCAGATCTCGTCGTCGGACAGATCTTCGACCATCGCCTTGAGTTCTGGCGTGTTGAAGAAGTGTTCACGTACGAACGCGCCGTCTTTGGCTTTGTAGTTCTGGTACTCGCCGTCGATGACTTCGTCCATGCGGCGTTGCAGGATGCCGTCGACGTCCTTGGCCAGCAGTGGGTCCCAGAAACGGCCCCAGATGACTTTGGTCACGTTCCACTGAGCACCGCGGAACACGCCTTCGAGTTCCTGAATGATCTTGCCGTTGCCGCGAACCGGGCCGTCGAGGCGCTGCAGGTTGCAGTTGATGACGAAGATCAGGTTGTCCAGCTTCTCGCGGCCGGCCAGGGAGATAGCGCCCAGGGATTCCGGCTCGTCGCACTCGCCGTCGCCCAGGAAGCACCAGACTTTCTGTTTGCCTGGCTGGATGAAGCCGCGGTGCTCCAGGTACTTCATGAAGCGTGCCTGGTAGATCGCCTGGATCGGGCCCAGACCCATGGATACGGTCGGGAACTGCCAGAAGTCAGGCATCAGCCAAGGGTGCGGGTAGGACGACAGGCCCTGACCGTCGACTTCCTGGCGGAAGTTGTTCATCTGGTCTTCGGTGATGCGGCCTTCCATGAATGCGCGGGCGTAAACGCCTGGCGAGGTGTGGCCCTGGAAGTAGATCAGGTCGCCGCCGTGTTCTTCGGTCGGGGCCTGGAAGAAGTAGTTGAAGCCGATGTCATACAGGGTCGCACTGGAGGCGAAGCTGGAGATGTGACCGCCGAGGTCAGAATCCTTCAGGTTCGTACGCATTACCATGGCCATCGCGTTCCAGCGTACCAGCGAGCGAATGCGGCGTTCCATGAACAGGTCGCCAGGCATGCGTGCTTCGTGGGTTACCGGGATGGTGTTGCGGTAAGGCGTGGTGATGGCGTAAGGCAACTGCGAACCGCTGCGGGTCGCCAGTTCACCCATACGGGTCATCAAATAGTGAGCACGGTCTTCGCCTTCTTTGTCGAGAACCGATTCCAGGGCGTCCAGCCATTCCTGGGTTTCGACGGGATCGAGGTCTTGCATGGCTTGCTCCAGGGCGGAAAGGCTACCAGAATCGGTTGCCTGAGTTAGCGACTGGCCTTGTGGGCAGACGTTATGAATTCTTGGATTGCCGACAGGTTGTTCCGGCGGCGTGTAGTTTTACTACAAATCATCCGGCATTTCAGCCCGTCTAATGTATATACGAGTAGTAAAACTACAGAAGAGCGGCTTGTGGCCCCCGGCTGCGTTGTGAGAATAATCGTTAAGGTTGGTCTTTTTCCAACTACAAAAGGTAAAAGCTTGATGCTGGCTGCCAAAATAAAAGAAATTTCAGCTATTTCTAACTTTTGTTCGACACTCCCTCAGGTAGTGGGTTTTCGAAAACCACTACATGCAGCCCGTTGCACGCCGATCAAGGATAGACCATGAGCCTCCCTTCGCTTGCCGAACTGCCCGCCATTCTCCTGCCGTTTGTCACCCGTGCCGAGCAGTCGTTCCGGGCTGCCGTCGCCGCTCTGGACGATGACCACGGGCTGTCCGCCTGGACGCCGGAACGCTGGGCGCAATTTTCCCGCGTCACCGCCGCCAGCGATTTCGTGATTGAACAGTGTGTTCGTGACCCTTTGATGTTGCTGGGGCTGGTGCAGTCCGGCGAACTGGACCGCGGCTTCGCTCCCGGTGAGTTGTGCGGGCAGATCGCGGCCGCCGCGAACGTGGCCGAGACCGATGATCAGCTTGGCCGCGCCTTGCGCCGCCAGCGTGCACGCCATCAGGTGCGGATCATCTGGCGCGACCTGACCCGCCAGGCCGATTTGATCCAGACCTGCCGCGACCTTTCGGACATGGCCGATGCCAGCATCGATCAGGCCTATCAATGGTTGTACGTGCGGCATTGCCAGCAGTTCGGCGTGCCGACCGGGCGGCGCAGCGGCGAACCGCAGCAGATGGTCATTCTCGGCATGGGCAAGCTCGGTGCCGTGGAGCTGAACCTGTCATCGGACATCGACCTGATATTTGCCTATCCCGAGGGTGGCGAAACAGTTGGCGTCAAACGCCCGCTGGATAACCAGGAGTTCTTCATCCGTCTGGGCCAGCGGCTGATCAAGGCCCTGGACCCGATGACCGTCGACGGCTTTGTATTTCGCGTCGACATGCGTTTGCGTCCCTACGGTTCGGCGGGCGCGCTGGTGCTGAGCTTCAACGCGCTGGAGCAGTATTACCAGGACCAGGGGCGCGACTGGGAACGCTACGCGATGATCAAGTCGCGGGTGGTGGCCGGGGATCAAGTAGCCGGCGCGCAACTGCAAGAGATGCTGCGGCCATTCGTTTACCGGCGTTACCTCGACTTTTCCGCCATCGAAGCGCTGCGCACCATGAAGCAGCTGATCCAGCAGGAAGTGCGGCGCAAGGGCATGGCCGACAACATCAAGCTCGGTTCCGGCGGTATTCGCGAAGTCGAGTTTATTGCCCAGGCGTTCCAGTTGATCCACGGCGGCCGCGATCTGAGCTTGCAGCAGCGCCCACTATTAAAGGTATTGAGCACGCTGGAAGGTCAGGGGTACCTGCCGCCGAACGTGATCAGCGAGCTGCGTGAAGGTTACGAATTCCTGCGTTACACCGAACACGCGATTCAGGCGATTGCCGATCGCCAGACGCAAATGTTGCCCGATGGCGAGCAGGATCAGGCGCGCATTGCCTTTATGCTGGGCTTCGCGAACTGGACGGCGTTCCACGAACAACTGATGTATTGGCGCGGCCGTGTGGCTTGGCACTTCGGGCAGGTGATCGCCGATCCCGATGAAGAACAGGGCGCCGAAAGCGAAGTGGTGGTCGGCGGTGAGTGGTTGCCGCTGTGGGAGGAGGCTCAGGACGATGAGGCCGCTTGCCGCCAACTGGAAGAGGGTGGTTTCAAGGATGCCCCAAAAGCCTTGAAAGCCCTGGCCGGCTTGCGCAGCAGCCCGCAATTGAGGGCGATGCAGCGTCTGGGGCGCGAGCGTCTCGATGCTTTTATTCCGCGGCTGCTCGCGCAGGCCGTGGAACATGACAACCCGGACCTGGTACTGGAACGGGTGCTGCCGCTGGTCGAAGCCGTGGCCCGTCGTTCCGCGTACCTGGTGCTGTTGACCGAGAACCCCAGTGCGTTGCGGCGTTTGCTGACGCTGTGTGCGGCGAGCCCGTGGATCGCCGAGCAAATCACCCGCTTCCCGCTGCTGCTCGACGAATTGCTCAACGAAGGCCGGCTGTTCAAGCCGCCACTGGCGCCAGAACTGGCGGCAGAGTTACGCGAGCGCCTGACACGGATTCCCGAGGACGACCTCGAACAGCAAATGGAAGCTCTGCGCCATTTCAAGCTGGCGCACCGCTTGCGAGTGGCCGCCTCGGAAATCGCCGGCAGCCTGCCGCTGATGAAAGTCAGCGATTACCTGACCTGGCTCGCCGAGGCGATCCTGGAGCAGGTGCTGGCACTGGCCTGGCGGCAAACCGTGGCCAAGTACGGCACGCCGCTGCGCACCGATGGCACCTTGTGCGATCCCGGCTTCATCATTGTCGGTTATGGGAAAGTCGGCGGCCTGGAACTCGGGCATGGTTCGGACCTGGACCTGGTGTTCATCCACGATGGCGATCCACAGGCTGAAACCGATGGAGCCAAACCCATCGATGGCGCGCAATTTTTCACCCGATTGGGGCAGCGGATCATTCACTTGCTGACGGCGCAGACCAACTCCGGGCAGTTGTATGAAGTGGACATGCGTCTGCGACCGTCCGGCGTGTCGGGCTTGCTGGTGAGTTCCCTGGGTGCGTTTGCCCGCTATCAGGAAAACGAGGCCTGGACCTGGGAGCATCAGGCATTGGTGCGCGCGCGGGTGTTGGTGGGCAGTCAGGATGTCGGCCAGGCCTTCGAGAAAGTCCGTGCCACGATATTGGGCAAAACACGTGATCTGCCGACCCTGCGCCAGGAAGTCAGCGAGATGCGTGCCAAGATGCGCGATAACCTCGGCAGCAAGAGCACCGCGGCCGGCACCGGGGCAAATGCCTTCGAAGCCACGGCGCCGTTCGATATCAAGCAGGACGCCGGAGGTATCGTCGATATTGAATTTATGGTGCAATACGCGGCCCTGGCGTGGTCCGAAACACACCCGCCATTGCTACGCTGGACGGACAACATCCGCATTCTGGAAGAGTTGGAGCATGAAGGGTTGATGCCCGTCGAAGATGCCAGCCTGTTGCGTGAAGCGTATAAAGCGTACCGTTCCGCCGCCCACCGGCAGGCCTTGCAGAAGGACCCCGGGGTGATTCCGGGCGATCAGTTCGCGGACGAACGGCGGCAGGTCATGCGGATCTGGCGTGAGCTGGGGCTAAGCTGAAACGGGATATTTGATACGCCAATATTCCCTGTAGGAGCGAGCTTGCTCGCGATGGTCGTTAACGATAACGCGGCAAGCCTGACACCCCGCGGAGTTCTCAGGTTCATCGCGAGCAAGCTCGCTCCTACAGTAGATTTGCGTTGTTCTGTAGAATTTTCGAGGCGGGGAGGCGTAGGCCTCCCCGGTTCGTTTATGGAAACCACATGAAAATTCTGATCGTTGGGCCCAGTTGGGTCGGTGACATGGTGATGGCGCAGACACTTTTCCAGTGTCTGAAACAACGCCACCCGCAATGCGAAATCGACGTGCTGGCCCCCGAGTGGAGCCGGCCGATTCTTGAACGCATGCCCGAAGTTCGCCAGGCCTTGAGCTTTCCGCTCGGTCACGGTGTTCTGGAACTGGCAACGCGTCGGCGCATCGGCAAATCCCTGGCTGGCCAGTACGACCAGGCGATCCTGTTGCCCAATTCCCTGAAGTCGGCGCTGGTGCCGTTCTTTGCCGGCATCCCGAAGCGCACCGGCTGGCGTGGCGAGTTTCGCTATGGCCTGCTCAATGACGTACGCACGCTGGACAAGGATCGTTATCCGCTGATGATCGAGCGCTTCATGGCCCTGGCTTACGAGCCGGGCGTTGAGTTGCCAAAGCCGTATCCACGTCCGAGCCTGCAGATCGACCCGGTTACCCGCGAAGCGGCGCTTGCCAAGTTCGGCCTGACCCTCGACCGCCCGGTGTTGGCCCTGTGCCCCGGCGCCGAGTTTGGTGAGTCCAAACGTTGGCCGTCCGAGCATTACGCCAAGGTTGCCGAAGCGAAGATCCGCGAAGGCTGGCAAGTCTGGCTGTTCGGTTCGAAAAACGACCACGCCGTGGGCGAAGACATCCGCGCGCGGCTGATTCCCGGCCTGCGTGAAGAATCGGTCAACCTCAGCGGCGGCACCTCGCTGGCCGAAGCCATCGACCTGATGTCCTGCGCCGATGCGGTGGTGTCCAACGACTCCGGCCTGATGCACGTTGCCTCCGCGCTGAATCGCCCATTGGTGGCAGTCTACGGCTCGACGTCGCCAGGTTTCACGCCACCGTTGGCCGAGCACGTCGAAGTCGTTCGTCTGGGCATCGAGTGCAGCCCATGCTTCGACCGCACCTGCCGTTTCGGCCATTACAACTGCTTGCGCCAACTCATGCCGCAAGCGGTGAACGAAGCCCTGCAGCGGTTGCAAGGCACTCCGGTCGAGGTCAAATAGCTTGCGGGTTCTGTTGATCAAGACTTCTTCGCTGGGGGACGTCATTCATGCGTTGCCGGCGTTGACCGACGCGGCGCGGGCGATCCCCGGCATCAAATTCGACTGGGTGGTGGAAGAAGGCTTTGCCGAGATCCCGACCTGGCATCCGGCGGTGGGCAAGGTGATTCCGGTGGCGATACGTCGCTGGCGCAAAAACATCTGGCAGACCATCAAGAGCGGTGAGTGGAAGCGCTTCAAGCAAAGCGTTCGCGCCACGAAATATGACTTGGTGATCGACGCCCAGGGCCTGCTGAAAAGCGCCTGGCTGACCCGTTACGTCAAGGCGCCGGTGGCCGGCCTCGATAAAAACTCTGCACGCGAACCCATCGCTGCGCGCTTTTACGATCGACGCCTGGCCGTTGCCCGCGGGCAGCACGCGGTGGAGCGAGTGCGTCAGTTGTTCGCCATCGCGTTGGGCTATGACTTGCCCAAAGGCCTGGGTGACTACGGCCTGAATATCGAGCGCCTGGTGGAGTTGCCGCGTAAGAATCCGTACGTGGTGTTTCTGCACGGCACCACCTGGGACACCAAGCACTGGCCCGAAGCCTATTGGCGTGAGCTGACCGAGCGGGTCGGCTACCTGGGCGTAGGGGTGAAACTGCCGTGGGGCAATGCGCTGGAGAAAGCCCGGGCCGAGCGCATCGCAGCCGGTTTCAAACACGCCGAGGTGTTGCCCAAACTGAACCTGGCCGGTGTCGGCAAGGTACTGGCGGGCGCGCAAGCCTGCGTGGCGGTGGACACCGGCCTGGGCCATCTGGCCGCTGCGCTGGATGTGCCGACGCTGTCGCTGTTCGGCCCGACTAACCCGGGCCTGACCGGCGCCTATGGCAAGGTGCAGATTCACCTGGCCAGCGACTTCCCTTGTGCGCCGTGCCTGCAAAAGAAATGCACTTATCAACCGACGGCTGAAGATGCCCGTCAGTTTGACCTGAAACGCGAGTGGCCGTTGTGCTTCACGCGTCTGAATCCCGAGCGTGTCGCGAGCCGACTGAGCACGTTGTTAATGGCTGAGGAGCTGCGCTGATGCAATTGGCATTTGTCTTGTACAAGTATTTTCCATTTGGCGGCTTGCAGCGCGATTTCATGCGAATCGCCCTGGAGTGCCAGAAGCGCGGCCATCAGATTCGCGTCTACACGCTGATTTGGGAAGGTGACGTACCGCCGGGTTTCGAAGTGCTTGTGGCGCCGGTCAAGGCGTTCTTCAACCATCGGCGCAACGAAAAGCTCAGCGAATGGATGGAAGCGGACCTGGCCAAGCGCCCGGTCGACCGCCTGATCGGCTTCAACAAGATGCCGGGCCTGGACGTCTACTACGCCGCCGACGGCTGTTTCGAAGACAAGGCGCAGAACCTGCGTAACTCGCTGTATCGCCGTTGGGGCCGCTATCGCCACTTCGCCGAATACGAGCGGGCGGTGTTCGCCAAAGAGGCGAAGACCGAAGTGCTGATGATTTCCGAGGTCCAGCAACCGCTGTTCATCAAACATTACGATACGCCGCTGGAGCGCTTTCACCTGCTGCCACCGGGTATCGCCCAGGATCGGCGTCGGCCGGCCGATGCCGATGAAATTCGTGCCGGGTTCCGTGCTGAATTCAATCTCAAGGACGATGAACTGCTGCTGGTGCAGATCGGCTCCGGGTTCAAGACCAAGGGTGTCGATCGCAGCCTCAAGGCACTGGCGGCATTACCTGCCGATTTGAGGAGGCGCACCCGGCTGTTTGTAATTGGCCAGGATGACCCCAAGTTATTCCAGATGCAGAGCGCGACCTTGGGGCTGGGCGACAACGTCACGTTCCTCAAAGGGCGCAGTGACATTCCGCGTTTCCTGTTGGGTGCCGATCTGTTGATCCACCCGGCGTACAACGAAAATACCGGCACCGTGCTGCTCGAAGCCCTGGTGGCCGGCTTGCCGGTGCTGGTGAGCGCGGTGTGCGGTTACGCCCATTACATCGCCGAGGCCGATGCTGGCCTGGTGCTGGACGAACCGTTCGATCAGGCACAGCTGACGCAGTACCTGACCGGCATGTTGAACGACGCTCAAGCAAGGGCGGCCTGGAGCCGCAATGGTCTGGCCTTCGCCGAAACGGCCGACCTCTACAGCATGCCGCAGCACGCGGCGGATGTGATTCTGGCGGAGCACGCTTAAATGAAGTTGATGCTGGCTGAACCGTTCAAGAGCCTCTGGGCCGGACGCGACCCGTTCGCCGAAGTCGAGGGGCTCAAGGGCGAGGTGTACCGCGAGCTGGAAGCACGCCGGACATTACGCACGGAAGTCGACGGCAACGGGTTTTTCGTGAAAATCCACCGTGGCATCGGCTGGGGCGAAATATTCAAGAACCTGCTGACGGCCAAGCTTCCTGTACTGGGTGCCGGTCAGGAGTGGAAGGCGATTCAGCGCCTGCAGGAAGTGGGCGTGCCGACCATGACCGCTGTCGCATATGGCGAGAAGGGCCGTAACCCGGCCGATCAACATTCGTTCATCGTCACCGAAGAGCTGGCGCCAACGGTCAGCCTGGAAGATTTCAGCATCAACTGGACCCGGCAGCCACCGGAGCCAAAACTCAAGCGCGCACTGATCGCCGAAGTCGCGCGCATGACCGGCATGATGCACCGCGCCGGGGTCAACCACCGCGACTGCTACATCTGCCATTTCCTGCTGCACACCGACAAACCGGTGACCGCCGACGACTTCAAGCTTTCGGTGATCGACTTGCACCGTGCCCAGACCCGCCCGGCGATCACCTTGCGCTGGCGCAACAAGGACCTGGCTGCCCTGTACTTTTCCGCGCTGGACATCGGCCTGACCCGCCGCGACAAGCTGCGTTTCCTCAAAGGCTATTTCCAGCTACCGCTACGACAGATCCTGTGTGAAGAGGCAGCTTTGCTGGCATGGCTCGACGGCAAGGCCAACAAGCTCTACGAGCGTAAACAGCGATACGGGGATGCGCTCTGATGTCGGGTTGGAAGCTGGAACCGGCCTACAGCGAGCTGGCCGATGACTTCGGCAGCCTTGAGGCTGTGTTTGCGCTGCAAGGCGAGCGTTTGACCCGTGACGCGCTCTCGGAGGTCATCCGTGTCGAGCGCAATGGCGTCAACTATTACGTCAAACGGTATGTGGGCGCCGGCAAAGGCTTGCGGCGTTACCTGGGCAAGCCTCGGGTGAAGATGGAATGGCAGAACCTCAAGCGCTTTGCCAAGTGGGGTATCCCCACTGCCGAAGTGGTGGCCTGGGGGCTGGAGCGGCGCGGTGCGGCCTACGCTCGCGGCGCGATGATTACCCGGGAGCTGCCGGGTACCGAGGACTTGTCGGCACTGGCCGAGCGCCACGACCCGAAGCTGTCGGACCGCGCCTGGGTCGATACCGTCAGTCGTCAGCTGGCCCAATACACCCGGACCATGCACGACCACCGCTTCACCCATAATGATTTGAAGTGGCGCAACCTGCTGATCGACGATCAGGCTCGAGTGTTTTTGATCGATTGCCCCAACGGCGATTTCTGGCGCGGTTTCTGGCTCAAGTACCGTATTACCAAGGATCTGGCGTGCCTGGACAAGGTCGCCAAATATCAATTGTCGGCTACACAGCGCCTGCGCTTTTACCTGCAATACCGCAACCGGACCCGGCTCAACGCTGCGGACAAAAAACGCATCCGGCACGTGGTGAGATTTTTCGAGGGACGCGAATGACTGACTTTCTGGCCGCTGAAGACCGTGCGCTGCTTGAGCGCCATGGCCTCGGCACGTTCGAGGCACTCTGGACCAAACAGCTCGATGCGGTGGACGAACCCAACACCGGTGGCGGCGGCTGGAGCAGCGTGTTTCGGCTGGACCTGGAAGGTCATGGTTTCTACCTCAAGCGTCAAAGCAACTACCTGACCCGCACCTTGCGCGCACCGTTCGGCGAGCCGAGTTTCGCTCGCGAGTTTCGCAACATCTCCCGTTACCGGAAGATGGGCATTCCGGCGCTCGAAGCGGTGTTCTACGGGGAGCGCAAGGTCAATGGCGAGGTCCGCGCGATCCTGCTGACCCGTGCGCTGGACGGTTGGGACGACCTCGACTCGCTGTTGCAGCGCTGGACTCAATTGAGCCCTGAGCAGCACTCGGAAATCCTCAAGGCCAGTGGCGAACTGGCCCGGCAGCTGCACGCCGCACGCCAGGTGCATGGGTGCTTCTATCCCAAGCACATTTTCATGCGCGCCACCGGCAACGGCTATCAGGCTCAATTGATCGACCTGGAAAAGACCCGGCCGCTGCTGTACGGGCAGCGTGACCGAATCAAGGACCTGGAGCCGCTGACGCGCCGTGCGCCCGAGTGGGGCGAGTCGCAACTGCGGCAATTGCTGGCCGCCTATCTGGATCAGCCGCAGGACAGCTCGCTGATCGATAGCTGGCTGCAGCGATTGACTGCGCGGCGCAGCCAAAAGAGGCCGCGCTGATGCGTTTATCCGAACTGAAGACCGCAGGCCGCAATCCCGTTTTGCCGCTGAGCGTTTCGCTGGCCGACGCCGCCGGCCCCGCCGAACTGCAGCTGCTGAGCCTGTTGCGGGTGTTGCCGGGGCAGCGTTATGTCGGTGCCGGCGTCTGGCGTGGCCGGCCGGTGTTGGCCAAATTGCTGGTCGGCAGCAAGGCTGCACGGCATTTTCAGCGTGAACTGGATGGCGTACGCCTGCTCTCTGCCCAGGGGCTGACCACGCCGCAGCTGTTGGCCGATGGCCTGAAGGACGGCGAGGGTGGCTGGCTGCTGTTTGATTTCCTTGAGCATGCCGAAAGCCTGGGCGACACCTGGAAGCAGGTGGAGCAGCAGCCCGTACTGTCCGATGGGCAAGGGGCGGTGCTGGCCGAGGCGTTGGGCGCGATCGGCCAGATGCATCGCAAGGGCCTGTGGCAGGAAGACCTGCACCTGGACAATTTGCTGCGCCAGGGTGGTCGCCTGTACCTGATCGATGGCGCAGGTATCTGCTGCGAGACACCTGGCCAGCCGCTGTCCCGGCAGAAGGTCCTGGAAAACCTCGGGGTGTTCTTCGCCCAGTTGCCGAAGTCGATTGAACCCTTCATTGAAGAGTTGCTGGTGTATTACCTGCTTAGCAACGGCGAACACGCCTTACCCATGGAGGCGTTGCAGAAGCAGATCGACAAGGTCCGCAGTTGGCGCCTCAAGGACTTCCTGATCAAGGTCGGCCGCGAGTGCACGCTGTTCAGCGTCCAGCGCGGAGCCTTCGGGTTACGGGCGATTCGCCGCGAGGAAGTGCCGTCGATGGTGCCTGTGCTGGAGCAGGCCGATGCCTTGCTCGATCAGGGGCACCTGTACAAGACCGGCGGTGCGGCGAGCGTCGGCAAGGTCGAGGTAGATGGCCGCACGCTGGTGATCAAGCGCTACAACATCAAGGGTTTTGCCCACTGGCTCAAGCGCTTCTGGCGTCCGAGCCGGGCCTGGCATTCATGGCGCGAAGGCAACCGCCTGGCGTTCCTCGGGATTGCCACGCCCAAGCCGCTGGCGTTGCTGGAAAAGCGTTTCCTGTGGCTGCGTAGCCGGGCTTACCTGATCACCGAGTACCTGCCGGGGCCGGACATCATCGAGCGTTTTGCGCCGTATGTGGAGCGTGGTGATGCACCGGAAGCCGAGCTGGCGGCACTGGATCATCTGTTTGCCGAGTTGATTCGTCTACGCATCAGCCATGGCGACTTCAAGGGGCATAACCTGTTCTGGCAGCAGGATCGCTGGGCGTTGATCGACCTCGATTCGATGTGCCAGCACGGCTCCCTCGGCAGTTTTTCCCCGGCGTATGCAAGGGATCGCGCGCGGTTCATGCGCAATTGGCCTGAAGGCAGTGCCCTTTATCAGGTCATCGATCAGCGTCTTCCCAAAGATATCTCCAGCGCTGCTTAAACCGCTTATCGCGAGCAAGCTCGCTCCCACACTGAATCTTTGTCGGGCACATATTTTGTGTGCGGCCGAGAACCACTGTGGGAGCGAGCTTGCTCGCGATGAGGCCGGTACTGCCAACCGAGAAAGCAGACAAGTTCTTGTGAACCGTCCTACGCGATCTTGGGACGTCATGAACTGTGGCCCAAATCGCCCGGATGCTAGTTTGCCTGACGTTCTCGGAGGGCTGGCAGTGACGATCAAAATGGCAGTTTCAGCGGGTGTTTTATCAGTGTCGCTAACGGGGTGCGGGACCGCCGCCACCGTCCTGCAGGATGAAGCCCAAGCCGCGCAGGGGCTGCGTCGGCAAAAGACCTATTGCCAATCCATTCCACGGGTCTACAGCGGCCTCGCCTACGACTTCTGTGTCTTGAATGCACCGCCAGACCCTACGGGTATCCTTGTGCCGCTCGTATTGGTGGACCTGGCCGTGTCTGGCGCGCTGGATACCGTTGTCTTGCCGTACACGATTTACCGGCAAAGCGTGGACGGCAGTATCGCCATCTATTGGCGGCCTGCGCGCGGATAAAAAATGCCGTGAGGTCCCGGCCGTGGTTGCATGCCGCTTGCAGCTAGAGGTTTGCCGCCGCTTTTACGCTATAATCCCGCCCTTTAGCTGTCTCTCGCTCATTGCGAGGGCACATTAATTTTTGAGGCGCTTGCGCCTGCATGCAGACTAAAGAGGCTAGACCCCTGTGGCATTGACGATTCTTGGCCTGTCCGGCGCCCTTAGCCATGATCCTTCCGCAGCCCTGTATATCGACGGCAAGCTGGTCGCGGCGGCTGAAGAGGAGCGCTTCGTACGCGATAAACATGCAAAGAACCGCATGCCCTACGAATCGGCGAAATTCTGCCTGGAACAGGCCGGTATCAAGCCGTCCGACGTTGACGTGGTCGCGATTCCATTCGCACCGATCAGTCTGTTCGGCAAGGCCCGCTGGCAGTACGCCAAGCGTTACTGGTACGCCCCGGACCGTGCACTCGACGCGATCCTGATGGGCAACCGTCGCTACAAGCGCTATCGCAACAAGATCGTCTGGTGCCTGGAGCAACTGGGTTTTGATCCGAAGAAGATCAAGATCGAGCCGGTCGAGCACCACCTTGCCCACGCCTCCAGCGCTTATCACTGTTCCGGTTTCAAAGAGAAAACCGCGATCCTGGGCATCGACGGCAAGGGCGAGTACGCCACGACCTTCTTCGGTTACGGCGAAAACGGCAAGATCCACAAGATCAAGGAATTCTTCGATCCGGACTCCCTCGGCGGCCTGTATGGCGCGATTACCGAGTTCCTCGGTTTCGATATGCTCGACGGTGAGTTCAAGGTCATGGGCATGGCGCCGTACGGCGACGCCAGCAAATACGATTTCTCGCGCCTGGCTTCGTTCGAAAACGGCGAACTGGTGATCAACACCGACTACGCCAACGTCATCGGCCTGCGTCGCTACAAAGAAAAGGGCAAGGGTTACTACTTCTCGCCGAAGCTGATCGAGTGGCTGGGTCCCAAGCGCGAAGGCGACATCGCCGACGAGCCTTACATCCACTACGCCGCCAGCATTCAAGCGCTGTTCGAAAAGATTGCGCTGCAGATGATCGACCATTACCTGGGCGACGTGCTCAAGGAAACCGGCAAACTGGCCTACGCCGGTGGCTGTGCGTTGAACGTCAAGCTGAACCAGAAAATCATCGCCCGCGACGACGTCAAAGAGCTGTTCGTACAGCCGGCGTCCGGTGATGCCGGTACCGCAGTCGGCGCGGCAGCCTATGTGTCCCACGCCCGCGGCGTGCCGGTCGAGAAGATGGAACACGTCTACCTCGGCCCGTCGTACAGCAACGAAGACGTGATTGCCGCATGCGCCCGTCACGAGAACAAGCCGACCTGGCGCAAGCTCGACAACATGCCGGAGCAGATCGCCAAAATCATGGTCGATGGCAACCCGGTGGCCTGGTTCCAGGGCCGCATGGAGTTCGGTCCGCGTGCACTGGGCGGGCGTTCGATCATCGGTTGCCCAAGCGTGCCGGGCGTGGCCGACCGCATCAACCACCAGATCAAGTTCCGCGAGCGCTGGAGGCCTTTCTGCCCGTCGATGCTCGACACCGTGGCGCCGCAGATGATCAAGATCGATCACCCCGCGCCGTTCATGACCTTCACCTTCGAAGTGGCTGAAGAGTGGAAAACCCGCGTGCCGGAAGTCGTCCACGAAGACGGCACCTCCCGCGCCCAAGTGCTCAAGCGCGAATACAACCCGCGCTACTACGACATGATGAAAGCGCTGGAAGTGCTCACCGGCAACGGCGTGTCGCTCAACACTTCGCTCAACCGTCGCGGCGAACCGATGATCTGCTCGCCGACCGATGCGCTGAATATGTTCTTCGGCTCCGATCTACAGTACCTGATCATGGAAGACATCCTGGTGGTCAAAGAGGGCGCAAACGCTTATGACTCGCTCGGCTGAACGCCATGTGCTGCAGTTCTGCCACGGCTATGACGGGCCGTTCCTGGACTGCGCACGGCAGTACGCCAGCCTGTTCGCGGGCACCGGTTATCGGGTGACCACGGTCTTTCTGACCGGGGCTGCCGATAGCGAGGTGGCCGCAGCGTGTGCTTCCGATGAAGTGTTGTTCATGGAATACAGCTCCAAGGCCATTCGTGGCCTGAAGCTGGGTGCCATCGGCGATCTGCGCAAGATCGCCGCGTCGCGCAACTTCAGTTTCTGCATCGCCCATCGCTTCAAGCCGATCTACATCGCCTTGCTCGGCACTTCGTTGCCGGTGATTGGCGTGCACCACGCGTTTGACGATTACAAACGCGGCACGCGCAAACTGTTCGCGCATATTTTCCGCAAGCGTCTGAGCCTGCTCGGTGTGTCCGATGCGGTGCGCGACGACATGCGCCAATGCCTGCCGAAATGGCCGGCGACGCGTATTCAAACCCTTTACAACCGCATTGACGTGCCTGCGCTGCAAGCCAGTCAGGTTTCCGCTCGCGAAGCTCGGGAAACCCTCGGTCTCTCGGCTGATGCGTGGATTGTCGGCAACGTTGGCCGACTGCACCCGGACAAGGATCAGGCTACTCTGCTGCACGGTTTTGCTGCGGCGTTGCCGGGGCTTCCGGGTAACAGCCAACTGGTGATTCTCGGCAAGGGGCGTCTGGAGCAGGATCTCAAGGAGCTGGCTCGGGAGCTGGGTATCGGTGATCGGGTGCTGTTCCTCGGTCAGGTGCCGGACGCGCGCAATTATTTCCGCGCCTTTGATGTATTTGCCCTGAGTTCCGATCACGAACCGTTCGGCATGGTGCTGCTGGAGGCAATGGCCGCTGGCGTACCCTTGCTCGCCACAGCGTGTGGCGGGGCGAAGGAAGTGGTCGAAGGCGTGGGCATTCTGTTCCCGCTCAGCGATGCTGAACACCTTGCACAAGGCCTGCAACATTTGGCGGGTATGGATGATCAACAGCGCCGTCAATGCGCCGAGATGATGCTCGATCGCTTGCGTGAGCGTTTCTCCGACCGTGCGGTGCGCGACACCTTCTGGCGTCTGCCGCAAGTTACCGATCTGGCACCGAGGGGCTGATGCTCAACCGACTCCAAGGCTGGCGCGAACGTGGCTGGTCGCCCGTTGACGCCTCTACCTACGCAAAAGCCTGGCAGCAATTTGGCGGAAGCGTCGCGACTCACCCTCTGGTGGTCGAACGACTGGCGGATCTTGCCGGCATCCCGGTGCGATACCTGGCCTGGGAGCAACAGGGCGAAGTCAAGGCCGCGATCCCGACCTGGGGCCGCGATGTGGCGCTGTCCAAGGATGTGCTCAAGCGCAACGGCAAAAAAGGCCTGTTCGATCTCGGCAATGCCGAGCTGATTTTGCCGGCCGCCGCTGATGTTCAGGCTCCTCTGCGCCATCGTGCACGCTACTTGTCGGCACTCAACGAAACCCGCTTCAGCGGTATGAAGTTGCAGACAGAACAACTGGCCATGGCCCGTACCCCGGAAGAGCTGTCGAAGAAGTTTCGCTACAACCAGCGCCGCGAATTGCGTCTGCTGGAAGAGGCGGGCGGTGTGGTGCGTCCGGTCGGCGAATTTTCCAGCGCTGAATTGGCGGCGATCTACTGTGATCTGTTCCAGCGTCGTTGGGGGTTCCCGGCTACCGGCGCTGCGCGCATGGCCGAAGTCCTCGAACTGCTGCGCGAGTTGCTGATCGGTTCGGTGATCTTCCTCAACGATGCGCCGATTGCGATTCAACTGGTGTACCGCGTCGAAGCACCGGAATGGATCAGCGTCGAGTACATCAACGGCGGCGTTGATCCCGAAACCCGCGAATTCAGCCCCGGTAGCGTATTGAGCTTCATCAATACGCAAAGCGCCTGGGAGCATGCCCGGGCGCAGGACAAACCGTTGCGCTTTTCCTTCGGTCGCGCCGACCGTGAATACAAGGATCGCTGGTGCAACCCCGTGCCGGTCTTCACCGTATGAGCCAAACCATGAGCCGCAAACAGCAACTGCTCAAGCGCCATCGGCGCAATAAACGTATCGGCCTGCTGATTGCGCTGGTGCTGTTGATCGTCATGGGTGTGCTGGTGGCCTGGTGGTTGCCGCTGGTGCTGGCGGTTCTGGGTTGGGTTGCCCACGAAGCCTGGTTTGCCGACCACCTGTTCTACTCACCGAAAGACGATTACCAGTACAGCTTTCCGCCCTACACGCCCCAGCCCAAGGTGCACCTGAACGGTGAACATTTGCGGCTGGACGAGGGCGTGATGCTGGTCGACGATGCGACGCTGGTGCTGGCCCTGCGGGTGAAAAGCACCTGGCTGGGACGTTTTATCGATCCAGTGGTCGAGTTGGCGGGGGGCGAAAATCCTGACCGACAAACCTTCGAACGAGGCGTAAACGGCCTGCGTTATCTCAATCTCAGTGGTCAGGCTCAGGCGCTGTCGCGTGGTGAGCTGCGCTTGCGCGGGCGTTTCTGTCGTGTGTTCGGTGAGCCTGTGCTGTGGGCACTGGAACATCCGGATTATCGGCGTCAAAGGGTGATGGTCATCGCGCCCCACGCCGATGATGCCGAGCTGGCAGCCTACGGTTTGTACAGCCAGGCCGACGAAACCTGGATCGTCACGCTGACAGCGGGCGAAATCGAAGCCGAACACTACCGGCAGATGGGACTGAACAAGGTCGATGCGGCCCGCTTGAAAGGCCGCCTGCGCACCTGGGACAGCATCACCGTGCCACGTTGGGCCGGTGTACCCGAGGCCCGCTGCGTACAACTGGGTTATTTCTGCCTGCAACTGGCGAGCATGCAGGCTGCGCCTGCGGTGGCCGCGGGATCACGGGAAGCGGACCTGGGCGATACCCGGCTGTTCCGTCAGTTGAATCCTTTCACGCTGCCGGGCGATGCCGATGGCGCGCCGACCTGGAACAATCTGCTGGCGGATCTGCGTGAGTTGCTGCTGCGGGCCCGCCCCGAGGTCATCGTCCTGCCGCATCCGACCCTCGATCCGCATCCCGACCATGTCTGCGCCCAGGCGGCAGTTCTCGAAGCCTTGCAGGGCCTGGACTGGCAGCCGACCACGCTATTGGGCTATGCCAACCACCTGCACGACAACGACCGCTGGCCGATGGGTGATACCGGTGATGGCATCGCCTTGCCGCCGGCCTTCGATCCGGCCCAGCCGATGCAGCCTTATTGCCTGCCCTTGCCGCTGGAGCAGCAGCGAGACAAGGCCATGGCGTTGGGCATGATGCACGACTTGCAATCGGCGATGCCGTTCAAGCGTCGCTTGCGTCGGTTGATACAACGTTTGTTGGCCGGCCGGTTGCCGTCCACCTATGGCCAGAACGAATTCTTTCGCAAGGCCGTCCGGCGCCACGAGCTTTTGTGGTCCATCAAGCACACACCAGGCAATGTTTCTCAGCGGGGAGAGTTATGAGTCAGCGGTCAAAGGTCCTGCAACTGCAGCCTGACTACAACGTCAAAGCCCATGATTTCGCCGACCTCGCGGAGCAAATCGTCAAGGCCCTACCCAGTGATCGCTATGAAGTGACCGCCGCGTTTCTGCGCGGCAAACCCGGGCCGGGCGAAGCAGTGAGCCGAGCCGACCGTTCGGTGTACTTCGAATTTTCCGACAAGTCCCTCAAGGGCATGCGCCTGCGGGCCATGTGGCAGCTGTACAAGTTCTGCCGTCGGGAAAAATTCGATGTAGTGATCTGCAACCGCTTCAAGCCGGTGAACATGATGCTGGCGCTCAACCGCTGGTTGAAAGTGCCGTTGTGCATCGGCATTTCCCACGGCTTTGGCGAGTACGACCGTTTTTACCGGCGCCGCCAGACCCAGCGCCTGATTGATCGTCACTGGCGCTTCGTCGGCGTGTCGCCAGCGGTGAAACAGTATCTGCTGGACTGTGACTGTGGCTTCACCGATCAGAATACCTATGCCATCACCAATGCCATCGACATCGAGCAGGCCGAAGGTCTGCAACACAGTCGTGAAAAGGCCCGTGAAATGCTGGGCATCGATCCGTCGGTGCGGCTGATCGGTGCGTTGGGGCGACTGGTGCCGGTCAAGGGTCATATCTATTTGCTGCAGGCCTTCGCGGCACTCAAGGACAAATACCCCAATACTCAACTGGCGATCATTGGTGCCGGCCGCGAAGAGTCGCGCCTGGCCGCGGAAATCGACCGCCTCGGCCTCAGCGGTCGCGCCCATTTGCTGGGGTTCAAGGAAATTGCCCTGCAGTACATTCGAGCTTTCGACATCTGGACCATGCCTTCTTTGGCCGAAGGCCTCGGGCTGGCGCTGCTCGAAGGCATGAGCGGGCATTTGCCGGTGATCGCCTCGAACGTGCCGGCCATGTTGCCGCTCATCGAGGGGGCCGGTGGCCTGGCGATTACGCCGAAGGATGTGCCGACGCTGCAGGCGGCGCTGGACACTTACCTTGGCCTTTCGGATGACGAGCTCAAGGCCAAGGGCGAGCAGTCCTTCCGTTATCTGCAGCAACACCATGACATTGAGGAGTTCCGTCGCGAATACCTCAATCTGATCGATTCCGGCCTGGAACAGGCCCGCAAGGAGCAGCCATGAACGACGCGCAACCCATCGTCACGGTCATCATCGCGTCGTACAACCACGCTCCTTACATCGAGGAAAGCATTCTCAGCGTCCTCAACCAGACCTATCGGAACATCGAGTTGCTGGTGGTCGACGACGGCTCGAAGGATGACAGCGTCGAGCGGATCAAGGCATTGCAGGCCATCCATGGCTTCGACTTCCGGGTTCAGGAAAACCAGGGGCTGACCAACACCCTCAACGGTGCAATTGCCCGGGCCAAGGGCAGCCTGATCGTGCCGTTCGGTTCGGATGACATCATGCTGCCGGAGCGAATCGCCACTCAGGTCGCGCATATGGAGGGCAAGCCCGAGGTCGGCATTTGCGCCGGTAACATCGAACTGATCGATGCCGACGGCAATCTCTACCCCGAGAAGCGCCAGCGTCGGGATGTGCCGTTCCGTCGTCTGGATTTCGACGACATGTTCCTCGAGCGCAAGCCCTATCCTCCGGCGCCTACCCTGATGATCCGCCGCGAAGCGCTGGACAAGGTGGGCGGTTTCGACCCGACCATTCGCCTGGAAGACTTGCTGATCGAGCTGAAGGTGACCCATGCCGGTTACTTCATCGACGGTCTGAATGTGTTGATGGCGCGCTATCGCAAGCACGCCACCAACTCCTATAAGAACCACCGCTTCATGATCGACAGCATCCTGCGCACCTACGCGCTCTTCAGCGATCACCCGCTGTATGACGAGGTGCGCTACAAGTTCCTCAATTCCATGTTCCTCAAGACCGCCAACCGTGATCGCAAGCTGGCGCGGGAGTTGCTGGCGCAGATTCCGTTCAAGGCCTGGAACAAGAAAACCTGGCGTGGACTGGGCCGGATGTATTTCTCACGGCTGGAGAAAGACTGAGCCGGAGGCTGGATTCAAGGAGGGGAAGGCGGGCATTGTCCTCGGTGACATGCCCCGGCAATGGCTCAACGTTGTTGAGCCGTTTCCTCCGGAAGTTCTTTCCTCGGCTTCCTGTTCTGGCGCAACCAGTGCAGGGTTTTCTTGCCGGCATTGATACCGGGCTTTTCGATGTACAGGTAAGTCAGGCTGCTGATGATGATCAGCAGGCAACTGCACACGGCCAGCAACGGCAGGAAGACCCAGGCTTGCCGGACGTCAAGGTGCAATATCGGCGGCAGCCGCTGCACCAGTACCCAGAGCACGAAACCGTGCAGCAGATAAGTGCTGTAGCTGATTTCCCCCAGCCAGCGGATGCTGCGTGGTCTCAGGGCGCCGAACAAGGTATTGCCGGACGCCACGATCACAAAGAACAGTGAAAGCAGCAGCAGCGCTCCCAGGTTGAATGCCCGGTTGAACGCCGTAAAGGCGATCGCCAATGCGAGCAGGGCGATGATGCCCGCCAGCGGAGACAAGCTCCAGGCGACGCATTGTGGACGGCGAATCCAGTACGCCGCAGCGATGCCGCCGAGGAAGCTGGCAAGGAAGTGCTTCTTCAGCGAGTGTTCCCAGCCGACCACCTGGTACAGGGTATAGATGCCGATCAGGCACAGCACCGTCTGCATCCAGCCACCGCGATAAATGAACACCATGGCAGCCAGTGGCAGGGCCAGATAGAAAAACAACTCGTACCCCAGCGTCCAGGTGACGTTGGAGATCAGCATGCCGGTCTGGTGGTACTGGTTGACGTCTGGCCGGTCGAAGATCAGCCAGGCCAGGGTCTGGCCAATGAGTTGGGTGCCGGAGTCCTTGAGTTCCCAGTCCTGCAAATAGAACACACAGACAAACACGGTCAACATCAGCGGCAGGTAGAGCGGGTAGAGGCGAAACAGCCTGGATACCGCAAATGCCAGCCAGTCGTGCTGCCGTCCGTGGGTGAGCAAGCGGTTCCAGAACAGAAAACCGGTGATCATGAAAAAGAGGGCGACGCTACCCTGGCCGAGCTGCGAGTAGAAGTTGCTCGGTGGAAAGTCGATCACGCCGGTTTTCAGAAAGATCCAGGTAATGATCGAGTGGTGCACGAACACGCCGAAGGCCAGATACCCGCGTAAGCCGTCGATGCCGGCAAAGCGGCTTTCGCCGCAATGCTCCAGCTCTCGGGGGATTTTCGGCACGCTGCGCAACAGTAGCGCAGCGGTCGCGATGGCAAGCAGGTAGGCCGCCATCGCGATAAGCGGGTTGGTTTCTGTCATCAGTGAGCCTGGGCCGGAGGACTCCCGGCCAGCACGTGCCTGTGCAAATTATCCACGTCGGCTTTCGAGGCCGTCGCGGCATATCCCAGCAGCAGTGCTTCGAAGTGATCCTCGAACAACCAATGCCGATCCGATGCGTAGCGCTGCATGTGGCGCAGATTACGCCGACGCAGGGAGGGGCTCAATGCCGAGGGGTAAATTCGCAGGTCGGCCAGGTCGATCAGGCCGAACTCGCCGTCCTCCAGCACCAGCACATTGCCCAGGTGCAGGGAGCGGAAGTAGACCCCTTGCTGGTGCAGTTGAGCCATGAATTTACCGAAGCGCTCCACCAGTGCCTGGCGCACCGCCGGGGCGGTGATGCCTTGCAGGATCTGGCGCAGCGTGTTGCCCGGCAACGGGGAGTAATGCACGGCGGTGCTGCCGTCTTCGAACCGGTAAAGGTCGAGGATGTGCGGTGTCGGGATGCCCATGCCGCGCAGTTGCACGCTATTGACGGCAAAACGATCGGAGTAGGGCGTGAAACTGCCCGAGGTATACCAGCGACGGCGACGGAACAGCTTGAGAAAACTGCCATCGGTCAGGCGCAGGACCTTGGGGCCCAGACCATCCTCTTCGATGACCCTGGCATCGGCAGTCAGCTGTTGCAGGGCGCTTGGTGTCGCCGTCTTGATCGGCGTGTCCAGCAGGCGCCGGGCACGCTGATTGATGCTCAATGCGGCAATCAGCGCCAAGGGGATCCATAGCAGGAACCAGTGCTCCTTGGGGCGAGAGATGATCCCGCCACCTTCAGTCAGGCCTGCACCGATACCGAAGGCCAGCCAGGCTGAGGCGATGATAAACAGCGGTTGCACACGATGGCGCCGGCTGCTGATGAAGCTCCATACAACAAAGAACAGCCATGGCAGCAGGCCGATAATGCCGACGTAGTAGAGCACGCCCAGGGCAAAGCTATGGGGTTCCTGAAGGTTGTAGCCTACGCCGGGGTCCAGTCTCAGTGCGGCGTTGTAACCGTGCCCGATCCATGGGTGTTCAGCGATCCGGTTCAGGGTCAATTGCCAGAGCTCGATGCGGAAGGAACTGCCTCTTTCGAAGATTTTGTCCGCAAATAACGCGAAAGTCGCCGTGCCGGCGAAGAACATGGCGCCAAGCATGAAGACCGAGCGTCGATTCCAGCAGATGAAACACAGCCAAAGCGCAGCCAGCGTCAGTGCAACCAGTGGGGTCCTGGAGCCGGTGGCCAGCACCGCGGCGAACATGATCGCCATCGCCGGTACGCTCAGCCAAAGTACCTGGCGTCGCTTGCAGGTCATGCTCAGGCTCAGCCAATAGGTACAAAAAAAGCCGAAAACGTGGGAGCTGAGCAGTGGATTGTCAAATGCGCCTACACCGATCAGGCGCATTTCCGGTTGGTAGATCTGGTCGAACCTGTACAGGTTGTAGGCAGAGATGACCAGTGCCACCGTCGCGGCGCAGAACAGCAGGGGCTGGATGATTTCGCTGCGAAAGCGCACCAGCAGGTAGCAGCCAACGAACAGCAACAAGGTGTGCAATGGCGGTTTGAACTGGCCAAAGTCGATGTCGTCGTCTGGCCTCCAGCTCAGGCTGAGCAGTGCCCACGCCATAAATAGCAGGGCTGCAATGACGATCGGCTCGCGCAGCAACTCTTTGCCGAGCCGCGGCCGCAGGCACAGTGCAAAGAGTGCCGGAATGCTGAACAGGCCATAATAAAGCTTGTGATGCACACTGCGCCCCGGCAGGAAAAACAGCGCACAAAGCAGCAACAGATAACCGAGCGGAAGGATCCACAAACAAATGAAATCGAAGATTCTGTTGGACGTGCTGTTCAAAACGTTTAATTGCATGCTGGGTAACTTATTCCTGAATTGAGCGACCATACCAAGGCAGGGACATCGGGTGGCTATTTGACGCGCCACAATACACAGACTGTATGCGATTGCCAGAACCCTGGGGAAGCTGTGGTAAAGTCAGCGTCCTTTTCATCGACATTCGCGTGATATGACCGACTCCAGTCTCTGCGCAAGCCCATCGAGCTTGAAAATCTACTTCCGCCTGCTCGGCTATGTCCGGCCGTATATCAGCCTGTTTTTGATCAGCATCGTCGGTTTTCTGATTTTCGCTTCGACACAGCCAATGCTGGGCTACATCCTCAAGTACTTTGTCGACGGTCTATCCAATCCTGAAGCGGTGCTGTTTCCAACAGTGCCCTACCTGCGGGATCTGCAACTGCTGCAGGCGGTGCCATTGTTGATCATCCTGATCGCCGCGTGGCAGGGGTTGGGGTCGTATCTGGGCAACTACTTCCTGGCCAAGGTTTCCCTGGGCCTGGTCCATGACTTGCGGGTCCAGTTGTTCAACAACCTGCTGGTGTTGCCAAACCGGTATTTCGACAAGCATAACTCGGGGCACCTGATTTCACGTATCACCTTCAACGTGACCATGGTCACGGGGGCGGCAACAGATGCGATCAAGGTCGTAATCCGTGAAGGCATGACGGTGATCTTCCTGTTTGCCTCGCTGTTGTACATGAACTGGCGCCTGACGCTGGTCATGGTCGCCATCCTGCCGTTGATCGCCCTGATGGTGCGCACGGCCAGCAAGAAATTCCGCAAGCAGAGCAAGAAAATCCAGCTGGCCATGGGGGACGTGACGCATGTGGCGTCCGAAACAATCCAGGGCTATCGCGTGGTGCGCAGCTTCGGCGGTGAAAAGTACGAAGAGAAACGCTTCTTCGATGCCAGCCAGGGCAACACCGACAAGCAATTGCGCATGACCCGCACCGGCGCCATCTACACGCCGTTGCTGCAACTGGTGATCTACACCGCCATGGCCGTGCTGATGTTCCTGGTGCTGTTCCTGCGGGGCGATGCGTCGGCCGGCGACATGGTGGCCTACATCACCCTGGCTGGCCTGCTGCCCAAGCCGATTCGCCAGCTGTCCGAAGTCAGCTCGACCATCCAGAAGGGTGTGGCCGGCGCTGAAAGTATCTTCGAGCAACTGGATGTCCAGCCTGAAGTCGATACCGGCACCGTCGAGCGTGATGTGGTCAGCGGTCGCCTGGATGTGCGCAACCTCAGCTTTACCTACCCTGACACCGAGCGTCAGGTGCTCAATGACATCAGTTTCTCGGTCGAGCCCGGGCAAATGGTGGCGTTGGTGGGACGTTCGGGCAGCGGCAAGTCGACCCTGGCCAACCTGATTCCGCGTTTCTATCACCACGACAAGGGCGAAATCCTGATCGATGGCGTCGAAGTGGAGCAGTACAAGCTGTTGAACCTGCGTCGGCATATCGCCCAGGTGACTCAGCACGTGACCCTGTTCAGCGATACCGTGGCCAACAACATCGCCTATGGCGATCTGGCTGGCGCACCCCGTGAAGACATTGAAAAGGCGGCCAAGGATGCCTACGCGATGGACTTCATCGCTCAATTGCCTGAAGGCCTGGACACCCAGGTCGGGGAAAACGGCGTGCTGCTGTCCGGTGGGCAGCGCCAGCGCCTGGCGATTGCCCGGGCACTGTTGAAGAATGCTCCGCTGCTGATCCTCGATGAGGCGACTTCGGCGCTCGATACCGAGTCCGAGCGGCATATTCAGGCAGCCCTGGACCAGGTCATGAAAGGTCGCACCACGCTGGTGATCGCTCACCGCCTGTCGACCATCGAGAAGGCCGACCTGATCCTGGTGATGGATCAGGGGAAAATCGTCGAGCGCGGCACCCATGAACAACTGCTGGCGCAAAACGGCTACTACTCGCGCCTCAACGCGATGGGCCTGGACGCCCCGGCCGAAGACATCGCCTGACCCCGAAAGGGCGAGCCTGGCTCGTCCTTTTCGCACTCCCGTCGAAACCGGCCAGCCACTACCGTGACTTTGATGATTTCGCCTAGCGGGTTTATTGCTCAAAAAATGAGCAAAAAATGCTGGCGAATCATCCCGTTGCAGCCACCGCACTAGCCGACACCAACCCTGTGTTAATATCGCGCCCCTGTTCATTCTGTATGTGGGTTGCACCATGAAGTTGTCCATGCCGCGATTCGATCAAGCCCCTGTCTTGGTGGTCGGCGATGTCATGCTCGACCGTTACTGGCATGGTGGTACCTCACGGATTTCTCCTGAGGCACCGGTGCCGGTGGTCAAGGTCGATCACATCGAAGACCGCCCGGGCGGTGCTGCCAACGTTGCCTTGAACATTGCCGCCCTGGGGGCTCCGGCTTCGCTGGTCGGTGTCACCGGCGACGATGAAGCCGCCAACAGCCTGGTCAACAGCCTCAAGGGCGCCGGCGTGCGGGCCATCTTCCAGCGCATTGCGCACCAGCCGACCATCGTCAAGCTGCGGGTCATGAGCCGTCACCAGCAATTGCTGCGCATCGACTTCGAAGAACCCTTCGCCACCGACGCGCTGGCGCTGGCCGCGCAGGTCGATGAGTTGCTCGAAGGCATCAGGGTGCTGGTGCTGTCCGACTACGGCAAAGGCGCGCTGAAAAACCATCAGGCGCTGATCCAGGCTGCCCGCGCCCGCGGCATTCCGGTGCTGGCCGATCCCAAGGGCAAGGATTTCTCGATCTACCGTGGTGCGAGCCTGATCACGCCAAACCTCAACGAATTCGAAACCATCGTCGGTGGTTGCGCCGATGAGCACGAATTGGTGAGCAAGGGCGCGCAACTGATGCACGACCTTGACCTCGGTGCCTTGCTGGTGACCCGTGGCGAGCACGGCATGACCTTGCTGCGCCCGGATCATCCAGCGCTGCACTTGCCGGCCCGGGCCCGTGAAGTGTTTGACGTGACCGGTGCCGGCGACACAGTAATTTCCACCCTGGCGGCCGCGATTGCTGCGGGTGAGGAGTTGCCCCACGCGGTGGCCCTGGCCAACCTGGCGGCCGGTATTGTGGTCGGCAAGCTCGGTACGGCGGCCATCAGTGCGCCTGAACTGCGTCGTGCGATTCAGCGCGAGGAAGGTTCCGAGCGTGGAGTGCTGGGCCTTGAGCAGCTGTTGCTGGCGGTCGATGATGCCCGCGCGCATAACGAGCGGATCGTGTTCACCAACGGTTGCTTCGACATCCTGCACGCCGGTCACGTGACGTATCTGGAGCAGGCGCGGGCCCAAGGCGATCGCCTGATCGTGGCGATCAACGACGATGCATCGGTCAGCCGCCTGAAAGGTCCAGGCCGTCCGATCAACAGTGTCGACCGGCGCATGGCCGTACTGGCCGGCCTGGGTGCGGTGGACTGGGTGATCAGCTTCTCGGAAGGCACCCCGGAAAACCTGCTGAGCGCGGTCAAGCCGGACGTGCTGGTCAAGGGCGGCGACTACGGCATCGACCAGGTGGTCGGCGCGGACATCGTGACGGCCTATGGCGGTACAGTGAAAGTGCTGGGGCTGGTGGAAAATAGCTCGACCACCGCGATTGTCGAGAAGATCCGCAAGTCTGAATAATCTGCGGCCACCTGTGGCGAGGGGGCTTGCTGTGGCGAGGGGGCTTGCCCCCGTTGGGTTGCGAAGCGACCCTAAACCTGCAACTGCGGGGTATCAGGCACACCGCATGCACGGGTTCTCCGACTGCTTCGCAGCCGAACGGGGGCAAGCCCCCTCGCCACAAAAATCCACGTGATCTTCCTATCGTGCCGCTTTACGCGGCACTATTTTCTTCAGCAACAGCTTGGCCTTCCCGCGTAACCGCGCCAGGCCCGAATCCTTCCCCGGCGGGGTCAGGCCCTGCTGCCTCACCCAGTCCTTCCAGCGAATTCGCTCGTCGCGAACCAGCCAGCCTTCCTGTCGGGCAAAACTCTCGGCCAGGTACAGTCCGCGCGTGCTGGCGGGACACAGCTGATCCTTTTTCAAGGTGTAGAGCTCAGCCATCGGGTGGCCGTCCTGCAAGGGCATCAAGTACAGATCGGGGCGCTTGCGGTCGAGGCGGGCGACGAGTTGATCGCCTTCCAGTCGTTCATCGACATGGAACAGGCTCAGGGATTTGGCTTCCTTGGGAACGTCCAGGCGCAAGTCGTAGATCAGTTGCAGTGACGCCGTTGGCAAATGCACGTAAGCCCGCGGACGCTCCATCAGCATCAGGTTGGCGCAACGTACCGGTCGCGCCGAGCCAGACAGTGGCGACAAGCGAAACGGCAGGGCTTCACGGTAATGCAGGGCGGCCGAGTAGGGCGCTGGCAGCCAGGTGTCGTTGAACCGCCCACCGAGCCAGCCTTCCGGGGTTTCCAGCAGGCATTCTTCGGCTATCTCCTGGATCGCCGTGTGCAAGGGCAGATTCAGTTCATGGGCGGGCACGTAACCGGAGATCAGCTTGAGCACCACATCGCCACGGTCCTGCCGGCGTTGGCGCACCAGCACCCAATAGTCGCGATTCTGCCAATGCAGGGTCAGGCGCACCGAAACCCCGAGGTTGGCCAACTCCAGGGCAAACCGTTCGCTGTCGCCAACCGTCACCGGCCGACGACGTTGCAGGGTCTGGGAAAAATTCAGCGGCCTGCCGACGCTCTGATAAGCCAGGCCTTCGGGGGTCGCTTCGACGAATAACGGCAGGGTCTTGAAGTTGCTCGGGTTCTTTCTGATGAGCGTACGCGACATGTCGGCTCCTGCTTAAGGCCGCGTGGGCGGCGTCAGTGGCTACGTAGGACCTGGGCAACGGTCGCGACATTGTGGGCGAGGTGCAGCGGATTGATGGTCCCGACAATAGCACTGGCAACACCCGGATGTTCAAACAACAACTCGAAACTGGCGCGCACCGGATCCACGCCCGGACTCAGGCAGACATGACCACTGGCGAGGGCTTTCTTGACCAGAATGGCTTTGCCGTGTGCAGCAGCATAGTCAATGACGGCTTTCTCGCTTTGTTCGTTCAGATTGTAGGTGACCATCGCGCAATCGCCTTGCTCCAGTGCCTTGAGGCCACCGTCGACGGTTTTGCCGGAAAACCCGAAACCGCGAATCTTGCCTTCGGCCTTGAGCTCGGCGAGAGTTTCGTAGACTTCGCAGTCATTGAGGATCGCCAGGTCGTTACCATCGGAGTGCACCAGCACCAGGTCGATGAAGTCGGTTTCCAGGCGTTGCAGACTGCGTTCCACCGACATACGAGTGTGCGCGGCGCTGAAATCGTGACGGGACTGGCCGTCGGCAAACTCCTCGCCGACCTTGCTGACAATCACCCAATCCTGACGCTGACCGCGCAACAACGGGCCGAGGCGTTCTTCGCTGCGACCATAGGCCGGGGCGGTGTCGATCAGGTTGATGCC
The DNA here is from genome assembly GCF_058797535.1 of Pseudomonas sp. GW823-FHT02E01. NCBI lineage: Bacteria > Pseudomonadati > Pseudomonadota > Gammaproteobacteria > Pseudomonadales > Pseudomonadaceae > Pseudomonas > Pseudomonas sp. GW823-FHT02E01. The sequence continues at coordinate 199,688 of NZ_JBXAJS010000004.1, read as the reverse complement.
CAGGTCGCGGGCGAGTTTGAGCAGCCTGCGTGCTTCATCGTCATCGGGAATCTGGAAGCCGTTGGGGTACTTCACCCCTTGGTCGCGGCCCAGTTTCACGGTGCCAAGACCCAGGGGGGAAACCAGCAGGCCGGTGCTGCCCAACGGGCGATGCAGGTCGTGCAGGGTCGGTTGGCTCATGGCAGCAGTTGCTCCCAGGCCGGTACGCCCATCGGCGGCTTCGGCAGTTCAGGCAGCGCTGCCGGGTGGCTTGGCTGGATACCGTCGCGGGTCAGGCTGGCGATCACCCGGTCGGCGAAGTCCGGCGCCAGGGCGAGTTTGGTCGGCCAGCCCACCAGCAGTCGGCCTTCCTCGGCCACAAAGGCGTTGTCGGGACGGGTCAGGCCTGATTGCAGCGGTTCGGCGCGATCCACGCGCAAGGTGGCCCATTGCACTGTGCTCAGGTCGATCCATGGCAGCAATTGACCTAGTTCTTTCTGTGCGGTGGCGATCTGCTCGGCGGGCTCACGGGTCACGCCTTCGGATTCCGCGATATCGCCGCCCAGGTACCAGACCCATTGGCCATCCGCCGCCGGGTGCGTGGTCACGGTGATGCGCGGTTTGGTGCCACCACCCAGGCAGTGGGCGTACAGCGGTTTGAGGCTTGGCCCCTTGGCGATGATCATGTGCAACGGGCGGCGCTGCATGGCGGGCTGGCTCAGGCCCAGCGTTTCAAGCAATGCCGCGGTTCCGGCGCCGGCGCTCAGGACGATGCGTTGGGCACGGATCTCGCGCTCGTCCACCTTCAGGCCGACCAGCACGCCGCCTTCGAGCAGCGGCTCGATCTTCTGCCCGGCAAGCAAGCCATCTCCGGCCAGATCGGCCAGGCGCTGGATCAGGCTTGGCACGTCGACCACCAGTTCCGCCAGGCGATAGACCTTGCCCTTGAAACGTTTGTCTTGCAGGGCTGGCGGCAATTGCTCGCCCTTGACCTGATCGACGCGGCCGCGCACGGCTTTGCTGGCGAAGAAACTGGTGAGGTTGCCGGCAAGGGTGCCAGGGGACCAGAGGTAATGGGCTTCGGACAACAGTCGCACCCCGGACAGGTCCAGTTCGCCGTCGCCAGCCAAGGCTTCACGCCAGCGGCGCGGCATGTCGGCGATGGCTTCCGAGGCGCCGGTCAGGGCGCCATGCAGCGCGTATTTGGCGCCCCCGTGGATGATGCCCTGGGACTTGACACTCTGCCCGCCGCCGAGGCTGGCGCTTTCCACCAGCACGGTCGAAAAACCCTGGCGACGCAGGCGCGCATTCAGCCAGAGGCCGGCGACACCAGCGCCGACAATCAGCACGTCGGTGGAAATAACGGATGGCATTCGGCGACCTCTGTGTTCAAGACGAGGGCGCAGTATACAGACTCGAAGATTGGAGGGGCTGACGCCAGTACTCTCGAGTCAACGAGTAACCCTGTGGGAGCGAGCTTGCTCGCGATAGCGGTGGGTCAGTCAACATTGATGCTGAATGCCATGCCGTCATCGCGAGCAAGCTCGCTCCCACAGGGGGTCGTGTTTCGAGCTCTAGTGCCCGGCAGTCTTGGAGAAGAGCTGGATGACCACAACACCCAGCACAATCAGCGCCATCCCCATCATCGCCGGCACGTCCAGCTTCTGCCCATAGATAAACAGCGCTGCGACGCTGACCATCACGATTCCCATGCCGGCCCACACGGCGTACGCCACGCCCACCGGAACGCTGCGCACCACCAGGGTCAGCATCCAGAAGGCGATCGCGTACCCGACGATGACCAGCACCAGTGGCAGCGGGGTGCTGAAGCCTTTGACCGCTTTCATCGAAACAGTGGCAATCACTTCGGCGCAGATGGCAATGGCCAGGTAGTAGTAAGCGGTCATGGGTCAATCCTCGTGTGAAGTGTTGCTCTCTGAGGTCGGCATTCTAGAGATTCGCCAGATGCGGTAAAGTCATTACCTATCTGTTTGAGAGATGGGTTGAGCCATGAGCATGCAATGGAATCTGGAGCAGCTGCGGTTGTTTGTGAGCGTGGCGGAGCAGCGTTCGTTTTCTGCTGTTGCGCGCGATCAGCGCAAGGCGCAGTCGGCGGTCAGCAGTTCGATAGCGTTGCTGGAAGAAGACCTGGGCGTCAGCCTGTTCGACCGCAGCAGCGGCCGTCAGCCGAAACTCACTGAAGCCGGCACGGCTTTGCTGGACGAAGCGCGGGAAGTGTTGCGCCAGTGCGAACGGCTCAATGGCCGGGCGCTGGCGATGATGCGCGGGCAGGAAGCTCGACTGCGTGTGGCGCAGGATGAGGCGATGCCTTATCAGCCGATCATCGAAAGCTTCGAAGCCCTGGCGGAAAAATTCCCCAGCCTTGAAGTGCAACTGACCAGCGCCGCCCAAGGCGATGTCGCGCGCAAGCTGGTGGAGCGGCGCGCCGATCTGGGGTTGCTGTTCTTTCACGATCAGATTCCCGAGGCACTTGAGCGGCGGGTGCTTGGCAGCGTGGAAATGGTCACGGTGTGCGGCAAGGATCATCCGTTGGCGCGCAAGGGCGCAGTGGACGGCCAGCAACTGGCGCAACATCGGCAGTTGCTGATGTCCACAGAGTCGAGCATTTATCCCGGCAGTGATCCGGCCAGCCCGCAGGTCTGGCGCGCCGACAGCTTCTATGTGATGGCCGAATGGCTGGTGCGCGGCCTTGGCTGGGCCTGGTTGCCGCGCCACGTAGTGCAGTACCCGACCTATCAGAACCAGATGGTCGAACTGGTCAGCGAATGGACCCCGCCGGCCTTGGTGGTGGAACTGGTATGGCGCCGGGATGAACCGCTCGGTCCGGCCGCGCGCTGGCTCGCCGAACGTTTTGCCGTGCACTTGCAGACGATAGGCGAAAAAAGCCGATAAACTCCGCCGCCATGAATAGAACTCTCTACACCGCGCTGTTTTATCTGGGGCTGCCATTGGTAGCGATTCGGCTTTGGCTGCGCGCGCGCAAGGCGCCGGCGTATGCCAGGCGCATCGGCGAGCGCTTTTCCTACGGGATGCCGACGATGAAACCGGGCGGCATCTGGGTGCACGCCGTGTCGGTGGGCGAAAGCATTGCGGCCGCACCGATGATTCGCGCCTTGCTGGCGCGTTATCCGGATCTGCCGATCACCGTGACCTGCATGACCCCGACCGGTTCGGAACGCATCCATGCACTGTTCGCCAATGAGCCGCGCATCCAGCACTGCTATCTGCCCTATGACCTGCCTTGCGCTGCCCGGCGCTTCCTTGATCGGGTCCAGCCGAAACTGGCGGTGATCATGGAAACCGAACTGTGGCCCAACCACATCCATCAATGTGCCAAGCGCGGGATCCCCGTGGCGTTGGCCAATGCGCGGCTGTCCGAGCGTTCGGCCAGAGGTTACGGCCGGTTCCCCAGGCTGACCCAGCCGATGCTGGCCGAGATGAGTCTGTTCGCGGTGCAGACCGAAGCCGAGGCCCAGCGCTTGCGCGACCTGGGCGCGCGGACGGAAACCGTCGAAGTGACCGGGTCGATCAAGTTCGACCTGACCATCGACCCGCAACTGCTGGAGCGCGCCGTTGAGTTGCGCGGGCAATGGCAGGCGCTGGAACGACCGGTGTGGATCGCGGCCAGTACCCATGACGGCGAAGACGAGGTGGTGCTGGCGGCCCATCGTCAGTTGTTGGCCAGTCACCCCGATGCCCTGCTGATTTTGGTGCCGCGTCATCCTGAGCGCTTCAATTCGGTGTTCGGGTTGTGCCAGCAACGAGGGTTTGCCACGGTCCGGCGCTCCAGCGGCGATGCGGTCAGTGCGAATACTTCAGTGCTGCTGGGCGACACCATGGGCGAGTTGCTGTTTCTCTACGCCCTGGCGGACAGCGCATTTGTCGGTGGCAGCCTGGTGCCGAATGGCGGGCATAACCTGCTGGAACCGGCGGCCCTGGCTAAACCGGTGTTGAGCGGTCCGCATCTTTTCAACTTCCTCGAAATCGCCGCGCAGTTGCGCAGTGCCGGGGCGTTGCAGGAAGTGGAAGATGCCGAAGGGCTGGCGGTGGCGGTGCAGCGACTGTTCGAACTGCCGCGAGATGCGCAGCGCATGGCTGAGGCCGGGTTGACGGTGATGCGCACCAATCAGGGGGCGTTGCAGCGGTTGCTGGATGGGTTGGGGCGGTTGATCGACAAGTCTTCAATTCGCCGCTGATCCTGTGGGAGCGAGCTTGCTCGCGATGGCGGCTGTACATCCAACACCTAAGTTGCCTGTCAGTCAGCTATCGCGAGCAAGCTCGCTCCCACAAGGTTTATGCTGCCTTGAACTCTGATGGTCAAGGTCGCGCTTTCAACTGCTCCTCTGCCGCCTTGGCCAGATCCGGAGGCAGGAAGTCCTTGTCCGGGTTGTAGTTCGGGTTGAGCCAGCGAGCCAGGGTTTGCAGGTCCCCCGGATTCAACGTGCCGGCCTGTTGCTTCAAGCGCAGGTTGTCGAGGATGTAGTCGTAGCGGGTGTTGTTGTAGTCGCGCACCGAGGTGTAGAGCGAGCGCTGCGCATCCAGCACGTCGACGATGTTTCGCGTACCCACCTGATAGCCGATTTCAGTCGCTTCCACCGCGCTCTGGTTGGAGATGATCGATTGCTTGCGCGCCTGTACCTGCTCCACATCGGTGTTCACCGCGCGGTGCAGGTCGCGGGTGTTTTCCACGATGCTGCGGCGCAGGGATTCGCGTTGCTGTTCGGTCTGGTCCAGTTGTGCATAGGACTGACGCACCTGGGAGTTGATCAGGCCACCGCTGTAGATCGGGATGTTCAGTTGCAGGCCCACGGTCGTTTGCTCGACGTTGCCGCCGTAGGGTTGGCCCAAGGGAACCGGATTGCTGAAGCCCAGCGCATCGTTGTCGCCTTTCTCGTACTTGGCGACCGCGTCAAGCGTTGGCAAGTGCCCGGACCTGCGCTGCTTGACGGTTTGCTCGGCGGCGCTGACGGCATAGTTGCTGGCCAACAGATTGAGGTTCTGCCTGCCCGCGGTTTCGACCCAGGCCTTGGCGTCGTTCGGTACTGGCGGCAGGATCGGCAAGTCATGCCTGATGCCCCAGATCGAGTTGTACTGACGGTTGGTCAGGGTAATCAATGCTTCAAAGGCGTCGTCCACCTGGCGCTGCGCAACGATGCGGTTGGCGCGAGCGGTGTCGTAGCTGGCTTGTGAGTTCAATACGTCGGTCTTGTCCGAGAGGCCGACATCGAAACGCTCATTGGATTGATCGAGCTGGCGTTTGAACGCCGCTTCTTCGGCCTTGGTCGAAGCCAGGTTGTCCTGGCTGCGCAGCACGTTGAAATAGCTGTCAGCGGTTTGCAGGATCAGGTTTTGCTCGGTCGCCGAGAGTTGCAGGGCGGCCTGTTCGTTGACTTCCTTGGCGGCCTGGAACTGGAACCAGCGATCGGCGCGGAACAGCGGCTGCGCCAAAGTGGCCTGGTAGGAATGAGCGTCGCGGTTGGTCGTGCCCGAAGGTTGATCGAGCGACGTACGCACCTCGGAAACATTGGCGCCGCCCGAGAGGTTCGGCAGCAGCCCGGCGCGAGCCTGGGGCACGACTTCTTTCTGCGCGCCATATTGGGCGATGGCAGCCGCCAGGTCGGCGTTGTTGTTGACGGCTTCTTGATAAACGCTGACCAGGTCCGTCTTGGCCGATAAGGGCGCATCTGCTGCCCAGGCCATTCCGTTGGACGCACAAGACACGGCGAGGGCCAGTGAGAGTTTGCGCAGCATAGACGATCCCTAGAATTGATATTACAGAGGTAATTTGAGCGCCAAGGCTAAGGCCCTGCTTTGACAGCGTCAATGCGCGGCTCAGCGTAGCGAGTGTAGTTGTGCATTCGGACGGCAACAATCCTGATACTGCGTGTAATTACGCCATTCATCATGGTGTTTGCCGTGGGGTTGGCGTTCTTTGCCAGTTGTGTCTAGACTGGCCGGGTTCTTGTCGGGGTGCCTTGCTTTGAGGCTGAGATCGAATAATTTCGGATCCCGTTGAACCTGATCAGGTTAGCGCCTGCGTAGGGAACAAGATTTCTCGTCACCCGGCGAGTCCTCTTGTGCTTCGTCCGGGATGTTGTTCGACAATCGAACACCCCTCGAGCACTGAGCACAGCACAGCTGGTTTTCCCAGCGCCCGTGCGTCCATTCGTTTACAGGTTCGCTCCGACAAAAATCCACTGCCTGGATGTGTGTCTGGAGAGCCCGTGATGACTACAAAAGCAAAAATCGCCACCAACCTGAGTGATTCGGCCAAGGTCGATCAGCAATCGGTTCAGCCGTTTACCCGCTCGCAAAAAATCTATGTTCAGGGCACTCGCCCGGACATCCTCGTGCCGATGCGCGAAATCAGCCTGGACGTGACGCCGACCGACTTCGGTGGCGAGGTCAACGCACCGGTGGTGGTGTATGACACCTCGGGCCCGTACACCGACCCCAATGTCATCATCGATGTGCGCAAAGGCCTGGCCGATGTGCGTTCGCCGTGGATCGAATCCCGTGGTGACACCGAGCGCCTGAGCGGCCTGAGTTCGAATTTTGGCCAGGAGCGACTTGCCGATCCGGAGCTGACCAAGCTGCGCTTCGCCCACGTCAACAACCCGCGCCGCGCCAAGCCGGGCGCCAACGTCAGCCAGATGCACTATGCGCGCAAAGGCATCATCACCGCCGAGATGGAATACGTCGCCATCCGCGAAAACATGAAGCTGGAAGTGGCCCGTGCCGCCGGCCTGCTGGACCAGCAACACGCCGGCCACAGCTTCGGCGCCAGTGTGCCGAAAATCATCACCCCGGAATTCGTCCGTGACGAAATCGCCCGTGGCCGGGCGATCATTCCGGCCAACATCAACCACACCGAACTGGAACCGATGATCATCGGCCGTAACTTCCTGGTGAAGATCAACGGCAACATCGGCAACAGTGCACTGGGTTCGTCCATCGAAGAAGAAGTGGCGAAACTGACCTGGGGCATTCGCTGGGGTTCGGACACGGTCATGGACCTGTCCACGGGCAAGCACATCCACGAAACCCGCGAGTGGATCATCCGTAACTCGCCGGTGCCGATCGGTACGGTGCCGATCTACCAGGCCCTGGAAAAAGTCGGCGGCGTGGCCGAAGACCTGACCTGGGAGCTGTTCCGCGACACGCTGATCGAGCAGGCCGAGCAGGGCGTCGACTACTTCACCATCCACGCCGGCGTGCTGTTGCGCTACGTGCCGATGACCGCCAAGCGTGTGACCGGCATCGTTTCCCGTGGCGGTTCGATCATGGCCAAGTGGTGCTTGGCGCACCACAAAGAGAACTTCCTCTACACCCATTTCGAAGACATCTGCGAAATCATGAAGGCCTACGACGTCAGCTTCTCGCTGGGCGATGGCCTGCGTCCGGGCTCGATTGCCGACGCTAACGACGAAGCGCAGTTCGGCGAGCTGGAGACTCTCGGCGAGCTGACCAAGATTGCCTGGAAACACGACGTGCAGTGCATGATCGAAGGCCCGGGCCACGTGCCGATGCAGTTGATCAAAGAGAACATGGACAAGCAGCTCGAATGCTGCGACGAGGCGCCGTTCTACACCCTTGGCCCGCTGACCACCGACATTGCGCCGGGCTACGACCACATCACCTCCGGTATCGGTGCGGCGATGATCGGCTGGTTTGGTTGCGCGATGCTCTGCTACGTGACGCCGAAGGAGCACCTGGGCCTGCCGAACAAGGATGACGTGAAGACCGGGATCATCACCTACAAGATCGCCGCGCATGCCGCCGATCTGGCGAAGGGGCATCCGGGCGCACAGATCCGCGACAATGCCTTGAGCAAGGCGCGTTTTGAATTCCGTTGGGAAGACCAGTTCAACCTGGGGCTTGATCCGGACACCGCGCGTTCGTATCACGATGAAACCCTGCCGAAGGATTCGGCCAAGGTGGCGCACTTCTGCTCCATGTGCGGGCCAAAATTCTGCTCGATGAAGATCACCCAGGAAGTCCGCGAGTATGCGGCCAACCAGCGGATCGAAGCGGTCGACGTGGACGTCGCCCAAGGCATGGCCGAACAGGCCGAGCGCTTCAAGCAGGAAGGCAGTCAGCTGTATCAGAAAGTTTGATCTGAGCTGAGGTCGGCGGTGTTTTCACCGCCGCCATCGCGAGCAAGCTCGCTCCCACAAGGGATTTGTGAGCGCCGCAAGTCCCCTGTGGGAGCGAGCTTGCTCGCGATGACGATCATACAAACAACAAATGTCCCTCTGAGATAACACCCTTGAGCATTCAACCCAGCACTTACTCCCCCGATATCGCGGTGCCGACCGACAAGCGTGTATTCGGCGGCCGCGATCTGTTTTCCCTGTGGTTCTCCCTCGGCATCGGCCTGATGGTCCTGCAGACTGGTGCATTGCTCGCGCCAGGCCTTGGCCTGTCCGGTTCGTTGCTGGCAATTTTTCTTGGCACCCTGGTCGGCGTTTTGCTGCTGGCCGCCGTCGGCGTGATCGGTAGCGACACCGGCCTGTCGTCGATGGCCGCGCTCAAACTCAGCCTCGGCACCAAAGGCGCAAGCCTGCCGGCGGTACTGAACCTGCTGCAATTGATCGGCTGGGGTTCGTTCGAAATCATCGTCATGCGCGATGCTGCCAGCCTGCTGGGCGCGAAGGCCTTCAACGAAGGTAGCCTGCTGTCCAATCCCGTGCTGTGGACGCTGTTTTTCGGTGCCCTTGCGACCTTGCTCGCGGTCAGCGGTCCGCTGACTTTCGTGCGCCAGATCCTGCGCAAATGGGGTATCTGGCTGCTGCTGGCCGCGTGTGTCTGGCTGACCTGGAACCTGTTCGCCAAGGCTGACCTGGCCGCATTGTGGGCCCAGGCCGGTGACGGTTCGATGCCGTTCGCCGTGGGTTTCGACATCGCCATTGCCATGCCGCTCTCGTGGTTGCCGCTGATCGCCGACTACTCGCGCTTCGGCAAACGGGCGAAAAACGTCTTCGGCGGCACCGCCATCGGTTTCTTCATCGGCAATTTCTGGCTGATGAGCCTGGGCGTGGCCTACACCCTGGCGTTCGCGCCGAGCGGTGAAGTCAATGCCTTGCTGCTGGCACTGGCCGGCGCCGGCCTGGGGATTCCGCTGTTGCTGATTCTGCTGGATGAATCGGAAAACGCCTTTGCCGATATTCACTCGGCGGCGGTGTCCAGCGGGATTCTGTTGCGCGCCAAAGTCGAGCACCTGGCGTTGGCCATCGGCGTTATCTGCACGCTGATTGCCCTGCTGGCGCCGTTGGCCCAGTACCAGAACTTCCTGTTGCTGATCGGTTCGGTGTTTGCGCCGTTGTTCGGCGTAGTGCTGGTGGATCACTTCATCCTGCGCAAACGCAGTGGCCAGGTGGCGTCAGCCGCGTTGCGCTGGCCGGCGCTCCTCGCCTGGCTGGGCGGGGTCAGCACCTATCATTTGCTGGCCAACCTGTATCCGGATGTCGGCGCAACCCTGCCGGCACTGGTAGTGGCAGGGTTGCTCCAGCTAGTGCTGGGTCGGGCCTTCAGTTACGGCCGGGAAACAGCTCGGGCTTGATGATGCCGTTCAGGCGAGGGTAGGGGATCTTCAGTTCGACATGGCCCAGCGCGTAAGGCGCGATGGTGCTGGTTTCGTATTTGAGGATTACCCCGCCGTAGGTCAGCGCCACGTTCTGGGTTTTCTGGAACGGCCAGCTCTTCACGAACTCCGGTTCCTGATCGAGCTTGGTGCTGATCAACCAGCTGTTGTGCGCCACTTGCGCGGCTTTCCAGAACGCGTCTTCCTGCCCTGGCACCAGCATGTCCGACAGCGTCAGCACTTTATGCTGTTGGCGTGAATAGTTGATGAAACCTCGACCTGGGGTGCCATGGGCACCGCCGGTGTCCAGGTAGCTGGACAATTCGACGATCACCAAGCCGTCATGCTGCTCACGTACCTTTGCCTGCAGATAGCTGCTGAAGCGCGGGCCGGCGGTGCGCAAAAACTCTTCGCGATAGGCCGCCAGGGTCGGGGCGACCGGCGCGTCGGGCGAGGTGCGGGTCATTTGCAGCAGGCGCTTTTCGATGATGCCGTCCAGTGCAGGCTCGTCCGGGAAGTGCAGGGTGTCGATGTTGACCAGGGGGCAATCCGGGTTGCTGCAACCGGGCTTGAGTTGCTCGGAGGCGTCGCGGGTGGTTTCCAGCGGCGTCCGGTAGTTGGGCTGGAACAGGCTCGCGCAAGCGCCCAGGGTCAGGGCGATAGCGGCCACGGAGGCGATTTTGAAAAGCGACATGAGCGTCCTTTCTGAAACAGGGAAGGCAAAAAGTTACCGGCTTCGACTCTCAACAAAGCAGTCAGTTCGCCACTAAGCTAATTAGAGTGGGTTTCGCCCTCACCGTCCATCTCGCTGACGGGAAAGGGGCTGCATCAAACGTCACGGGCGCGTTAGGATGGCGCGAAGTCGAGGCCCAGGAAAAAAGCAGCCTCGAACAGGATTTGCAGTAAAAGAGGATAGTCATGACGGATTTTGCCAACGCCATTCCGACCGCCGTTGATATCGTGCGGCGCGAAAAGTGCTACGAGGGCTTCTACAAACTCGAACGCGTGCACTTGCGCCACGAATTGTTCGCCGGGGGCATGAGTCGCGAGATCAATCGTGAAGTGTTCGTTCGCCATGACGCGGTATGCATGCTGCCTTACGATCCACAACGCGATGAAGTGGTGCTGATCGAGCAGTTTCGCGTCGGCGCCATGGGCAAGACCGACAACCCGTGGCTGATCGAACTGGTCGCTGGTCTGATCGACAAGGATGAAGTGCCGGAAGCAGTTGCTCACCGCGAAGCGCAGGAGGAAGCTGGGCTTGAAATCGGGGCGCTTTGGCCGATGACCAAATACTTTCCATCGCCGGGCGGCAGCAACGAATTCGTGCATCTGTACCTGGGGCGTTGCGACACTACCGGGGTTGGCGGCCTGCATGGGCTGGAGGAAGAGGCAGAAGACATCCGCGTCACGGTCTGGGCTTTCGACGATGCCCTGCAAGCCGTGCGCGACGGGCGTATTGCCAACGCGGCGAGCATCATTGCCTTGCAATGGCTGGCTTTGAACCGCGTTGAAGTGAGGGGGTTATGGTCGTAAACAAGCTGCGCGATCGCTATCGGGTGGACCTGGTGGGGCTGCAAGCGTCCTGCGAGGCGAACTACGCGCGCTTGATGCGACTGCTGCCGGACATGCGCAGCGAGCCCGCCGCGCGGCGCATCGCCGTGACCCATGGCGACCAGATGCTCGGTGTGCTGGCCCTGGAAGTCCTGCTGACCTGCCCCTACACCACGACCCTGCAAGTGCGTCAGGAACACAGCCTGCCCTGGCTGCCGGTGCCGCAACTGGAAGTGCAGGTCTATCACGACGCGCGCATGGCCGAAGTGGTCAGCGCCGAACATGCACGACGCTTTCGCGGCATCTATCCTTACCCGAACGCCTCGATGCACCAGCCGGACGAAAAGGCCCAGCTGAACATGTTTCTGGGCGAGTGGCTGAGCCATTGTCTGGCGCTGGGGCATGAGTACGAAGTGGTACGTTAATTGTGATCAGCAGTTGTGAACTGCGTCAGGTTCACAGATTTCCCCTTTCGATCGTCCCCCAGCATAATTGCGGCACTTACCCATCCCCGTGATCACGCCCTGGGAGAACGCCTTGCCGAGCGTATCCACATTGACCACCGCCGATCCGGCGTTGCTGGTGCAACTCTCCGATAGTCACCTGTTTGCCGAAGCGGACCGCGCGTTGCTGGGCATGAACACCCGCGACAGCCTGCAAAAGGTCATCGAACTGGTGCGCGCGCAACAGCCGCGGATTGACTTGATCCTGGCCACGGGTGATCTGTCCCAGGACGGGACGCTGGAGTCCTACAAACAATTTCGCGACATGACGCGTCAGCTCGATGCGCCGGCGCGCTGGATTCCCGGCAATCACGATGAGCCGCAGATCATGGCCGAGGCGGCGGTGCAGAGCGCTTTGCTCGAACCGGTGGTGGATATCGGCAACTGGCGGGTCACGTTGCTCGATTCGGCGGTGCCAGGCTCGGTGCCGGGTTATTTGCAGGATGAACAGCTGCAGTTGCTCGCCCGCTCATTGAGCGAAGCGCCGGAACGCCATCATCTGGTGTGCTTCCACCATCACCCGGTGTCCATCGGTTGTGCATGGATGGAGCCGATAGGCCTGCGCAATCCCGAGGCGCTGTTCGCCGTGCTGGATCGCTTCGAGCAGGTACGTGCGGTGTTGTGGGGGCATGTGCACCAGGAAGTCGACCGGATGCGCAACGGCGTACGTTTGATCGCCTCGCCCTCGACCTGCATCCAGTTCGAGCCCGGCAGTGAGGATTTCAAGGTCGGGGAACAGGCCCCAGGATATCGCTGGCTGCGGTTGCTGCCCGATGGGCGGCTGGAAACGGGTGTCGAGCGGGTCACCGGGTTTGATTTCACCGTGGATTACGGTTCCAACGGCTACTGACCCCCCTGTAGGAGCGAGCTCGCTCGCGATTAGCCTGAGAGCGCCGCGGGGCGTCAGGTTTGCACCGTTATCGTTGACGACCATCGCGAGCAAGCTCGCTCCCACATTGGATCTGCGTTGTTCATAAATCCCTTGTAGGAGCGAGCTCGCTCGCGAAAAGCGCTGAGAGCACCGCGGGGCGCCAGGTTTTCACCGTTATCGTTGACGCCCATCGCGAGCAAGCGCGCTCCTACAGTAAACTCCGCCTCTTTAGCCGACGCACAGGGAGCTCAAATGTCCGGTTCGATCCTTTATATCCACGGCTTCAACAGCTCGCCGTTGTCGAAGAAGGCCTGTCAGTTGGTCGAGGTGATGGAGCGTCTGGGCCTGAGCGAACACTTGCGCGTTCCGGCATTGCACCATCACCCGCGCCAGGCTATCGAGCAGCTGGAGCAAGCGATTGCCGAGCTGGGGCGGCCACTGCTGGTCGGCAGCTCGCTCGGCGGCTACTATGCCACTCACCTGGCCGAGCGCCATGGCTTGAAAGCCCTGTTGATCAACCCTGCCGTCAGCCCGCACCGGATGTTCGACGGCTATCTGGGGACGCAGAAAAACCTGTATACCGAAGAGACCTGGGAAATGACCCACGACCACGTGGTGGCCCTGGCCGAACTGGAAGTGCCGGCGCCCCAGGATCCACAGCGTTATCAGGTATGGTTGCAGACGGCAGACGAAACGCTGGACTATCGCCTCGCCCAGCAGTATTACCGGGCATGCGCCTTGCGTATCCAGGCCGGCGGCGACCACAGTTTCCAGGGTTTTGCCACGCAACTGCCGACCATGTTGAGTTTTGCCGGCATTGGCGCCGATTTGTATCAGGCAATCGATTTCACCGCACTGTGAGCGATAGCCCCATGAATTCTTTTTTCACCGAACACTGACGACGAGACCCCATGGCCACTCCCAGCGCTAGCTCTTATAACGCAGACGCCATCGAAGTCCTCTCGGGCCTCGACCCGGTGCGCAAACGCCCCGGCATGTACACCGACACCAGTCGGCCGAACCACCTTGCCCAGGAAGTCATCGACAACAGTGTCGACGAAGCCTTGGCCGGGCATGCCACATCGGTGCAGGTGATCCTGCATGCCGACCATTCCCTGGAGGTCAGCGATGACGGCCGAGGCATGCCGGTGGACATTCACCCCGAGGAAGGTGTTTCGGGCGTCGAGTTGATCCTCACCAAGCTGCATGCCGGTGGCAAGTTTTCCAACAAGAACTACCAGTTCTCCGGCGGCTTGCACGGGGTGGGTATTTCCGTGGTCAACGCCTTGTCCACCGAAGTGCGGGTGCGTGTAAAACGTGACGGCAACGAATACCAGATGACCTTCAAGGATGGCTACAAGGCCACCGAGCTTGAAGTCGTCGGTACTGTCGGCAAGCGCAATACCGGGACCAGCGTGTTCTTTGCGCCGGACCCGAAATACTTCGACTCACCAAAATTCTCCATCAGCCGCCTCAAACACGTGCTCAAGGCCAAGGCCGTTCTGTGCCCGGGCTTGCTGGTCAGTTTTGAAGACAAGGCCACCGGCGAGAAAGTCGAATGGCATTACGAAGACGGCCTGCGTTCCTATCTGGTGGATGCGGTCAGCGAATTCGAGCGCCTGCCGAACGAACCGTTCTGCGGCGCTTTTGCCGGTAACAAGGAAGCCGTGGATTGGGCGCTGCTGTGGCTGCCGGAAGGCGGCGATGCGGTGCAGGAAAGCTACGTCAACCTGATCCCGACGGCCCAGGGCGGTACCCATGTCAACGGTCTGCGTCAGGGCCTGCTCGACGCCATGCGCGAGTTCTGCGAATTCCGCAGCCTGCTGCCGCGTGGCGTGAAGCTGGCACCGGAAGACGTCTGGGAACGCATCGCCTTCGTTCTGTCGATGAAGATGCAGGAACCGCAATTCTCCGGGCAGACCAAGGAGCGCCTGTCGTCCCGTGAAGCGGCGGCGTTCGTCTCCGGTGTGGTCAAGGATGCGTTCAGCCTGTGGCTCAATGCCAACCCGGAAACCGGCATGTTGCTGGCGGAACTGGCGATCAACAACGCCGGCCGTCGCCTCAAGGCCAGCAAGAAGGTCGAGCGCAAACGCATTACCCAAGGCCCGGCGCTGCCGGGCAAACTGGCCGACTGTGCCGGACAGGATCCGATGCGTTCCGAGCTGTTCCTGGTCGAAGGTGATTCCGCCGGCGGTTCGGCCAAGCAGGCGCGGGACAAGGAGTTCCAGGCGATCCTGCCGTTGCGCGGCAAGATCCTCAATACCTGGGAAGTCGACGGCAGCGAAGTGCTGGCCAGCCAGGAAGTGCACAACATCGCCGTGGCCATCGGTGTCGATCCGGGCGCGGCGGACATGAGCCAGCTGCGCTACGGCAAGATCTGCATCCTCGCCGACGCCGACTCCGACGGTCTGCACATCGCGACCTTGCTGTGCGCCTTGTTCGTCCAGCATTTCCGCCCGTTGGTCGATGCCGGTCACGTTTACGTCGCGATGCCGCCGTTGTACCGCATCGACCTGGGCAAAGAGATCTACTACGCCCTCGATGAAGCCGAGCGCGACGGGATTCTCGATCGCCTGGTGGCCGAGAAGAAGCGCGGCAAGCCGCAGGTCACCCGATTCAAGGGTCTGGGCGAAATGAACCCGCCGCAGTTGCGCGAGACCACCATGGACCCGAACACCCGGCGTCTGGTGCAGTTGACCCTGGAGGATTTCGAGGCTACCTCGGAGATGATGGACATGCTGCTGGCGAAGAAGCGTGCCGGTGACCGCAAGACCTGGCTGGAGTCCAAGGGCAACCTGGCCGAGGTGCTGGGCTGATGCGCTTGGGCTTTGCCCTGGCGTGTGCGTTGCTGCTGACCTCAATGACGGTGTCTGGCGAACCGACACCGCAACTGCGTCTGTTGTCCGAGCATGCCGTCGATGGCATGCGCGGCGGCAACCTGTCCGGGCTGGCCCAGTGCGGCAAGGAGCTGTGGACGGTCTCCGACCGTGACGATGATCAGATCTATCGTCTCGATACCCGGGCCAACGTCTGGCGCGCAGAGGCCGTGGGCATCGGCGTACCTGAAGTACCTGACAGCGGGTTGCCCTGGGGATTGCGTTCGCGGACCTGGGCCGCTTCGTTCGTGCGTGGCGGCAATCTGGATTTCGAAGGTATCACCTGTGACCGCGCCGGCAATCGTTACGTGGTCAGCGAATCCCATGCAGCGGTGTTGCAAATACCGCCAACCGGGCCGACGTCCTGGCTGAAGATTTCGCCGCTCATGGCGCGTGAAGCCCGGGCCAGCGGCATGTTGTTGCGTTTCAATGCACTGTTCGAAGGCTTGGCGATCAATCCTGAAGGTGACCAGTTGTGGTTGGCTGCCGAGCGCGAGAGCCGCGGGTTGCTGCTGATCAAGCGCAAGCAATTGGTGTGGGACTGCGATGGTGGATGCGTGCTGCTGAGTGAAGCCGGGAAAGAAATGCAACCCGCACAGTTTCCCAACGCCAGAGCGATGCCTCGGGATTTTGCCGATCTGTCATTGTTCAACGGCAAGCTGTTTACCCTGGAGCGCAATGCGTTCGAGGTCTGCCGCCGAGATGCGCTGACCGCCAAAGTCGAGCGTTGCTGGTCGTTTGCCGAAGAGGCATTGCAGGAAAATCGGCGTTATCCACAGGATTATGGCCTCGCGGAAGCGCTGGTAGTGGACGCTTACGGTGCCTGGATCGGTATCGACAACAACAACGGTGCTCGCGCCGATGGCGAAGTCCGTCCGGTGGTCTGGCGTTTTGCTGCACCGGAAGGTGGCTGGAGTGCCAAGTCATGAGACAACGAAGCCCGGGGCAGCGCATCGGCCGGGTGTTTATGGTACTGGCCTGGTGTGCCGCGTTGTTTCTGGCCACGCGTTTTTTCGGCCAGTGGGAAGCGCGTCAGCAAAATCCGAACGTGGTGGTCAGCTCGGAGCAGGGCGAGGGTTTCATTGAGGTGAAACTGGTGAGCAATGCGCAGGGGCATTTTGTCGCCAGCGGTCAGATCAACGGCCATCCGGTGGACTTCATGCTCGATACCGGGGCGACCGATGTGTCGATTCCGGCGGACCTGGCCAAGCGTTTGAAGCTCGAAGAAGGATTCGGCGTGACCCTGAGCACGGCCAATGGCCTGAGTCAGGGCTATCGCACCCGTATTGAACGCCTGCAACTGGGCGACATCGTGCTGCGGGATGTACGCGCACTGGTGGCCCCGGGGCTGCATGGCGATCAAGTGTTGCTCGGCATGAGCGCACTGAACAAACTTGAATTTACCCAGCGCGGTGGCACCATGCTGCTGCGCCAGACAACGAACCGATGAGGCCCGCATGAGCGACTCCCTTGATCTCAGCCTGGACGGTGTAGAACGCCGGTCACTGGCTGACTTCACCGAAAATGCCTACCTCAACTACTCCATGTACGTGATCATGGACCGTGCCCTGCCGCATATCGGCGACGGCCTGAAACCGGTACAGCGGCGTATCGTCTACGCCATGAGCGAGCTGGGGCTGGACGCTGATTCCAAGCACAAGAAGTCGGCACGTACCGTCGGTGACGTGCTCGGTAAATTCCACCCCC
Source organism: Pseudomonas sp. GW823-FHT02E01 (assembly GCF_058797535.1). Classification (NCBI taxonomy): domain Bacteria; kingdom Pseudomonadati; phylum Pseudomonadota; class Gammaproteobacteria; order Pseudomonadales; family Pseudomonadaceae; genus Pseudomonas; species Pseudomonas sp. GW823-FHT02E01. The sequence continues at coordinate 182,594 of NZ_JBXAJS010000004.1, read as the reverse complement.
ACGGCGACTCGGCCTGCTACGAAGCCATGGTGCTGATGGCCCAGCCGTTCAGCTATCGCTATACGCTGGTCGACGGCCAGGGCAACTGGGGTGCGCCGGATGATCCCAAGTCCTTCGCCGCCATGCGTTACACCGAAGCGCGGCTGTCGCGTTATTCCGAAGTGCTGCTCAGCGAACTGGGCCAGGGCACGGCGGATTGGGGCCCGAACTTCGACGGTACGCTGGACGAGCCGCTGGTGTTGCCGGCCCGCCTGCCGAACATCCTGCTCAACGGCACCACCGGTATCGCCGTGGGCATGGCCACCGACGTGCCGCCGCACAACCTGCGGGAAGTCGCCACGGCGTGCGTGCGTTTGCTCGATGAGCCCAAGGCCACGGTCGAACAGCTCTGTGAACACATCCAGGGCCCGGACTACCCGACCGAAGCGGAAATCATCACCCCGCGCGCCGACCTGCTGAAAATCTACGAAACCGGTCGCGGTTCTGTGCGCATGCGCGCCGTGTATCACATCGAAGACGGCGACATCATCGTCACCGCGCTGCCGCATCAGGTCTCGGGCGCCAAGGTGCTGGAGCAGATCGCCGCGATGATGCAGGCCAAGCCGTCAAAGGCGCCGCAAATTGCCGACCTGCGTGACGAATCCGACCACGAAAACCCGTGCCGGATCGTGATCATTCCGGGCGCACGGAAAAACTTCGACCACGATGCGCTGATGCAGCACCTGTTCGCCAGCACCGAGCTGGAGTCGAGCTACCGGGTCAACATCAACATCATCGGCCTGGACGGCAAGCCGCAGCTGAAAAACCTGCGGGCGCTGCTGGTCGAATGGCTGGAGTTCCGGGTGCAGACCGTGCGTCGTCGCCTGCAATTCCGCCTCGACAAGGTCGAACGTCGCCTGCACCTGTTGGACGGTTTGCTGATTGCCTACCTCAACCTGGATGAAGTGATCCACATCATCCGCACCGAGGAGCAGCCACGGGCCAGGCTGATCGAACGCTTCGCCCTGAGCGAAATCCAGGCCGACTACATCCTCGACACCCGTCTGCGTCAGTTGGCGCGACTGGAAGAGATGAAACTGCGTGCCGAGCAGGATGAACTGCTCAAGGAACAAGCCAAGCTGCAAGCCCTGCTGAGCAGCGAAGCCAAGTTGAAAAAACTGGTGCGCAGCGAACTGATCAAGGACGCTGAAACCTACGGTGATGACCGCCGGTCGCCTATTGTCGAGCGCGCCGAAGCCAAGGCCCTGACCGAGCACGACCTGCTGCCGAACGAGAAAGTGACGGTCGTGTTGTCGGAAAAAGGCTGGATTCGCTCCGCCAAAGGCCACGAAATCGACGCCACCGGGCTCTCCTACAAGGCCGGGGACGGCTTCAAGGCACTGGCAGCCGGGCGCTCCAACCAGTTTGCCGTGTTTATCGACTCCACGGGCCGCAGTTATTCGGTGGCCGCCCATACCTTGCCGTCGGCCCGTGGCCAGGGCGAGCCGCTGACGGGTCGCCTGACGCCGCCGCCAGGGGCGAGTTTCGAGTGCGTGCTGATGCCGGAAGACGATGCGCTGTACGTGATCGCCTCCGACGCCGGCTACGGCTTCGTGGTCAAGGGTGAAGACCTGCAGGCCAAGAACAAGGCGGGCAAGGCCCTGTTGAGCCTGCCGAACAACGCCAAGGTCATGCTGCCGCGCCCTGTGGCCGATCGTGAACAGAACTGGCTGGCGTCGGTGACGACCGAAGGTCGCCTGCTGATCTTCAAAATCAGCGACCTGCCACAATTAGGTAAAGGCAAAGGCAACAAGATCATCGGGATTCCCGGTGAGCGAGTGGCCAGTCGCGAAGAGTATGTGACGGACATCGCCGTATTGCCGGACGGTGCAACACTGGTGTTGCAGGCCGGGAAACGTACCTTGTCACTGAAAGCGGACGATCTTGAACACTACAAGGGTGAACGTGGTCGTCGTGGCAACAAGTTGCCGCGTGGCTTCCAGAGGGTCGATGCGCTGCTCGTCGAAAACCTCAATTAGGCGACCTGGGGGCGTTCTCGACTAGTTTCACCACCGCGCCGGGTCTGCTGTTGAGCAGGGCAAGGCGCGAGAAGCGAGGTTTGGTCATTCCAAATAAGCTTCGAGCAACACAGCCCTGCACAACAGCAGGCCCGGCCCTTCGGGTTGTGCCTTAAAGCGGGCCAGGCTGCGTTGGAGGCCTTGGAAAGGGAGCAACCATTACCTGCGGCCTCCGCCTTGCCTGGCCCGCTTTAAGGCGACAACGCGGTGGTGAAACTAGGCGAGAACGCCCCCTGGAAGCGCCGAACTACGAATTAACCCGTAGTTCGGCGCTTTGCGCTGGAGTCGGAACGCATATTCACGGATGATATGGCCTTTCAAGCGCCGGCATTGCCGCGCGTTCTTCATATTTATTGAGTATTTTCACTGTGGTCAGCCTTTTAGCGACCACCTGGATGGGACGATGACTGCTCTGCGCCTTCCTTTTATTCTTTTGCTCGCCGGCGTTCTTGGCCTGGCGGGTTGCAGCGTTCACCAGCCGGTGTCGTTGTATCAACTGGACGCTGGTAGTCCGGTACAGCCCGCACAGAACGCGGGCATGGCGGTATTGTTGGGGCCGGTCACCGTGGCCGACTACCTGCAACGCGAAACCCTGTTGCAGCGTCAGCCGGATGGCAGCCTGCAAGCCTCGACCGACGGTCGTTGGGCTGGCAGCCTTTCGTCGGATATCGATCAGCTACTGCTGCGCCAGGTCGCGGGTCGCCTGGACAGTCAGCGCGTAGTGCTGGCCCCGGCGACAGTGGGCTTCACCCCGGACGTTCAGGTGCTGCTGACTATCACGCGCCTGGATTCGGGTGAAAAACAACCGGCGATCCTCGACGCGCAATGGCGCCTGATCGACCGTCGCGGGCAGGTCCGCGACAACCGCATTATCCATTTGCAGGAACAGCATGCCGGTACCACGGCGGCTCAGGTCCAGGCACAGGGTGTGTTGTTGCAGCGCCTGGCCGAACAACTGTCGGTGGCGCTCAAGCCTTTGGCCAATCAGCCGCCGATCGCCGAAGCCCCACGCAAGCCGGCAGCCAAGGCGGCAGCACCTGCGGTAGAACAGGAAAAGCAGCCGAAGATCCCGATGGCCGCGCCGATTCGTACGGATATGGAAGTGTTCCGCTTCTAAGTCTGGACTGAATCCATACAAAGCCCGCATTGATGCGGGCTTTGTTGTTTTTACAGGTTGGAGATATCTAGCGCCTGTTCTGGCCTCATCGCGAGCAAGCTCGCTCCCACAGGGGATCTTCAGTGAGCACACCCTTGGGCTAACCCGGATCAAGTGTGGGAGCGAGCTTGCTCGCGATGAGGCCAGAACAGGCAACAAAAAAGCCCGCAGACGATCACTCATCTGCGGGCTTCTTCATATCGAGGTTAAGGCTTAAGCTCGACGCTCATGCATCCGCGCCAGTTGCCGTTCAAGCATCGACGGATACGGCTCCATCAACCGTTCCACGCAGCACGCACCTTCAGGGCTGGCGATCGGGCGGATCCGCGCGCGCTGGCGAATCAACACGTCGTCACTGATCTTGCGCTCCACCAGCAGCAGGTTGCGGCTGTGTTGCGACAGGGCCAGGGCGTCCTGGGCAGGGTCGGTCAGCAGCAAGTCGATCTGGCTCAGGCCGAACAGTTCGTCGCCCAGAGTCAGGCCAAGCTGCAATTGCAGGGTGATGCCACTGTCCGCGACTTCGATCTGCAACTGGTGGCCCAGGGCCCGCAGCAGCTCGCCACAGCAAATGGCGTTGGTCAGGTAATCGTCGCCGCTGTCTTCGGTGTGGAACAGCATCAGCGTGCTGCCATCGTTCAAGGTCTCTACTTCGCCCTGATACAGGGAAGCTGCCTGGTCTAGGCAATCGCGATAGCGCTCGAGCAGTTCTTCAAGACGCGCCCGCGGCAGGCGTCGCAGTTGCTCCTGGGAGCCCAGTTGCACCGCCAGCACCGCGCTGTGTTGCGGTACGCTCGGCGTGGCTTTGCGAATCACCGGTTGTGGGGTGCTGTCCAGCGACTCGTCGCGCAGATCGGCGAACGGGTCTTCGTCATCGTCGTCTTCAACGGTGCTGACGATCTGTCGTGGCGCTGGTTTGAGCGCCGCTACCGGGCGGCTCTCGTCGAAACTCGGATCGCGCAGGTTACGGACTTCGAAGGCCGGGTCGGCCTCGTCATCCATGTCGTCGAACTCCGGTTCCGGTTCTGGCACAGGGGCCGGTTCCGGGGCGAAGTTGGCGTGCAGCTGGCGCGCCAGGTCGCCGATTTCGTCCTGGCGGTCAGTGGCCGGGGTGAATTCATCGATATTGCGCAGCCACACCCGCAATTGCAGCAGCGGCGTGGAGAGATAACGCCCCATGCGCAGGCTCAGGGCCAGGGACAGGGCCAGCAGGATTGCACTCAGAATGCCCATGCTTTGCAGGCTGATGGTCATCGGTTGCTGGAACTGGTCCATGTCCAGGCTGATGCGCAATTGCCCGGCAGTCACGTCCTGGAAGGTGATCTTGCTTTGGTACATGCCCTCGGCTTCGCCCAGCAGGCCATGCTTGGGGCGTTGGCCGGATTCGGCGAGGATGCGGTTGTCCGGGCTGTAGATGGCGGCGTGGGCCACCAGCTTGTTCTTGGTCAGGTTGTTGAGCAGCACGTTGAGGCTGAGGATGTCGTTGGACACCAACAGCTCGGTGGCCGAGGTGGCCGTCTGCGTGGTCAGGCTTTCGCCCAGCGCATCCGCCTGCTCGTGCATGGCCTGCTTGAACTGCAGGCCCATCACACCGGCATAGATGACCAGAGCCAGGGCGACCAGGATCACGTTATGGCTGGCGATGCGCAATGCAATCGGTACACGGCGGTGGCGCAGTGCCCGGAAGATCAGCAGGAAGAAGTTGTCGGTTTTTACTGGCGTGGGCCGGTTCACTTGAGCTCGGCTCTTTTGTCCGTGAAGTTGACGCGCAGTATAGCGACAGGCCCTAGACCGTCAAAGCGCTCACGGTGCCCGATGGTCACTGAAAGTGGGTAGAATGCGGTTTTTTTCCACTTGCGGGGGTGCGCCTTGCGCGAAATCGTCCTGATAAACATCACGGGAGTCGACCGTCCGGGTCTGACTGCAGCCATTACCGGCGTTCTGGCCCAGGGTGGTGTGAACATTCTCGACATCGGTCAGGCGGTGATCCACGACACCTTGTCGTTCGGCATCCTGGTTGAAATTCCCGACACCGAGCAAGGCAAGTCCGTGCTCAAGGACATCTTGTTCAAGGGCTATGAACTCGATCAACAAGTGCGTTTCACGCCGGTGTCCGAACAGGATTACCAGCAGTGGGTCGGCAATCAGGGCAAAAAGCGCCACATTGTGACCCTGTTGACCCGCAAGGTGACAGCCGGGCAGTTGCAGGCCGTGAGCTCGATCACCGCCAAATATGGCCTGAACATCGATCACATCGATCGCCTGTCCGGGCGCATGCCGCTGGACACACCAGCCGACAAGGGCAAGGGCTGCATCGAGTTTTCCGTGCGTGGCGAGGCGGCTGATCCGCAGGCGCTGCGTGCCGAATTCCTCAGCGTCGCCCAGGAACTGAACGTCGACATCGCCTTCCAGGAAGATTCGCTGTTCCGTCGCAACCGTCGCCTGGCGGTGTTCGACATGGATTCAACGCTGATCGAAGCCGAAGTGATCGATGAGCTGGCCAAGGCGGCCGGCGTCGGCGACAAAGTGTCGGAAATCACCGAGCGGGCAATGGCCGGTGAGCTGGATTTCCGCGCCAGCTTCAAGGAGCGCCTGGCCTTGCTCAAAGGTCTGGACGTCAATGTGCTGGACTCCATCGGTGCCTCGCTGCGCCTGACCGAAGGCGCAGAAACCCTGTTCGCCGAACTCAAGCGCCTGGGCTACAAGACCGCGATCCTGTCGGGCGGCTTCACCTACTTCGCCAAGCAGTTGCAGGCCAAGCTGGGAATCGACTACGTGTTCGCCAACGAACTTGAAGTGGTCGACGGCAAAGTCACCGGCGTGGCGGTCGAGCCGATTGTCGATGCACAGCGCAAGGCGGATTTGCTGAAGGAACTGGCACACAAGGAAGGCTTGCGCCTGGAGCAGACCATTGCGGTCGGCGATGGTGCGAATGACTTGCCGATGCTGGCGATTGCCGGGTTGGGCGTGGCGTTCCGGGCCAAGCCGCTGGTCAAGCAGTCGGCCAAGCAGGCGATTTCCACCTTGGGGCTGGATGGTGTGCTCTACCTGCTGGGTTTCCGCGATCGCGACGGCCAGCTGTAACACCGCAAAACAACTGTAGGAGCGAGCTCGCTCGCGATGAGCGGCGAGGCGACGCGGGCATTCAGATTGCCCGCGTCATCGTTAACGCCCATCGCGAGCAGGCTCGCTCCTACACGTATGTGCGTTGATCAGGCCTTCGGTGCGCCCATGCCCTGACCCATCTGCACCGCTGTGCCAGCGGTCATTTCTTCAGCCCACTTCACCTGATCCGGCCCGAACAGCACGACGGCGGTCGAACCCAGTTTGAAGCGACCCAGTTCCGCACCTTTTTCCAGGTGGATCGGCGCGCGTGCGGCTTCGTCGTAACGGAAGGTTTTCAGCTCGCGCTTCGGCGGCGTGACCAGACCGGCCCAGACGGTTTCAATCGAGGCCACAATCATCGCACCCACCAGTACCACGGCCATCGGGCCGCGTTCGGTGTCGAAAATGCACGCCACGCGCTCGTTGCGGGCAAACAATTCCGGAACGTTTTCAGCAGTGGTCTGGTTGACCGAGAACAGACGGCCCGGGATGTAGACCATCTCGCGCAGGGTGCCGGCCAGTGGCATGTGCACGCGGTGGTAGTCCTTCGGCGACAGGTAGATGGTCGCGAAGTCGCCACCCATGAACGGCGCAGCGTTTGCCGCATCGCCCCCCAACAGTTCCAGCACGCTGAAGCTGTGGCCCTTGGCCTGGAACACGCGGCCGTGCTCGATCGGGCCGAGCTGGCTGATCGCGCCGTCGGCGGGGCTGAGGATCGCGCCCGGGGTTTCGTCCAGCGGACGGGCACCGTCTTTCAGTGCGCGGGTGAAGAACGCGTTGAAGTGCTCATAGGCGGTCAGGTCTTCGACCAGCGCCTGGGACATGTCCACCTGATAACGTTTGGCGAACCAGGCGGTGAAGGCATTCTTGAACCAGCGCACGCGGCATTCGGCGATGCAGCCGGCCAGACGCGAGAGCAAGTTGTGGGGCAGCAGGTACTGGCCGAGGAGAAACAGACGCTTGTTCATTAACGGTCCTTAAAAATCTTAAATTTCTACCGGGGTATCGGGATGATTGCCCCATTCGCCCCAGGAGCCGGCGTAGCCTTTGACCCGCGGATAACCGAGAGCCTTGGCCACCAGATAGGTGAAACCAGAACGATGATGTGTCTGGCAGTGGGTAATCACTTCTTTGTCTTTGCTGATCCCGAGTTGTTCGAGGATCTGCGGCATGTCGGTGCGGATGCGCAGCTGGCGTGCCCGATCCATGCCAGCGGTCCATTCGAAATTGATCGCGCCGGGAATGTGTCCGCCCTTGGCTGCCAGGACTTTCTCGCCGGAGTACTCCAGCGGCCCGCGCGCATCCCAGATTGCCAGGTCGGCGGCGCCGAGACGGCTTTGCAGGTATTCGCGGGTGGCGGTGGGTTCATCGTGCAGGGTCAACGCAACCGGACCGCCCACGTGCGGCGGGATCTGGATCGACATGGGCAAGCCTGCTGCCAGCCAGGCTGTCAGGCCACCGTCAATATAGTGGTACTTACTGTGGCCGATGACATCCAGCAGCCAGATGAAGCGTCCGGCCCAACCGCCGCCTTCGTCGTCATACACCACGTAGACCGCATCGGGGTTGTGCCCCAGCTCACCAAACAGCGTTTCGAGTGCTGCCTGCGGGGGCATCAGCCCCGGGGCGGGGGCCTGGCCGAGCTGCGTACGCTTTGGATCGACAAAGCGCGCGCCGGGAATGTGCCCTTCGGTGTAGCGGGCGGCACTGGTCAAGTCCACCAGAATCAGTTCGCGGGCGTCGAGGCGAGGGAGCAAGTCGCTCGGCTCGATCACCAGCGGCAAGCCAGAGAAGTCAGACATGTGAGGTCTCCAGAGCACAAAAGGGAGGATTGTAACGCAGCTTATTGGCCACGGTGGCTAAAGCTGTGCAGGGCTTTCTCGATGCACTGTGCGGTTTTGCCGAAGGCCTGTACGGAAATTTCCGAAAACGGCCCGCCGCCTTGATCCGCCACGACGATCATGATCACCCGGCCATTGTTGATCAGCGAACGCAGGAGCAAGTGTTCACCGCTGAACTGCGAGCGCAGGCTGTTGGGCAACATGGCCGAGAATTGCGCGTTGTTGGCAGGCGTCAGGCGCACCTGGGCCTGCTGCGCGAGCAGGCGTTGCAACACGTTGCTCTGGCTGACCACGAAATTCAACCCGGCCACTTCCTTCGACAGGCCGGCCGTCTGGTGCACGCGCAGGTTGGCGTGGGTGCGATCGGCCATCAGGATCATCACCCGGCGCATGCCGCAGGCCACGAGGGCGTCCCGGGCGGCGATGGTCAAGTGCATGGCGTTGGTGAAACGGCTCGGCTCGACCAGCAACTCGGCGCATTGCTTGCGCCACTTCGCCAGGTCTTCGGCGGTAGGTGCCGCTGCCGGCAGCAAGCCTGCGTGGACACGGTTCATGCCCCACGGCCAGATCAGCGACTCGGCAGGGTGCCAGAGGTCGGGCATGGCGTGTTGGCGTGCGCTGTTGGCGGCTTGCTGGTGCAATTGCTGCTGCAGTTCGTCCATCGGCATTTGCAGGTAAAGGCTGGTCAGGTACTGCCAGCGCTCGCTGTGGGGGCTGTCCCAGGCGTGTTGCGCCGACAGCGCCAGCCCATTGGCCAGCAGCACTGTATTGGCCGGTTGATTGAGCCAGCGGCGCAGGGTCGGATCGTCGTCAAGGCGATTCTGCTGGCGCAGTGGATGGTCGCTGTCACGGGCGATGCGCAGGACTTTCACCAGTTCCCGCTGCTCGGTGAGCAGCAATCGATAGCCTTGCTGCACCCAGATCGGCAAGCGCCAGACTTCCACCAACGCCAGGCCGATATCCAGCAGGCGTACGCCAAACAGTTGCTGCTCGACTTTGCGTGCCGACTCGCCTTTATGGATGACCCGCAGCTCCCAGTCTTCGAGCAGTTTCGGATGGGTCAGTGCCAGCGGCCACAGGGGCGAAAGAAACAGCAGGCTGCCCCAGTGGATGTCCTGCCACAGGCGCGCCAGGCGGCTGGCAAAAAAACCGTTGGCCTGTTGCGTGGCGTGCTGGCTGATCATCTGCAACTGACGCAGGGCTTTGGGAATCTCGAGCTCGGGTTCGGCGGGTAGCCGCGCGAGCAGCTCTTCGGTGCGCGTCAAACCGAGGCGGTTGATTGCAATTTCAAGGTTTTCCGCAGGCTCGGTCATGCTGCCATGGGTATGCCGGTTGGCTTCGCGAATCACGCTCAAGGCCAGGGCCGGGCTGCCTTGCATGAGGTCGGCGATGTCGCGCAGCGAGCTGCGATTGTCGCGGATGGCCTTGCAGACACGGTCATGGCTGGCTTGCGGGACGGGAAGACGTACGCCATCGAGCAGCTTGACCCAGCCTTCGAGGGTCGTTGGTTTTGGCGTTGGAACGTTCGTTTCGTTAACCATGGTGGGAGGCGATCATCGTCAACATTACCTGTGCCCGGATGGGGTCAAATTAGCTTTTCGCCTGAACGGGCTATAGTCTGGCGCAGTTTTGCCGATAAGTAGAAGAAGAGATTTTTTAACTTCCGAATATGACCTTGAACCCGACTCAGTAAGTGCTCTCCTAACCTATGGCTAAAATTATCGGCATCATCGTCGTATTCGCGAGCGTGCTCGGCGGATACGTGCTTTCCCACGGCAAGATTGCCGCCCTGATACAACCTTTCGAGGTCATGATCATTGGCGGTGCTGCCCTCGGCGCCTTCTTGCAGGCCAACCCCGGCTACATGACGATGCACGTGCTCAAGAAGTCCCTGAGCATGTTCAGTTCACGTTTCAACCACGCCTTCTACCTTGAAGTGCTGGGCCTGATCTACGAGATCCTCAACAAGAGCCGCCGCGAAGGCATGATGGCCATCGAAGGCGACATCGAAGATGCCGCTGCGAGTCCGATCTTCGCGAAGTACCCGACGGTACTCAAGGACGAGCGCATGACCGCGTTCATCTGCGATTACCTGCGCATCATGTCTTCCGGCAACATGGCTCCCCACGAGCTGGAAGGCCTGTTCGACATGGAGCTGTTCAGCCTCAAGGAAGACCTCGAACACCCATCCCACGCGGTCAACGGCATCGCCGACGCCATGCCCGGTTTCGGTATCGTCGCGGCGGTACTGGGTATCGTGGTGACCATGGCTTCGCTGGGTGAAGGCGACCAGAAGTCCATCGGCCTGCACGTAGGTGCGGCACTGGTGGGTACCTTCTTCGGTATTCTCGCCGCCTACGGCTTCTTCGGCCCGCTGGCCCATTCCCTGGCCCATGATGCCAAGGAAGAGCTGAACGTCTATGAAGCCATCAAGGCTTCGCTGGTGGCTTCGGCTTCCGGCATGCCGCCATCGCTGGCCGTGGAGTTCGGGCGCAAGGTCCTGTACCCGGCGCACCGTCCAAGCTTCGCCGAGCTGGAACAAGCGGTTCGCGGTCGTTAAGCCATGGAAAATAACCAGCCGATAATCATCAAGCGCGTCAAGCGCATCGCCGGCGGGCATCACGGGGGCGCCTGGAAAATCGCCTTCGCCGACTTCGCCACGGCGATGATGGCGTTCTTCCTGGTGTTGTGGCTGTTGTCCACCGCTACGCCGGAACAGAAAATTGCCATCGCCGGTTACTTCAAGGACCCGATCGGCTTTTCCGAAAGTGGCACGCCCTACATCATCGATCTGGGCGGCACGCCGACCCTGGCGCCGGAAAACACTCTCAACCCCGAGGTGAAGTCCCAGCCGCAGCCGGACAAGGTCACCATCGATACCGATCAGGTCGAAGGCATGGCCGAGCAGGTCGAAAAAGAGCGCCTCGAGCTGTTGCTGCAAGAACTGCAGAACAAGGTCGAAGAAAACCCGCAGATGCAGAAGTTCAAGGATCAGATCCTGTTCGAAATCACGCCGGACGGCCTGCGAATCCAGATCATGGACGCGGAAAACCGCCCGATGTTCGATTCAGGTTCAGCACGCTTGAAGCCGTATTTCGAAGACATCCTGCTGGCCATGGCCGACACCATCAAGGCGGTGCCGAACAAGATCAGTATCAGCGGCCACACCGATGCCAAGCCATACACCGGCACCGGTGATTTCGGTAACTGGGAATTGTCTGCCAACCGTGCCAACGCCGCACGGCGTGCGCTGGTGGCGGGCAGCTATCCGGATGCGCAGGTGGCGCGCGTGGTCGGTTATGCCTCGTCGGCCCTGTTCGATCGCGAGCATCCGTTCAACCCGGTGAACCGCCGTATCGACATCGTGGTGCTGACCAAGAAAGCCCAGCGTGCCATCGAAGGTTCGCAAGGTGCTGAATCTGCTCCTGATGCACCGCAAGGTTCGGCTGCGCCGGGAGCCGCACCGGCTGCACCGGTCGACCCGAACGCGTTGCCGGCGGACAAGGAACCGCTGCCGGCGCACGAACTGCGCGAGCGTCTGAATCTGTTCGATGATCCGGCACCGAAGCCGGGTGAGCCAGCCAAACCGGCTGAACCGCCCAAGCAGTGACCGACAAAAAAGCCGACAGCGATGTCGGCTTTTTTGTGGGTGTTTCCTACGTTAAAAGCCGCGGATGATTCGGGACTTGAGGTCGGCGTGAAAGCGATCCGCATTGGATTTGTTAACTCTGCGCACCGACTCGCTACCGGTCACCGAATCCAGTGACATCGAGCGCTTGAGCATCGACTCGTTGCGATAGGCATCGATGAAGAACTCGATGTCCCGGTCGCTGGTCAGCTTCGGCCATTTGTCGAGGTACAGTGGCAGCTCTGTCGGGCCGGTCTTGAACGAGCAGATGCGCCGGTTGGTGATGGTCGCTTCGCCGATTTCGAACGGCACCCACCAAGACAGTGCGGTTTTCTCCGACACCACCGCCAGCAGGTGTGTGCATTCGCTGATGTTGCGGGTGATCACCCCGGTGATGTCGTCGGTGGTCTGGGATTCGGCATCCAGTACGTCGAGGTAGGTCTTGATGTTGGCCTGCATCAGGCGCGTGTTGATGTTGATCGCGTGGGCGCGGTCCATGTGGCGGTAGCTGATAAACACTGGCATCAGAAATGTCCCTTGATCGCGAGTTCGCGGTAATAGGCGCCGAGGGCGGTGAGGCGGCAGCCGGTGGAGTGGATGGCGGCGTAATACATGTGTTCGGCGTCCACCGGTTCGACCAGGCTGTGGCGGTTGCACTTTTGCAACTGGGCGAAGACCTCGCCCTGTTCCGGGTTGAACTCGGGCTCGGTGGGCTCAAAGCTGGGGGCGAGGGGGTACACCGACTCGGCTTCGGCAAACCATTCGGGGAGTTTGCGCAGGATTTCCTTGGGGATCAGCGGGGACACTTCGCGCAGGGAAATGAACTGCGAGACATTGGTCTTGAACACCGGACGCTGTTCCCAGGCATCAAGGGCATTGTCGACAAACGAATAGAGGCTGCCGGGGGTGATCTTGCCCAGGATGTTCGCGGCTCCGCCGTGCAGGGCCTGGAGCAGCAATCCGGTGAACACGCCGTGCTGCATGCCCTCCATCGCCGGCTCTTCCTTTTTACAGGCGGTCAGAATGGTCATGCCTTCGCCGACCACGCTGCCTTCGCTGCGCAAGGCGCGCAGTTCGCCGGCCGAGCCGCTCTGGCAACAATCGAGAATGATCACTTTGTTTTTGATCTTGGTGGCCTTGCTCGCCCAGTTGAGGATGTCGCTGAGGCGAATCCCGTCCTTGGCGCTCTTGTAATCCTGCGGGATCAACATGCCTTCGTCGGTGTCGGTGTCGAAGCTGCCGTGGCCGGCGAAATACAGTAGCGCGACGTTGCAGTCACCGGAAAACAGCTCGCGGATCTGGTCTTCGAGTTTTTCCCTGCTCAGGAAGTCCTCGGCGGAAGTCAGCACGATGTTCTTGAAGTTCGGATCGCCATTGGCGTCGGTTTTCAGCACGGAGGCCATGGCCATGGCGTCATTGCTGCAACCGCTCAGACGCGACACATGGGTGTAGTCGTTGATGCCGATAAACAGTCCCTTGCGCATGGTTACACCGCCGTATGCTGGCGAATCGCGCTGATGATGCTGTTGGTGTTCCACGCACATTCGGCATGTGCCGCGTCACGTACCACCGTGGAAATGCGCTCGGCACCGAACGGCTTGATCGCAATGATCACCTTGCCCATGCGCTTGGCGATTTCGATTTCCTTGTTGATCCACTTGCTGTAGGTGGAGTACATCCCGGCCATGATCAACACCGCCGAACACGGGCGAATCTTGTTTTCGATGGCCTCCTCAAGTTGTTTGTCGGTTTTCGCGCCGACAATCGGGTTGTCCGGTGGAACCGAAAAATTCTTGTACGTGAAACCAGGCTTGGCGTTGAGCAGGCGCACAAGATTGTCGTGGGCGTCGGAGTAGTTCCACGAGTGGCTGATGAACAGGTGGTAGGTTTGCATAGGTGTCCCTCGGAGTCGCTGGAGTGCGAAGAGGGCTAGAACTTAGGCGAATACAGGGCGGCTACAAGGGGGCGGTGCGGAAAGAGAAATGCCCTACAAGCGAGCGTGCACAGGTCTTACAGAAAGGTCTGATGTTTAAGCGGGGGGGAAGATCCAGCCGCCGGCCACCCCGCTGAGGGCAGGGTGGTCGGCACGTCTGTTTAGTAGCCGTTTTCCGGCAGACTGGCGATGATCGAGCGGTAGCTGTTCATCCGCTGTTGCTGCACGCGGCCGTCTTCAAGGGCCTTGAGCAGGGCGCAACCGGGTTCGCGGTCATGCTTGCAATCACGGAAACGGCAGGTGCCAAGCAGGTCGTTGAACTCGATGAAGCCGGCTTCGACGTCGGCACGGCTGACGTGGCCCAGGCCGAATTCGCGGATACCCGGGGAGTCGATCAACTCACCGCCGCCGGGGAAGTGGAACAACCGCGCGGTAGTGGTGGTGTGGGTGCCCTGGCCGGACAGTTCGGACAACGGGCCGACGCGGGTTTCGACATCCGGCAGCAGGCTGTTGACCAGCGACGACTTGCCGACGCCGGACTGGCCGACGAATACGCTGATGCGTCCGTCCAGCTGTGTCTGCAATTGCTCCATGCCGTTGCCGTGGTGCGCCGACACTTCCAGCACCGGATAGCCCAGGGTGCGGTATACGGCGAGCAAGGCGTTCAGTGCAGGAGCGTTGTTTTCGTCGATCAGGTCGAATTTGTTCAGCAGCAACAGCGGCTTGATGCCAGCATGCTCGGCCGCCACCAGGTAGCGGTCGATCAGGTTGGCATGGGGCTCGGGCAGCGGTGCAAACACGATGACGATCATGTCGACGTTGGCCGCAACCGGCTTGAGCTGACCACGGCTGTCCGGGCGACACAGCTCGGTGTTGCGCGGCAGTTGCGCCACGATCACGCCGATACCCTGGTTGCCGGCACGCCAGACCACCTGATCGCCGGTCACCAGCGCCGGCAGGTTGGCGCGCAGGTGGCAACGGAATACCTGGCCGGCCAGTTCGCCGTCGCGGGCCTCGACCTCGACCTGCACACCGAAGTGCGCGATCACCAGGCCGTGCTGTTCCGGGCCCAGATCGCCGCCCTCAAGTGCCTCGACGGCCGAGGACTCGCGTTTGGCGGCGCGGGCAGCGCGTTCGCCCTGAATCTTTTCGATGCGCCAGTTTTGACGACGATTGAGTTGGCGTTTGGCCATGGGTGTTCCGTATCAAGAATGCAGCGATTAGGTAAAACGGCCGCGAGTTTAGCACGCCCGGCCACCGGCCTAGGCTAAACTGCGCAGCATTGCCTAGGAGCCGACACATGCAAAACCCACAGAACCTGATCTGGATCGACCTGGAAATGACCGGTCTGAACCCGGACACCGACGTCATCATCGAAATGGCCACCATCGTCACCGACAGTGACCTGAACACCCTGGCCGAAGGCCCGGTGATCGCCATTCACCACAGCGACGAAATCCTTGCCGGCATGGACGAGTGGAACACCCGTCAGCATGGCGGTTCCGGGCTGACCCAACGGGTTCGCGACAGCCGCATCAGCATGGCCGAAGCCGAAGCCGAAACCATCGCCTTCCTGGAAAAGTGGGTGCCGAAGGGCAAGTCGCCGATCTGCGGCAACAGCATCTGCCAGGACCGTCGCTTCCTTTATACCCACATGAAATCCCTGGAAAGCTTCTTCCACTATCGCAACCTCGACGTGTCGACCCTCAAAGAGCTGGCTGCGCGCTGGGCACCGGATGTGCGTGACAGCTTCAAGAAGGGCAGCACGCACCTGGCCCTGGACGACATCCGCGAATCGATCGCTGAGCTGCAGCACTACCGCAAGCATTTCATCAAATTCTGATTCACGGTCGTCCGTTCCGGCCCCATCGCGAGCAAGCTCGCTCCCACAGGTGCAACGCCGGCCCTGTGGGAGCGAGCTTGCTCGCGATGGCGTAGGCGCAGTCGCCACCAGTGTTCGGGTAGCGCCCTCTTTTGGTGCCAGGGTGAACTGAGTAGACTGCGCGCCTTTCTGCAAGGACCGCCACTATGCTGCTGATGCTCTACCTGATCGCCATCACCACCGAAGCCATGACTGGCGCCCTCTCTGCCGGCCGACGGGGCATGGACTGGTTTGGTGTGGTGCTGATCGCTTGCGTCACGGCGCTGGGTGGCGGGTCGGTGCGCGATGTGCTGCTCGGGCATTACCCTCTGACGTGGGTCAAACACCCGGAATATCTGGTGCTGACCACGGCAGCCGCGATGATCACAGTGTTCACGGCCCGCTGGATGCGGCATTTGCGCTCATTGTTCCTGGTGCTCGACGCCATGGGCCTGGTGGCGTTCACCCTGATCGGCTGCATCACCGCCCTGGAAATGGGCCATGGCATGTTGGTCGCCTCCGTTAGCGGCGTGATCACCGGCGTCTTCGGCGGCATCCTGCGGGACATTTTCTGCAACGATATTCCGCTGATCTTCCGGCGTGAGCTTTATGCCAGCGTTTCGTTCGCCGCGGCGTGGTGCTACATGCTCTGCATCTATCTGCAATTACCCGATGAACAATCGATTCTGATCACCTTGTTCGGCGGTTTTCTGCTGCGCTTGCTGGCGATCCGTTTTCATTGGGAAATGCCCAAGTTCGTCTATAACGACGAAGCCTGACGTTCGGCGTGTTGCCGCAACGCCCACGCGACATGTTCACGGACCAGTTCCGAAGGATGCTCCCGTCGCGCCTTCAGCGCCTCCAGCACCGGAATCGTTGAAGGCGCATTGCCCAAGCCCACCGCAAGGTTGCGCAACCAGTTTTCATAGCCCGTCCGGCGCAGCGGCGAGCCTTCGGTGCTGCTCAGGAATTTCTCTTCATCCCACATGAACAGTTCCGCCAGCCCGGCGTTGTCCAGATTGTGCCGCGGCTTGAAGTCGCTTTCACCGGAAGGGCGGGCGAAGCGGTTCCACGGGCAGACAATCTGGCAGTCATCGCAACCGAACACCCGGTTGCCGATCAGTGGCCGCAGGTCTTCAGGGATCGCGCCTTTGAGTTCGATGGTCAGGTAGGAAATGCAGCGTCGGGCATCCAGCACATAGGGGCCGACGAAGGCGTTGGTCGGGCAGATGTCGAGGCAGGCACTGCAGCGCCCGCAGTGTTCGGTGGCATGGGGCGGGTCGACCGGCAGCGGCAGGTCGACGAACAGTTCGGCGAGAAAAAAGTAACTGCCGGCCTTGCGGTTCAAGACCAGGGTATTTTTGCCGATCCATCCAAGCCCCGCCTGTTCGGCGATGGCTTTTTCCAGCACCGGGGCACTGTCGACGAAGGCGCGGTAGCCAAACGGGCCGATCTGCGCCTGAATTTTTTCCGCCAGTTGTTGCACGCGTTTGCGGATCAGCTTGTGGTAATCGCGACCCAAGGCATAACGCGAGACGTAGGCTTTTTCCGGTTGGGCGAGCATTTTTGCCATCTGCGTGTCGCCGGACAAGTAATCCATGCGCAGGGACACCACGCGCAAAGTGCCCGGCACCAGCTCTTCGGGGTGCGAGCGTTTGCTGCCGTGGGCGCCCATGTAATCCATTTCGCCGTGGTAGCCGGCTTCGAGCCAGCGCTCCAGGTGCTGCTCATGCTCGGCCAGGTCGAGGCCGCTGATGCCGACTTGCTGAAAACCCAGCTCGCGGCCCCAGTCCTTGATGGATTGGGCGAGGGCGGGCAGATCTGTGGTAATAGCGGGCATGAGACGAGAGAAACCGGGGCTGAGATGCGTATAATTCTGCCAGACATCGGAGCCCGAAGACGCATGCCGCACACTAAAGATGAATTACCCGACGTGCTGTATAGCGCCGCCCAGGTGCGAGCACTCGACGCGAGCCTGATCGCCGCCGGCACGGCGGGCTTCGAATTGATGCAGCGCGCGGCGCGGGCGACGTGGCGGGCGCTGGTGCGGCAGTGGCCGACAGCAAACGAGCTGAGCGTGCTGGCCGGACATGGCAACAACGCAGGCGACGGGTACCTGGTGGCCGTACTGGCCCAGCGTGCCGGTTGGTCGGTGCGGGTGCTGGCGGTGGGCGATCCGCAGCGCTTACAGGGTGATGCGGCGTCGGCCCATGCCGAGGCGGTGTCTGAACATGTGCTCATCGAGCCCTGGACGGCACAATCCGGATTGCGCGGCATTGTGCTGGATGCTTTGCTTGGCACCGGTCTGAGCGGTGACGTGCGTGATCCCTATGTCAGCGCCACCGCCGCGATCAATGCCAGCGGACTGCCGGTTGTGGCGGTGGATATTCCGTCAGGGTTGTGCGCGGATACGGGCCGTATCCTTGGTCATGCAGTGCATGCCGACCTGACGGTCACGTTCATTGGCTTGAAGGTGGGGTTGTTCACCGGTGATGCCGCGGATGTGACGGGTGAGTTGGTGTTCAACGATCTGCAGGCTGATCCGCAGTTGCTGAGCGGTACTGCGTTCACGGCTCGGCGCTTGTGTGTCGCTAACCTGCCGCGTCTGGTGTCCCGGGCACCGGCATCCCACAAAGGCAAGTTCGGCCATGTGCTGCTCATTGGCGGTGATCGCGGTTACGGTGGGGCAATTTTGCTGAGTGCACAAAGTGCGCTGCGCAGCGGCGCGGGCATGGTTTCGCTGTCCACCCGTCCGGAACATGTTTCGCCAGCGCTTTCTCGAATTCCGGAAGCCATGGTGCTGGGCACGTCGTCGGCCAATCAACTGATGGGGTTGCTTGAGAAGGTATCGGTGTTGGTGGTCGGGCCGGGCCTGGGTCAGGCAGGGTGGGGGCGCAGCCTGCTGTCGGCTGCGGCCAATGCGCCTTTGCCGCAAGTCTGGGATGCCGATGCCTTGAATCTGTTGGCGGGTGGACAGGTCGATCTGCCCAGGGGTTGCGTGATCACCCCGCATCCGGGGGAGGCGGCACGTTTGCTTGGGGTGAGCACTGCCGACGTTCAGTCTGACCGTCCCGCCGCAGCCCATGCATTGAGTAAAAAATATACAGCTGTCGTCGTTCTGAAAGGTGTCGGCAGCCTGATCGCCCATCCCGATGGACGTCTGGCGCTGTGTCATCAGGGGCACCCGGCCATGGCCACCGCCGGTTTGGGCGACGTGCTGGCCGGTTTGCTCGGCGCATTGCTGGCCCAGGGCATGGAGCCGTTCGACGCGGCCTGCCTGGCGGTCTGGCTGCACGCCAATGCCGGCGAGCAACAAGGAAAATTGGGCCGTGGGCTGGCGGCCAGTGATCTGATCCCAGCCATTCGTCAGTTGTTGGAGGAGCAAGCACCGTGTCTGAAGTAACCCTGTACCTGGCCGATGAACAGGCCATGAGCGACTTTGGCGCACGCATTGCCCGAATCACCCAAGGCCATGGCCTGATCTTCCTTGAGGGCAACCTGGGGATGGGCAAAACCACGTTGTCCCGAGGCATCATTCGCGGTCTGGGACATGTCGGGGCAGTCAAAAGCCCGACCTTCACCCTGGTCGAACCCTACGAGATCGGCGACATTCGCGCCTTCCATTTTGATTTGTACCGTCTGGTTGATCCGGAAGAGCTAGAGTTCCTCGGTATCCGCGACTACTTCGAAGACGATGCCCTGTGTCTGATCGAATGGCCCGATAAAGGTGCAGGCTTTTTGCCAAAGCCTGACCTGACCATTACCATTAGCCCGCAAGACAGCGGGCGTTCGCTGAAAATTTTATCCCAGGGCTCGCGTGGCGAGGCCTGGTGTGCCGCTTTGGCATTGGAATCCAAATAGATGATGGGGTTAGGTATGCGCTTTCGCGCGTTGGTGGCTGCCGTAGGGGTGTTGTTCTTGGCGGTGACCGTCGACGCTGTGGCCGATTCGAAGGTCAACAGTGTTCGTCTGTGGCGGGCACCGGACAACACGCGACTGGTGTTTGACCTGACCGGCCCGGTGCAACACAGCGTCTTTACCCTGACGGCTCCGGACCGCCTGGTCATCGACATCAATGGCGCGACCCTCGGTGCGCCGCTCAACGTCAACACCTCGAACACCCCGATTACCGCCATGCGCTCGGCCCAGCGCACGCCGACGGACCTGCGGGTGGTCATCGACCTGAAAAAGGCCGTGACGCCGAAAAGCTTCTCCCTGGCGCCGAACGCTCAGTACGGTAACCGATTGGTGGTCGACCTGTTCGATAACGCCGCAGACGCCGCGCCACCGCCTGCGCCGACACCGTCGGTCGCCACGGTGCCTGCCGTGCCGGTCACGCCTGCGGAACCTGCAATCAAATTGCCGCCAGCCCCGGCCGGCAAACGCGACATCATTGTGGTGATCGACGCCGGTCACGGTGGCGAAGATCCGGGGGCTTCCGGCTCCCGAGGCCAGCGCGAGAAAGACGTGGTGCTGCAGATTGCCCGCGAAACCCAACGCCAGGTCAACGGCATGAAAGGTTTCCGTGCCGAACTGACCCGTACCGGCGACTACTTCATTCCGTTGCGCGGCCGTACCGAAATCGCCCGCAAGAAAGGCGCCGACCTTTTCGTCTCGATCCACGCCGACGCCGCGCCTTCTGCCGCCGCTTTCGGTGCCTCGGTATTTGCCCTGTCCGATCGCGGCGCAACTTCCGAGACCGCCCGTTGGCTGGCCGACAGCGAAAACCGCTCCGACCTGATCGGTGGTGCCGGCAACGTCAGCCTCGATGACAAAGACCGCATGCTCGCCGGCGTGCTGCTCGACTTGTCGATGACGGCATCCCTGACCTCCAGCCTGAACGTTGGCCAGAAAGTCTTGAGCAACATCGGTCGGGTCACGCCATTGCACAAGCAGCGGGTTGAGCAGGCCGGGTTCATGGTACTGAAGTCGCCTGATATCCCGTCGATCCTGGTGGAAACCGGGTTCATCTCCAACGCCAACGAAGCCTCGAAGCTTGCTGCGTCAAGCCATCAACAGGCGCTGGCGCGTTCGATCAGCAGCGGCGTGCGCCAGTTCTTCCAGCAGAACCCGCCGCCAGGCACTTACATTGCCTGGCTGCGTGATTCCGGAAAAATCGCCCAAGGTCCACGTGACCATCGGGTAAACCCTGGCGAGACGCTGGCGATGATCGCCGTTCGTTATCAGGTTGCGCCGGCCACCCTGCGCAGCGCCAACAACCTGTCGAGCGATGAACTCAAGGTTGGTCAACACTTGACCATTCCGGGCACTGAACTGGCGGCCAAAGAATGAATCAGGTCGTGAACAACAGCGCTCGCATCGAGCTGCTCAGCCCGCGGCTGGCGAACCAGATTGCCGCGGGTGAGGTGGTCGAACGCCCGGCTTCGGTGATCAAGGAACTGCTGGAAAACAGCCTCGACTCCGGCGCCAAACGCATCGACGTCGATGTGGAGCAGGGCGGCGTCAAGCTGCTGCGGGTGCGCGACGATGGCAGTGGCATTTCCGCCGATGACCTGCCGTTGGCCCTGGCCCGTCACGCCACCAGCAAGATCCGCAACCTGGAAGACCTCGAACAGGTCATGAGCCTGGGGTTTCGCGGCGAGGCCCTGGCATCGATCAGCTCCGTCGCGCGCCTGACCTTGACCTCCCGCACCCGCGACGCCGATCAGGCGTGGCAGGTCGAGACCGAGGGCCGTGACATGGCGCCCCGTGTGCAACCTGCGGCCCACCCGGTGGGCACTTCGGTTGAAGTGCGCGACCTGTTCTTCAACACGCCGGCGCGGCGCAAGTTTCTCAAGACCGAAAAAACCGAATTCGATCACCTGCAAGAAGTGATCAGGCGCTTGGCCCTGGCGCGCTTCGATGTGGCGTTCCATCTGCGCCATAACGGCAAGACCATCCTCAGCCTGCACGAGGCCCATGATGATGCGGCCCGTGCCCGGCGCGTGGCGGCGATCTGCGGGCCGGGTTTCCTGGAGCAGGCGCTGCCGATCGAAATCGAGCGCAACGGCCTGCATCTATGGGGCTGGGTCGGCCTGCCGACCTTCAACCGCAGCCAGGCCGACTTGCAGTATTTCTTCGTCAATGGCCGTGCCGTGCGCGACAAACTGGTGGCCCACGCGGTACGCCAGGCCTATCGCGACGTGCTGTTCAATGGTCGGCACCCGACCTTCGTGCTGTTTTTCGAAGTCGATCCGACCGGCGTCGATGTCAACGTGCACCCGACCAAGCACGAAGTGCGCTTCCGTGAAGGGCGCATGGTTCACGACTTCCTCTACGGCACCTTGCATCGCGCCTTGGGCGATGTGCGCCCCGACGATCAACTGGCGGCGCCGGTTGCCACGGCCATCGTCCGGCCTACCGGCCTCGAAGCCGGTGAATTCGGACCCCAGGGCGAAATGCGCCTGGCCGCCAATGCGCTGCTGGAGCAGCCTCAGGCTCAGCCGTCGTTCAATGCGCCGGCGGGTTCGGGGGCAGGCGCGGGTTACCAATATCAATACACGCCGCGACCGCAGTCCGGTGCACCTGTCGCCGAAGCGCAGGCCGCCTATCGCGAGTTTTTTGCACCGCTGCCCGAGGCCAATGCCGTCGCGCTGCCGGCCGGGCAGGACGACATCCCGCCGCTCGGTTATGCGCTGGCACAACTCAAGGGCATCTACATTCTTTCGGAAAACGCTCAGGGCCTGGTGCTGGTGGACATGCACGCCGCCCACGAGCGGATCATGTATGAGCGTCTGAAGGTGGCGATGGCCAGTGAGGGCCTGAGCGGCCAGCCATTGCTGGTGCCGGAGTCCCTGGCCGTCAGCCAGCGTGAAGCCGATTGCGCCGAGGAGCATGTCGCCTGGTTCCAGCGCCTGGGCTTTGAATTGCAGCGTCTGGGCCCGGAAACCCTGGCGATACGGCAGATTCCGGCACTGCTCAAGCAGGCCGAAGCGAACCGGCTGGTCGCTGACGTCCTGGCTGATCTGATGGAGTTCGGCACCAGCGACCGCATTCAGGCGCACCTGAACGAATTGCTCGGGACCATGGCCTGCCACGGCGCGGTTCGTGCGAATCGGCGGTTGGCCCTGCCGGAAATGAACGGTCTGCTGCGTGACATGGAAAACACCGAGCGCAGTGGTCAATGCAACCATGGCCGACCGACCTGGACCCAGCTGGGCCTGGACGATCTGGACAAACTGTTCTTGCGCGGTCGTTGATGAGCCAGTTCCCACCTGCGATTTTCCTGATGGGCCCGACCGCCGCCGGCAAGACCGACCTGGCCATCGAGCTCACCAAGGTCCTGCCTTGCGAGTTGATCAGTGTCGATTCGGCGCTGGTCTACCGTGGGATGGACATTGGCACCGCCAAGCCTTCCAAAGAGCTGCTGGCGCAATATCCGCATCGTCTGATCGATATTCTCGACCCGGCCGAGAGCTATTCGGCTGCGGATTTCCGCCGTGACGCCCTGGAAGCCATGGCTGATATCACCGCACGGGGAAAAATTCCGCTGCTGGTGGGTGGCACCATGCTCTATTACAAGGCTTTGGTTGAGGGTCTGGCAGATATGCCGGCCGCCGATCCCGAGGTCCGTGCACAAATCGAAGAAGAGGCTGCGCGCCTTGGTTGGCAAGCCTTGCACGAACAATTGGCGGTGATCGATCCGGAGTCCGCGGCTCGAATACATCCGAACGATCCCCAGCGATTGAGTCGAGCGCTGGAAGTTTATCGTGTCAGCGGTCAAAGCATGACCGCCCTGCGTTTGCAACAATCTGCGCAAAGTACTGAAGCAGCCGCTTCGGGACTGCAACAATTGCCCTATACTGTCGCGAACTTGGCCATTGCTCCGGCAAATCGCCAGGTACTGCACGAGCGAATTAAACAAAGATTCACTTTAATGTTGGAACAGGGATTCATTGACGAGGTCGTAGCCCTGCGTAATAGAGGAGACCTGCATACCGGGTTGCCGTCTATACGTGCAGTAGGCTATCGCCAAGTCTGGGACTACCTGGATGGCAAGCTGACGTCAGCCGAGATGCAGGAGCGTGGGATCATTGCCACGCGCCAATTGGCGAAACGCCAGTTCACCTGGCTGCGCAGTTGGACTGATCTGCATTGGCTGGACAGTCTGGATTGCGACAATCTGCCGCGCGCCTTGAAATACCTTGGGACCATCTCCATATTGAGCTGAGTCCTTGCAATTGCCGTCTATCCTTGGGGGTGTGACGGCCAAAGCCATCTGATTACCTATTTTTTATATTGAATCCTTAAAGGAGTGCGGCACATGTCAAAAGGGCATTCGCTACAAGACCCTTACTTGAATACTTTACGTAAAGAGAAAGTTGGGGTGTCCATCTACCTGGTCAACGGTATCAAGCTGCAAGGCACGATCGAGTCTTTCGACCAGTTCGTTATCCTGCTGAAAAACACCGTCAGCCAGATGGTCTACAAACACGCCATCTCTACAGTGGTGCCGGTTCGTCCAATTCGTCTGCCTAGCGCAACCGAATCCGATGCAGGTGATGCTGAGCCAGGTAACGCCTGATAGGAGTCTCCTTTGTTCTTTGAGCGCCACGGTGGTGGTGAACGAGCCATTCTCGTTCACTTGGATGGTCAGGACCCTGAGGCGCGCGAAGATCCGCAGGAGTTTCAGGAGTTGGCAATTTCGGCTGGCGCCGAGACCGTCGCGTTTTTCAACGTGCCGCGTCATCGGCCAACCGCCAAAACCCTGATCAGCAGCGGCAAGGTCGAAGAGTTGCGCGACCTGGTCCAGGCCGAACAGGTCGATCTGGTGATTTTCAATCACATCCTCACGCCCAGTCAGGAACGTAACCTCGAACGTATTTTCGAGTGTCGCGTGATCGACCGCACGGGTTTGATTCTCGATATTTTCGCCCAACGCGCCCGCACCCATGAAGGCAAGCTCCAGGTCGAACTGGCCCAGCTTGAGCACATGAGTACGCGGCTGGTTCGCGGCTGGACTCACCTTGAACGGCAGAAAGGCGGTATCGGCCTGCGCGGTCCGGGTGAAACCCAGCTGGAAACCGACCGGCGCCTGTTGCGGGTTCGCCTGCGGCAGATCAAGGGGCGCCTGGAAAAGGTCCGCAGCCAGCGTGAACAATCGCGCCGTGGCCGCAAACGGGCTGACATTCCGACGGTTTCGCTGGTGGGTTATACCAACGCCGGCAAATCGACGCTGTTCAACTCGGTGACCGACTCCGACGTCTTTGCGGCTGACCAGTTGTTCGCCACCCTCGACCCGACCTTGCGCCGGCTCGAGCTCGATGACCTCGGCCCGATCGTGCTGGCTGACACCGTGGGCTTCATTCGTCACTTGCCGCACAAGCTGGTCGAGGCATTTCGGGCTACGCTCGAAGAGTCGAGCAACTCCGACCTGTTGCTGCACGTGATCGACTCCCATGAGCCTGAGCGCATGGCCCAGATTGAACAGGTCATGGTGGTGCTCGGAGAGATCGGGGCTCAAGACTTGCCGATCCTGGAGGTCTATAACAAACTCGATTTGCTCGAGGGCGTGGAGCCGCAGATCCAGCGCGATGCCGATGGCAAACCGCAGCGGGTCTGGCTTTCGGCGAAAGATGGCACGGGTCTTGATCTGCTCAAGCAGGCCGTGGCCGAGTTGCTTGGCGATGAGTTGTTTGTTGGTACCTTGCGCTTGCCGAACCGATTTGCTCGACTGCGTGCGCAGTTTTTCGAACTCGGTGCGGTACAAAAGGAAGAACACGATGACGAAGGCATCAGCTTGCTGGCCGTTCGTTTGCCACGGGCCGAATTGAATCGGCTGGTGAGTCGCGAAGGTTTGCAACCGATGGAGTTCATCGAGCAACACACTTTGCAATAAAAGCCTGAGAAAGCGGTTGTGCCGCGGTGACAGGCATTCTGTAGCATTGGTCGGCGCGCCGTGGGTGCGTCTTTGCTTTATCAGATGGAGAGCGCTATGGCTTGGAATGAGCCGGGTGGCAACTCGAATAATCAGGATCCTTGGGGTGGCAAGCGTCGTAACAACGGCGACCGCAAGGGGCCACCGGATCTCGACGAGGCCTTCCGAAAGCTGCAGGAAAGCCTGAACGGTTTGTTCGGTGGTGGTAAGAAACGTGGTGGCGACGACGGCGGTGGTCCGGGCAAGAGTGGCGGCTTTGGCGGCCTGCTCGGCATCGGTCTGGTCGTGTTGGCGGCCGTTTGGCTGTACAGCGCGGTCTATGTCGTCGACGAGCAGGAGCAAGCTGTGGTGCTGCGCTTCGGCAAGTACTACGAAACCGTGGGTCCGGGCCTGAACATCTACTTCCCGCCGATCGACAAGAAGTACATGGAGAACGTCACGCGTGAGCGTGCCTACACCAAGCAGGGCCAGATGCTGACCGAAGACGAGAACATCGTCGAAGTGCCGCTGACCGTGCAGTACAAGATCAGCAACCTGCAGGACTTCGTGCTGAGCGTCGATCAGCCGGAAATCAGCCTGCAGCACGCGACCGACAGCGCCTTGCGCCATGTGGTGGGCTCCACCGCGATGGACCAGGTGCTGACCGAAGGTCGTGAGTTGATGGCCAGCGAGATCAAGGAGCGTCTGCAACGCTTCATGGACACGTATCGCACCGGTATCACCGTCACCCAGGTCAACGTTCAGAGCGCAGCGGCACCGCGTGAAGTCCAGGAAGCCTTCGATGACGTGATCCGTGCCCGGGAAGACGAGCAGCGTTCGCGCAACCAGGCCGAAACCTATGCCAACGGCGTCGTGCCGGAAGCTCGTGGTCAGGCCCAGCGCATCCTTGAGGATGCCAATGGTTACCGTGACGAGACCGTCTCGCGCGCCAAGGGTGAGGCCGATCGCTTCACCAAGCTGGTCGCCGAGTACCGCAAGGCCCCTGAAGTCACCCGCCAGCGTCTGTATCTGGACACCATGCAGGAAGTCTTCACCAACACCAGCAAGGTTCTCGTGACCGGCAACAAGAACGGCCAGAACAACCTGTTGTACCTGCCTCTGGACAAGATGGTCGAAAGTGGTCGCAGCACCAGCACCCAGGTGAGCAGTGCGGCAGCCACCAGCAATGAAGCGAATGCGCGTGCGGCAGCTGATCTGCAGCAACAGCCAGCACGTACCAGGGAGAGTCGCTGATGAGCAATAAATCGCTGATCGCCCTTATTGTCGGCGTCGTCGTGGCGATCGCTGCCTGGAACTGCTTCTACATCGTGGCTCAGACCGAGCGTGCGGTGTTGCTGCAGTTCGGTCGCGTGGTCCAGACCGATGTTCAGCCAGGCCTGCATGTGAAAGTGCCCTACGTTAACCAGGTGCGTAAATTCGACGCACGCCTGATGACGCTGGATGCACCGACGCAACGCTTCCTGACGCTGGAAAAGAAAGCCGTGATGGTCGATGCCTACGCCAAGTGGCGCGTGAAGGACGCAGAGCGTTACTACACCGCGACTTCCGGCCTCAAGCAGATCGCCGACGAGCGTCTTTCCCGTCGTCTGGAATCGGGCCTGCGTGACCAGTTCGGTAAGCGCACCCTGCACGAAGTGGTGTCGGGTGAGCGTGATGCGCTGATGGCGGATATCACGGCATCGCTGAACAAGATGGCCGAGAAAGAGCTGGGCATCGAAGTGGTCGATGTTCGGGTCAAGACCATCGACCTGCCGAAAGAAGTGAACCGCAGTGTGTTCGAGCGTATGAGCACCGAGCGTGAGCGTGAAGCTCGCGAGCACCGCGCCAAGGGTAACGAGCTGGCCGAAGGCATCCGTGCCGACGCCGATCGTCAACGCCGCGTGCTGCTGGCTGAAGCCTATCGTGAATCCGAAGAGGTTCGCGGTGACGGCGATGCCCAGGCTGCTGCGATCTACTCCAAGGCCTACGGTCAGGATCAGGAGTTCTACGCGTTCTACCGTAGCCTGCGCGCCTACCGTGAAAGCTTCGCGAACAAATCCGACGTCATGGTCCTCGACCCAAGCAGCGACTTTTTCCATTACCTGGAAAAAGCCAAGCCTTGATACAGCGTTGACCTGAATTATCCCCCGCCGGGCGGCTAAAACCTCTGGCGGGGTGATCCTTTGGGAAAACGTGTGTATGATGCGGCAGCCGGGAAATTCCCGGCTTTTTTGCGTCTGCATGTTTGATTGCTGTTTTCAAGCAGATGCCGGGCCGATTGGCTCGACAGTTTTTCGAGGAAAGTGGTTGGCGAAGCCGGTAGAAGGGCTTTTCGCTCCGTCGCTCATGCGCGTGGTTTGTGCGCAAGCCGACCATTTTCTGCTTCACTCAAGGCTCGCCGACAGGCTGGTCGCCCGGAGATAGGGGAAGGCGTAATGGCAACGGTAGACCGCTGGCTTCTGCCAGATGGCATCGAAGAAGTACTGCCACCGGAAGCTGCGCGTATTGAAGTCGCGCGTCGTCAGGTGTTGGATCTGTTCCAGAGCTGGGGTTACGAGTTTGTCGTGACTCCCCATATCGAGTACCTGGAATCCCTGCTGACCGGCGCGGGCCAGGACCTGGATCTGCGCACCTTCAAGGTCATCGACCCGCAATCGGGCCGTCAGATGGGTTTCCGCGCCGACATCACGCCGCAAGTGGCGCGCATCGATGCGCACACCCTGCGTCGTGAAGGCCCAAGCCGCCTGTGCTATGCCGGTAGTGTCCTGCACGCTCAGCCTCGCGCCCTGTCGTCCTCGCGCAGCCCGATTCAACTGGGTGCCGAGTTGTACGGCGACGGCAGTCCGAGCAGCGACGTCGAAGTCATCAGCCTGATGCTGGCCATGCTGCGACTGGCCGATGTGCCGGATGTGCACATGGACCTCGGTCATGTTGGCATCTATCGCGGCCTGGCCCGTGCGGCCGGTTTGTCCGGTGAAGTCGAGCAGCAGTTGTTCGATGCCTTGCAACGTAAGGCCATCGACGAGGTCATTACCTTGACCGAAGGCTTGCCTGCCGATCTGTCGGGCATGCTGCGGGCGTTGGTCGACCTGTGTGGCGGTCGTGAAGTGCTGGCTGCGGCCCGCGAGCGTCTGGCAAAGGCACCGGCCCCTGTTCTGGCAGCGCTGGACGATTTGCTGGCGATTGCCGAGCGGCTGTCCGTGCGTTTCCCTGAGCTGCCGCTGTATTTCGACCTGGGCGAGCTGCGTGGCTACCACTACCACACCGGTGTGGTGTTCGCTGTGTTCGTACCGGGTGTTGGCCAGTCCATTGCCCAGGGCGGTCGTTACGACGACATCGGCGCCGACTTCGGTCGCGCCCGTCCGGCGACCGGCTTCTCCACCGATTTGAAAACCCTGGTGACCCTGGGGCGTGCTGAGATCGAGCTACCGTCTGGCGGTATCTGGATGCCTGACAGTACGGATGCGGCACTCTGGCAGCAGGTTTGCCAGTTGCGCAGTGAGGGTCAGCGTGTCGTTCAGGCTTTGCCTGGACAACCTTTGGCCGCCGCCCGTGAAGCGGACTGCGACCGGCAATTGATTCAGCAGAACGGGCTTTGGCAAGTATCGCCACTGGCTTCTTGAGTTTTCCTGCCGGCTGCCGCCGGCACCAAGTTTGCGCGAATGAGGACAAGTGTTATGGGTAAGAATGTCGTAGTCCTGGGCACCCAATGGGGTGATGAGGGCAAAGGCAAGATCGTTGATCTGCTGACCGAACATGCTGCCGCCGTAGTGCGCTACCAGGGTGGCCACAACGCTGGCCACACCCTGGTGATCGACGGTGAGAAGACCGTCTTGCACCTGATTCCGTCGGGCGTGCTGCGCGAAGGCGTGCAGTGCCTGATCGGCAACGGCGTGGTGGTTGCACCCGACGCTCTGCTGCGGGAAATCACCAAGCTGGAAGAGAAGGGCGTACCGGTGCGCGAGCGCCTGCGTATCAGCCCATCCTGCCCGCTGATCCTGTCCTTCCACGTTGCGCTGGACCAGGCCCGTGAAAAGGCCCGTGGCGAGCTGAAGATCGGTACTACCGGTCGTGGCATCGGCCCGGCATACGAAGACAAGGTTGCACGTCGTGGCCTGCGTGTTGGCGACCTGCTCAACATGCCACGCTTTGAAGACAAGTTGCGTGAACTGGTGGATTACCACAACTTCATGCTGGTTGGTTACTACAAAGAGCCAGCCATCGACTTCGACAAGACCCTGGCCGAGTGCAAAGACTACGCTGAGCTGCTCAAGCCGCTGATGCTGGACGTGACTGCCGAGCTGCACGACCTGCGTCGTGCTGGCAAAGACATCATGTTTGAAGGTGCCCAAGGTTCGTTGCTGGACATCGACCACGGTACCTACCCGTACGTGACCAGTTCCAACACCACCGCTGGCGGCGTTGCTACCGGTTCGGGTGTCGGCCCTATGTTCCTGGACTACATCCTGGGCATCACCAAGGCTTACACCACCCGTGTAGGTTCGGGTCCATTCCCGACGGAACTGTTCGACGAAGTCGGCGCGCACCTGGCTAAACAAGGTCACGAGTTCGGCGCGACTACCGGCCGTGCCCGTCGTTGTGGCTGGTTCGACGCCGTTATCCTGCGTCGCGCTATCGATGTGAACAGCATCTCGGGCATCTGCCTGACCAAGCTGGACGTACTCGACGGTCTGGAAACCATCAACATCTGTGTCGGCTACAAAGATGCAGAAGGCAAGGCCGTTGCCCCGACTGATGCTGACAGCTATGTAGGCCTGCAGCCTGTGTACGAAGAAGTGCCGGGCTGGACCGAATCGACCGTGGGTGCCAAAACCCTGGAAGAGCTGCCAGCTAACGCCCGTGCTTACATCAAGCGCGTCGAAGAGTTGATTGGCGCGCCGATCGACATTATTTCGACGGGCCCGGATCGCAACGAAACCATCGTCCTGCGCCATCCGTTTGCTTGATAAGTCGTTGATGTAAAACACAAAGGCCCCTTAATTGGGGCCTTTGTCGTTTATGCCTGCTGGACGGCATGACCTTTGCTATTAGCTTTGCCTAAAACGTCACTTTTGGCGTGCCATCAATTTAATGGCGCTTTTGCAGAGGGATATCAAGTGTCGGCCGTTCTCTCATTGTTACAGAGCCGTTTGTTGCGGCCCGTGTTCGTTACCCTTGGTATCGCCCTTTTGGTGCAGGTGCTGGTAGCTGTCGCTCTGACCCGGAGCACGGTGACCGCGCTGGAAGCCGATCTGGGCCTGCGCCTGGGCGCGGACAGTCAAAAGCTTTCCGCTGAGCTTGAGCAGGCGGGACGCGAAGTCACGTCGAGCCTCGACAGTCTCTCTACCAGTACGCGTCAGCGCCTGACCGCCGGTTTGTCCTCGCGTCTTGAGCAGGAGCAGGCGCAATTGCGTTCGGCCCTGGAAAAGGACCTGAAGGACTCCGCCAGCGACATGGCACAGCTTCTGGCTTCCGTCGCGCCTCGCGCCATGTGGGACAACGACATTCCGACACTTTCCGAGTTCGCCCGCCGGGCCCAGCGCAATCCCAATGTGCTGTTCGTGGTGTATGACGACGCCACCGGCCAGCACCTGACGCGCTACCTCAATCGGGAAAATCCGATCAACAAGGCGCTGTTGGAAAAAGGCCAGGGCGAGCGTGCGCTGGACAAGGTGCTGGATGCGGCGAAGAACGATCCTTCGGTGTTCTACATCGAGGCTCCGATCAATCCTAACGGCGTTGAAATCGGCAAGGTCCTGATGGGGGTCTCGACGGCTTCCGTGGAGACTGATCTGGCGGCCCTCGACAAGCGCTTCTCGGCGTTGATCGCCAGCAGCGATCAACTGGTGGGCGACAGCCTCAAGGGTGCGGCTGCTGACAGCGCAACGGCCATGCGCTCGCGTCTGCAGTCGGCGCAGTCCACGGCGGCGGAAATGAAGGCCAATACCACCAGCACCGTGCAGGAGGCTGCTACGACATTGCGCTGGCGCATCGGCGTGTGTCTGGCGGTGGTGGGCTTCGGTGTTCTGCTGTTGTTGGCGGTGGTGCTCGGTCGCCGAGTGGTCAATCGCCTGAAAATGCTGATCGTTGCCATGGATGACCTGGCGGCGGGCGAGGGTGATCTGACCAAGCGTGTGCAGATCAACAGCAAGGATGAAATCGGCGACATGGCCTCGGCGGTCAATCGCTTTGTGGATAAGTTGCAGCCGATCGTGCGTGAGGCGGGGGATGTCGCCCAGCGTACCGGCGTGGAGATCGGCGCCATGACCTTGCGCAACGCCGGTGCGGACGCGGCGGCTGGCATGCAGCGCGACGAGGTGGCGGAGAGTTTGCGCGCCTTGTCGCAAATGGCTGATGAGGCGCAGTCGGAAAGCCATGCCATGCAGGCGGCGCTGAAGCAGGTGGTGGACATTCGTCAGGCCACCGATGAAAACACCCGGACCTCGGCGAAAGTCGGCAGCCTGATCGAGGAGCTGGCGGGTCAGGTCAACACTGGCGCGCAAGTGATCGAGCGCCTGGCGCAGCAAAGTGAGCAGATTGAGGTGGTGCTGACGGTGATTCACGGCATCGCCGAACAAACCAACCTGCTGGCGCTGAACGCAGCGATTGAGGCGGCGCGTGCCGGCGAGACCGGGCGCGGGTTTGCCGTGGTGGCCGATGAGGTGCGGGCGCTGGCGAGCAAGACGCAAAGCTCCACCGGCGATATTCAGGCGCACATCGTGGCCTTGCAGCAAGGTGCGCGTGAGGCGGTGGCGGCGATTGCTCAGGCCGGGCGCCAGGCCAGTGAGGGTTTACTGGTGCTGCGTGACAGTGCGCGGTTGCAGCAGTCGGTGCAGGTATCCGTCGAGCAGGTCCATGCGGCGATCGGTTTGGCTACCCAGGCTGCAGCGCATCAGGCGCAGGGCGCGCAGGCGGTTCGGGGGCGGGTGCAGACCATTCATGCCCAGGCCGAGAAAGCGGCGCAAGCTGTCGTGGAGACTACGGCGAGCGGCAAGGTGCTCGATGGTCTGGCGGCGCAGTTGAAGGCGAGCCTGGGGCAGTTCAGGGCTTAATACTGTTTCAGGGATGGCCTCATCGCGAGCAAGCTCGCTCCCACATTTGATCCGGGGTGTTCACAAACTTTGTGTCCACCATCGAAACCTGTGGGAGCGAGCTTGCTCGCGATGACGGTCTTAGCGACTCAGATACATCCGGGTCGTCAGCAAATAGACCGGCAACCCCGACACCAATATCAACAACGCCGCATAAGGCGCCGCCGCCGCAAACTCCACATTCGCGGTATGCGCCCAGACTTCCGTCGCCAGTGTATTGAGCCCGGTGGGGCTCAGCAGCAAGGTCGCCGTCAGCTCCTTCATCGCATCCAGGAACACCAGGGCAAAAGCCGCCCCCAGCGCCGGGAAAATAATCGGCAGTGTCACTCGGCAGAAGGCACTGAATGACGAGGCTCCCAGCGTGCGTGCCGCCTCCTCAAGCTGTGGTGCCGCCTTGTTCAGGGCGGTACGGATCGGCGCCTGGGCCAGCGGCAGAAACAGCAGGGCATAGGCGATCAGCAGCAATGCCGAAGTCTGGTAAAGCATCGGCACGTAGTGCAGGGCGAAATACACCAGGGTCAGGGCAATGACCAGCCCCGGCAGCGCATGCAGCAGATAGGGCAGGCGCTCGGCCCAGATCGCCAGTTGGCCTTTGTAGCGCACGACCAGCAGGCCGACCGGCACCGCCAGCACCAGGCACAGAGCAGCGCCACCCAGCGACAGAGCGAGGGACGACAGCAATGCTTCGCCGATTGCCGCTACGGGAAAGGCTGCCGATGTTCCTACCGCCAACCAGTAGACCAGCATCCCCAGCGGAATCCCGCTGCCAATGATTGCCAGCAACAGGCAATAAAGCTGTCCCGCCACAGCCCAGGGTCCCAGTTGAACCTGTTCCGCGCGTCGCGCCGCACCCTGTCCGGTGCGCACGTGTCGACCCTTGCCGCGCACGCGCAGCTCCAGCCACAGCAGCGCCAGGCACAACATCAGCAGTACGGCGGAGAGCATCGCCGCGTTGGCATTGCTGAACTCCAGCTCGAACTGCTGATAGATCGCCGTGGTGAAGGTTTGCAGGCCGATGATCGACAAGGCGCCGAACTCCACCAGCATGTGCAGGGCAATCAGCAACGAACCCGCCAGCAGCGAAGGCCAGAGCAGGGGCAGGGTGACGCGAAAGAACACGCCCCAGCGATTTTGCCCCAGCGTGCGAGCCGACTCTTCCAGGGACGGATCGAGATTGCGCAAGGTTGCCGCCACGGGCAGAAAGATCAACGGATACTTGGACAGGCTCATCACCAGGATCGCCCCGCCGAGTCCTTCGAAATGAGCGCTGAGGGAAACCCATGTGAAACTGCTGACAAAGGCCGGTACGGCAAACGGCAGGCAGAGAATCACGCCCCACAGTCGTCGGCCCGGCAGATTGCTGCGCTCGAGCAACCAGGCCAGCGACAAGCCGATCACCCCGCAAACAATGGTGACGCCAATCATCAATGCGAGTGTGTTGCGCAGCAAGCCGAACACATAAGGTCGCCATAGCAAATGCAGTGCTTCTGCCCAGCCAGCTTGCCAGGCTTTGAGTCCGACATAGGCCAGCGGCAGGAAGCTGAGTACGACCAGCAGCAAGACCGGCAACACCAACCCTATGGGAGGACGCTTGCGGCGGGGCACGTTGTTGCTGCGCAGGCTGGTGGCAGATAGCGATGCGCTCATCAGTTCAAGCCAACGTCACGTTCCAGGTCCAGGGCTTCTTCGGCATTGCCGAGGTCGGCTGGCGTGACTTTCGGCGCTTGCAACTCGCTGAATGGCTTGAGTCCGCGATCAGACTCCATGCCTTTGTGCAGCGGGTATTCGGCGGTGGTCTGGGTGATCACGCGCTGGCCTTCCTCGCTGGCCATGTAGGCGAGCAACTGTTGTGCTTCCTTGGGATGTTTGCTGGATTTGAGCACCGCAGCACTGGAAACCGTGATCAGTCCGCCGACATCGCCACCGCTGAAGTAATGCAGTTTCGAGTCGAGCTGGCCTTTTTCACGCTGCAGGGCGAACCAGTAGTAATTGTTGACGAGTACGGTGGCGACTTCGCCATTTTCCACCGCTTTCAGTGCAACCATGTTGTTGCTGTAGGTCTTGCCGAATGCTCGCAGACCGGTCAGCCACTCTTCGGCTGCGTCCATGCCGTGCACCTTGATGATCGCGACCGCTTGCTCCTGGAAGGCGCCGCTGGTGGGTACGAAGCCGACCTTGCCTTGCCATTTCGGGTCGGAAAATTCCATCACCGAGGTCGGCAGGTCTTTTTCATCGATCAGCTTGGGGTTGAACGCAACGACGCGCACCCGGGCGGTCACGCCAATCCAGGTGCCGTTACCGGCGACGTATTCCTTGGGCAGAACGGCCAGTGTGGTGTCATCGGTTTTGGCCAGCAGGCCTTGTTCGCCGAGTTTGTTCAGGGGTGGCGATTCTTCGGTGTAGATCACGTCGGCGGGGGAGCGATCGCCTTCTTCGACGATCTGGCTGGCGAGCTGGTTGCTGCTGCCTTTGCGCACATTGACGTGGATCCCGGTCTTGGCTTCGAAGGCCTTGGCGACCGCGTCGCCGACTTCTTTGTGCTGGCCGTTGTAGAGGGTCAGGGCAACCGGATCGGCGGCTTGGGTGAGGGGAGTGGCGAGTGCCAGGCCGAGGAGGGTGGTGATCAGGCCGCGGCGCAGGGTATTTCGAAACATCATTCGCAGGGTTCCTCACTGTCACATTGCAAAAACTTGTAACAATGATAAACGATATTGTTTCTCAAATGCGCCGATAAATCCTGTAGGAGCGAGCTTGCTCGCGATGGGCGTGAACGAAAACGAGGGGTGTCTGGAGAAATGCGTCGCCTGTACATCCATCGCGAGCAAGCTCGCTCCTACAGGGGGAGGAGGCGTGTTTTTAAACCCCGGAAACGCAAAAACCCGCTTTCGCGGGTTTTTGTGAAATCCAAGGTCGTAACCTTGAATTTGAATTGGTGCCCAGAAGAAGACTCGAACTTCCACGACCGTAAGGTCACCAGCACCTGAAGCTGGCGTGTCTACCAATTTCACCATCTGGGCATTCATCTTCAGCGTTGCCGCTGTTGATGTGGCGCACTATACGGAGAGCGTTTTGATCTGTAAACCCCTGATTTTAAAATTAATAAACCAGCGGTCAAAAATGCAAAAACCCGCTTTCGCGGGTTTTTGTGTGAGCCTTGAAATTGAACTAATCTCAAGCTCGAAATTGGTGCCCAGAAGAAGACTCGAACTTCCACGACCTTGCGGTCACCAGCACCTGAAGCTGGCGTGTCTACCAATTTCACCATCTGGGCAGTATCGGCAACGTTGTCCGTCGTCGATGGCGCGCACTATACGGAGCGTCTTTTTAACTGTAAACCCCCGGCCACAAAAAAACCTGAAAAAATTCACCAGCGGTCTGCAATTCAGCTTTGATGTGTCGATACAGGGCTTTAGATGGGTCGTATTAGTCTGAAATTTCCCGTTTCATTACGCCTATGCCAAACTAACCCGCATATAGACAAGGTGAAAACTCTCTAATGGCCGATTGGCAGTCCCTCGATCCCGAGGCCGCTCGTGAAGCGGAAAAATATGAAAACCCTATTCCTAGCCGCGAACTGATCCTTCAGCACCTTGCTGATCGAGGTTCGCCTGCTAACCGCGAGCAACTGGTCGAAGAGTTTGGTCTGACCACAGAAGACCAGATCGAAGCCCTGCGCCGCCGTCTGCGCGCCATGGAGCGCGATGCTCAACTCATCTATACCCGTCGCGGCACTTATGCACCGGTGGACAAGCTTGACCTGATCCTGGGTCGCATCAGCGGTCACCGCGACGGCTTCGGCTTCCTGGTGCCGGACGACGGTAGTGACGACCTGTTCATGAGCCCGGCGCAGATGCGTCTGGTGTTCGATGGTGACCGTGCCCTGGCCCGGGTATCCGGCCTGGACCGTCGTGGTCGCCGCGAAGGCATGATCGTCGAAGTGGTGTCCCGCGCTCACGAAACCATCGTCGGCCGCTACTTCGAAGAGGGCGGCATCGGTTTCGTGGTTGCGGACAATCCGAAGATCCAGCAGGAAGTGCTGGTGACGCCGGGTCGTAACGCCAACGCGCAGATCGGTCAGTTCGTCGAAGTGAAGATCACTCACTGGCCGACGCCACGCTTCCAGCCGCAAGGCGACGTGGTTGAAGTCGTGGGCAACTACATGGCGCCGGGCATGGAAATCGATGTTGCCCTGCGTACCTACGACATTCCTCACGTCTGGCCTGACGCCGTGCTCAAGGAAGCCGGCAAGCTCAAGCCGGAAGTCGAAGAGAAAGACAAAGAGAAGCGCATCGACCTGCGTCATCTGCCGTTCGTCACCATCGACGGCGAAGATGCCCGCGACTTCGACGATGCGGTCTATTGCGAAGCCCGTCCGGGCAAGCTGCGCCTGTTCTCGGGCGGCTGGAAGCTGTACGTGGCGATTGCCGACGTATCCAGCTACGTGAAACTCGGTTCGGCGCTGGATGCCGAAGCGCAGGTTCGCGGCAACTCGGTGTACTTCCCCGAGCGCGTGATTCCGATGCTGCCTGAGCAGCTGTCCAACGGTTTGTGCTCGCTGAACCCGCAAGTCGATCGCCTGGCCATGGTTTGCGAGATGACCATCTCCAAGTCCGGTGAAATGACCGACTACTGCTTCTACGAAGCGGTGATTCACTCCCATGCGCGCCTGACCTACAACAAGGTCAGCGCGATGCTGGAAACGCCGAAAGCCACCGAAGCTCGCAAGCTGCGCGGCGAATACACCGACGTGGTGCCGCACCTCAAGCAGTTGTACTCGCTGTACAAGGTGTTGCTGGCGGCCCGTCATGTACGTGGCGCGATCGATTTCGAAACCCAGGAAACCCGGATCATCTTCGGTTCCGAGCGCAAGATCGCCGAAATTCGTCCGACCGTGCGCAACGATGCGCACAAGCTGATCGAGGAATGCATGCTGGCGGCCAACGTGGCCACCGCCGAATTCCTGAAGAAACACGAAATTCCGGCGCTGTATCGCGTTCACGATGGTCCGCCACCGGAGCGCCTGGAAAAGCTGCGCGCGTTCCTCGGCGAGCTCGGCCTGTCCCTGCACAAAGGCAAGGACGGTCCGTCGCCGAAGGATTACCAGGCACTGCTGGCCGGCATCAAGGATCGTCCGGATTTCCACCTGATCCAGACTGTCATGCTGCGTTCGTTGAGCCAGGCGGTGTACAGCGCCGATAACCAGGGCCACTTCGGCCTGAATTACGAGGCGTACACCCACTTCACTTCGCCGATTCGCCGCTACCCGGACTTGCTCACGCACCGGGCGATTCGCAGCGTGATCCATTCGAAGCAGGACACCCCGCACGTTCGCCGTGCCGGTGCGATGACCATTCCGAAAGCGCGCATCTATCCGTACGACGAAGCGGCCCTGGAGCAACTCGGCGAGCAGTGCTCGATGAGCGAGCGCCGTGCCGACGAAGCGACCCGCGATGTAGTGAACTGGCTCAAGTGCGAGTTCATGAAAGATCGCGTTGGCGAGTCGTTCCCGGGTGTGATCACCGCCGTGACCGGTTTTGGCCTGTTCGTCGAACTGACCGATATCTACGTCGAAGGCCTGGTGCACGTCACCGCGCTGCCGGGCGATTACTACCACTTCGATCCTGTGCACCACCGCCTGGCCGGTGAGCGTACCGGTCGCAGCTTCCGCTTGGGCGATACCGTGGAAGTGCGCGTCATGCGCGTCGACCTCGACGAACGCAAGATCGACTTCGAGATGGCCGAGAAAACCATCAGCGCGCCGATCGGCCGCAAGAAGCGTGGTACCGAAAGCACGGCACCCGCTGCGAAAGTCGAAGCAGAACCGGCCCCGGCGAAAACCGGTCGTCGTCCTGCCAAGGAAAAGGCTGTAGAGGCCTATCGCCCGAGCGATGCGGCGGCGAAAAACGCCGAAGTGCGCAAAAGTCGTGAAATGAAACAGGCGTTGCTCGCCGGTGCGAAAAGCGGCGGTAAAGCGGCGTCTGGGGGAAAGACCAGTCGGTCGACGCCTGACAAGGCCGTCGGCGGCAAGCCAGCCAAACCGAGCAAACATCGTAAAGGCCCGCCAAAAGCGGGCTCGGCTCCAGCCAAGAGTGGCGGGGCGCGTAAACCTAAGGCCAAGCCATGAGTCAGTTGGAAAAGATCTACGGCGTACATGCTGTAGAAGCGTTGTTGCGTCACCACCCGAAACGCGTGAAGCAGATCTGGTTGGCCGAAGGTCGCAATGACCCTCGGGTCCAGACACTGATCGAACTGGCCAACGAAAACCGGGTCCAGGTCGGCCAGGCCGAGCGCCGTGAAATGGACGCCTGGGTTGAAGGCGTGCACCAGGGTGTGGTCGCGGACGTGAGTCCGAGCCAGGTCTGGGGCGAGGCGATGCTCGACGAGCTGCTCGATCGCACCGACGGCGCACCGTTGTTGCTGGTGCTCGACGGTGTGACCGATCCGCACAACCTCGGCGCCTGCCTGCGCTCCGCCGATGCGGCGGGCGCGCTGGCCGTGATCGTGCCGAAGGACAAGTCGGCGACTCTGACTCCGGTTGTACGAAAAATCGCCTGCGGTGCGGCGGAAGTGATTCCGCTGGTTGCCGTGACCAACCTGGCGCGCACCCTGGAAAAGCTCCAGCAGCGCGGCTTGTGGGTTGTCGGCACGGCCGGTGAAGCTGAGGTCAGCCTGTATGACCAGGATCTGACCGGCCCGACCATCCTGATCATGGGTGCCGAAGGCAAGGGCATGCGTCGCCTGACCCGCGAGCATTGCGACTACCTGGTCAACCTGCCGATGGCCGGTAGCGTCAGCAGTCTCAACGTTTCCGTGGCGACGGGGGTCTGCCTGTTCGAAGCCCAGCGTCAGCGCAGTGTCAAAGCCAAGGCTGCTGCCAAGAAATCCTGATCCAGTTGCAGTCCCTGTGGGAGCGAGCCTGCTCGCGATAGCGGTGTAACATTCAGCATTAATGTCGAATGTTGCGACCCCATCGCGAGCAAGCTCGCTCCCACAGTGTTTTTGTAGTGAGGGAAAGATTGGGGTTGTTCAAATAATCACCAATTACCTTGCGCCTCCCTCGCCCCTTCTCTACAATTGCGCCCCTTGCTGTGATGGCAGGCACCAACGTGTCTAGCGTCCGCAAGTCCATAAGTGTCATTCACTCCTTGTCTGACCGCTTTTGAGCGGCAGGCTACAACCCGTAAGGAGCATTCATGCGTCATTACGAAATCATCTTTTTGGTCCACCCGGATCAAAGCGAGCAAGTCGGCGGCATGGTTGAGCGTTACACCAAGCTGATCGAAGAAGACGGCGGCAAAATCCACCGTCTGGAAGATTGGGGCCGTCGTCAACTGGCCTACGCAATCAACAATGTTCACAAGGCTCACTACGTGATGCTGAACGTTGAGTGCACCGGCAAGGCCCTGGCCGAGCTGGAAGACAACTTCCGCTACAACGATGCAGTGATCCGTAACCTGGTCATCCGTCGCGACGAAGCCGTTACCGGCCAGTCCGAGATGCTCAAGGCTGAAGAAAACCGCAGTGAGCGCCGTGAGCGTCGCGACCGTCCTGAGCACGAAGGCGCTGAAAGCGCTGATAGTGATGACAGCGACAACAGCGATAACGCTGACGAGTAATCCACGGACCTTTTAAGGAGCCAATTACATGGCACGTTTCTTCCGTCGTCGTAAATTCTGCCGCTTCACCGCTGAAGACGTGAAAGAGATCGATTACAAAGATCTCAACACTCTGAAAGCCTACGTATCCGAGACCGGCAAAATCGTTCCAAGCCGCATCACCGGTACCAAAGCTCGTTATCAGCGTCAGCTGGCCACCGCTATCAAGCGCGCCCGCTTCCTGGCCCTGCTGGCCTACACCGACAGCCACGGCCGCTGAGACCGGGCAGTCGACACGTAGCAAAGGATTGAATGCATGCGGGCCATAGCTGAGTTCATCATGCGCGGCCGTATGCAGGCCACTCTGGTAGTGGCTGGATGCGCGGCATTGCCGTTGTTGTATTGGTTGGGTGCTGCCGCCGGATGCCTTGTGCTCCTGCGGCGCGGATTGAGGGACGCCCTGGGCGTTCTTGCTCTGGGACTGCTGCCGGCATTGGCCTGGTGGCTTTACTCCGACGACCCACGGGCACTTCTGGTGCTGCTGGGGTCTGCGAGCCTTGCGTTGGTTTTGCGCGCAAGCGAGTCCTGGAACCGCGTGCTGCTGGTCAGCATAGCGATGGGAGTGGTGTTTTCAGTGGTGTTGGGGACAGCTTTTGCTCCCCAGATCGAGATGCTGGCGCAGGCTTTGATCAAAGTCATGCCGTCGCTACTCGGTGATGTCTACCAGAAGTTGTCGGTAGACGAACAAGCGCGTTTCGCGTCCCTGATTGCACCGGTCCTGACCGGCCTGATTGCGGCGTTGTTGCAAATCGTCAGCTTGCTGAGCCTGCTTGTCGGGCGTTACTGGCAGGCGTTGTTGTACAACCCGGGCGGTTTTGGTCGCGAGTTTCGCGCCATCCGCATCCCGCTGTTGCCGGCGATGTTGCTGCTGGCGTGCATGCTTCTGGGACCGAATCTCGGTTCACAGATGGCCATGTTGACGCCGTTGTGCAGCGTACCGCTGGTGTTCGCCGGGCTGGCCCTGATTCACGGGCTGGTGGCGCAGAAGCGACTGGCCAGGTTCTGGCTGGTGGGGTTGTACGTGACGCTGTTGCTGTTCATGCAACTGATCTATCCGTTGCTGGTGGTCCTGGCCATCGTCGACAGCCTGATTGATTTTCGCGGTCGTTCGGCACCGAAAGATGCCGATAACGCGAACGGTGAAGGTTAAAAGTTAAGAGGATTTTCACATGCAACTGATCCTTCTGGAAAAAGTCACCAACCTGGGCAACCTGGGTGACAAAGTGAACGTTAAGGCTGGTTACGGTCGTAACTACCTGCTGCCTTACGGCAAAGCTACCGCTGCGACCCCAGCCAACCTGGCTGCGTTCGAAGAGCGTCGCGCTGAGCTGGAAAAAGCTGCAGCAGATCGCAAAGCATCGGCTGAAAGCCGCGCTGCCCAACTGGCCGAGCTGGAAGTGACCATCACTGCCACCGCTGGCGACGAAGGCAAGCTGTTCGGTTCGATCGGTACTCACGACATCGCTGACGCACTGACCGCCTCCGGCGTTGAAGTGCAGAAGAGCGAAGTTCGTCTGCCGAACGGCACCATCCGCAACGTAGGCGAATTCGACGTAGCCGTGCACCTGCACGCCGAAGTTGAAGCCACCGTACGCGTTGTCGTGGTAGCAGCTTAAGCAGCACTTGTCGGCTGGCACCCTCGGGTGCTTGCCGGTAACATCGGGCACGATCCTGTTTACAGGTCGTGCCCTTTGTCTTTCTGAAACCTCTGCTTTTTATCACCAAGAACCAAGTGGCCATGAACGATATCTCCGCTCCTGAGCAATACGATCTGCAAACCGCCGCGCTGAAAGTGCCGCCGCATTCCATCGAAGCCGAACAGGCTGTACTCGGTGGTCTGATGCTGGACAACAACGCCTGGGAGCGTGTGCTCGATCAAGTCTCCGACGGCGATTTCTATCGACATGACCACCGCCTGATTTTCCGTGCGATCGCCAAGCTGGCCGATCAGAACATGCCGATCGATGTCGTGACCCTGTCCGAGCAACTGGACAAGGAAGGTCAGACTTCGCAAGTCGGTGGCCTCGGTTACCTCGGTGAACTGGCGAAAAACACCCCGTCCGTCGCCAACATCAAGGCCTATGCGCAGATCGTTCGCGAACGGGCGACGTTGCGCCAGCTGATCGGTATCAGTACCGAAATCGCCGACAGCGCGTTCAACCCTGAAGGTCGCACTGCCGCCGAGATTCTCGACGAGGCTGAACGGCAGATCTTCCAGATCGCCGAGGCCCGACCGAAAACCGGTGGCCCGGTGGGCGTCAACGACCTGCTGACCAAAGCCATCGACCGCATCGACACCCTGTTCAACACCGACAACGCCATCACTGGCCTGTCCACCGGCTACACCGACCTCGACGAGAAAACCAGCGGCCTGCAACCGTCCGACCTGATCATCGTCGCTGGCCGTCCATCCATGGGTAAAACCACCTTTGCGATGAACCTGGTGGAAAACGCCGTGTTGCGCAGCGAGAAGGCCGTCCTGGTTTACTCCCTCGAGATGCCAGGTGAATCGCTGATCATGCGTATGTTGTCTTCCCTGGGGCGTATCGACCAGACCAAGGTCCGTTCCGGCCAGCTGGAAGATGACGACTGGCCGCGCCTGACCTCGGC
Organism: Pseudomonas sp. GW823-FHT02E01; assembly: GCF_058797535.1. Taxonomy (NCBI): domain Bacteria; kingdom Pseudomonadati; phylum Pseudomonadota; class Gammaproteobacteria; order Pseudomonadales; family Pseudomonadaceae; genus Pseudomonas; species Pseudomonas sp. GW823-FHT02E01. The sequence goes on along the minus strand of NZ_JBXAJS010000004.1, from coordinate 139,804 downwards.
GGTCAACCTGCTCAACGACCGCAAGCTGTTCATCGACGATACCGCCGGCATCAGCCCGTCGGAAATGCGCGCCCGGACCCGCCGTCTGGTGCGTGAACACGGCGATGTCGGCCTGATCATGATCGACTACCTGCAACTGATGCAGATCCCGGGCTCCAGCGGTGACAACCGGACCAACGAGATTTCCGAGATCTCCCGATCCCTGAAAGCCCTGGCCAAGGAATTCAACTGTCCGGTGGTGGCGCTCTCGCAGCTCAACCGTTCCCTGGAGCAACGGCCAAACAAACGCCCGGTGAACTCCGACTTGCGGGAATCCGGAGCGATCGAGCAGGACGCCGACGTGATCATGTTCGTTTACCGCGACGAGGTGTATCACCCGGAGACCGAGCACAAGGGCATCGCCGAAATCATCATCGGCAAGCAGCGTAACGGGCCGATCGGCTTTATCCGCCTGGCCTTCATCGGTAAGTACACCCGCTTCGAGAACCTGGCGCCGGGTAGCTATAACTTCGACGATGACGAATAATTTGTAGCGTCTGATCGGTCCTCATCGCGAGCAAGCTCGCTCCCACAAGGATCACGCCGAACTTGTGGGAGCGAGCTTGCTCGCGATGGGGTCACCGCAATTTCCGACCATGGCCGTCGGAATTGGTCAAAATTTGTGCTATATTCCGCGCCCGCGAAATTCAATGAAAGCCAACACCGGTTATCGACATGCAAGCAGCCAAGCCGTTATTTGACTATCCCAAGTACTGGGCCGAATGTTTCGGGCCAGCGCCGTTCCTGCCCATGAGCAGGGAGGAGATGGATCAGCTCGGCTGGGATTCCTGCGACATCATCATCGTCACCGGTGATGCCTACGTCGACCACCCGTCGTTCGGCATGGCGATCATCGGCCGGCTGCTGGAGTCCCAGGGCTTCCGCGTCGGGATCATTGCCCAGCCGAACTGGCAGTCCAAAGACGATTTCATGAAGCTCGGCGAGCCGAACCTGTTCTTCGGTGTCGCGGCCGGCAACATGGACTCCATGATCAACCGCTACACAGCGGACAAGAAAATCCGTTCCGACGACGCGTACACGCCGGGTGGCCTGGCCGGCAAGCGTCCGGACCGCGCCAGCCTGGTCTACAGCCAGCGCTGCAAGGAAGCCTACAAGCACGTGCCGATCGTGCTCGGCGGCATCGAAGCGTCCCTGCGCCGCATCGCTCACTACGACTACTGGCAGGACCGTGTGCGCAACTCGATCCTGATCGACGCCAGCGCCGACATCCTGCTCTACGGTAATGCCGAGCGTGCGATTGTCGAAGTCGCCCAGCGCCTGTCCTACGGTCACAAGATCGAAGACATCACCGACGTGCGCGGCACCGCGTTCATCCGTCGTGACACACCGCAAGGCTGGTACGAAGTCGACTCCACGCGCATTGACCGTCCGGGCAAGATCGACAAGATCATCAACCCGTACGTCAACACCCAGGACACCCAGGCCTGCGCCATCGAGCAGGAAAAAGGTCCGGTTGAAGATCCGCAGGAAGCCAAGGTCGTGCAGATCCTGGCCAGCCCGCGCATGACCCGCGACAAGACCGTGATTCGTCTGCCGTCGGTGGAAAAGGTCCGTAATGACGCAGTGCTCTACGCCCACGCCAACCGCGTGTTGCACCTGGAAACCAACCCGGGCAACGCCCGTGCGCTGGTGCAGAAGCACGGCGAAGTCGACGTCTGGTTCAACCCGCCACCGATTCCGATGACCACCGAAGAAATGGACTACGTGTTCGGCATGCCTTATGCGCGCATTCCGCACCCGGCGTATGGCAAGGAAAAAATCCCGGCCTACGACATGATCCGTTTCTCGGTGAACATCATGCGTGGCTGCTTCGGCGGCTGCACCTTCTGCTCGATCACCGAGCACGAAGGCCGGATCATCCAGAACCGTTCCCACGAGTCGATCATTCGCGAAATCGAAGAGATTCGTGACAAGGTCCCGGGTTTTACCGGCGTGATCTCCGACCTCGGTGGCCCGACCGCGAACATGTACCGCATTGCCTGCAAGAGCCCGGAAATCGAATCCGCGTGCCGCAAGCCATCGTGCGTGTTCCCTGGCATCTGCCCGAACCTGAACACCGACCACTCGGCGCTGATCCAGTTGTACCGCAGTGCCCGTGAATTGCCGGGTGTGAAGAAGATCCTGATCGCTTCCGGCCTGCGCTATGACCTCGCGGTCGAGTCGCCGGAGTACGTCAAGGAGTTGGTGACCCACCACGTCGGTGGCTACCTGAAGATCGCCCCGGAACACACCGAGGAAGGTCCGCTCAACCAGATGATGAAACCGGGCATCGGCAGCTATGACAAGTTCAAGCGCATGTTCGAGAAGTACTCCAAGGAAGCGGGCAAGGAGCAGTACCTGATTCCGTACTTCATCGCCGCCCACCCGGGCACCACCGATGAAGACATGATGAACCTGGCCCTGTGGCTCAAGGGCAACGGCTTCCGTGCCGACCAGGTGCAGGCGTTCTACCCGTCGCCGATGGCCACCGCCACCGCGATGTACCACTCGGGCAAGAACCCGCTGCGCAAGGTCACCTACAAGAGTGACGCGGTGACCATCGTCAAGAGCGAGGAGCAGCGCCGACTGCACAAGGCGTTCTTGCGTTATCACGACCCGAAAGGCTGGCCGATGCTGCGTGAGGCACTGACCCGCATGGGCCGCGCCGACCTGATCGGGCCGGGCAAGAACCAGTTGATTCCTTTGCATCAGCCGTCGACTGACAGCTACCAGAGCGCCCGTCGCAAGAACTCGACGCCGGCCGGCAGCCACAAGGTTGCAGGGGAAAAGACCACCAAGATCCTGACCCAGCACACCGGCCTGCCACCACGTGCCAGCGATGGCGGCAACCCGTGGGACAAGCGTGAACAGGCCAAGGCTGCGGCGTTCGCCCGCAACCAGCAGGCGGCCAAGGAACGCAAGGATGCGGCCAAAGGCAAGGGGCCAAAGCCGACCCGCAAGCCGGTCGTGCCGCGCTAAGCCTCGCTTGAACTGAACAGAACGCCAACCTTCGGGTTGGCGTTTTGCGTTTCAGGGTTCAACCATTTGTGCTGGAACCAATGGCCTCTTCGCGGGCAAGCCCGCTCCCACAGGTTATTGAGGTTGTCCGCAGTTTTGTGTTCACAGCAAAACCCTGTGGGAGCGGGCTTGCCCGCGAAGAGGCCGGAGCTGCCAACCAATTCTGGCTGGTTGCCACATTTACGTGCACCTGTGCCAAACCATTTTCCCGCATCGCCCGATTTTGGTGCTGTACTGCCTCAGGCAACCGAAGAAAGCGCCAGCGCTGCTGGATGGCATAAGTCTTGCGCGCTTTCCAATACGCTCAAGGCTCGCAGGAGGCACGCCGTGTCGATTCATGTCGCATTGCACCACGTCACGCATTACCGCTATGACCGCGCTGTCGAACTCGGCCCGCAGATCGTTCGCCTGCGTCCCGCCGCCCACAGCCGCACGCGGATTCTGTCCTATGCGTTGAAAGTCTCCCCCGAACAGCACTTCATCAACTGGCAGCAGGACCCTCAGGGCAATTACCTGGCGCGGCTGGTGTTCCCGGAAAAAACCGAAGAATTGCGAATCGAAGTCGATCTGCTGGCCGAAATGGCGATCTTCAATCCGTTCGACTTCTTCCTCGAACCCTACGCGGAAAAAATCCCCTTCACCTATGCCGCGGATGAGCGCAAGGAGCTGGCGCCGTACCTGGAAACCCTGCCCCTGACGCCGAAGTTCAAGGCCTACCTGGACGGCATCGACCGCACACCGTTACCCGCCGTGGACTTTCTCGTCGCGCTCAACCAGCGTTTGAGCGAAGACATCGACTACCTGATCCGCATGGAGCCCGGCGTACAAACACCTGAGCACACCCTCGACCAGGCCTCCGGTTCGTGCCGCGACTCCGCCTGGTTGCTGGTGCAACTGCTGCGCAACCTGGGGCTGGCGGCGCGTTTCGTGTCGGGCTACCTGATCCAGCTGACCGCCGACGTCAAAAGTCTCGACGGTCCGTCCGGCACCGACGTGGATTTCACCGACCTGCACGCCTGGTGCGAGGTGTACCTGCCCGGCGCCGGCTGGATCGGCCTGGATGCGACCTCTGGACTGTTTGCCGGTGAAGGACATATTCCATTGGCCTGTAGTCCCGATCCGTCCTCTGCGGCGCCGATCAGTGGCTTGGTGGAACCCTGCGAGTGCGAATTCAGCCACGAAATGTCCGTGGAGCGGATTTGGGAAGCACCACGGGTCACCAAGCCCTACAGCGACGATCAGTGGCTGGCGATCCAGGCCCTGGGCCGACGGATCGATGCTGATTTGCTGGAAGGCGATGTACGCCTGACCATGGGCGGCGAGCCGACCTTTGTGTCCATCGATGACCCGGACGGCGCCGAGTGGAATACCGCGGCGCTGGGGCCGGATAAACGACGGTTGTCCGCCGAACTGTTCCAGCGCATGCGCAAGCACTACGCACCCCAGGGGCTGGTGCATTTCGGGCAGGGCAAGTGGTATCCCGGCGAGCAACTGCCGCGCTGGTCGCTCAATTGCTACTGGCGCCGTGACGGCGTACCGATCTGGCACAACAGCGCGCTGATCGCCGACGAGCAGGAGGATTATGGCGCCGACGGTGCGCTGGCCGGGCGTTTTCTGGCGAGTGTCGCCGAACGCTTGAAGATTCCGACACGCTTTGTGTTCCCCGCCTACGAAGACAATTTCTATTACCTCTGGCGCGAAGGAATGTTGCCGCAAAACGTCAGCGCCGAAGACTCACGCCTGGAAGAGCCTTTGGAGCGTAAGCGCCTGCGCAAGGTCTTCAGTCAAGGCCTGGACAAGGTCATCGGCCAGGTTCTGCCGCTGGCGCGCACCGCCAAGGGCGACCAGTGGCAGAGCGGGCGCTGGTATCTGCGCGACGAGCACTGCCGTCTGGTGCCGGGGGATTCTCCACTCGGATATCGCTTGCCGCTGGGTTCGCAGCCTTGGGTGAAGGCGGCGGAGTATCCGTTCATCTATCCGCAGGACCCGAATCAGGATTTCCCGCCGCTGCCCGACACAGGGCAGCTTCAGAGCCAAGGCGCAGCCGTCGCAGAAGACCGTGCGCCAAACATCGACGAGTCCGCCGACTGGCTGACCCGCACGGCGTTCTGTGCCGAGGCGCGGGAAGGCCGTTTGTACCTGTTCATGCCGCCGCTGGAACGGGTCGAGGATTACCTCGAGCTGGTCGCTGCCATCGAAGCCACCGCCGAAGAGCTGATGTGCCCGGTGTTGCTGGAGGGGTATGAGCCGCCGAGCGATCCACGCCTGAGCAACTTGCGCATCACCCCGGATCCGGGGGTGATCGAGGTCAACGTGCAGCCGTCCGCGACCTGGGATGAGCTGGTCGAGCGCACCGAATTCCTCTATGAAGAGGCGCGCCAGACTCGGCTGACCACCGAGAAATTCATGATCGACGGCCGGCATACCGGCACGGGCGGTGGTAACCATTTCGTGCTGGGTGGCGCGACACCGGGGGACTCGCCGTTTCTGCGTCGCCCGGATCTGCTGCGCAGCCTGATCAGCTACTGGCATAACCATCCGTCGCTGTCCTACCTGTTTTCCGGATTGTTCATCGGCCCGACGTCCCAGGCGCCGCGGGTCGATGAGGCGCGCAACGATGCCTTGTACGAGCTGGAAATCGCCTTCGCGCAGATGCCTGAAGCGGGTGAGGAGTGCCCGCCATGGCTGGTGGATCGACTGCTGCGCAACCTGCTGATCGATGTAACCGGCAACACCCACCGCGCCGAGTTCTGCATCGACAAACTCTATTCGCCGGACGGTGCCACCGGGCGCCTCGGATTGCTGGAGCTACGTGCGTTCGAGATGCCGCCCCATGCGCGCATGAGCCTGGCGCAACAATTGTTGCTGCGGGCGCTGGTTGCGCGGTTCTGGCGCGAGCCCTATGCGCCGCCGAAACTGGCGCGCTGGGGCACGGAGCTGCACGATCGCTTCCTGTTGCCGCACTTTATCGAGCAAGACTTCGCCGATGTCATCGTCGACCTCAACTCCGCCGGTTATCCGGTGCGGGCCGAATGGTTCGCCGCGCATCTGGAATTCCGCTTCCCCAAGGTTGGCGACTACGCCGTCAGCGGCATTGCGCTGGAACTGCGCCAGGCGCTCGAGCCCTGGCACGTGCTGGGCGAAGAGGGCGCCATGGGCGGTACGGTGCGTTACGTGGATTCGTCACTGGAGCGTTTGCAGGTCAAACTCAGCGGCTTGCCGCCCCAGCGATATCTGCTGACCTGCAACGGCATTCCGGTGCCATTGCAGCCCACCGGGCGTGTAGGCGAATTCGTCGCTGGCGTGAGATTCCGTGCCTGGCAACCGGCTAACTGCCTGCAACCGACCATTGCGGTCCACGCGCCCCTGGTGTTCGACCTGCTCGACATCTGGATGCAGCGCTCGCTGGGCGGTTGTCAGTACCACGTCGCCCATCCGGGCGGGCGCAACTACGACAGTTTGCCGGTGAATGCTAACGAAGCGGAGAGCCGGCGAATGGCGCGCTTCTTCCGCATCGGACACACGCCGGGAAAGTTTCCTGTACCCAATCTGGAAATCAGCGACGAGTTGCCGATGACACTCGATTTGCGACGTTTCTAAACCGTACGCGACGCTCGGATTTTTCGTATATCCGGGCGTCACGAGCCTGCGTTAGTCTGACCGTTCATTGCTGTCTGCCGAGCTTTCCATGCCTGACCTGCTAGACCGCTACCCGCTGACGGCGGGCACCTATCACGAACTGCTCGACGACAGTGGCGCCGTGCGCCCGCACTGGCGCCGGCTGTTCGAACAGTTGCAACGCAGCACGCCGGCACAACTGGTGCAGCGTCAGGCTCTGCTGACCCGGCAGATTCAGGAAAACGGCGTTACCTATAACGTCTATGCCGACCCCAAGGGCGCGGACCGGCCGTGGGAGCTGGACCTGCTGCCCCATGTCATCGCGGCTGAGGAGTGGCAACAGTTGTCGGCCGGCATCGCTCAGAGGGCGCGGTTGCTCAATGCCGTGCTGGCTGACCTTTACGGTCCGCAACGGCTGATCGCCGAAGGTCTGCTGCCCGCCGAGCTGGTGTTCGGTCACAACAACTTCCTTTGGCCCTGTCAGGGCATCAGCCCGCCTGACGGAGCCTTTCTGCATCTGTATGCCGTGGATCTGGCGCGCACACCCGATGGCCGCTGGTGGGTGACGGCGGATCGTACCCAGGCGCCTTCGGGAGCCGGATATGCGCTGGAAAACCGCACGATTGTGTCCCGGGCCTTTCCCGAGTTGTACCGCGATCTGAAAGTGCAGCACCTGGCCGGGTTCTTCCGCACCTTGCAGGAAACTCTGGTCCGTCAGGCCCCGAGTGACGGAGACGCACCGTTGGTGGTACTGCTGACACCGGGGCGTTTCAACGAAAGCTATTTTGAACATCTGTATCTGGCTCGTCAGCTCGGTTATCCGCTGGTGGAGGGCGGCGACCTGACGGTGCGCGATGCCACGGTCTACCTGAAGACCCTGAGTGGCCTGCGTCGGGTCCACGCGATCATGCGCCGGCTCGACGATGACTTCTGCGATCCGCTGGAGCTGCGAACCGACTCCGCCCTCGGCGTGCCTGGCCTGCTTGAGGCTGTGCGGCAGGGGCGGGTTCTGGTGGCCAACGCCCTCGGCAGCGGTGTGCTGGAATCGCCGGGTTTGTTGGGTTTTCTGCCGAAGATCAATCAATTCCTGTTTGGCGAAGAACTGATCCTGCCGTCCATCGCCACCTGGTGGTGCGGTGAAGCGCCGGTTCTGGCCCAGGCCCTGGAGAAACTTCCAGAGTTGCTGATCAAGCCGGCGTTTCCGTCCCAGAGCTTTGCACCGGTATTTGGCCGTGATTTGAGTGATAAACAGCGCAAGGAGCTCGCAGAGCGCATGCAGGCGCGTCCTTATGCCTATGTGGCGCAAGAACTTGCGCAATTGTCCCAGGCGCCGATCTGGCAAGCCGAAGACGGCCAACTGCAACCCCGTGCCATCGGCATGCGCGTGTATGCAGTGGCCAGCCGCGAGGGATATCGGGTACTGCCCGGTGGCTTGACCCGGGTCGCCGCCCAAGCCGATGCTGAAGTGGTGTCGATGCAGCGCGGCGGCGCCAGTAAAGACACCTGGGTGCTGGGCGATCGTGCGCCTAGCGGCGAACAATGGAAGGCCCAACGCAACATCGGTGTGCATGACCTGGTGCGGCGCGATCCGTACCTGCCATCGCGGGTGGTGGAAAACCTGTTCTGGTTCGGTCGTTATTGCGAGCGTTGCGACGACAGCGCCCGTTTGCTGCGCATCATGCTGGCGCGCTATGTCGACGGCGACGACCCACAAGCCCTGCAGGCAGCGGTGGACCTCGGCGAGCGGCTGATGCTGTTGCCCGATGAGGGCGAGTTGCCGGAACGCCTGTTGGCGGCGCTGCTCGGCGATGACTGGCCGTTCAGTCTGCGTTCCAACCTGCAACGCTTGCAGTGGGCTGCTTCGCAGGTGCGCGGCAAGCTCTCGCGGGAAAACTGGCAGGCGCTGGTGGAGTTACAGCGCGAGGCCATGGAGCTGGAAACCGAAGAGCCGGATTTCGGTGAGTTGCTGGATTTTCTCAATCGTCTGGTGATGTCTCTGGCGGCGCTGTCTGGCTTTGCCCTGGACGACATGACCCGGGATGAAGGCTGGCGTTTCCTGATGATTGGTCGGCGAATCGAACGCCTGCAATTTCTCAGCGGCAGCCTGGCGGCGTTCCTGCGGGGCGCCGGGGCTTTCGATCAGGCCGGGCTGGAGTGGTTGCTGGAACTGGGCAACAGCAGCATCACTTACCGTTCTCGATACCTGGCGGTGGCGCAGCTGATCCCGGTGCTCGACCTGCTATTGCTCGATGAGCAGAACCCTCACGCCGTGTTGTTCCAATTGAAACTGGTGACCCGCACACTCAAACGCCTCAACGATGACTTTGGCGCGCCGCGTGAAGCAGCGCTGCCGCAATTGGTCGAGCGTCTGGCGCGATTCGATCTGGGCTGCCTGGAAAACCCGCTGTTCGGCGACGCGAGTGTTCGCGCTGCCATCGAGGGGCTGGCCGCGCTGCTGCAAGAGATCGCCGACGCCAGCGGGCAAGTTTCCGATCGCTTGGCGCTGCGGCATTTCGCTCATGTCGATGATGTCAGCCAGCGCACGGTGTCCGTCTGATGAGCGCTCACTACCAGATTTTCCACGACACCCATTATCACTACGACAGCCCGGTGTCCCTGGCCCAGCAACTGGCGCATTTGTGGCCGCGGCCTTGTGCCTGGCAGCGCTGCACCGACCGGCAATTGCAGATCAGTCCGCAGCCGACCTCGCGCCGCGATGAACTGGATGTATTCGGCAATCCGCTGACCCGGCTGGCGTTTGAACGTCCTCATGATGAGCTGCTGGTCAATGCCAGCCTCACGATCGAGGTACTTCCCCGGCCCGTGCTGGACTTCAATCTTTCACCCCCATGGGAAGACACCCGTAGCGCGCTGACTTACAGCAGCCAGCCACTGTCACCCGAATTGCTTGAAGCCTGCCGTTACCGCTTCGAATCACCTTACGTGCATCTAAAGCGCAACTTCGTCGAATTTTCCGAGAGCTGCTTCCCGACGGGGCGGCCGCTGTTGCTCGGCGTTCAGGCGTTGATGGAGAAAATCTTCAGCGAGTTCACCTTCGATGCCGAAGCGACTCAGGTGGCGACGCCGCTGGTAGAAGTGTTGGAGCGTCGGCGCGGGGTCTGCCAGGATTTTGCCCACCTGATGCTCGCCTGTGTACGCTCCCGTGGATTGGCCGCACGCTACATCAGCGGCTACCTGCTGACCCAGCCGCCACCTGGCCAGCCACGGCTGATTGGTGCCGATGCATCCCACGCCTGGGTCTCGGTGTTTTGCCCGGTGCTGGGGTGGGTGGATTTCGATCCGACCAACAATGTGCAACCGGCACTGGAGCACATCACCCTGGCCTGGGGCCGGGATTTTTCCGATGTGTCGCCGTTGCGGGGGGTGATTCTTGGGGGAGGGAACCACGACCCGGAAGTTCGCGTCACTGTGATGCCACTGGATTAACGAAGATCAACTGTGGGAGCGAGCTTGCTCGCGATAGCGGTGTGTCAGTCAATTTGATATTGGATGTGCGGCCGTCATCGCGAGCAAGCTCGCTCCCACAGGGAATTACGGTGTGTTTGGGTCATTCGATTGGCCTGTGTGGGTCGGCAGCAAAGCTGCCAACCCTTTACACAGATCCGGTGGGCCTGTTCAGATCAACCGGCCCGGAGGTTCTCAGGCGTCGGGCGCCGAGTCTTTCGGTGCATCAACATCGTCTTCTGCCGCCACTTCACCCTCAGGGTTCAGTGCCGCTTCTTCAGCTGTAGCTTTCTTGCGCTGAAGCTTTTCCTCTTTCTTCTGCTCCTTGGCCAAGTCTCTCTGACGTTTGGCGAAGGAATAATTAGGTTTAGCCATGGGCGATCCTCTGGGGTCGAAGGTGAGGTTGAGCGGCGCATATTCTGCCCTGTATCGGTGCCGAGCCGTTAGCTGGGTTTTTGCTCGGCCCATTTTGGCGCTATGGACGGTTGCCAGGCATCCAGAGCATCGAGCAGGGTTTGCGGCGATTCGCTCACTTGCAGCATGTCACGGTGCTGCCCGCGAACGAAGCCTTCGCCGACGATGTGATCAAGAAAAGACGTCAATTTGCTGTAGAAACCATTCACTTCCAGCAAACCCAGCGGTTTGCCGTGGTAGCCGAGCTGGCCCCAGGTCCAGACTTCGAACAGCTCTTCGAGGGTGCCAAGGCCGCCGGGCAGTGCGATAAAGGCATCGCTGAGCTCGGCCATCCGCGCCTTGCGCGCGTGCATGCCATCGACGACTTCCAGGCGAGTCAGGCCGCTGTGGCCGATTTCCTTGTCTTTGAGGCTTTGCGGGATGATGCCGATCACTTCACCGCCGGCCGCTAGGGCCGCATCGGCGACGATGCCCATCAAGCCCACGGCGCCACCACCATACACCAGGGTCAGCTTGCGCTCGGCCAACGCCCGGCCAAGGGCCACGGCTGCTTCGCGGTAAGCCGGGTTGGTGCCGGTGCTGGCACCACAAAATACACAAACGGATGTTAAAGACATGCCTTGCTCCTTGGTCGATCAGGGCCACAGAGTAAAGGCAGGCGCACGGCACTCCAAGGGCTAGACTTGGTGTTCTGGGGTTTCGTACGTGCCGCTGGCACCGCAGGCGTAGGCGGCCAGCAAACTGCACAACAGACTGTTGATCAACATGATGGGCATTCCATTTGAAGGGGGACGGCCTGATGATAGGCCCGGACCAGACACTTGGCCGGTAGATATTTCGCATCGGTGCCATAGCGCGAAAGTTGTATACAATTTTTGATTCAAGTCATATGAACTTGCGAAGTTTTCAGGCAGTCTTCTGTTTATTCGCGATTTCCTTAACCCTGCCTTGGAGATTCACCATGTTTGCCAAACTTGTTGCGGTATCCCTGTTGACACTGGCCAGCAGCCAATTGATGGCTGCAGAGTGCAAAGTCACCGTCGACTCCACCGACCAGATGTCTTTCGACACGAAGGCTATTGAAATCGACAAGAGCTGCAAGACGTTTACCGTGGAACTCAAGCATTCCGGCAGCTTGCCGAAGAACGTCATGGGCCATAACTGGGTGCTGAGTAAAGAAGCCGACATGCAGCCGATCGCCACCGACGGCCTGAGCGCTGGCATCGACAAGAACTACCTGAAGGAAGGCGATGCCCGCGTGATCGCCCACACCAAGATCATCGGCGCCAAGGAAACCGATTCGGTGACCTTCGATGTGTCCAAGCTCGATGCCGCTCAAAAGTACGGTTTCTTCTGCTCGTTCCCGGGCCACATTTCGATGATGAAAGGCACCGTGACTCTGAAGTAAGACTGACCACCGCGTTATCGTTCATCGCGGGCAAGCCACGCTCCCACAGGGCCGCCACCGTACCTGTGGGAGCGGGCTTGCCCGCGAAGGGGCCAGAAGCATCGATGCCTGTTCTGGCCAAAGAAAAAGCCCGCTGGAGCTCAACACTTCAGCGGGCTTTTTCATTCACTCACGCCTCAAGGCGCAAACGGCATCACCCGCTTGTGATGGGTCTTGTTGTAGGTATCAACAATGATCTTGAACGCCTCTTCACGTACCGGGTTGCCGTGCAGGAACGCATCGATCTCGGCATAGGTCACGCCGTGGGACGCTTCGTCCGGTTTGCCGGGCGACAGGTCCTCCAGATCGGCGGTCGGGACTTTCTCCACCAGCGACTCCGGCGCGCCGAAGCTGCGGGCGATGGCGCGGACCTGATTTTTCACTAGGCCACTCAGTGGCGCCAGGTCGCAGGCGCCGTCACCGAACTTGGTGAAGAAACCCATCACCGCTTCCGCCGCGTGATCGGTGCCGATCACCAGGCCATGGGCCGCGCCGGCGATGGTGTACTGGGCGACCATGCGCATGCGCGCCTTGGTGTTGCCGAGCACGAAGTCCACCGACACCGCATGTTTGCCTTCGAAGGCCGCCACTTCATTGGCCAGGGATTTGACCGCCGGACCGATGTTCACGGTGTGGCGCTCGTCCGGCTTGATGAAATCCACTGAAGCCTGGGCGTCGTGTTCATCGAACTGGGTTTCGTAGGGCAGGCGCACGGCGATGAATTTGTAGGCGGCATCACCGCTGCGCTGGCGCAGTTCACGGACGGCCCGTTGGGCCAGCAGGCCGGCGGTGAGGGAGTCGACACCACCACTGATGCCCAGTACCAGGGTCTTGAGCCCGGAATTGACCAGGCAGTCCTGAATGAAGGTCACCCGCCGGGCGACTTCGGCCTCAAGGGCGGCTTCGTCGGCGAATGGCGGCTGGACCTTGAGCTGTTCAGCAATCTCACGCTGTACGGCTTGCATGAATTCACTCCTTGCTTGATGTACTTGAAAGGGCGGCAGGAACCTGGAAAACGTGTCGCAGGTAAGCGACGAAATTCGGGTCTTTGCAGTGCGTCTTGCCTGGCTCGTCGGAGATCTTCGCCACCGGCTGGCCGTTGCAGGCGGTCATTTTAAGCACGATGCTCATCGGTTCGACACCCGGAATATCACACGTCAGGTTGGTGCCGATGCCGAAGCTGACATTGATCCGACCGCGCAGCGCCCGGAATATCTCCAGAGCCTTGGGCAGGGTCAGGCTGTCGGAGAAAGTCAGCGTCTTGCTCATCGGGTCGATGCCGAGCCTGTGATAGTGGGCGATGGCTTTTTCCGCCCAAACCACCGGATCGCCTGAGTCGTGGCGCAAACCGTCGAAAAGCTTGGCGAAAAACAGATCGAAATCGCCGAGGAAGGCATCAATGGTGATGCAGTCGGTCAGGGCAATCCCCAGCAGGCCACGGTATTCACGGACCCAGCAATCGAGTGCGGCGATCTGGCTGTCGATCAGCCGCGGGCCAAGTTGCTGGTGCGCCATGATCCATTCGTGGGCCATGGTGCCCAGGGGTTTCATGTCCAGTTCCCGGGACAGGTGAACGTTGCTGGTGCCGACGAAGCGTCCGGGGAAATCGTGCTTGAGCACATTCACCACTTCTTCCTGCACGCGGTAGGAAAAGCGACGACGGGTGCCGAAATCGGCCACCTGCAATTCGGACAATTCGTCGCTGCTGGCGTTGGCGCTCAGCCAGTCGAACTTGCGGTAGAGCTGCTCGCGGGCCTGTTCCAGCACGACTTCGCGGTAGCGATAGCGGTTGCGCACTTCGCTGACCAGCGCCAGCAGCGGCACTTCGAACAGGATCACATGCAGCCAGGGGCCCCGCAGGCGGATAAACAGTTCACCGTTTTCGAGGCCGGTGTGGATGTAACGCAGGTTGAAGCGAAACAACCCGAGAAAGCGCAGGAAGTCCGGCTTCAGGAAGCTGATGCGTTCCAGAAAGCTCAACTGGTCGGCGCTCAGGCTCAGTTCGGCCAGGCGCTCGATTTGGAATCGGATTTCCGCCAGGTACGGGCGCAAGTCCTCGCTGTTACGGCAACGAAACTCCCATTCGACTTCGACGTTCGGGTAGTTGTGCAGCACCGCCTGCATCATCGTCAGCTTGTAGAAGTCGGTGTCGAGCAGGTTCTGCACGATGCGATCGGCAAACACACTCTCGCTCATAACGGGAATCTCCGGCGTTGCAGCGGTATTGATCAGTGGCGCTAGTGGCGCATATCACTGGGCAGGATTGCCAGCAGTTTTTTGACCGCTGCAATTCCCCTGTGGGAGCCAGCTTGCTCGCGATAGCAACCTGTCAGGTGATATAAATGTTGAATGTGATGACGCCATCGCGAGCAAGCTCGCTCCCACAGGGATTGTGCAAGGGTTTAATGTTGCATCACATCCGGGCTATCGATCTGCTCCAGCATCCACTTCACAAAGTCCCGCACCTTGGGGACTTCCGCCGAGTGCTCCGGGTACGCCAGGTAGTAGGCGTCGGTGCTGGGCATTGCATGCTGCCAGGGAATGACCAGCTTGCCGTCGGCCAGTTCCTCTTCCACCAGAAAACGGGGTAACAGCGCCACGCCGCAGCCGACCTGAGCGGCGCGGATGCACATGTAAAAGGTTTCGAAGCGCGGTCCGTGGTAGCTGTGCTCGGTGTGGTAGCCCTGATGGTCGAACCAGTCATGCCAGGCCTGGGGGCGGGAGGCGTTTTGCAGCAGGACCAGGTCCGTCAGCTGTGTCGGATCGGTAAACGGTGCGTCCGGCAGGCTGCCCGGGGCGCACACCGGCACCAGCTCTTCGCCGAACAGCTTCAGGCATTCGGTGCCGGGCCGTGAGCCCTGGCCGAAGTAGAACGCCAGGTCGCTGCGACCTTGCAGCAGGTCGTCGGCTTCCTGCTCGCTGCACAGATCCAGGTGGATCGACGGATGCCGCAGGCGCCAGCCTTTCAGGCGCGGCACCAGCCAGCGTGCACCGAAAGTGGGGGGCGTCGAAACCCGCAGGACTTCCGTTTCGCCACCGTAGGAACGCAGGTAATGGGTCGACATCTCGACCTGCGTGAGGATTTTTCGCACCTCAACCAGGTACAGATCGCCAGCCGGCGTCATCTGCAGGCGGCGGCGCACCCGGCGAAACAGCAGGTGCTGCAACAGCTCTTCGAGTTGCGCGACCTGTTTGCTCACGGCGCTTTGGGTCAGGTTCAACTCTTCGGCGGCCCGGGTGAAGCTCAAATGCCGGGTGACGGCCTCGAAGCACTGCAATGCAGCGATCGATGGCAAGTAGCGTTTATTCAGCATGGGCGGTCCTTGGTTCTTGTTTCTTATTGCCAGCAATGCACAGCATGAATAAACGGAATGATATCTCTCTTAAAGGTCGTTTGTTGAGTAACCTCCGGGCAGCTAAAACTACAGGTCTGATCAGCCGTGATTTTCCGGCTGCACGTGTTCTGTCTTTTGCTTGAGGAGTGACCCATGGTTGCCGCATTGCTTGATCGTCTAGGTGTGAACCCGGCCCTGTACCAGAACGGCAAAGTGCCGGTGCATTCGCCGATCGATGGCAGCAGGATCGCCGCCGTCAACTGGGAAGGCGCTGCTGAAGTCGAGCAACACATCAGTCGCGCAGATCATGCGTTCGAACTGTGGCGCAAGGTTCCGGCACCGCGCCGTGGCGAGCTGGTGCGGCAACTGGGTGACATCCTGCGTGAATACAAGGCCGACCTCGGCGAGCTGGTGTCCTGGGAGGCCGGCAAGATCACCCAGGAAGGCCTGGGTGAAGTTCAGGAAATGATCGACATCTGCGACTTCGCCGTCGGCCTGTCCCGTCAGTTGTACGGTCTGACCATCGCCTCCGAGCGTCCTGGCCACCACATGCGCGAAACCTGGCATCCGCTGGGCGTTGTCGGGGTGATCAGTGCGTTCAACTTCCCGGTCGCAGTCTGGGCCTGGAACGCCACGCTGGCGCTGGTCTGCGGCAACCCGGTGATCTGGAAGCCGTCGGAAAAGACGCCACTGACAGCACTGGCTTGCCAGGCGCTGTTCGATCGCGTGCTGAAAAACTTCAGCGATGCGCCACCGCACCTGAGCCAGGTGATTATTGGCGGTCGTGATGCCGGCGAAGCCTTGGTCGATGATCCGCGTGTCGCGCTGGTCAGCGCCACTGGCAGCACCCGCATGGGCCGTGAAGTGGCGCCGAAAATCGCCGCGCGTTTTGCCCGCAGCATCCTCGAACTGGGCGGCAACAACGCGATGATCCTCGGCCCAAGCGCCGATCTGGACATGGCCGTTCGCGCGATCCTGTTCAGTGCCGTCGGCACCGCCGGTCAGCGCTGCACCACCCTGCGTCGCCTGATCGCCCATGAGTCGGTGAAAGAAGAAATCGTCACCCGCTTGAAAGCCGCGTACTCGAAAGTGCGTATCGGCCATCCGCTGGAAGGTAACCTGATCGGCCCGCTGATCGACAAGCAAAGCTTCGACAACATGCAGGATGCGCTGGAGCAGGCCTTGAGTGAGGGCGGCCGGGTGTTTGGCGGTGAGCGTCAGCTGCAAGACAAGTTCCCGAATGCCTACTACGTGTCGCCGGCTATCGTCGAAATGCCGGAGCAAAGCGATGTGGTTTGCCACGAAACCTTCGCTCCAATCCTGTACGTGGTTGGCTACAGCGATTTCCAGGAAGCCCTGCGCCTGAACAACGCCGTGCCACAAGGCCTGTCCTCGTGCATCTTTACCACCGACGTGCGTGAAGCCGAGCAGTTCATGTCGGCGGTGGGCAGCGACTGCGGCATTGCCAACGTCAACATCGGCCCGAGCGGCGCGGAAATCGGCGGCGCGTTTGGTGGCGAGAAAGAAACCGGCGGCGGTCGTGAGTCCGGCTCCGATGCATGGCGCGGCTACATGCGCCGCCAGACCAACACCGTGAACTATTCGCTGGAGTTGCCGTTGGCGCAGGGCATCACGTTCGATTGACAGGTGCCTTCCTGTAGGAGCGAGCTTGCTCGCGATGGACGTCAACGATAACGCGTGTTTGCTGCATAACCGTGTTGCCCTGACGTTTTTCGCGAGCAAGCCCGCTCCCACATTTGAAGTATGTGTTTGTTAGGTTTCTGCTTGGAGTCTGGCAATGCCGTTACGCGAAGAGTGTCTGTGGGAAAAACTGACGCCGCAAAGGCCGGACAATTCGGCCCTCAAGGGTGAGGTCACGGTGGATGTCTGCGTCATCGGCGCCGGGTTTACCGGTTTGTCGGCGGCGGTGCATCTGCTGGAGCAAGGCAAGACTGTTTGCGTGCTGGAGGCCCATCGCGCCGGTCATGGTGGTTCCGGGCGCAACGTCGGGCTGGTCAATGCCGGGATGTGGATTCCCCCGGACGAGATCGAAGCCGGGTTTGGCGAGGCGGTTGGCAGCCAGCTCAACCGCATGCTGGGGGCGGCGCCTTCCCTGGTGTTCAGCCTAGTGGACAAGTACAACATCGATTGCCAGTTGCGCCGCGAAGGTACGCTGCACATGGCGCATAACGCCCGTGGCGAGGCCGACTTGCGCAGTCGTGAAGAACAATGGAAGCGTCGCGGTGCGCCCGTAGAGCTGCTCACCGGTCAGGCTTGCGAGCAAGCCACCGGCACGAAAAAGATCGCCGCGGCATTGCTCGATCGCCGCGCCGGCACACTCAACCCGATGGCCTACACCACGGGGCTGGCCAAAGCGGCCATCGGCCTGGGCGGTCAATTGTTCGATCATTCCCCGGTCACCCGACTCGAACGTCAGGGTCAGCGCTGGTCAGTACAGACTGCCCAGGGCTCGGTCATGGCCGAGAAAGTGGTGATTGCCTCCAATGCCTACACCGAAGGCGACTGGACGGAGCTGCGGCGCAATTTCTTCCCCGGTTATTACTATCAGGTGGCCTCGGTGCCGCTGACCGAAGAAGCCGCCCGACAAATTCTGCCCGGTGGCCAGGGTTCCTGGGACACCCGCCAAGTGCTCAGCAGTATCCGTCGAGACAAAGACGGTCGCCTGCTGCTTGGCAGTCTCGGTAATGGCAATCAGAAACCGGCCTGGTTCCTCAAGGCCTGGGCCGACCGCGTGCAGCAACACTATTTCCCGTACCTCAAGCCGGTGGAATGGGAGTGCACCTGGACCGGTTGCATCGCCTTCACCCCCGATCATTTGATGCGCCTGTTCGAGCCAGCGCCCGGTTTGGTGGCAGTCACCGGTTACAACGGTCGGGGCGTGACCACGGGCACGGTGGTCGGCAAGGCCTTTGCCGATTACCTGTGTAACGGAAATCCTCAAGCGCTACCGATTCCCTTTGCACCCATGCAGCCATTGGCCGGGGTGGGGTTGCGCAGCTGTCTGTATGAGGCGGGATTCTCGCTGTATCACGCGGGCCAGTGCCTGCGGATCGTGATCTGAATGTTGATTTTTGCAGTGGGAGGCGGCGCTTTTTCGATCTGCAGCTAGCCTGTAGTGGTGCGGGTTGTAGCAGTCCCGCACCAGCAGTGTGCACTTCGGTGACGCACGTTGTTACAGGCTGGTTGCACGTTGTTTAAAGCCGCGGTTGCAATGATGGCGCAGTCGGGTTGCGCCTCAAATAAAAAATGGTTTTACCTTCCGCGGTTTAGACGGTTGCACGCCCAATGAAAATGGGACCGAAACAGTCGAAATAACAAGAAAGCAGCGACTTTTTTCAGAATAAAAAACCGATGGCACGGCCCTTGCTCTGAGCATTCAGTGAAGTCGCAGTGCCAATTAAAAAAACCATGGAGCACCACCTCATGTCCCAGACGTTTTACAAGAAAGGCTTTCTGGCCCTCGCAGTGGCAACTGCGCTGGGTGTTTCTGCGTTTGCTCAGGCTGACATCAAGATCGGCGTAGCGGGACCAATGACGGGCGCCAACGCGGCATTTGGCGAACAGTACATGAAGGGTGCACAGGCCGCGGCCGATGCGGTCAACGCGGCTGGCGGGGTTAACGGGGAAAAAATCGTACTGGTCAAGGGCGATGACGCCTGCGAACCGAAACAGGCTGTGACGGTCGCCAAGGACCTGACCAACCAGAAAGTCGCCGGCGTAGTCGGTCACTTCTGCTCCTCCTCGACAATTCCGGCCTCCGAGATCTACGACGAGGCGGGCATCATCGCCATCACCCCGGGTTCCACCAACCCGGCCGTTACCGAGCGCGGCCTGAGCGCCATGTTCCGTATGTGCGGGCGTGACGACCAGCAAGGCATCGTGGCCGGCGACTACATCGTCGACGTGCTCAAGGGCAAGAAAGTTGTCGTGCTGCACGACAAGGACACCTACGGCCAGGGCCTGGCGGATGCTACCAAGGCTCAACTGGTCAAGCGCGGCGTAACGCCTGTGCTGTATGAAGGCCTGACCCGTGGCGAGAAAGACTTCAGCACCATCGTGACCAAGATCCGCGGTGCCGGCGCTGACGTCGTCTACTTCGGTGGTCTGCACCCGGAAGCCGGTCCTCTGGTGCGTCAACTGCGTGAACAAGGCCTCAAGGACGTCAAGTTCATGTCCGACGACGGCATCGTGACCGACGAACTGGTGACCACCGCTGGCGGCCCGCAATTCGTTGACGGCGTGCTGATGACCTTCGGCGCCGACCCACGCCTGCTGCCAGACAGCAAGACCGTGGTAGACGCCTTCCGCAAGGCCGGTACCGAGCCTGAAGGCTACACCCTGTACGCCTACGCTTCGGTCCAGACCCTGGCAGCAGCCTTCAACGGCGCCAAGTCCAACAAGGGCGAAGAAGCGGCTGCATGGCTGAAGAAAAACCCGGTCAAGACCGTCATGGGCGAGAAGACCTGGGACAGCAAGGGCGACCTGAAAATCTCCGACTACGTGGTTTACCAGTGGGACAAGGATGGCAAATACCACCAGCTGGAAAAACAGAAGTAAGGGCTGACTCAATTGGGTGAACCCCACGGTTCCCCTGTGGGAGCGAGCTTGCTCGCGATGACGGACTGGCAGGCAACTCATTCGTTGAATGTTAAACCGCAATCGCGAGCAAGCTCGCTCCTACAGGGGGCCGTGGTGGCCTGCCTGATCGTGGCTGACATTGCTCCGACGTATATCTGTATTTTCCTTAGAGGAACCGCACAGCCACATGTGCAGGTTCTCATTGCGTGAGATTGCGTTATGGATGGTATTTTCCTGCAGCAACTGGTCAACGGCCTGACCCTCGGGTCGGTCTATGGCCTGATCGCCATCGGCTACACAATGGTCTATGGCATCATCGGCATGATCAACTTCGCCCACGGCGAGGTTTACATGATTTCCGCTTACCTCGCGGCAATCAGTCTGGCTCTGCTGGCTTACTTCGGTATCGAATCTTTCCCGCTGCTGATGCTTGGCACACTGATCTTCACCATCGTCGTCACGGCGGTGTATGGCTGGGTCATCGAGCGTGTCGCCTACAAACCCCTGCGTAACTCCACTCGACTCGCCCCGCTGATCAGTGCGATCGGTATCTCTCTGATCCTGCAAAACTACGCACAGATCTCCCAGGGCGCGAAGCAACAAGGCGTTCCGACTTTGCTCTCGGGTGCCTGGCGCGTTGATATCGGTACCGGTTTCGTTCAGTTGACCTACACCAAGGTCTTCATTCTGGTCGCAGCGTTCGTCGGGATGGGCCTGCTGACCTACGTCATCAAGTACACCAAGCTCGGCCGCATGTGCCGTGCAACCCAGCAAGACCGCAAGATGGCTTCGATCCTGGGGATCAACACCGATCGGGTGATTTCCTACGTGTTCATCATCGGTGCAGCGATGGCGGCCCTGGCCGGCGTGCTGATCACCATGAACTACGGCACATTCGACTTCTATGCCGGCTTCATCATCGGGATCAAGGCGTTCACTGCCGCGGTGCTCGGCGGGATTGGTTCACTGCCCGGCGCGATGCTCGGCGGGATCATTCTCGGGATTTCCGAGTCGCTGTTTTCCGGTCTGGTGAACTCGGACTACAAAGACGTTTTCAGCTTCTCGCTGCTCGTTCTCGTTCTGGTCTTTCGGCCCCAAGGCCTGCTCGGCCGTCCTCTTGTGTCGAAGGTGTAAGCGATGTCTTCAACCACTAAAAAAACCATTGATCTCAAAAGAAGCCTGGTTGACGCGATTCTTGCCGGCCTGGTTGCCCTGATTGTGTTCGGCCCGATTGTCGGCGTAGTCCTCGATGGCTATGGCTTCAATATGGAAACGAGCCGGGTGGCCTGGATTGTCGCCATCGTCATGGCCGGTCGCTTTGCCCTTAGCCTGTTCCTGCAAACCCCCAAGGGCCTGAGAATCCTCGAGGGTTTTGAAACCACCGGGTCCGGGGTCCATGTACTGCCGCCTGATTACAAATCCCGGCTGCGCTGGATCATCCCACTGATGATTGTTATCGCGGTGGTGTTCCCGTTTTTCTCCAACTCGTACCTGTTGGGCGTGGTCATCCTCGGGCTGATCTACGTGCTGCTGGGGCTGGGGCTGAACATCGTGGTCGGCCTGGCCGGTCTGCTCGACCTTGGTTACGTGGCGTTCTACGCCATCGGTGCCTACGGCCTGGCGCTCGGTTATCAATATCTTGGGCTGGGCTTCTGGACGGTGTTGCCGCTGGCGGCGATTACCGCCGGACTGGCCGGTTGCATCCTCGGTTTCCCGGTGCTGCGCCTGCACGGTGACTACCTGGCGATCGTGACCCTGGGCTTCGGTGAAATCATTCGGTTGATCCTCAATAACTGG
Source organism: Pseudomonas sp. GW823-FHT02E01 (assembly GCF_058797535.1). Classification (NCBI taxonomy): domain Bacteria; kingdom Pseudomonadati; phylum Pseudomonadota; class Gammaproteobacteria; order Pseudomonadales; family Pseudomonadaceae; genus Pseudomonas; species Pseudomonas sp. GW823-FHT02E01. Next base: position 118,072 of record NZ_JBXAJS010000004.1, on the reverse strand, counting down.
CTGACCCTGACCGGCGGCCCGAATGGCATGGCAGCGCCGTTGCCCACGTTCTTCGGCATCGAGTTCGGAAAAAGGGCGAAAGAGGGCGGGGTGCCTTTCCATGAGTTCTTCGGCATCGCCTACAACCCCGACGTGAAGTACTACTTCATCTACGCCGTGTTGTTCCTGGTGGTCCTGGCCGTGCTGCACATCAAGCATCGCCTGACCCGCATGCCGGTCGGCCGTGCCTGGGAAGCGCTGCGTGAGGACGAAATCGCCTGTCGCTCCATGGGCCTGAACCACGTGCTGGTCAAGCTCTCGGCGTTCACCATCGGCGCCTCGACGGCCGGTCTGGCCGGGGTGTTCTTCGCCACCTACCAGGGCTTCGTCAACCCGACCTCGTTCACCTTCTTCGAATCGGCGCTGATCCTCGCCATCGTGGTACTCGGTGGCATGGGGTCGACCATAGGCGTCGTAATTGCAGCATTCGTGCTGACCGTCGCCCCGGAGCTGCTGCGTGGCTTTGCCGAGTACCGCGTGCTGCTGTTCGGCATCCTGATGGTGTTGATGATGATCTGGCGACCGCGCGGCCTGATTCGGATCAGCCGTACCGGTGTGACCCCGCGTAAAGGAGTAGCGCCATGAGCGAAGTCGTACTCAGTGTAGAAAAACTGATGATGCACTTCGGCGGCATCAAGGCGTTGAATGATGTCAGCCTGAAGGTCAAGCGCAACTCGATCTTCGCCCTGATCGGCCCCAACGGCGCCGGCAAGACCACCGTGTTCAACTGCCTGACCGGGTTCTACAAGGCCTCCGGCGGCAAGATCGAACTCAACGTGCGTGGGCAACAGACCAATGTCATCCAGTTGCTCGGCGAATCGTTCAAGCCGACCGACTTCGTTTCGCCAAAAAGCTTCATCACCCGGATGCGCTACAAGATGTTCGGCGGCACCCACCTGGTGAACCGCGCCGGCCTGGCGCGGACCTTCCAGAACATTCGCCTGTTCAAGGAAATGTCGGTGCTGGAAAACCTGCTGGTGGCTCAGCACATGTGGGTCAATCGCAGCATGCTCGCCGGCATCCTCAACACCAAGGGCTATCGCAAGGCCGAAAGCGATGCGCTGGACCACGCGTTCTACTGGCTGGAAGTGGTGGATCTGGTGGACTGCGCCAACCGCCTGGCCGGTGAGCTGTCCTACGGTCAGCAACGCCGCCTGGAAATCGCCCGGGCCATGTGCACCCGTCCGCAGATCATCTGCCTCGACGAACCGGCCGCCGGCCTCAACCCTCAGGAAACCGAAGCGCTGAGCGCGATGATCCGGCTGCTGCGCGACGAGCACGATCTGACCGTGGTGCTGATCGAACACGACATGGGCATGGTTATGAGTATCTCCGACCACATTGTGGTGCTGGACCACGGCATCGTCATCGCCGAGGGTGGCCCCGACGACATCCGCAACGACCCGAAAGTGATTGCCGCTTATCTGGGCGCGGAAGAAGAGGAGGTGGTATGAGTAAACCCATCCTCGAGCTCAAGGAACTGGACGTGTTTTACGGGCCGATCCAGGCCCTTAAAGGTGTCTCGCTGCACATCAACGAAGGGGAAACCGTCAGCCTGATCGGCTCCAATGGTGCCGGCAAGTCGACCCTGCTGATGTCGATCTTCGGCCAGCCAAGGGCGGCGGACGGGCAGATCCTCTATCAGGGCGTGGACATTACCCACAAGTCGTCCCACTACATCGCCTCCAACGGCATTGCGCAATCGCCGGAAGGGCGGCGGGTGTTCCCCGACATGACTGTCGAGGAGAACCTGCTGATGGGCACCATCCCTATCGGTGACAAGTACGCCAAGGAGGATATGCAGCGCATGTTCGAGCTGTTCCCCAGGCTCGAAGAGCGGCGTACCCAGCGGGCGATGACCATGTCCGGCGGCGAGCAGCAGATGCTCGCCATCGCCCGGGCCCTGATGAGCCGGCCCAAGTTGTTGCTGCTCGATGAGCCAAGCCTGGGCCTGGCGCCGATCGTGGTGAAGCAGATCTTCGCCACCCTGCGGGAACTGGCCAAGACCGGCATGACCATCTTCCTGGTGGAGCAAAACGCCAACCACGCCCTGCGGTTGTCTGACCGGGCTTACGTGATGGTCAACGGCGAAATCCGCATGACCGGCACCGGCAAGGAGTTGTTGGTCAACGAGGATGTGCGTAGCGCCTATCTCGGCGGGCACTGAGTCTGCTTTGTTATGCACAAGCCCCGGCGCGCAATCGCCGGGGCTTTTTTACATCTTCAAAACACCACTGAACCCTGTGGGAGCGAGCTTGCTCGCGATAGCGGTGTGTCAGTCTCCACGATGCAAGCTGTGCCGCAGTCATCGCGAGCAAGCTAGCTCCCACAGGTTTTTGGCATGCCTCTGGGAAATTGTGGAAAACAATATTCCCAAGCTCGCAAAGCGCGACATAAAGCCGCTGCAAATAGTTGTTTTGTCACGGTTTTGACTTGTCCCCGTTTGCTGTGGAACCGGCTGTGAATAACGTGGGAGTAGCTGGCTGCAGGCCTTTTAAACCGTGGCTTGCAGAGGTGTGGTTGTTTTTTGATCAGGTGTTTTTGCGCAGCTTGCAGGCCGCTTTGTCAACCTTTTTGTTCGGGATGAAAATGCATGGAATCGGCGTGGACAAGCCTGTGGATAAGTCTGTGACTAAACTCTGGAAAGACTCGGCTGAAGGCCGTGGTTACTGGCTTGGCGCCATCGCCGGTTTGACCCGTCAGTCATGAAAATGGCCAAGGGCTACACAGCAGGCGGTTGAGGGTCAAGCAAAAAAGTTTCAAAACCCCGCGCAAAGCCTTGTGGATAGCGGCTTGCAGCTTTTCCACTTGCCCCCAAAGACTGTGGACCGGCCTGTGGATAACGTGCGCGCACATGGCTGTAGGCCACGCTGGTCAAGGGGTTGCCGGGATTGAGCGTTTTTTGAACAGATTGAACGGTGGTTGCCGCTGTGAACAAGGCCGGGCATGCTGCCTGCTGATTTTCTATTCCAATGGCTGGCGATCAGCCGAAGCAAGGAGAACACGATGTCCAACACCCTGTTTATTACCGGCGCGACCTCCGGTTTTGGTGAAGCCTGTGCCCGTCGTTTTGCCGAGGCCGGCTGGAAACTGGTGCTGACTGGCCGTCGTGAAGAGCGCCTCAATGCGTTGTGCGCCGAGCTGTCGAAGCAGACCGAAGTCCATGGCCTGGTGCTCGATGTGCGTGATCGCAAGGCCATGGAGGAGGCGATTGCCAATCTGCCGCCATCCTTTGCAAAACTGCGCGGGTTGATCAACAACGCCGGGCTGGCCCTGGGGGTTGATCCGGCGCCCAAGTGCGACCTGGACGACTGGGACACCATGGTCGATACCAACGTCAAAGGCCTGATGTACAGCACCCGTCTGCTGTTGCCGCGCCTGATTGCCCACGGTCGAGGTGCCGGTATCGTCAACCTGGGGTCCATCGCCGGCAACTACCCGTACCCGGGCAGCCATGTGTATGGCGCGACCAAGGCGTTCGTCAAACAGTTCTCAGTGAACCTGCGCTGCGACCTGCAAGGCACGGGCGTGCGGGTCAGCAACATCGAGCCGGGCCTGTGCGAGAGCGAGTTCTCGCTGGTGCGTTTTGCCGGTGACCAGGAGCGCTACAATGCCACTTACGCTGGCGCCGAGCCGATTCAGCCGCAAGACATCGCCGAGACAATCTTCTGGGTGCTCAATGCCCCGGCGCACATCAACATCAACAGCCTGGAGCTGATGCCGGTGAGCCAGACCTGGGCTGGTTTTGCAATCGAGCGTAAGTCTTAATTGTGGCGAGGGGGCAAGCCCCCTCGCCACAAGAGCGGTCAAAACCGGACATCAGCTAGACTCCTCCCTCAAGCAACCCGCCGCACCCGGCGGTCTAGAGGTATCTGAGGAGATCAAGTGAGTAATCGAGGCGAGCAGGCGCTGCTCAAACAATCGACCTTCCTGATGCTCGCCGTGACATTCGCCGGGATCATCACCGGTTTTGTTTCGGGCGCCCAATCCATTCTGTTCGATGGCTTCTTTTCGTTGATCGCGGCCTTCATCAAGGTCCTGATGCTGATCACCGCCCGGCTGATCGCCAAGGAAAGCAACCATCGCTTTCAGTTCGGTTCCTGGCACCTGGAGCCCATGGTGCTGGTGATCGAAGGCAGTTTCATATTCCTGGTGGCCGTTTATGCCTTTCTCAACGGTGTGTTCGGCATCATCAGTGGTGGCCGCGAAGTCGAACTCGGTCTGGTGATTTTCTACGCGGCCTTCTTCACTGTCGTTGAGCTCATTTATTTCTTCTACGTCCGCCAACGCAATCGCACGCTCAACTCATCGCTGATCCAGTTCGACAACATCAGTTGGCTGGTGGACGCGATGCTGTCGGCGGGACTGCTGGTGAGTTTCCTCATCGCGCTGCTGCTCAAGACTCAGGGTTACGACAAGTGGGCGGTGTATGTCGACCCGATGATCCTGATTCTGCTGGCCTTGGGCATGCTCCCCCCGGCGTTCAAAATCCTCGGGCCGGCCTTGCGCGATGTGCTGGGGATCGTCCCGGATCAACTGGACGACAAGGTGCGTCAGGTGATGGAAGTGGCGAAGGCCGAGCATGGTTTTGACGATTACATTTCCTACGTGCAGAAACACGGCAGGGCCTGTTTTATCGAGATTCACATCGTATTGCCGAAGGATTACTGGCTGGACGGTGTGGGGCAACTGGACAGTTTGCGCGAGGAAATTTCCACGAAGCTTGGCGAGGCGGATGCTGCGCGATGGCTGACTATCAGCTTTACCGGGGACCGCAAGTGGATTGAGTGACAAGGCGACCTCTTCGAGGTCATTCGCGAGCAAGCCCGCTCCCACAGGGATTGTATGCAACCTGTGGGAGCGGGCTTGCTCGCGAAAGCGGCCGAACAGTCAGCCGAGATATTCCGCCAACCCGCGATAACAGGTTGCCAGGTGATAAGGCGTGGTCGACGGCATGTCGCGGCGGCTGACTTCTCCGTGCTCGTCACGGCACTCGTACCAGCCGCCGTCATGCAGCGAGCGCTGCTGCAATGCCTGCAATTGACGCAGTACAGCCGCTTCGCTGTCCGGGCGCAGCGTTAATGCACGTAGGTACTCGGCCTGGGCCCAGATGCGTTGCGTGGCGTCCCGGGTACCGCCATCGGCTGCGAAATCGAGCATCGCCCGCACGGCGCCAGTCTGCTGATCAACGCCCACTTGCTCGGTAAAGGCGAAGGCCCGCTCCAGATCGGCATGCAGCGTCGAATTGCGCAACAGTGCCGAAGATTCCAACAGGAAATACCACTCGAACTGATGCCCCGGTTCAAACCAGTTATCCACAGACCCCAGCGGTTTTTCCATCAACACGCCGTGCTGCGGATCGATAAAGCGCGCGTGCATGGCTGTGCATAACCCGACGAGCGCCTGTTGCACGTCGAGGTCTTCACGCACCGACAGGGTGGCGAGGAAAGCTTCGGCCAGGTGCATCAGCGGGTTTTGCAAAGGGCCGCTGTCCAGCGATGCCCAGTCGCGGTCGAGCGTGGCTTCGTACAGACCGTCGTCCGTGGCGAAACGCTGCGCGACCACTTCCAGCGAGGCATTGAGCACCGACTCCACCAGCGGCTCGCGGACCTTGTCCCAGTAATGGGCGCAGGCGAACAGGATGAAGGCGTGGGTGTAGAGATCCTTGCGCTGATCCAGCGGCGCACCTTGTGCATCGACACTGTAGAACCAGCCGCCGTGCTCGGCATCGTGGAAGTGCCGCTGCAAGGAGCGGAACAACGCGGCGGCACGCTCTTCGGCGCCCGGCACCTGACCGATCAGGCTGGCAAACAGATACAACTGCCGCGCACAGGCCATGGCCCGGTAGCGTTGCGGTGGCAGTGGTTGGTGTGCGGCATCCAGCGCCTCGTAGGGCAACGCCATATCGGCGTTCCAGCCCGGACCTTGCCAGAGCGGCACGATGACGTTCAGGAAATGCTGTTGCACCGAGGCGAACAGGGCGGTCAGTTCAGGCTGAGAGGCAGAGCGGGAAACAGGCGGCATTGGCTGGCGTCGTCACGGCAGGGGCGATTGCGCGACATGTTAACAGGCCTGAGAGGGGTGGTGTCTGTCAGGCCGCCATCGCGAGCAGGCTCGCTCCCACAATGGAACTATATCCACAGGAACAATGTGGGAGCGGGCTTGCCCGCGAAGAGGCCGGGTCAGACACTAGAGAGTCAACCTGCCAGCAACCACACGCCAGTCGCCGCCGAAGCCGCGCCCGCCAGTCGCACCAGGGGCGCTGCGGCCTGCGGCAACACCCGCACCAGCGCATAACCCGCCGCGTGCAACACCGCCGTCGCCGCAACAAAGCCTGCGGCGTAGGTCCAGGGGCTCGACATTTCCGGCAGTTCCAGCCCGTGCGCGACACCATGAAACAGCGCAAACAACGCAGTCGCACCCACCGCCATCACCAACGGTGGACGCACTGCCAGGGCAACCGCCAGCCCCAAAGCCAACACGGAAGCGGCAATCCCGCTCTCCAGTGCCGGCAGGTTCAATCCTTCAAAACCCAACAGCCCGCCAATCAACATAGTGCCGACAAAGGCACATGGCAGCGCCCAGCGTGCGGCGCCTTGCTGCTGTGCTGCCCACAGGCCGACCGCGAGCATTGCCAGCAAGTGATCGAGACCGCCAAGTGGGTGGCTGATACCGGCGATCAAGCCGTTGTCGCCGTGTCCCGGATGGGCGAAGGCGAGGGCCGGAGTCAGCAGCAGGGCCAGGGCGGCGAGAATGCGTTTGAGTGTCATGGATAAGCTTCCTTGTTGATAAGTCGTGATCAGGCCGCGGTCAGCAAACCCTGGCGTTCGATGAAGGCAATGATCTCTTCCAGGCCCAGGCCGGTTTTCTGATTGCTGAAGACAAAGGGCTTGCCGTTGCGCATGCGTTGGGTGTCGCTGTTCATCATCTCCAGCGAGGCGCCGACCAGAGGTGCCAGGTCGATCTTGTTGATCACCAGCAGGTCGGATTTGCAGATTCCCGGCCCGCCCTTGCGTGGCAGCTTGTCGCCGGCCGAGACGTCGATCACGTAGATGGTCAGGTCGGACAGTTCCGGGCTGAAGGTCGCGGAGAGGTTGTCGCCACCGGACTCCACGAGAATCAGGTCCAGCCCCGGAAAACGGCGGTTGAGCTGATCCACGGCTTCGAGGTTGATCGAGGCGTCTTCGCGGATGGCCGTGTGCGGGCAGCCGCCGGTTTCCACGCCGATGATGCGCTCCGGTGCCAGGGCTTCGTTGCGCACCAGAAAATCTGCGTCTTCGCGGGTGTAGATGTCGTTGGTCACGACGGCCAGGTTGTAACGCTCGCGCAGGGCCAGGCACAGGGCCAGGGTCAGGGCGGTTTTGCCGGAGCCGACCGGGCCGCCGATACCGACGCGCAGGGGTTGTGCGTTCATGTGATTCTCCAAAATAAATGGCCCTAGGAACGGAACAGACGGCTGTACTGGCGCTCGTGGCCCATACACGCCAGGGACAGGCCGAAAGCGGCGCTGCCGTAATGATCGGGATCGATTCGAGTGGCGTTCTGTTGAGCCTGTTGAAGCAGCGGCAACAGTTCGCTGGTCAGGCGTTGGGCGGCTTGCTGACCCAGGGGCAGGGTCTTCATCAGCACCGCCAACTGGTTTTCCAGCCAGCTCCAGAGCCATGCGGCCAGGGCGTCCTGCGGGCTGATCTGCCAGGCGCGCGCGGCCAACGCCCAACCCAGGGCCAGATGTGGCTCGCTGCGCTGTTCGAGGAAGGCGCGGGCGGGGGCGTCGAGCTCCGGCAAGCCATTGAGCAATTGCTGCAACGAGTAGCCCATCTGCCGGCTCTCCTGATGCAGCTCACGGGTTTCGCGGCTGGCGCGGTGTTCCTCGCAGCGTTGCAGCAATTCGTCCCAGTTTTCCTCGCTGGCGGCCACGCAATGGGCGAGCAGCAAGGGTGCTTCGAAGCGTGCCAGATTCAGCAGCAACTGATCGCTGATCCAGCGTCGCGCACTGTCGGGGTCGTGAACACGGCCGTTATCCACAGCCATTTCAAGGCCCTGGGAGTAGCTGTAGCCGCCAATCGGCAATTGCGGACTGGCCAGGCGCAGCAGCGCCCAGGCCGGGTTCATGTGCGTACGCCGAACTGGTGCAGTTTCGGCGCGTAGTTGAAGTCTTCATCGCCGTGACGCGAGTGGTGATGGCCACCGCCGTAGGCGCCATGTTCCGGCTGGAATGGCGCCTCGATGTTCACGGCAACGGCACCGAGTTGTTCGAGCATGGCCTTGAGCACGTAGTCGTCGAGCAGGCGCAACCAGCCGTCGCCGACTTGCAGGGCGACATGGCGGTTGCCCAGGTGATAGGCCGCGCGGGTCAGTTCGAAGGCATTGGCGCAGGTGACATGCAGCAGTTGTTCGGGACGGGCGCAGACGCGCACGATTCGCCCGTCTTCGGCTTGCAGGCATTCGCCGTCATGCAACGGCGGCTGGCCGCGCTCCAAAAACAACCCGACGTCTTCACCCTCGGCACTGAAACAGCGCAATCGGCTTTTGCTGCGGGCTTCGAACGTCAGGTGCAGTTCGGCGGCCCAAACGGGTTGAGGGTCGATTCTGCGATGAATCACCAGCATCGGAAGGCTTCCAGCAATGGACAATGTTCAGGCTAGAGCAAGGGGCTTGCCAATCGACATGATGTGTAGGAAATGCCTGACGGAGGCGTAGGACTGGTATCGATGGAGTGAGTATTTTGGTTGAAGTTGGTGCGTTGTTTTTGGTTTGCGCACCAAGTTAAAGCGGCGAGGTTTAATGTGGGAGCGAGCTTGCTCGCAATGGCGGTGGAACTGTCACATCGATGGTGGATGTCATTCCCTCATCGCGAGCAAGCTCGCTCCCACAGGGATTTCATCCACAGAAAGTTACTCAGTGCTGCCGAGCCCTTGCCAATGCTTGAGGCCGATAAAGATAAACCGCAGCTGCTGGGTGATTTTCGCCTGGGGCGTCAGGTGCTCTGGCAAGGCTTCGGCTGGCGGATCGATGATGTCCGGCAGGGTGGCGAACACGCTCTTGACGATCAGATCCGCCATGACGCTCAGGTCGGCGATGTCCAGATGCTGCAGTTTCGGCATCAGTGACAAATCCGCCGCCAGGTCCGAGCTGATGTTTTCACGCAAACGGCCGATGGCCTGGCGCACCGGCACCGAACCGCCGTACTGCTCACGGGCAAGAAACAGGAACTGCGAACGGTTGGCGCTAACCACGTCGAGAAAGATCCGCACCGAGGCATCGATGATGCCGCCCATCACGAATTCGTTGTGTCGTACCAGGCGAATGGTTTCGCGGAATGTCTGGCCGACTTCGCTGACCAGTACCAGGCCTAATTCATCCATATCGGCAAAATGGCGGTAGAAACCGGTCGGTACGATGCCGGCGGTTTTCGCGACTTCGCGCAGGCTCAGGCTGCCGAATCCTCGGCCGCCATCCATCAGGCGCCGGGCAGCGTCCATCAGGGCGTTACGGGTTTGTTGTTTCTGTTCGGCGCGGGGCAGCATCGCAAGGGCGTTTTCTGGACAGGGACGCGGCGCACTCTAGCAAATCGGCTTTGCTGGCGTCGAACGACTGTGGGGGGGATCACGCGGGGATGTGTGGCATCTATCAAGCGGGCCTATGAAAATTCAAAAGCCCAATCCGGGGATTGGGCTTTTTTTCAAGGCGGCCATGGAGCTTAGCTCACGGCGCTGTTGCGTTCGATCACGCGGTCACCACCGCCTTCAGCAAGGGTTTGACCTTGTGGAGTACGGTCGGAACCATCAGCAGCCAGGGTTTGACCTTGTGGGGTACGATCCGAACCATCAGCGGCAAGGGTCTGGCCTTGTGGGGTACGATCGGAACCATCGGCAGCCAGGGTTTGGCCCTGAGGAGTGCGGTCCGAGCCATCCTGAGTGATCAGGCCTTTTTCTTTCAGGCGATCATTACCGCCTTCGGCAAGGGTCTGGCCTTGTGGGGTGTGGTCGGAACCATCGGCGGCGACGGTCTGGCTGAACACCGAGTGGTCTTGTTTCACTTGTGGGGTGGCCTGGTCAGCCGCTGGCAGGGCAAAGGCAGTGCTGGCCAGCATCGAAAGTGTAAGGCTAAGCAGTAGTTGGCGTTTCATGATTGTTTTGCTCCGTGGGGGTGCGAATAAGTGGGCACGAGAGCAATGCTACTCTCGATAAATCGATATGAAAGTTCATAAACGCAATGGTAATAATCAACGGAATTGATTGTTTGCTGCGGAGGCCCTAGGCCGGGTGTTTCCGGCGAGTTGTCTTGCACTTTTGTGGGTGTTTTCGACCCACCTGTGTTGTGCAAAAGTGCAGGTCCGGTAACGCAGGTCGACCGGCTGGTCAGTATTGGACTGGGCGAAATCGGCGAAATCGGTCTTTCGATTAAACCTGCCGGGTTTTTATCAGTCGTAGTTTGCATGGCGAGCCGTTTGCGGCTCACCGTTTCACATGTGCGTCGCAGTCGGGGCGCCCGGTCGTATCAGGAGCCCTGTGCAATGACGCGCACTCAAAAGACGTTGGTCTGGACCCTTTCCACTTTCCTTACCTTGTTGGTGATGCTGGTGCTGATCATCGTGTTCTTCGACTGGAACCGGATCAAAGCGCCGCTCAACGCCAAAGTTTCCGAAGAGCTGCACCGCGCTTTCGCCATCAACGGCAATCTGTCGGTGGTCTGGCAACCCGAGTCCGATGAAGGCGGCTGGCGCGCCTGGGTACCGTGGCCTCATGTGTTGGCCGAAGACTTGAGCCTGGGCAATCCCGATTGGTCGAAACAGCCACAGATGGTCACCCTCAAACGGGTGGAGCTGCGTATTTCACCCCTGGCATTGCTGGCGCAGCGGGTGGTGATCCCGCGTATCGATCTCACCGAGCCCAATGCCCACCTGCAACGCCTGGCTGACGGGCGCGCCAACTGGACCTTCAAACTCGACCCAAAGGACCCGGACGCCGAGCCTTCGAGTTGGGTGGTGGATATCGGAGCGATCGGCTTTGACAAGGGGCATGTCACCCTCGACGACCAGAACCTGAAGACCCAACTCGACGTACTGATCGATCCATTGGGCAAGCCGATTCCGTTCAGCGATATCGTCGGCGACAAAGCGGCGAAAGCCGCGCAGGAGAAGGGTTCGTCACCCCAGGACTATGCATTCGCCCTCAAGGTCAACGGCCAGTACCACGGCCAGAAGCTCGCGGGCCAGGGCAAGATTGGCGGGCTGTTGGCGTTGCAGGACGCGGCACGGCCGTTTCCGCTTCAGGCACAGGTAAAAATCGCCGATTCCAGCGTCGAACTGGCCGGCACCCTGACCGATCCGCTGAACCTCGGCGCCCTGGACCTGCGCCTGAAACTGGCCGGTACCAGTCTGGGCAATCTCTACCCGCTGACCGGCGTGATCCTGCCGGACACGCCACCCTATGCCACCGACGGCCATCTGATCGCCAAGTTACACGAGCCGGGTGGCGCGGTATTCCACTATGAAGAATTCAACGGCAAGATCGGTGAAAGTGACATCCATGGCAACCTGACCTACGTGGCCAGCCAGCCACGGCCGAAGCTCAACGGTTCGCTGTTATCCAATCAATTGCTGTTCGCTGACCTGGCACCGCTGATTGGTGCCGACTCCAACGCCGAGCAGAAGGCCCGAGGCGGTGACAGCAAACAACCGGCGGACAAAGTGCTGCCGGTCGAAGAGTTCAAGACCGATCGCTGGCGCGATATGGACGCCGATGTCGAGTTCACCGGCAAGCGCATCGTGCACAGCGAAAAACTGCCGTTCAACGATCTCTATACCCATCTGGTACTCACCGATGGCGTGCTCAGCCTCGAGCCGCTGCGTTTCGGCGTGGCCGGCGGCAAGCTGGATGCGCAGATTCGCCTGAACGGCCACACCGATCCGCTGGAGGGCCATGCCAAACTCACGGCGCGAGGCTTCAAGCTCAAGCAGTTGTTCCCCGGCTTTGAACCGATGAAAACCAGTTTCGGCGAACTCAACGGCGACGGTGATATCAGCGGGCACGGCAATTCGGTGGCTAAACTGCTGGGCAGCGCCAATGGCAATCTGAAAATGCTGATCAACGATGGTGCTATCAGTCGCGAATTGATGGAGTTGGCCGGGCTGAACGTCGGCAACTACGTGGTCGGCAAGATCTTTGGCGACAAGGAAGTGAAGATCAACTGCGCCGCCGCCGACTTCGGCATCCAGTCCGGCCTGGCGAGTACCCGCTTGTTTGTGTTCGACACCGAGAACGCCATTGTTTACATCGATGGCACGGCGAACATGGCGACCGAACAACTGGACCTGACCATCACCCCGGAATCAAAGGGCTGGCGTTTGATTTCGTTGCGTTCGCCGCTGTACGTGCGGGGCAAGTTCATCAAGCCCGATGCGGGGGTCAAGGCCGTGCCGTTGATGTTGCGTGGAGCCGGGATGGTCGCGTTAGGCGTGATCGCCGCACCGGCGGCAGGGTTGTTGGCGCTGATAGCGCCGAGTGGCGGCGAGCCGAACCAGTGCGCGCCGTTGCTGGAGCAGATGAAGGCGGGCAAGGCGCCGAAGACGGTAAAAAACTGAAGGTTGCCGGAGACAGTTCAAACGCTCCGATTCAGGGGCGCTTGAACGTCTTGCAAGGCTGGATCATTCAATTCAAGCCGGGGGGGCAGGGATATGCAGCAGCTTTGTTTCGATGTTAAGCCCCACTTTCTTGAGAACGTCATCTCTTACCTGATTGTAAAAGCGCCCATCCAGGACGCTACTCATCAGCCAAATGTTGGTCTTGTGTTCGTGGGTGACGCTCAAAACCGGCTGGTCGAGAATATCGATTGCAATCTCCTGAGCTGTTTTGAACGCCATTTGCAGGGTTACCACGGTCTTATTGTTGCGAATGATCGTCAGTAATGCGGCCGTGGAAACCGCTATGTCTGCGTAGGCATTGCTCACGGTGGCGTTACTTTGGAGTTTCTCGACGATTGCCCTGACCGCCAGTGAGTCAGGCTGGAGTCTTGTCAGTTGCTCAAATGCGTTGGCCAGCGCTAGCCGTTCATCTTGTGGCAGGGCACTCCCGGTGCTTTGCTCAACAATATTTAAAAGGCTGCTGTTTTCAAACTTGAGTTGCTGAGTCGTTCGGCTGCCAACAGCCCAGCCGACTTTTTGAACGGTATCTGTATAAGCTGGCCACGATATTTCACGGTTGCCACTTTTCTTTGAGGCCACCAGATCGCCCAGCAGGCTGGAGGCTAGTATGTCTTTCTTAAAGCTGTCCGTGTGCGAGCCGCAAAAGATCGTGATGTTTCCATTGACTAGGTAAATATCGAACGGTGCTTTTTTCATAAGTTTTTCCTGCGCAGAGGCTTGCGCGGTAGCATATTTAAATCGGCAATTTTATTGCCGATTTAAATATGTGGTAAAGCGATTAGAAGTCCGGCAGGTTTTCGATGAATTTTTGTCCGTCTGCCTGATATTTTTTATATACGGCGTTGCGTATCCCGGAGAACGTTTTAATATCAAGGTGAGTACGAACAGCACCTGTTTTGATAGTGGTGGACTGTCGGGTCGATTTCCAGAACAGGATACCGCGCGTGCTTTCCCTCGCATCGAGGGATATGCAGTTAAGGATCATGTTGGGTTGCCCATTTTTATCGACCCAGATGGGTGCGATATCGAATTTTGCCTGAGTGCCAAGCTTTTTGTTTTTCTCAAAAATGGTGATGGCACCCGGATTGTTTTGCACCATCTCAACTGCTTTTTTCGCAACGTTGCTCAGTATTTGAGCCGCATTACCGCCAATCAATCCTGCAGCCACTTCCAGGGCAACCTGATCCATCGTCAGGCCAACTCTCTTGATCGTGACCTCCTGGATGTTCCGGTTTTGAGTTACCCAGCCCAGTTTGCTCAGGCCGTCAACATAGTAGCGATACCACTCGAAGAGTTTTTCATCTTCGGGGTAGAGTTTGGTGGCGGCGTTTTGCATGACCAGTTTGCACAAATTGACGTCGTCGATGATTTCCTGCGAAACGCCGGGCAGGAAGGCATCGATAGTATCAGGCATGACGCTGGCAGTTGGTTTGTTGATATCATGTTCAGGTTTGTTCAAGAGCGTAGAAAATACAGGTGCCGAGCGCTGCGTGATGATAGGTAATGCTGGCAGGGAATCAATAAATTCGAGTCGTTGTTCAAGTAGCATGAAAGTAATCCTTTACTTGTTGGTGTGAGCAGCCGGCTGGCTGTGGTTGTTAGAGTAGGTTTATAGATTTAAAAGTCTAGTTTTGGTTTGTAACTTCAGGTTTTAGTTGTGTTTGTTATTCGGCGTTTGTGATTGTTCTAATTCGTAGTGGTGAACTTAAGCAGTCGTTAAACTTGAAACACTTGAACTGTTGTCGAGGCGCTGATCAGCGCACCGCATGCCCGGACAACAATGCCTCCTCACGCAACCACGCAAAAAAAGCCCGAACCGGTGGATGTCGCTCACGCCCCGGCACGCACAGTGCGCTGTAGCCGGCTCCATCGACCTGGATTTCCCCCCGGTACGGCAACAACAGACCACTGGCCACGCTTTCCGACACCAGAATATTGCTTGCCAGCACCAGGCCTTGGCCGGCAATCGCCGCTTGCAGGGCGTAATGCTCTTCGTCGTATTCGCGCACGGCCGGCCGACCGCCCAGCCAGGTTTCGCCGGAGCGAGCGCACCAGGCCTCCCATCCGTGGGCATAGAGTTTGGAGTTGTGCCAGCGCACGCTGATCAGCGTCGGAGCGCGACTCGACGCCAGGGCCACTTGTTCAGGCGAACCGTAGACACCAAAGGACTCATCGAACAGGCACTGGCCGTAAAGGTTGGGGTAATCATCGAGGCTGTAGCGCAGCACCAGGTCGACACTGGCGTCCTGATGCAGATCGATGACTTCGCAGTGGGTATCGAGGCGCACGTTGATGTTCGGGTGTCGGGCGTAGAAACGTCCCAACCTTGGCACCAGCCACAGGGCGGCGAAGGCGGCGGTAGTGGAGACCGTCAGGCTGGCGCCACTGCGTTGCGGACGCAGTGTATCGACACTTTGCGCCACTTCCAGAAAAGTCCCATGCAGGCTCTGGAACAGCCGTTCGCCGCATTCGGTCAGGCGCACCTGGCGCGGCAGACGCTCGAACAATGGCACGCCGAGCCAACTTTCCAGTGAGCGGATCTGGTGGGACACCGCCGTCGGCGTCACCGAGAGTTCTTCGGCAGCAGCCTTGAAGCTCAGCAGGCGTGAGGCTGATTCAAAAGCGCGCAGGGCGGTCAGCGGCAACGAGGCGAACATTGAACACTCCATGGATGAAATGGATTCATCCAGACTGATTTCTGCTCATTTGAGCGAGGACGGTAGTGAGTCTCAAGCTGCAAACCACAAGCCGTTTGAGTTTAGCCCTGAGGAGAGACAGATGAGTAGAATTCTTGCTGTTCACGCCAGCCCCCGTGGTGATCGTTCGCACTCCCGGCGTTTGGCCGAAGTGTTTCTGGCGGCCTGGCAGGCCCGTCATCCACATGCGCAACTGACCCGACGCGAAGTCGGTCGTGCGCTGATTCCGCCGGTCAACGAGGCATTCGTGGCCGCCGCGTTTTACCCCGAGCCCGCCGCTCGGCCGCTGTCGATGCAGGCCGATCTGGCGTTCAGCGACGAACTGGTCGGCGAACTGCTTGGCCATGATGTGCTGGTGATTTCCACTCCGATGCACAACTTCAGCGTCCCCAGCGGCTTGAAAGCCTGGATCGATCAGATCGTGCGGGTGGGGGTGACCTTCGATCACACCCTGGACAATGGCGTGGCCCAGTACGAGCCGTTGGTGCTGGGTAAAAAGGCCCTGATCATCACCAGCCGTGGCGGCTTCGGTTTTGGCCCGGGCGGCGAGCTGGAAGCCATGAACCATGCCGACACGCTACTGCGTACGGTGCTTGGATTCATTGGCATCACGGACGTCACCGTGGTGGCTGCCGAGGGCGAGGAGTCCGCCGAGCGCAGCTTTCAAATCTCTGCCGCCGAGGCTGAGCAGCGCTTGTTGGCGCTGGCCGGAGAGTTCTAGATGGCCTGGCTGTTTCTGCTGGTCGCCGCCGGGTTCGAAGTCACCTTCGCCATGGGCATGAAGTACGCCGAGGGCTTCACCCGGCTCTGGCCTTCGCTGGTCACCGTAGTGGCCGCTGTGGGCGGGATCTATTTTCTGACCCTGGCCATGCGCGAGCTCCCGGTAAGCATTGCGTACCCGATCTGGACCGCCATCGGTTCGCTGGGCACGGTGTTTCTCGGTTTCGCGCTGCTGGGTGAAAGCCTGACCGTGATCAAGCTGGTTTCGGTCGGGCTGATCGTGGCGGGCGTGGTAGGGTTGAAGTAGGGCGGATGACATAGACTTGTCATCTTCGCTGATGATGCTTGGCGGATGTCTTGCATCCAGCCTTGCGTCACCGCCCGACCACAAGGATGTCCGCCCATGTCGCAAGGTTCTGCCCCGCGCTACCCGCTGGTGTTGGTCCCGGGGATGCTCGGGTTCATCCGGTTGGTGCTTTATCCGTATTGGTACGGGATCGTCGAGGCGTTGCGCCATGGCGGTGCGGTGGTGTTCGCGGTGCAGGTCTCGCCGCTTAACTCGAACGAAGTGCGGGGCGAGCAATTACTGGCGCGTATCGAAGAAATCCTGCGGGAAACCGGGGCCGACAAGGTCAACCTGATCGGTCATAGCCAGGGCTCGCTGACCGCCCGTTATGCAGCGGCCAAGCGCCCGGATCTGGTGGCATCGGTGACCTCGGTGGCGGGGCCGAACCACGGTTCGGAGCTCGCCGATTACCTGCACGAACATTATCCCCACGAGAGCGTCCGTGGTCGTCTGCTGTGCTTTTTGCTGCGGATCGTCGGCGCGCTGATAGGGTGGCTGGATACCGGTTACCGCGGGCCGAAGCTGCCGGTGGATATCCATGCGTCCCATCACTCCCTCACCAGCGCTGGCGTCGCGCTGTTCAACCAGCGTTATCCACAGGGGCTGCCCGACACCTGGGGCGGTCATGGGCCGGAAGAGGTCAACGGCGTGCGCTATTACTCCTGGTCCGGCACCTTGCAACCGGGCATTACCGATCGCGGGCGCAACCTGCTGGACGGCACCAACCGCAGTTGCCGGCTGTTCGCTAAAACCTTCGTCCGCGAAGCCGGGCATTGCGACGGCATGGTCGGGCGCTACAGCTCGCACCTGGGCACGGTGATTGGCGATGAGTATCCGCTGGATCACTTCGATATCGTCAACCAGTCGCTGGGGCTGGTGGGCAAGGGGGCTGAGCCGATCCGGTTATTTGTCGAGCATGCGGCGCGGTTGAGTGCGGCGGGGCTTTAGACCGAGTTATCGTTCATCGCGGGCAAGCCCGCTCCCACAGGTTTTCGGTTGTTCGCAACAGACGGGTTCGACACAACACCTGTGGGAGCGAGCTTGCTCGCGATGGCGTCAGATCAGGCAACACTGACCTTGCGCCCCAACACCGTCGTCCAACGCTCGGAAACGATCACCCCGCCCAAGGTCAACACCCCGCCCACCAGGTGATACATCGCCAGTTGCTCATGCAGCACCACCGCTGCAATCAATGCGGTAATCAGCGGCAGCAAATTGAAAAACTGCGTGGTCCGGCTCGGTCCCAAACGCACCACGGCCTGCATCCACGCCAGCGGCGCGACCATCGAAGCCAGCAGGCAGGCGTACAGCACCAGTGGAATGTTCTGCAGGGTCGGGCCGACTTTCGGTGAGGCGATGAACAGCGGGAACAGCACCACCACGGCCACCAGCACCTGCAGATACAGAAGCACCAGCGGCGGCAGTTTCAGTTGCCACTTTTTCAACAGGGTGCTGTAGACCGCGTAGGCCAGGGTGGCGATCAGCATCATCGCATCGCCCAGGTTGACCCCGTGTTCGAGCAGTGCGCCAAGGCTGCCGGACGACACCACCACCAGGACACCTGCAAACGACAGCACCGCACCGGCCAGGGCACCCATGGTCAGGCGCTGGCCGAGGCTGATGATCGCCATGGCGAGCGACATCAGTGGCATCAGCGACAGGATGATGCCCATGTTGGTGGCCGAGGTCAGGCTCGCGGCGAAGTACGCCAGGCTTTGATAGACCGCCATGCCGAGCACACCGAGGACAAAGATCTTGCCCAGTTTCGGGCGGATCTGCGACCAATGGGTGAGCACCGGTTTGAGCATGAAGGGCGTGAACAGCAACCCGGCCAGCAGCCAGCGGTAGAAGCCGATCTCGGCGGGGAAGATCGCCCCGGCCGACATTTTGGTGATCACGGTGTTGCCGGCCCAGATAAAAATGGCCAGCAGGGGATAAGCGTATTGCATCGGGAAAAACCAGAACGTTAATGAAGGGCAATTATCCGCTTGTCTGGATGCAAGCCTATACTTCGATCCAGACAACCGGCCCCTGATGACGGACAGCATGCGCAGTAAACACATCGATCTGCTGGATTTCAGCGAATTGCCTTCGGCGGTGTACTTCCGCTACGCCGATTTCAATACCCACGAATTCGCCGCTGCGCACCGTCATCCCTGGGGCACTCTGGAGTATGCGGCCCACGGGGTGTTGCACATGGATGTCGACGGCAGCCGTTTCCTCTCGCCGCCGCAATACGCGGTGTGGGTGCCCCCCGAAATCGAGCACAGTTTCTACAGCCACCAGCCGATCAACTACCGTGCCGTTTGCCTGGCGCCGGCGGTCTGCGAGGATCTGCCACAACAGGCCTGCACGCTCGCCATCAGTGACATCCTCAAGGCGATCCTCAAGGACTTCGCCGTCCGTGACGTCAAGATTCCCGAGCAGGCCGCGGATAAACGCCTGGCTCAGGTTCTGGTGGATCAGTTGCAACAGGCGCCGGTGCATGAGTGTTACCTGCCCTATGCCAGCACACCGGGACTGCTGAGCATATGCGAGGCCCTGCAAGCCGAACCCGGTGACAACCGGCCCTTGGCGCATTGGGCGGCGCAGGTTCACGTCAGTGAACGGACCCTGGCGCGGCAGTTTGTCCGCGAGTTGGGCATGAGTTTTGGTGAGTGGCGTCAGCGTCTGCGATTCCTGGCCGCGATTGAAGCACTGGACAGCCATCGCAGCATTCAGGAAATCGCCTTCGACATGGGCTACAGCACCGGTTCGGCGTTTATCGCGATGTTCCAGCGTCAGGCCGGGTGCACGCCCGACTACTATCGACGCAACAAGAAGTTTTAACGCACTCGTTAAGAGTTTTCATACAGCATTATCCGAAACAAACTTCATGGGAACAGAATTGGGGCGCTGTAGGCTTCGATCCTCTCTCTAAGTTTGCGAGTAATGATTGTGAAAAATTTTTTGTTGAAGTCTGCGAGTAGCCAAGATTATTTCGATATAAACCAAGAGCACAGTACTCACTACAACTTTATCAAAAGCGCCATTCCCGACTGGATTGTCGATTCTTCGCTTCAGCGGGTGGGTGATTTACGCAACACACCCAAAGTTATTCCCGCCTGGAGCAAAGCGGCGTCCCATACGGAACATGTAGCAGCGAAAGAAGCCACAAAGGTCAGTTGGCAGGCGCAGAACCAGGTCGACCGGATGCTCGGGAAGCTGCAAGATGCCGAATCCTTTGCCCAGCCACTGCTGACCAATGCCCTCAAGAAGCAATTCGGTGTAGTGGTCGATGTTCGTGAAATTTTTCTGCGGTTGTATTTTTCGGCTAAAACATCCGCTTGGGCATTCAATGTCACCGGCGGTGTCGGCAGTCGAACTGTCTCGTTACTTAACGCGTCTCTGCAAAATTTTGCCGAGGGCGAAGTATTTACCAGCGACTCTGCATTTATCACCAGGCCCGACGACATCGGGCGGTTTGAAATAAAGAAGTTGGGAATAACGATCGAACAGTTCAAGACGCTGTGCCGAACTCTGGATATTGGGTCCCAATATAAAAAGTATCTGGAAAGTTATCTGGCTCCCGAAGGTGCCATGGTCCGGGAGGCGGTGCAGCACCGCATCGTCGCCAGTCAGAAAAGCGCCATGAAAGCTGCAGCACATCTGGCATTGATGAAGAAGGACATCGGGGCAGCGGCCTACCTGACCGTGTTGAACATGGTCCTGGGTAAAAAGGGACTGGTGTGGGATGGCGGTCCCGTGCGTTTCTACCACTTGAGCATGCTCGACACCCGTCTGACCGGGATTGTACTGATCGCCGCCGATCTCGATATCCCCGGTGCGAATGTCCGGCGCGTCATTGCCTACGTACCGCACGATCCCGAGCATCCGCTGAAAGAGTATGCCTCGACGGCCGAGTTCGCGCTCGAACTGACTCACCAGCTACGGGGCAACGATCAGGCATCCGGCGCTACCCGGCGCAGCTATCAGGCGTTTTTCAGTCGATTCGTGGATCATTACCAGCGTGGTCATTTCTTCGCCGCGCTCAACGCGAAACTGTGGGAAATCACTTACCACGGCACACAACCGGGCTCCAATCTGCCTGCCTGGCGCGAAACTCAAGTAGATCGCCCCGATTTGCGGATAGCCGCGGTATCGTTCGAAAACGATACCGTCAGCCGTTATAACGGCGATCCGTGGGTTTATCTCTATCAGCAGCAAGTTGACAAGATTTTTGCCGACGGGCGCGCGCTGGCCGTGACCACCGCCGATGCGGACAGTGCCGCACGTTGGGCGTGGATCGAAAACCTGGAAAAAATGCTCTCCGACATCATGCAGGTTGCCTTGCTCGTCGCGACCCCCTTTGTCCCGGTGCTCGGGGAGCTCATGCTGGGGTATATCGCCTATCAACTAGTAGATGGGGTCGTGGAAGGTGTCGTTGAACTCACCCAGGGCGAGTACGTTGAAGCGGCGGAGCATCTGGTCGGCGTCGCTGAAAACCTGGTTCAGTTGGGCACGTTTGCCGTGGGCGGTGCTATCGCCACTCAAGTGGTGAAGCCCAGGTTGTCGTCCTTCCTCGAAGGCGCCCGTCAAGTCACGCTCCGAAACGGTGAGCAGCGGCTATGGGGGAAAAATCTGCAGCCGTACCTGCAACAAAACCTGCGTCTGGCGACGGATTCCAAACCTGACCTTTACGGTCTGCATCAGCATCAGGGCCGGCAGATTCTGTCTTTGGACGATGATCATTTCGAACTCAGGTTCGATTCGCAAACCGGCAAACACCGGGTTCAGCATCCGACCCGTCCCGAGGCCTATCAGCCGGTGGCGGAGAGTAACGGTACTGGCGCTTTTGTAATCGAGGGTGAAACACCTCACACCTGGGATGCCGATGCGCTGATCAAGCGACTCGGTCCGTCGGTGGAGGGGTTGACCGACAAGTTCGGCGACATTCGCACTGTCAGCCGTGCCGATGTCGGTGCGCTGGTACGCATGTACGCCGATAACGAGCGGGCGATCCCTTTGCTCAGCGATACGGTGACCCGGTTCCGGATCGACCGGGATATCCACACCTTCATCCAAAACATCGGCAGCGCCCGTGCACAGGATTATTTGCAGGCCGACCCGCTCTGGCAGTTTCAATTGCTGGACGGCTTGTGGCCTGGCAGAGCGATTGAGCTCAAGGGGGCCGATGGACGAGTGCTGTACACCATCGGGGTCGATGACGAACCTGTCTCTTTCTCTGTGAACCAACTGGCGGATACCGACCTGATCGACACCTTGCTGTTGTTTCTCGATGATGCCGAGACCCGACAACTGCTGGGTGATGAGCCAGATGTACCGGTCGGCAGCCGCACACAAAATGCCACGCGTTTGAGGGGGCAACTCGCGCAATTGGCAGAACGGCGCAAGGCCTCGTTGTTCGACAAACGTTACCGGGATGTCGGGCAAGCCGTCAGTGCCGAGGCAAGGTTCATCCAGGGTGAGGTGCCAGGAATGCCCGGTGTCGTTGCACAAGAGCTGGTCGCGCTGGCGCGCCCAGAGGAGTTGCAGGAGCTCAAGCTGCGCAGGCTTCCCAAACGCCTTGAAGGGTTCGCCGATTGGGCGCTCAGGGACGTGCGGATCAGCCGTGCGTACGAGGGTTTTTATCTGGAGTCGGTCGACAATCCGGACTTCGACGCCTTGGCGTTGCATTCCCTGGAAAACCTGCCTGGCTGGAATGCCAATGTGAGGCTCGAGCTGCGTCACTACCGTTTCGATGGCCGACAACTGGACAGCATCGGCCCCGAGGATGCCGCCATCCGGCGTACGCTCGTCTTAAGCGAAAACGGGTTGATCCAGGCTTGCGACGAGCAAGGCAATGCCCTGCATTCGGGCAGCGATTTGTTTACCTCGATCCTGCAGGCATTACCCGATGCCGAGCGTGATGCGTTGCAGATTCATATCGGTCAGGGCCCGGTCCTGAAGGCTGCATTGCGCGACCATGCCCTGAAACCCTACAGGCTGTTAAGTGTTCTTTCCGGTTTGCCGGAGTTGAAAATTCCGACGTTTGATCCGGCGATCATGCGCCTGCGTGGAGGTGCTCCCACCGTGACCGGTGAGATTGCGCAACTGCAGGACGTCGAGCGACGCGGCTTGGTTTTTGTCGATGGTGCGTTCCATCCGAGCGTCCCCTCGTTCGAACGATACAACTATCTGCGCGGGCTCAAGTTGATGGAAGAAAGCTTGCCCGACGATTGCTGGAAATTACTCTGGAATGGACTCAACAAGGCGAATACCGATGGCTCCGAGGCCAATCTGCGAACGGTACAAAGTATTGAAGTATTGCCCGATCTGCAAAAGCTGATGTCGCCTGAGCAGTTCAATGCAGTGGTCGAACGGTTGTTCACCAAACAGGGCCTGGTGGAGCTCACGGAGTCCGAGCGCAATCTGGGCGCCCGCGCGCGCGATCTCGAGCAAACCGGGCGTCTCGATGAATATCAGGCGCTGCAACGCGCCGTGAGGGAAAACCTCCCGGTGTCCAGCGACCGATGGGTGCCATTGCAGAAGTATGCCGCTGACCTTGAAAGCGACGTCACGACGGCCGCGCAGCCAATCGAAGTGACACCCCAGGTCATGGCCAATCTGCGCCAGGCACAGCGCGCCATCTATCGGGCCAAGGAATTGTTGCCGTTATCGGGCAACCAGTTGCCGAGCATCTGGGAAAAGGGTGGTTCGGCGATCGCGAAAATCAAGGGGCTGCGAGGACTGGATCTGCAGGAAGGTCAATTCACTGCACGGATGTCTCTCGCCGAACATGCGCGTAAAGCCATTGAAATCAAGGGAGGCAATTGTTCGGAAAACTCCAAGGTGACCTTCGCGCTGCTGGCCAGCCAACCGAGAACCTCGCGGATCCACCTCGTCAAAGCCACCGCATTCGATCATCAGTACGTGGTCATTGGCGATGACTTGACCGATCTCAAGCAACTGGTGGTTGCCGATTCGTGGCCGGAGTTTCCAGCCGCCCATACGGCGGACAAGGGCTATTTCGAGTTCGAACTGCCGGCCATTGCAACACTTGAACCCGGCCCCGCCAGCGCAGACTTTGCCTTTATCAACGACGTGCCGGCGGGACGGGCGGCGTTGCCGGAGGTCTCCCGGGACAACACCTTCAGGCAAATAAAAATGAATAAACTGTACAAGTCGGGGGCTTATGCCCAATTCACGTCATTGAAGCTATTGGGAACACAATTTTGTTTGTCGGGGGAAGTCGGAGTGTCGTTCGAGCGATTGCCCGTATCCGTGATCGAAAAACGGATTTCAGCCTTGGCGGGCTATAAGCAGGCATTCAAGGATGTGTTGGCTGAAGAGTCTGCGGCTACGTCCCCGGCGCAATGATCGTTTATGTCTGGAGGAAGGTGTAACAAGGCTTGACTACACTCCTCGTGGAGGCCGCATCTCTCGATGCGGCGACACGGAGAAAACTCCATGAAGATAATGCGTGCCCCTTTGTTGATGATCGGTTTGCTGCTCTGTTCCCAAAGCTTCGCCGCCACAGACCAACAGAACAAGATGACCACCTGCAACGCCGAGGCGACTGCAAAAACCCTCAAGGGCGATGAGCGCAAAGCCTTCATGAGCAATTGCCTCAAGGCCACCCCGGCGGCCAACGATGCCGGCAAAGCCTTGACCCCACAGCAAGAGAAGATGAAGACCTGCAACGCCGACGCCGCCACCAAAGCCCTCAAGGGTGACGAGCGCAAGGCATTCATGAGTGATTGCCTGAAGAAGAAATAATATCGGCTCAAGGACAGTGGTGGCTGTGCTGGCTCCATCGCGAGCAGGCTCGCTCCCACATTTGTCCGGTGTACTCAGTTCCACTGTGGGAGCGAGCTTGCTCCGGGCGGCGCTCCGACGATGGGGCCGCAGAAGGCGCTGCAAGAAATCCTGAACCACCACTAAGGTCGCCCCACACAATCCCTAGTGCTCGCACCGGATCGCTGGCAGACTGCCAATCCTTTTTACGCCGTTCGTTTTTGAGGCTGTATGCCAACGTTTTCTCAGCGTCAAGTCTTGCTGGTCATCAGCTGGGTCATCATTTTTGGCGGACTGCTGCTGGTCCTGCCGCTGCGGTTGCTGCCCAGCCTGCTCGCCGGGTTGCTCGTGTTCGAACTGGTCAACATGCTCACCCCGCAACTGCAACGGCTGATCGAAGGCCGGCGTGCGCGCTGGCTGGCGGTGGCGTTGCTGGGGACTCTGATTGTCAGCGTGCTGTCGCTGATCTTTGCCGGTGCCTTCAGCTTCCTGCTGCACGAGGCGGAAAACCCCGGCGCGTCCCTCGACAAGTTCATGGGAGTGGTCGACCGCGCGCGCGGGCAATTGCCGCCGTTCATCGACGCCTATCTGCCGGCCAGTGCCGCGGAGTTCCGCGTGGCGATTGGCGAATGGGTCAGCAAACACCTCAGTGATTTGCAACTGGTGGGCAAGGACGCGGCGCACATGTTCGTGACCTTGCTGATCGGCATGGTGCTGGGGGCGATCATTGCCTTGCAGCGCGTGCCGGACCTGACCAAGCGCAAACCGCTGGCCGCGGCGTTGTTCGAACGTCTGCACCTGCTGGTCCAGGCGTTTCGCAACATCGTGTTCGCTCAGATCAAGATTTCCCTGCTCAACACCGTCTTCACCGGGATTTTCCTGGCGGTGATCTTGCCGATGTTCGGTATCAAGCTGCCGCTGACCAAAACCCTGATCGTGCTGACGTTCCTGCTCGGCCTGCTGCCGGTGATCGGCAACCTGATGTCGAACACCCTGATCACCATCGTCGGTTTGTCGTTGTCGATCTGGGTCGCTGTGGCGGCGCTGGGTTACCTGATTGTTATCCACAAGCTCGAATACTTCCTCAATGCGCGCATCGTCGGCGGGCAAATCAGTGCCAAGTCGTGGGAGTTGCTGCTGGCGATGCTGGTGTTCGAGGCCGCGTTCGGCCTGCCGGGGGTGGTGGCGGGGCCGATTTACTACGCGTATCTGAAGAGTGAGTTGAAGCAGGTGGGGATGGTTTGATCCGCTGGATCTTTGTTGGCTGATCTGGCCCCATCGCGAGCAAGCTCGCTCCCACAATGGACCTGTGCTCGCAGGACTAATGTGGGAGCGAGCTTGCTCGCGATAGAGGCACCTCGGTTCTGGATCAGTCCATAGAGCCGTAACGCTTGGCCGCTTCAATCGCCAGACCGCTACCGATACTGCCAAAGATGTTCCCTTCCACATGCCGTGCATTCGGCAACATCGCCGAAACACTGTTGCGCAGCGCCGGAATCCCGCTCGAGCCACCGGTGAAAAACACCGTATCGACCTGATCGACCCGCACATCGGCGTCTGCCAGCAGTTGGGTGACGCTGTTGCGCACCCGCTCCAGCAAGCTCTCGATGGCTGACTCGAACAGCGCACGGCTCAGGTCCACGCTCAAGCCCGCTTCAATGCGATCCAGCGGCACGTGGCGATTGTCGGCGTGGGTCAGCTGGATCTTGGTTTCTTCCACTTCCATGGCCAGCCAGTGTCCGGCGCGCTGTTCGATCAACTTGAACAGGCGATCGATGCCACCGGTGTCCTCGATGTCATAGCGCATGCTGCCCAGGGCCAGTTGCGACTTTTGCGAGTACACCGAGTTGATGGTGTGCCAGGTCGCCAGGTTCATGTGGTGACTGGTCGGCATGTAGGCGCCGCTCTTCATGCGGCTGCCGTAGCCGAACAGCGGCATCAGGCCTTGCAGGCTGAGCTGTTTGTCGAAGTCGGTTCCGCCGATGTGCACACCGCCGGTGGCGAGGATGTCCTCGTGGCGGTTATCCACACCCCGACGCTCCGGCGACAGGCGCACCAGCGAGAAGTCTGATGTACCACCGCCGATGTCCACAATCAGGACAAGCTCTTCTTTCTCGATGGTCGACTCGTAGTCGAACGCGGCGGCAATCGGTTCGTACTGGAACGAGACTTCCTTGAAGCCGATCTTGCGCGCCACGTCTACCAGGGTGTCTTCGGCTTCCTTGTCGGCCATCGGGTCATCGTCGACGAAGAACACTGGCCGACCCAGTACCACCTCTTCGAATTCCCGACCAGCGGCGGCTTCGGCGCGGCTCTTGAGTTGACCGATGAACAGCCCGAGCAGGTCCTTGAACGGCATCGCCGTGCCCAGGACGCTGGTGTCGTGCTTGATCAGCTTGGAACCCAGCAGGCTCTTGAGCGAGCGCATCAGGCGGCCTTCGTAGCCTTCCAGGTACTCGTGCAGCGCCAGCCGGCCGTACACCGGGCGACGTTCTTCGATATTGAAGAAGACCACCGACGGCAGGGTGATCTTGTCGTCCTCCAGCGCGATCAGCGTTTCCACGCCGGGGCGCAGCCAGCCGACAGTGGAGTTGGACGTGCCAAAGTCGATACCCAAGGCACGGGCTGGAGATGCGTTGTTCATGTCTTTCAGGTTCCGGTTAAAAAACGGCCGCGCAGTGTATGTCAGAGCGCGCCAGATTCGAAGGCCGGTTATCTGCTAATTCTTCGCAGACAATGCCTTGAAAGATGGGGCATCCCCCCCAAACTACCCTGCATCAACCGGACAGCCGCGGGAGTGCTCGCAAGAAGCCCCGCCTGCTGCCGATAAACTTCTGCTGCGCCGCCCGGTCACAAACTTGAGATCGGTCAAACCAATGGCTGCAAACAAGCGCATGCTGTGGCCTGTGGCGCGATTCTGATAACGGATGGTGATTCCCTCGATGGACTTCAAAGACTATTACAAGATTCTCGGTGTGGAGCCGACCGCAGACGACAAGGCGATCAAGGCCGCCTATCGCAAGCTGGCGCGCAAATACCACCCCGACGTCAGCAAGGAAAAGGATGCCGAGTCCAGGTTCAAGGATGCCTCGGAAGCCTATGAAGCGCTGAAAAGCGCCGACAAACGTGCCGAATATGATGACTTGCGTCGCTATGGCCAGCACGGCCAACCGTTCCAGGGACCTCCGGGCTGGCAGAGCCGTGGTGGCTTCGGTGGCGGTGGCCAGGACACGGGCGATTTCTCGGACTTCTTCAGTTCGATCTTCGGTAACCGTGGGCCAGGTTTTGGTGGTGGTGGACAGTCGCGTCGCAGCACCGGACGTCGAGGGCAGGACGTGGAAATGGAACTTGGGGTCTTTCTCGAAGAAACGCTGTCGACCGAGTCGAAGAAGGTGACCTTCCAGGTACCTCAGTACAACGCGGCCGGCCAGCATGTGAGCAACACCAGCAAAAGCCTGAACGTGAAGATTCCGGCCGGTGTGAGCGACGGTGAGCGCATTCGCCTCAAGGGGCAGGGTGCTCCGGGCGTGGGTGGCGGGGCCAATGGCGACCTGTACCTGACGATCCGTTTTGCGCCGCACCCGAAGTTCGACGTCGAAGGCGAGAACCTGATCATCACCTTGCCACTGGCACCGTGGGAGCTGGCGCTGGGCGCCGAAGTCGCCGTGCCGACCCTGACCGGCAAGATCAACCTCAAGGTCCCGGCCGGCAGCCAGAACGGCCAGCGCATGCGCGCCAAGGGCCATGGCCTGATGAACAAGGCCGGTGAGCGCGGTTACCTGTTCGTGCAGTTGAAGGCCGTGATGCCGAAGAAATCCGACGATGACATCAAGGCCCTGTGGCAGGAGCTGGCGAAAAAAGCCGCGTTCGACCCGCGAGAGCATTTCTGATCCCTTGGAACCGAGGAGTCACTGACTATGAGCAGTCCCCTGATCGTTCAACTGGACATGGCCGAATTCTGTGAGGCGACCGAGTTGTCGGACGTCTACGTGATCGAAATCGTCGAGCACGGCATCCTCGAACCTCAGGGCGCTCAGCCCAAGGACTGGGTTTTCAACGACTACGAGTTGACCCTGGCCAAGCGCGCCGCCAAGCTGCGGCGCGATCTGGACCTGGAATGGGAAGGCGTCGCCCTGGCGTTGGACCTGCTTGAAGAAGTCCAGCAATTGCGGGCCGAGAACCGCATGCTCAAGCAGCGATTGGGGCGTTTGGTGGTCGAATGATTTCCAACAAGCACAAAAGCATCAGACCTTTCTGGGCAACTCCACGGTAAACGTCGTGCCATCAAGCTCATGGGAGCTGACTTCAATTGTCCCCTCATGGGCGTCGACCACTTCCTTGACGATAAACAACCCCAACCCAAGGCTGGTAGTAGGCTCGCCGAGCCCTTCACTGGCGCTGCGCACCAGCGGGTCGAAAATGGTCGGGATCGCATCGGAGGGGATCGGGGCTCCGTCGTTGTGCACTGTCAGTCGGACACTGTCGATCTCCCCCTTGAGAGTCAACTTCACCTCGCGTTTGCTTGAACCATGCTGCAAGGCATTGCCGATCAGGTTCTGCAGCATCTGATCGAGCCGGCGCTGGTCCCAGGTGCCACGTGTGTCACCCTGTACATCCAGGGTCGGTTCGCATTCCGGTTGACCGGCACTGGCCCGGGCAATCGCTTCGCGCGCCGCTTCGGCCAGGTCCATGGGCGCCGGCTCGATCGGCAGACGCTTGCCCAGGCGGCTGCGCACCAGTTCCAGCAAGTCCCCGACCATCACCGCCAGGTGCCCGGTACTGCGCTGGATATTGACCGCGCACTTGAGCGCATCACCGTCGAGCACGGCTTTGCGCAGCAGTAGTTCGGTGGACATGCTCACCGCCTGCAGGGGCGCGCGCAGGTCGTGGCCGAGGATCGCCAGAAAAATGTCCCGAGAGCGATTGACCTGCTCGGCATAAGTGGCCGTGGACTCCGCCAGGGCTTCGTCGATGGCTTCGTTGAAGCGGATCATGTCCTGGAAGTAGGTCAGGTCAGGCGATTGCAGGCTGTTGACCCACAGGCGGATGACACAGGCGCGTAAGTGACGGAACTCACTGGTCATTTGCACCAGATCAAAACCCACGGTATGGCGCAGTGCGCCGTGGCTGGCACCGGCCACGTCGAGGCTGGGGGTTTTCTCCGGTCCTTCGCCGCGCGACTTGGCCGCCTGTTCGGCAGGTGTCTGGGGTTTGCACATGTCCCGCGCCGAGGCCAGCAGGATCGACCGGGCATGGTCGCGCAAGGCAGCGCTGTCCATGGTTTCGGCGGCCGGGGTGATGGTTATGGCGAACTGCTCCCACTCATCGACGATGCGATCAACATGTAACACGATGAATTCGGAAAGACGCATGGCGGTTACCTGAGCAAATCGGGGACAGCGATTCGAATAGTAGTCCCTTTGCCGGAAAAAACACGACCGCTCATGCAGCGGCATAACCGCAGGCATTTCTGGTGGTACATATCTATCGATGGCTCCTTGATTTTCGAACCTTGCGGGCCTTTTTTCAGCCTTGGCCCAACAGTAATTTGGACTTTTGTTTCAGGCGCGGGTGGATAAGTCTGTTAGCTCCAACCCAGCCATCAAGGTGAAAAAACAGTGTCTGATTTGCATGGAAGCAACTCGCTGGAAACGCCCGCCCCAAACAACGGCGTTCATTACGAGCGTGTACTGGGCGCCATACCCGACGCGATAAAAAAGGCGTCGATGTCGAGAATGAAAACCCTCGAAACACTAAGGCCCAAGATCCCCGAGTGGTACAGCGCTGCACGGGAAATCGACCGTCAATACCTGAAGGAGTTGATTGAAGAGCAGGGACGCCTGCAAGGCACTCTGGACAAGACCCTGGGCAACTTGCAACACGACATCAATGCCTTCGCCAAACCGCTGCTCAGTGCGTCGATGCAGGCGAACTTCAATACTGTGGAGACCTTCGACGCACTCAGCGTGCAACTTGAAGTACCCAGTAAAATTGCCTTTGTCATTGATACCGGGGCCAGTCGCGTTCGGCAGTCCACGCTACTGGAAGCGGCGCTGCACAATTTCGAAGAGGCCGAAACAACCGAAGACGCCTGGCTCAACAGCTCCGGTATCTATCGCAAGGATGAGCGCGGCAGCCTTGCGCTTGAGCCCGCGATTTCCTTGCCCAGGTTTGCATCGATGTGCCGCAGCCTCGACATTGGCGGACAGTACCAGCGGCATATCAAATCCATCCTGCTGCCGACCACAGCTGAAGCGCGACGCGCCTTGCAGGACGAGTCGGTGGCCAGTGAAAAAGCCGCTTTTCAGGTGGCGTCACTGGTCGCCCGATTGAAAGGCGATATCAGCGACCATGCCTACGGCAAACTCGGGCAGATGCGCGAAAGCCAGGCCGATACCACGCTGTACGACCGGCCGCTGCATGGCCACCGATTGTCGCTGATGGGCTTTCGGTTGACGGGCATCGTACTGTTCAGTGCCGTCAGCGATCCGTCGCAGATCAAGCAGGCGATAGATGCCTTGACCCCCGACTCAGTGAAATTCTGGAGCGAATGGTCGCAGCGCCTCTCGATATTGCCTGGTGCGGAGTACGAGCGGTTCAAATTGCTGCAGGCGTTTTTCGCCAATGGGCCGCAGGGGCTCAACGATGAGCTTTTGCGCCGCGACGACATCTACCATCAGAGTCGTTTGTCCGGCCACGTGATCGCCTATGTACCGGATGATCCGCAACATCCGCTCAAGGAATACCCCTCGCTGGCCGCGTTCATGAAAACCCTGATCGGTCAGCTGCGAGACACGCAATACCAGGCGTTTTTCAGCCGATTCGTGGCGCAAAAGGACAAGGGGCTGTTTTTCAGCCGGGTCAACGAACGTCTGAAGACGTTTACCTGGCAGCAACGCGAGCCATTGGACATGGGGCCATGGTGGCGTGAAACGGCGGTCGAGAATCCCGATGCAGAACCCGTTACCAATCAGATCACGGGCGACCTGTGGGTGACATTGTTCGTTGAACGCCGCGACAAGGCCATCGTCGATGCCCGACGCATCGCGGTGCCGACCGGCGACGAGGACGCCAGCGCCCGCTTCAAGCGCCTGACCAGTTACCTGAACATTGGCTGGAACCTGTTCAATTTCGCCGCGATGCTGGTGCCCGGTCTGGGCGAAGCGATGCTGGGCATCATGATTGCGCAGATGCTCGCCGAGGTTGCCGAAGGCATCGAAGACTGGAGCAAAGGCGACAAGGAAGAGGCCTCTGCCTATTTCAATGGCGTGCTGATCAACTTTGCGCAGTTGGCGCTCATGGGCGCCGGTCACGGGTTGCCAGGCGGCCAGCTGACGCCGATCAAGGTCTCGCCCTTTGTCGAAGGGCTCAAGCCTGTGGAGGTCGCCGGCAAGCAGCGTTTGTGGAATCCGGACCTGACGTCATATCAACAATCGGTCACCTTGCCCAGGGATGGCGTCGTCGGTGAAAAAGGCTTGTACCGGCACCAGGATCAGGACCTGCTGCATCTCGGCGACAAATGCTACGAAGTCAAACAGGACCCGAACACTGGCCAGCATCGCCTGCAACACCCCTCGCGAGCCGATGCCTATCAGCCCTTGCTGGAGCACAACGGCACCGGCCTGTGGAAAACTGAACTCGATCAACCGCTGGAATGGGATCGGCGTCAATTGCTCCAGCGTCTGGGCGCCTCGGTGGATGGGTTCAGCGATGAAACACTGGAGCAGATCCTGACCGTCAGTGGCGTTAACGAAAATGCGTTGCGCCGGCTCCACGTGGAGCACGAAACCCCACCCGCGCTGCTGACCGATACCCTCAAGCGCTTCAAGGCGTACGCCGACGCCGAAGCTTGCGCAGAGCAGATCCTGGCCGACCGGGTCGGCCAGGAGTGGGCCGATCTTGCCGTGCGCTTCATGACTGAGTTGCCGGGCTGGCCCGAGGGCAAGGCCATCGAAGTGTTCCAGGGGCCGGGCCTGTCGGGGGCGGCGTTCAAGGAAGGCTATGCCGGCGCGTTGCCCGCCGATACCTTGCAGATGACCTGGCAGGATTTGCTCGCCGGTGCGCTGCCTGCACGTGTGGTCGGGTTCCTGGATGAACAGGCCCTTCGCGAGATGCTGGGGCAGTGGTTTTCCGGAGACAAAACGGCGCGCACCAAGGCCTTGCGCGATCGCCTGGCCGAGCAGGCGCGGGGCAGCAAAAGGCGTTTGTTCGACAAGTTGTACGAGCGTCGGGAGCGTGCAGACGATCCCCGTGTGAGCTTGCTCAAGGGGCACGAGTCGTCGCTTTCGACCAGTGTGGCGCAAGTGCTTGTGGAACACGCACACCCCTCGGACCTGCAACATTGGGCCGAGAAACAGCGCGTGCCCTTGAGGTTGTCCCAACAGGCCTTCGAAGCGGCGGACCAGCTGCGAGTGGCGCGAGCGTATGAAGGCCTGTACCTCGGCGAGCTGCACAACACCGACACCGAGCGCCTGGAGCTGCACTCACTGGCAGCCCTGCCGGGCTGGCCCTCGGACCTGCGCCTGGAAATCCGTGAACGTTCTTTTTCAGGGACGCTGCTAGACAGCCTCGGCCCGCAGGACGCGCCCATCCGCAGAGTGTTGATCCAGAGTTCGGATCTCCGATATGAAGCACGGGACGCGGGCGATCAACACCTGCACGGGTTGGACAATCTGTATGCCGCCGTGCTGCACGCATTGCCCGACTCCCAGCGTGTCGCCCTGGGTTTTGAAATTCATGACGCGGCAGGCCTTGAGCAGGCAGTAAAGACAAAGCCACTGGATCGAGCTGTGCTCGAGCCGATCCTGCGCGACAACCCGGTGCTCAAACCGTCCTACGACCCGACCGTCATGCGCTTGCGCGGCGGCATGCCGGGTTATGCGCAACAGGTCCCGCGCGGCATGGGGTTGCGCCGGCGGGCTCGCTCGCTGTATCCGGCCTTCACCCCGGAGGAAATCGAAACGCTGTTGACCGGGTTCAGCCAGAACGGTGGTTCGGTCCATGAAGGCCTGGCCGCGCTGGAGGCCGAGCTCAATCAGTTGAACCGCGCCATGCAACGCTGGATGAACTCGCCGACCGAGTCCTTTCGTTTTAGCCCGGCGGGCGTGGCGCAGTGGCATGCGCGAAACAACATCTACAAAGCGCTCAGGCAATGCTGGCAGCGCACCGGGCCGGAGGGCATCGAGGCTTCCGGTATCATGCGGCCCCAAGCGTTGAAACTGGACAACATTCCCAAGTTGAGCCAGCTGCTTGAAACCCTGCCGAGGCTCGAGGCCAACTTCGATCATGTCACCAGCCTGAGCCTGCGCGGTGGGCAGTTGCGTTCCGGGCACATGTCGTTCCTCGACTCGTTCCATCAGGTGCGCTACCTCAATCTGCAAGACAATCTGCTGACGGCCGTTCCGCAAGCGCTGAAGGACATGCGTCATCTCACCGACCTGTTCCTCAACGACAACCGCATTGAGATGGATGTGCTGGCGGTGGATCGCCTGAAGAATCTGACACGCTTGAGGTCGTTGGGGCTGCGCGGCAACCCGCTGAAGCTCATTCCTGATGTCAGCCGGATGCCGCATTTGCAGGTGCTGATGCTGAGTGACGCCGGTCTGGACAGTTGGCCTGTCGGTCTGTTTTCCCAATCGCGGCCTCGCAGTATTTTCATTGATCTGAGCCGCAATCCGATCAGCCGGATACCGGAAGTCGCACCCGGATCGTTTCGCGCCGAGTTGCTGGCGCGCACGGTGATCAGTCGGGGGCCGCACTGGATCTCGCCGGAAAACCTCGACACCCTCAAGTTTTACATCGAGTCGGTCGGCATGGACCCGGACCGCCCTTACCCACCCCGAGGCCTGCTCGACAGCTCGGAATGGGCGGCGGGCATGACCGAGCGGCAATGGCAGGAAAAACAGGAAGTCTGGAACGCCGTCGAGGACGAATTCGATTCGGTGCCGTTTTTCAACGAAGTCCGCAAACTCACCCAATCCGCCGACTTCAAGGCCGGCGATACCTATCAGACGGAACTGACGGCCAAGGTCTGGCGCATGCTTGAGGCCATGGCCAGCGACACTGAACTGCGCATCAAGTTGTTCAACGAAGCCGCAACCCCCACCGAATGCGTGGATGGCGGGACGCAACTGTTCAATGCCATGGGCGTGCAGGTGATGGTTCACGAGGCCTACGCCCTCGTGCGCGCGGATCTGATCGAGACGCAATTGCTTGAGCTGGCCCTGGGTAAATCCCGGCTCGATGAACTCGGCGCCATCGCCCGTCACCGGGTGTCTGAGCGATTGGCGAAGGGAGAACAGCTCCGTCGGACCGGTGCCGATGGCGAAGTGACCGGCACTATCGATGAAGTGGAAGTACACCTGGCCTACATGACCGATCTGGCGCAGCGCCTGGATTTGCCGTGGCAGGCACGGGGCATGCAGTTTCGCAGCATCGCCGAGGTCAGCAAAGAGATGATCGAGGCAGCGCTCCAGCGGATCAAGGCGCTGGAGGAGGGTGATCTGCTGATCGACCGGGTCTTTGAGCAACCGCTCTGGAAGTCCTGGCTGGAGTCGACTTACCGCGAGGAATTGAATGGCTTGAAACGCCGGATCGACGCCACCACCGATTTGCAGGACGCGTTGCAGCGCAGGGCTGAAGGTACGCGGCTCACCACCGAGGAAAAGGCTGCAGTGGAGTTGGAAATCAAGGGGCTGTGCAGCGAATTGGACAAACCTGAAACTGACTTTGCGGATGGCCGGCTGATGACTGAAGAGGCGTATGGTCAAGCCTTGAATGACATCGACCGACAGATCACGCAGCAGCTGAAAAACCTGACCCGAGAAGCGATGACGCGGGCCAGGCTGGACCGGCTGCGGATTGGGGCCGATCAATAATCACGGAAAAAACAAAGGCCTCGACACCCTGGGTGCGAGGCCTTTGTGTGGGGTGCAACAAACGGCTCAGAACAGGAAATACCGCTGCGCCATCGGCAAGGTTTGCGCTGGCTCACACCACAGCAACACGCCATCGGCCTTGACCTGATAGGTCTGCGGATCGACGTCGATGTTCGGCAGGTAGTCGTTGTGGATCAGGTCGGTTTTCTGCACGTCGCGGCAACCTTTGACCACTGCGATTTTCTTTTTCAAACCCAGGGCTTCGGGCAAGCCTGCATCCTGCGCCGCCTGGCTGATGAAGGTCAGGCTGGTGGCGTGCAGCGAACCTCCGTAGCTGGCGAACATCGGGCGGTAGTGCACCGGTTGTGGCGTCGGGATCGAGGCATTGGCGTCGCCCATCAGGCTGGCCGCGATGGCACCACCCTTGAGAATCAGCGTCGGTTTCACGCCAAAAAACGCCGGGCGCCAGAGCACCAGGTCGGCCCATTTACCCACTTCGACCGAGCCCACTTCATGGCTGATGCCGTGGGTGATCGCCGGGTTGATGGTGTACTTGGCGATGTAGCGTTTGGCGCGGAAGTTGTCGTTGCCTGCACCATCGCCGGGTAGCGGCCCGCGTTGTCTTTTCATCTTGTCGGCAGTCTGCCAGGTGCGGGTGATGACTTCGCCGACCCGCCCCATGGCCTGGCTGTCTGAGCTGATCATCGAGAACGCACCGAGGTCGTGGAGGATGTCTTCGGCGGCAATCGTCTCGCGGCGGATTCGGCTTTCGGCGAAGGCCACGTCTTCGGCAATGCTTGGGTCGAGGTGGTGGCAGACCATCAGCATGTCCAGGTGTTCATCAATGGTGTTGCGGGTGAACGGCCGGGTCGGGTTGGTGGAGCTTGGCAGCACGTTGGCAAGACCGCAGGCCTTGATGATGTCCGGCGCGTGACCGCCACCGGCACCTTCGGTGTGATAGGTGTGAATGGTGCGGCCCTTGAAGGCGGCAATGGTGGTCTCGACGAAGCCGGATTCGTTGAGGGTGTCGGTGTGGATCGCCACCTGCACGTCGAACCGGTCGGCCACGCTCAGGCAGTTGTCGATACTCGCCGGCGTGGTGCCCCAGTCCTCATGCAACTTGAGGCCGATGGCGCCGGCCTTGACCTGTTCGATTAACGGCTCGGGCAGGCTGGCGTTACCTTTGCCGGTGAGGCCGATGTTCATCGGGAAGGCATCGGCGGCCTGGAGCATGCGCGCCAGGTGCCACGGCCCGGAGGTGCATGTGGTCGCATTGGTGCCGGTGGCCGGTCCGGTGCCGCCACCGATCATGGTGGTGACGCCGCTCATCAATGCCTCTTCGATCTGCTGCGGGCAAATGAAGTGGATATGGGTGTCGATGCCGCCGGCGGTGAGGATCATGCCTTCGCCAGCGATGACTTCGGTGCTGGCGCCGATGGCGATGGTCACGTTCGGTTGCACGTCCGGATTGCCCGCCTTGCCTATGCCGGCGACCCGTCCGTCCTTGAGGCCGACGTCAGCTTTGACGATGCCCCAGTGATCGATGATCAGTGCGTTGGTAATCACCGTGTCGACCACTTCGGCGGCGAGCAGCTGGCTTTGGCCCTGGCCGTCGCGGATGACTTTGCCGCCGCCAAATTTCACTTCTTCGCCGTAGGTGGTGAAGTCCTGTTCCACTTCGATCCACAACTCTGTGTCGGCCAGGCGCACCTTGTCGCCGACGGTGGGACCGAACATGTCGGCGTAGGCTTGACGGGAAATCTTCATGTGTTCGCCTTGAGATTCAATTGAATTTGAAACCGTTCGCTGCGCTCGCATCGCGAGCAAGCTCGCTCCCACAGTTGATCGCGTTCCCCTGTGGGAGCGAGCTTGCTCGCGATGGGGGCGGTACTGACAACGCATTAATCAGAGATCGCCCATGATCCGCCCGGCAAACCCGAACACCCGACGATGCCCCGCCAGATCGACAAGTTCGACCTGGCGACTCTGCCCCGGCTCGAAACGCACGGCGGTGCCGGCGGGGATGTTCAGGCGCATGCCGCGGCTGGCGGCGCGGTCAAAGTTCAGGGCGTCATTGGTTTCGAAAAAGTGGTAATGCGAACCGACCTGGATCGGCCGGTCACCGCTGTTGGCCACCGTCAGGCTGATCGTGCGGCGGCCGACGTTAAGTTCGATGTCGCCGGGCTGGATCTGGTATTCACCGGGAATCATCAATGGGCTCCTTGGAGAATCTTGTAGAAGAAGGCAGTGGGCTTGTAGCGGCCGCTCGGGTCGCAGGCGTAATCGGGAATTTCCCCGGCGCGGGTGTAACCCAGGGCTTTGTAGAAATCTTCGGCGGGCGAGCCTGCTTCAGTATCGAGGAAGAGCATGCCGCGCTTGTGTTGCAGGGCGGCCTGTTCCAGCGCACTCATCAACTGTTGGCCTAGACCACGCCGCCGGGCATGCTCGCGCACCAGCAGTTTCTGCACTTCGGCGCGGTTCAAACCGTTGGCTTTGCGGCACAACCCCAATTGCACGCTGGCTTGCACCTGTTCGTCCTTGACCACTACCCACAGCAACACATTGCCCTTGATCAGATTGTCCTGAACCTCATCGAAATAGGCGTGTGCCTGCGTCGCATCGAGATCGGCCATGAAGCCGACGCTGGCGCCATAGCCGACGGCGTCGAGTAGCAGATCAATCAGGCCCTGACGGTAGTGCGCGAAACTTTCTACATTGACGCGTCGCAGTTGGGCGGGGTTCATGGGCAATCACTCCTTGTTGGCGGCAGGTGGCTGTGCGCCAGGATTGAGGGTCAGTTGCATGAAGGTCAGGTCCAGCCAGCGACCGAACTTGGTGCCCACCTGTGGCATCTGCCCGGTGGTAATAAAACCGATGCGCTCATGCAGGCGAATCGAGGCGGCGTTGCCACTTTCGATGGCCGCGACCATGACGTGTTTGCCACAGTCTCTGGCGCGCTCGATCAGCACGTCCATCAGCTTTGGACCGAGGCCATTGCCGCGTTGATCGCTGCGCACGTAGACCGAATGCTCGACGGTGTGGCGGAAGCCGTCGAACGGGCGCCAGTCGCCGAACGAGGCGTACCCGAGCACTGTGTCGTCGGCATCGACAATCACCAGAATCGGATAAGCCTGGGATTGCCGGGCGCTGAACCAGGCCTGGCGGTTGCCGAGGTCGACCGCCTGCTCGTTCCAGATCGCCGTGGTGTTGAGTACCGCGTCGTTGTAAATGTCACGGATGGCTGGCAGGTCGGCATGCACGGCATCGCGGATGTGGTAGGTCATGGCGCGGCCTCAGGCGATGGGTTGGTGGACGGTGACCAGTTTGGTGCCGTCGGGGAACGTGGCCTCGACCTGGATTTCCGGGATCATTTCCGGGATGCCTTCCATCACTTGTTCGCGGCTCAGCAGGGTGGTGCCCAGGTGCATCAGGTCGGCCACGGTCTGGCCATCGCGGGCGCCTTCAAGCAGCGCGGCGGAAATGTAAGCCATGGCCTCCGGGTAATTGAGTTTCACGCCGCGAGCCAAACGCCGCTCGGCCACCAGGCCGGCGGTGAAGATCAGCAGCTTGTCTTTTTCGCGTGGGGTCAGGTCCATCGTAGACATCCATCCGGGCAGATTAAAAAGAGTGGGATCTGCTTGCACAGAACCCCTGTAGGAGCGGGCCTGCTCGCGATGGCGTCGGCACATTCAACATAAATGACGCCTGATACACCGCTATCGCGAGCAGGCTCGCTCCTACAGAAAAGCAATTCAGGTGTTCCATATTCTGGGTGGCAAGGCTTCACGGCCAAGCAAGACTGGACGCAACAACTTCCAGAGTTTAATCAACCACCCTCGCGCCAACAGCGCCTCACTGGCCAGGCATCGGGCAACCAACAACCCCGGCAACTGCGTCAGATCCCCGCGCACGTCATGGCTCAGCGAGCGGCAGCGCTCCAGCAGTTCGCTATCAATTTCACCCGTCACCAGCAATGTCGCAAACACCGATTGCCCATCCAGCCCAATCGGCGAGTCCAGCAAACCGTCAGCCCCGACAATGCGCTGGCGTTCGTGCCAGAGCAACTGGCCGTCGCGGCGGATATCCAGTTGCGCCTGGAAGTGCCCAAGGTCGAAGCGTTCGCCACTGGCCGGACGGCCCAGGGCCACGACGTCCCAGTAGAACAAACGGGCATCGCCTTCAAGGTCAATCCCGGTGCTGAGTTCAGCCTGCGCCGCACTGAAAATGATCGTCTCCTGGGGCAACCATTCCAGTGTCGCACCGGCCGCCACCTTCAACTTCAGCTGCTGATAGGCGGGGCCGGCGGCGCGATACCACTTGGCCGCGCCGGGGCTGGTGATTTGTGCCCAGGCATCACGCTCGACGCTGGCCGAAATGTCCAGTCGATCACCGCCGGCAATTCCGCCTGGGGGGTGGACGATGATGTGCTGGCAGACTTCAGGCCCTTCGGCGTAAAGGTGCTTTTGCACCCGCAACGGACCTTTGTGACGGCGCTGGATCGGGCGGGTGGTGTTGTCGAACCGGGCGTAGCCCAGTTCCAGTTCGGCATGCCAACTGGGGGTAAACAAAACGCCGGATGCAGGAAGAGTCATGGTCAGTGCTTATCGAGAGGTCCTCAGGAGGGTTGCAAAGGCTGTGCCGCAGGGCATCACTGGAAGGAGAGCGCCGTTGAACGTCGCCGCGCACCAGTTGGGGGCGCTGCGTGGAAGATGGTGCGACAAAATGGTGCTTCGAGCCCGCTGTGGACAGAAGCTCAGATCGTGACCAGCCCGCGCACCCCTTCAGCTTCCATATTCTCGCCGCGACCCTGTTGCACGATTTCGCCCCGGGACATCACCAGGTATTGATCGGCCAGTTCGGCGGCGAAATCGTAGAACTGCTCGACCAGTAGAATAGCCATGTCGCCCCGGGCCGCGAGTTTTTTGATCACGGCACCGATCTCCTTGATCACCGAGGGTTGGATGCCTTCGGTGGGCTCATCGAGGATCAGCAGGCGAGGGCGGCTGGCCAGTGCACGGCCGATGGCCAGTTGTTGTTGCTGGCCTCCGGACAGGTCACCCCCTCGGCGTTGTTTCATTTGCAGCAGTACCGGGAACAGCTCATATATGAACGCCGGGACTTCTTTCGCCTCGCTGCCGGGAAACCGCGACAGGCCCATCAGCAGGTTCTCTTCCACGGTGAGGCGGCCGAAGATCTCCCGGCCCTGTGGCACGTAGGCGATGCCGGCATGCACACGCTGGTGTGGCTTGAACGTGGTGATCGGCTTGCCTTCCCAGTTCACGGAGCCTTCCTTCGCTGGCAGCAGACCCATCAGGCATTTGAGCAAGGTGGTCTTGCCCACGCCATTTCGGCCGAGCAGGCAGGTGACTTCGCCGACCTTCACGTCAAACGTCAGGCCGCGCAGGATGTGGCTTCCGCCGTAGTACTGGTGCAGCTTTTCGACTTGCAGCATTTCCAGATTCTCCTCAGATCCCACAGTTGGATAGGTGTTTGCAGGTTTAGCGACCGAGATACACCTCGATCACCCGCTCGTTGTCCTGCACCTGCTCCAGCGACCCTTCGGCCAGCACGCTGCCCTGATGCAACACCGTGACGTGGTCGGCAATCGAGCCGACGAAGCCCATGTCGTGTTCCACCACCATCAGCGAGTGCTTGCCGGCCAGGCTCTTGAACAGCTCGGCGGTGAATTCGGTTTCGGCGTCGGTCATGCCCGCGACCGGTTCGTCGAGCAGCAGCAATTGCGGGTCCTGCATCAGCAGCATGCCGATCTCCAGGAATTGTTTCTGGCCGTGGGACAACAGGCCGGCTGGGCGATTGACCGACGAGGTCAGGCCAATGGTGTCCAGCACTTGGGCGATGCGGTCTTTCTGCTCGCCGCTCAAGCGCGCCCGCAGGCTGGCCCAAACGGATTTGTCGGTTTTCTGCGCCAGCTCAAGGTTTTCAAACACGCTCAAGGCTTCGAACACCGTCGGCTTCTGGAACTTGCGGCCGATACCGGCCTGGGCGATCCGCACTTCGCTCATTTGCGTCAGGTCCAGGGTTTCGCCGAACCAGGCCTTGCCGTGACTGGGGCGCGTCTTGCCGGTGATCACGTCCATCAGGGTGGTCTTGCCCGCGCCGTTGGGGCCGATGATGCAGCGCAGTTCGCCGACGCCGATGTACAGGTTCAGATTGTTCAACGCGCGGAAGCCATCGAAGCTGACGCTGATGTCTTCCAGGGTCAGGATGGTGCCGTGGCGCGTGTTCAGCCCTTTGCCGGCACGTTGGCCGAGGCCGATGGCATCGCGGCTGCTGCCGGCGTCGCGGTTGGGTTCCAGTGGCGGAAAGAACGCCGGTTCGAGCATGAATTCAGCCGTTGCAGTGACTCTCATGATTCACCTCTTTTTTTCAGCAGACCGATCACGCCCTTGGGCAGGTACAGGGTCACGACGATGAACAGCGCACCAAGGAAGAACAGCCAGTATTCGGGGAACGCGACGGTGAACCAGCTCTTCATGCCGTTGACCACACCGGCACCGAGCAACGGACCAATCAAGGTGCCGCGACCGCCAAGGGCCACCCACACCGCTGCTTCGATAGAATTGGTCGGCGACATCTCACTCGGGTTGATGATCCCCACTTGCGGCACGTACAGCGCACCGGCCAGGCCACACAACACCGCGCTCAATACCCAGACAAACAACTTGAACCCGCGCGGGTCGTAGCCGCAGAACATCAGGCGGTTTTCTGCATCGCGCAGCGCAGTCAGTACCCGTCCGAATTTGCTTTGCGCCAGGCGCCAGCCGATAAACAGGCTCGCCACCAGCAACAGCACCGTGGCGAAAAACAGCACCGCGCGGGTGCCCGGCTCGGTGATGCCGAAGCCGAGAATCGTGCGGAAGTTGGTGAAGCCGTTGTTGCCGCCGAAGCCGGTTTCGTTGCGGAAAAACAGCAGCATCCCGGCGAAGGTCAGGGCCTGGGTCATGATCGAGAAATACACGCCCTTGATCCGCGAGCGGAAGGCGAAGAAGCCGAACACCAAGGCCAGCAACCCCGGCGCCAAAACCACCAGGCACAGGGTCCAGAGGAAGCTGCTGGTACCGGTCCAGAACCACGGCATTTCGGTCCACGACAGGAACGTCATGAAGGCCGGCAAGCCATCGCCCGAGGCCTGGCGCATCAGGTACATGCCCATGGCATAGCCGCCGAGGGCGAAGAACAGGCCGTGCCCCAAGGACAGCAGGCCGGCGTAACCCCACACCAGATCCAGCGCCAGTGCGACGATGGCGTAGCAAAGAATCTTGCCCACCAGGGTCAGCGTATAAGCTGAAACATGCAGCGTGCTGTCCACCGGTAACAACGACAGGAGCGGCAGCGCCAACAGTAGAGCGAGAATCACTGCACCGACGGCAATCGAGGCTTTAGGGCCGGCTTTTTGGGTCGCGGTAACGAGCAGGGGCTGGTTCATCAGTCGATCACCCGTCCTTTGAGTGCGAAGAGGCCTTGCGGACGTTTCTGGATGAACAGAATGATCAGCGCGAGGATGAGGATCTTGCCGAGTACGGCGCCGATCTGCGGTTCGAGAATCTTGTTGGCGATCCCCAGGCCAAACGCCGCCAGCACGCTACCGGCCAACTGACCGACACCGCCGAGCACCACCACCAGGAACGAGTCGATGATGTAGCTCTGGCCGAGGTCCGGGCCG
This sequence comes from Pseudomonas sp. GW823-FHT02E01, assembly GCF_058797535.1. Classification (NCBI taxonomy): domain Bacteria; kingdom Pseudomonadati; phylum Pseudomonadota; class Gammaproteobacteria; order Pseudomonadales; family Pseudomonadaceae; genus Pseudomonas; species Pseudomonas sp. GW823-FHT02E01. The sequence continues at coordinate 75,288 of NZ_JBXAJS010000004.1, read as the reverse complement.
ACGTTGCCGATCTGGCTCAGGGCCACGCCGCCAAGACCGGCGATGCCCGAACCGAGACCGAAGGCGAGCATGTCCACGCGTCCGGTGGGCACGCCGCAGCAGGCGGCCATGTTGCGGTTCTGGGTGACGGCGCGCACGTTAAGGCCCAGGCGAGTCTTGTTCAGCAGCAGCCAGGTCAGCACCACCACAAACAGCGCAAAGGCAATGATGACGATGCGGTTGTACGGCAGCACCAGGTTCGGCAGCACTTGAATACCGCCCGACAGCCACGCGGGGTTGGCCACTTCGACGTTCTGCGCGCCGAACACCAGACGAACCAGTTGAATCAGCATGAGGCTGATGCCCCAGGTGGCGAGCAGGGTTTCCAGTGGGCGGCCATAGAGGTGGCGAATCACCGTGCGCTCCAGCGCCATGCCGATGGCCGCGGTGACGAAAAACGCCACCGGTAGCGCGATCAGCGGATAGAACTCGATGGCCTGCGGGGCGAAGCGCTGGAACATCAGTTGCACGACGTAGGTCGAGTAGGCGCCGAGCATCAGCATCTCGCCGTGGGCCATGTTGATCACGCCGAGCAGGCCGAAGGTGATCGCAAGTCCCAGGGCCGCGAGCAGCAGAATGGAGCCCAGGGACATGCCGCTGAATGCCTGGCCGAGCATCTCGCCGACCAGCAGTTTGCGTTTGACTTGAGCGAGGCTGGTTTCAGCCGCAGTACGTACGGTGGCATCGGTTTCAACGCCAGGCTCGAGCAAGCCTTCGAGACGGGTGTGGGCCAGCGGGTCACCGGTTTCACCGAGCAGGCGGACGGCTGCGAGGCGCACGGCCGGGTCGCTGTCGACCAATTGCAGGTTGGCCAGGGCGAGACTCAGGGCACTGTGGACGCCTTCGTCCTTTTCGCCCGTCAGCTGCTGGTCGAGGAATTTCAACTGCGCCGGTTTGGCACTTTTCTGTAGTTGCTGCGCAGCGGCCAGACGCAATTTGGCGTCGGCGGCGAGCAGTTGGTGGCTGGCCAGGGCGGTGTCGATCAAGCCCCGCAAGCGATTGTTCAGGCGCAAGGTTTTCGGCTGGTCGTCGACGGTCAATTCGCCTTGTTGCAGGGCGTTGATCAATTCGATGCGGGCCGGATCGGGCTGCGCGGCCCAGGCTTCCAGCAGCCTGGCTTGCTGCACGGGATTGGCGGCGACGAAGTCTTCGGCGTCGCCAGCGTGAGTGGCCATCGGCAGCAAGAGTGCAATGGCGAAAATGATGCGGTAAAGGGCGGTGGGCATAGAGAGTCGCCTTGACGCGGAACATTGTGGGAGCGAGCTTGCTCGCGATAGCGGTGGCCCAGTCAAAGAGATGTCGAATGTGCCGACCTCATCGCGAGCAAGCTCGCTCCCACAGGGAGTTGTGTCGGCCTCAGGCACTAAGCCTGGCGCCGACATCCAGTGGCTTAGTTGCTCTTCATCGCGTAGTCCGGTTTCTTGTCGTTACCCGGAATGAACGGGCTCCACGGCTGGGCGCGGATCGGGCCTTCGGTCTGCCACACCACATTGAACTGACCGTCGGCCTGGATCTCGCCGATCATCACCGGCTTGTGCAGGTGGTGGTTGGTCTTGTCCATGGTCAGGGTGTATCCGGACGGCGCGGCAAAGGTCTGGCCGCCCAGGGCTTCGCGAACTTTGTCGACGTCGGTGGACTTGGCTTTTTCAGCCGCTTGCGCCCACATGTGGATGCCGACGTAGGTGGCTTCCATCGGATCGTTGGTCACCGCTTTGTCGGCGCCCGGCAGGTTGTGTTTCTTCGCGTAGGCTTTCCAGTCGGCGACGAATTTCTTGTTCGCCGGGTTCTCAACCGACTCGAAGTAGTTCCACGCCGCGAGGTTGCCCACCAATGGCTTGGTGTCGATGCCACGTAGTTCTTCTTCGCCCACCGAGAACGCCACGACCGGCACGTCGGTAGCCTTCAGGCCCTGGTTGGCCAGTTCTTTATAGAACGGCACGTTGGAGTCGCCGTTGACGGTGGAGATGACCGCCGTCTTGCCGCCTGCCGAGAACTTCTTGATGTTGGCGACGATGGTCTGGTAGTCGCTGTGACCGAACGGGGTGTAGACCTCTTCGATGTCCTTGTCGGCCACGCCTTTGGAGTGCAGGAACGAACGCAGGATCTTGTTGGTGGTTCGCGGGTAGACGTAGTCGGTGCCGAGCAGGAAGTAGCGCTTGGCGCTGCCGCCTTCTTCGCTCATCAGGTATTCAACGGCAGGGATCGCCTGCTGGTTCGGCGCAGCGCCGGTGTAGAAGACGTTCGGCGACATCTCTTCGCCTTCGTATTGCACCGGGTAGAACAGCAAGCCGTTAAGTTCTTCGAACACCGGCAGCACCGATTTACGCGACACCGAGGTCCAGCAACCGAACACCACGGCGACCTTGTCCTGGGTCAGCAATTGACGACCCTTCTCGGCGAACAGCGGCCAGTTCGAGGCAGGGTCGACCACTACCGGCTCGAGCATCTTGCCGTTCACGCCGCCCTTGGCGTTGATCTCGTCGATGGTCATCAGCGCCATGTCTTTCAACGACGTTTCGGAGATCGCCATGGTTCCGGACAACGAATGCAGAATACCGACCTTGATGGTCTCGGCGGCCTGGACAGTCCAGGTCATGCCCATCGCGGCAATGGATGCCGAGAGTGTGAAAGCCTTGATCAAACTGCGACGCTTCATTGTGCGATCTCCATGAACTTATGAGTTTTCTTGGTTGGCAGATGCGGACTACTGAAGGTGTGTTTTGCAAGGGCTGTGCCCGGTCGGCAAAGGCAGGGAAATGTCGGTTTAGAGCGGTCGTGCGGTTTGATGGCGCACCATGAAGGATCGCGACAGGCGTGTTGGTGCGAAGAGGTGCGCCAGATTGGAGCGCAGATCTTGTGGGCAACCCCAATCAACTGTGGGAGCGAGCTTGCTCGCGATAGCGGTGGGTCAGACACCGTCATGTTGGATGTGCCGCCGCCATCGCGAGCAAGCTCGCTCCCACAGGGATCAGCGACGGCGCATCAGGCCGATGAAGAACAGTCCGCCAATCGCGGCGGTAGCGACGCCAATGGGAAGATCTTCAGGAGCAATCATGGTCCGGGCGGCGACGTCGACCCAAACCAGAAACACGCTGCCAAGCAACACGCACACCGGCAGCAACCGTCGGTGTTCAGCCCCGACCAGGCGCCGCGCAATATGCGGCACCATCAACCCGACAAAACCAATCGAGCCGCTGATCGACACCAGCACTCCGGTCATCAACGAGGCAATCAAAAACACCCGCAGGCGCACGGTGCGTGCATTCAGGCCCAGGGTCACCGCCGTCTGTTCACCGGCCATCAGTGCATTCAGCGGTCGCGCCATACCCAGCAGCAATATCAGCCCGAACAACACACTGGCTGTCGGTACCGCCAGCAATTCCCAGCGTGCCAACCCGAGCCCGCCGAGCATCCAGAACATCACCGCCGAACTGGCTCGATGGTCGCCCATGAACAGCAGCAAATTGGCAATCGCCATCATCACGAACGACACCGCCACGCCGCACAGCAGCAAGCGGTCACTGTCCAGGCGCCCATGACGACTGGCAATCATCAGCACCACCAGCATGCTCAGCAATGCCCCGATGAATGCCGCGATCGGCAAGGTCAGCAGACCAACGATTTCACCGACATGCAGCACCACGATCACCGCACCAAGTGTGGCACCGGAAGTCACGCCGAGCAGGTGCGGGTCAGCCAACGGGTTGCGCGTGACTGCTTGCAGCACCGCGCCGATCAACGCCAGGCCCGCGCCCACCAGCGCGCCGAGCAGCATGCGCGGGACGCGGATCAGCCAGACGATATGTTCCTGTCCGGGGTTCCAGTCCACCACACCGAAACCGAACAGTTTATGCAACAGGATGCGCCACACCACATCCAGCGGCACCCGCGCCGGGCCGAAACCCAGGGACACCACGCACGACACCAGCAACAGGGCACCGAGTGCGATCAGCATCAGGGCGTAGCGACGGTTGGTCATTCGCCGTGGAAACCCTTGGCCAGGGTTGCGACCGCCAGCACGTTATCGATCCCCGGCGTGGCCTGCACGTAAGGGATGACGATGAAGCGCTGGTGCCTGATCGCGGCCACCGATTGCAGGGCCTTGTTGCTCAGCAGGAATTGAATCTTCTGATCGGCAGTGACTTCGCTGTAGTCGACGATCACGATCACCTGCGGGTTGCGCTCGACCACGGTTTCCCAATTGACCCGGGTCCAGCTTGCGTCGACATCCTCCAGAACATTGCGCCCGCCAGCGGCGTCGATCAGCGCTTGCGGCATACCCAGGCTTCCTGAGGTCATGGCGCGATCTTCGCCGCTGTCGTACAGGAAGACCCGCGGTTTTTCCGCGGGCAGGTCTTTGCCAATGTCTGCCACTTGCGCCTGCATGTGGGTGATCAGGGCATTGGCGCGGTCCTGCACGTCAAAGATTCTGCCGAGGTTGCGCAGGTCGTTGTAGGTGTCTTCGAGGCTGGCCGGCGGGCGCTTCATCACGAAGGCGCAGGACTCGCTCAGCTCATACACATTGATGCCCAGCGGTAGCAGGGTTTGCGGCGTGAGATCGCCGCCGATACGCATGCCGTAGTCCCAGCCGGCGAAGAAGAAATCGACGTTGGCATTGAGCAGGGTTTCCACCGACGGGTACTTGGCCGCCAGTTCCGGCAGGCCTTCGAGAATGCCCTGCATCTCGGGCGTCACGGCCTTCCAGCCACTGATGCCGCTGTAACCGGCCATCCGTGGTTTGAGGCCGAGGGCGAGCATCATCTGGGTCATGTTGATGTCGTGGCTGAGCGCGTGTTTTGGTGCCTGCTTGAAGGTCACTTCGCGGTTGCAGCTTTTGATTGTCAGCGGGTAACGGGTGGCTTCGGCCAATGCCTGGACGCTGCCCAGCAGCATCACGAGAGAGAGGCAGGAGCGCAGCAGGGAACGCAAAGTCATGGTTGGGTTATCCAGGTGATTCGTGGGTAGCCGTGCAGTGGATGTTCATCGATCAGTGCTTGGACGCCGAACACATTGCGCAGCAGCGCAGCGGTCAGGACTTCTTTCGGCGTGCCGCTGGCGACGATACGACCATGGTTGATCACGTACAGTCGATCACAAAAAGCCGCCGCCAGATTGAGGTCGTGGATGCTCGCCAGGGTGCCGATATTCAAGCGCTTGACCAACTTCAAAAGCTCAAGCTGAAAATGCGGGTCGAGGTGGTTGGTCGGCTCGTCAAGGATCAGCAGTTGTGGTTGCTGGGCCAGGGCGCGGGCGAGGATGACCCGCTGTTTTTCACCACCGGAGAGAGTGGCGAACCCGTGGTCTTCGAAGCCCTTGAGGCCAACGGATTCCAGGGCCTGATTGACCAGGTCGCGGTCTTCAAGGGTGTCGCCGTCGAACAAGCCTTTGTGCGGCGTGCGGCCCATGGCGACCACCTCCTCGACGGTCAGGCCGAAGGCATCAGGGAACTCCTGCAACACCACGGCGATGCGTTGCGCGCACCAGCGCGAGGAGTGCTTCCAGACGTTCTGGTGATCGAGTCTGACCTCGCCGCTTTCCGGTTGATTGAAGCGCCAGGCACACCGCAACAGGCTGGTCTTGCCACTGCCGTTGGGGCCGATCAGCCCGACGAACTCACCGGCGGCCACGTGTAGCGAGGCGTCACGCAGCTGGAATTGGTGGTGGCAATGGCCGTGACCCAGTGGGGACCAGGTAAGGTTTGTCAGATTCAGCGAGGTCATGCAGTGACTCTTGAGGTGATGCTGATGGCCCCTTCGCGGACAAGCTCGCTCCCACAGGTCTTACGCAATCCCTGTGGGAGCGAGCTTGCTCGCGATGGGGCTGAGGTGATGCGCGGGGAGTTTACAGTGCCTTTCGCCCGGCGCATCTCGCCTGTTTCAAGATGAAGATGAAGCCGACTCAGTTTGCCGGGTAAAGCGCGACAGCAGCACGCGATCGAGCACCCACACCGCCACCAGAGAAGCACCCACCAACGGGAAGGCCACTGCCAGGGCGAACATGATCACCATCGCGGTTTTCCATTTTGGCAGGTCATGGCGCAGCGGCGGCACGCCGAGTTTTCCTTGCGGACGGCGCTTCCACCAGATCACCACGCCGCTGACCGCGCTGAGCAAAATCATCAGGCAGATCAGCAATACGACGATCTGGTTGAACACGCCGAACATCTTGCCCTCGTGCAGCATCACGCCGATTTCCGTGGCGCGGGCGACGGTGCCGTACTGCTCGAAGCGTACATCGGCCAGGACTTTGCCGGTGTACTGATCGATGTGCAGCGTGGCGTCATTGCGCGGGTCGTCGGCGAATACGGCGATGGTGAACACGCCGGTCGCGGTGGTCGGCAGGGTGATGCTGTAGCCCGGTTCGACCTTGCGCTCGCTGGCGATGTTTTGTACGTCCTGCAGGCGGATGGTCGGTGATGCCGGACCGGCCGCTGCGTCGTCGTGGGCCATGTGCTCGGCATGGTCGCCGGACATCGGCATCGGGGTGTTTTCCATGGCCCACGGCACGGTCTGGCGGGTGGCGGTGTTGAGGCTGCGTGCCTCGACGTCGGACTTCGGCACGTCATCCCACATGGCCGCCGGGAACACGTTCCACACTTCGGCGTATTGCTTGCCCCAGAAACCGGTCCAGGTCATGCCGCTGAGCAGCATCACCAGCAGCAGGGACGCGCCCCAGAACCCGGTGACCGCGTGCAGGTCGCGCCACAATACGCGACCTCGACTGTTCAGGCGTGGCCACAAAATGCCTGCCGCCTGACCGCGCGGCCACCACAGGAAAATGCCGGACACCACCAGCACCACGCCCCACCCGGCGGCCAGTTCGATCAGCCGATCGCCAACGGTGCCGATCATCAGCTCGCCGTGAATCGACCGGGCGATGGCTTGCAGGTTCTTCTTGGCGTCTTGTTCACCGAGGATGTCACCGTGGTACGGATCAACGAAAACGTTCAGCTCCTTTTCATCGTTGAGCACGACAAACTGCGCGCTGCGCTCGGCAGTGACCGGCGGCAGGTACTGGGTGACCTGACCTTGTGGATAAGCCGTTTTCACCCGTGTCAGCAGGTCGTCGGCCGGGACGGTGTGATGACCGGCCGGGACGTTGAGCAGGCTGCTGTACATCAGCGAGTCGAGCTGCGGTTTGAACAGGTAGACGGTGCCGGTCAACGCCAGCATCACCATGAATGGCGCAACGAACAATCCGGCATAGAAATGCCAGCGCCAGGCCAGGTTGTAGAAATTCACTTTGGGCTGTTTCATCACGTGTGCTCCGCTTGGCTGGATCTTTTAGTTGTTTGTTTTTGCGGTTGCTGCGCAACCGATCGCGAGCAGGCTCGCTCCCCTGTAGGGGCGAGCTTGCTCGCGAAGTTTTTAGAAACTCATGTCCACCTTGGTCCAGAGCGTTCGCCCCGGTTCCTTGATGGCTTGCGGGTTATTGGCCGGGTAGCCGAAACCGGCGTTGCCGGCCAGGTTCAAGTGTTCGGCGTAAGCCTTGCCGAACAGGTTGTCGACGCCGCTGCTGACCTTCCAGTTGCTGTTGATCCGATAGGCTCCGTTGAGGGAGAACACGCCGAAGCCCGGCGTCTTGTCGAAGTCCTTGCCGACCACGTTGCCCTTGTTCTGGTCGATGCGGTTTTGTGCGGCAACCACTCTCCACAGTGCGCCGGCGCTCCAGTTGTCTTCGCTGTAGGTCAGGCCGAAACGGGCATCCAGCGGCGGCATCTGCGGCAATGCACTGCCATCGCTGCTGTTCTTGCCCCAGGCGTAGGCCAGGGTCGCGTCGGCTTTCCAGTTGTCGGTGAAGTTGTAAGCGGCGCCCAGTTCGCCGCCCATGATTCGCGCGTCGATGTTTTCGGCTTGCGAGGTCGTACCCATCATTGTCGGGGTGTAGTTGAACAGGATGTAATCGCGCACCTGTCCGACGTAAGCCGAGGCCCAGGCTTCGAGGTCTTCGGTCTTGTATTGCAGGCCGAAATCGAGTTGGGTTGTTTTTTCCGGTTTGATCGAGTCGAAGGCATTCACCGAACCGGCGGGGCCGGACTTGGGAGAGAAAAGCTCCCAGTAATCCGGGAATCGCTGGGAGTGACCGAGGCCGGCATACAGGGTGGTCGGGCTGTCGGCCAGGTCATGTTCATAGCGGATGAAACCACTCGGCAGGGTGTCGGCGCGGGTGTCGTCGGCGGTCGGATTCGGGCGGGTCATCATGCCCGAGCCGGTGGTCTGCCGATAATCCTTGGCCGAGGCGCGGTCCAGGCGCGCGCCGCTGATCAGGCGGTCACGGTCGGCGGCGTACCAGGTCAATTCGCCGAAGACTCCGTAGTTATGGAAGTCGGCATCCTTGGTGTACGGCAGGTCCTTGTAGGTGTCGACGCCCATGGCGCCGCGCTGGCGATGTTCGTTGGTCTGCGCGTCGATGCCGCTGATCAGTTGCACATCAGTCCAGCGCCAGGTGGCCTTGACCCGGGCGCCGAGGGTGCGGCGGTCGACGTTGGAGGCCATGGGGCCGGCCATCATCCCGGTGCCGGACGGCGTGCGCAGGGTGTAGTTGTCCATCACGTGATCGGCGTAGTTGTAGTAGACCTGCGCCTCGACCTTATCCAGTACCTCGCCGATGTTGGATTGCTCGAAGCGCAGGCCAAGGCTTTCGCGCAGGAACTGCGAACCGTCCATGCCGCGCCCGGCGTAGCGGGCTTCACCATCGCCACGGCCGGCGGTCAGTTCCAGCAAGGTGTCGGTATTCGGCGTCCAGCCGACGGCCACGTCGCCGTTCCATTTGTCATAGCGCGACGCCACGGTGTCGTTGTTGCCGTCCTGGTAGTCGTCGGAGTGCGCGGTGTTGCCGATGACCCGCACATAACCCGATTGTCCACCGGCGGCAGCGTCCACCAGTTTGTCGAAGCGGCCGTTGGAGCCGGCCAGCACGCTGGCGTTGACCCGTGTGCCGAGTGCGCCGAAATGCTCCGGCTCGCGGTCGAACAGGATAGTGCCAGCCGAGGAACCCGGTCCCCACAGCACGGTTTGCGGGCCTTTGATCACGGTGAGCTTGTCGTAGGTTTCCGGCGAGATGTAGGAGGTCGGGGCGTCCATCCGGCCCGGGCAGGCACCGAGCATCATGCTGCCGTTGGTGAGGATGTTCAGCCGCGAGCCGAACATGCCGCGCAGCACCGGGTCACCATTGGTGCCGCCATTGCGCACCATGGCAAAGCCGGGGATGGTCTTCAGGTAATCGGCGCCATCGCTGGCGGGCACCGGTTGTCGCGGGTCCTTGGGGTTGGTGACGATGGTCAGGGGCGAGCTGGGCGCAACGGCGGTAATCACCGTCGGGCTCAGTTCTTCGGTGTGACCGGCATGGTCATCGGCCAGCACAGAAGGCGCCAGCAATGCACCGCACAGGATAGCGGTGGCGTGTCTGAAACGAACGCCGAATTCGTTCAGGGCATAAGAGGCTTGGGCAGGGCTCAAGCACGGGACAGCGGAAAACCTGGACATGACAATTTCCATCGAACAGTCGTAAACGACACGGCCGGCAGCCTGAAGCTGTCCCTGTGGGAGCAGGCTTGCTCGCGAAAGCGGTGTGCCAGACGACATCAACGTTGACTGACACTTCCTCTTCGCGAGCAAGCTCGCTCCCACAGGTTGCTTTGGCTGTCTTGCGGACCGTGTGAAATCAGAAGTGAGTGTTTACGCGACGACGGGCGGGGCGCGGGTGCGGGCGCCGGGGAAGAAGGTTGGCCGGGCATGGCCCTGGCGCGCAGAGGGTGTGGTGAAGGTATTGATGGGCGGGATGACGAAGTTGGCGAAAGACACGCCACCGGTCAGCGCCGGGCAATTGAACAGCAGGCTGCAATAGCCACACTTTTCCCACAGCACATGGTGCCCGGGGGCTGGCGGGCAATGCTCGGTGGTGGCTTGCGTGGCTTGCGTGGCTTGCGTGGCTTGCGTGGCATGGTCGGCATGCTCCATCGCCGACATGTCCATGCTCATACCCGTAGGCATGCTCATCGACATGGCGCGCGAATCCATCGGCATCGACTGAGAAATCAGCGGACCGATAAAGATCATCAGCATGGCGAACAGGCTGATCCAGCTGCCACGTGTCAGGCTCAATGCCTGATTGCGTGACCTGGATGACCTGGCGCTAAGCGGGCGCATGGGCGTATTCAGCGCGGGTGGTTATTGCGCGTGCTTGTGTTCTTGCATGGCGTCCGGCGCCTGCTTCTGCACCGCGACTTCGACCGTCACGTCACCGGACTTCTCGAAGTGCAGCGTCATGGGGAAGCGCTTGCCGTCAGTGAGCAGGCTGCGGTCCTTGAGGCCCAGCAACATCACGTGATAAGCCATGGGTGCGAAAGTGACCTCGCCACCGGCGGGCACTTCCACGCTCGGTACGTGCTGCATTTTCATCATGTCGCCTTGCATCACGTGCTCATGCAATTGCGCTTCGCCCGCAATGGGGGTGTCGACGCTGAGCAGGCGGTCGGCGGTCTTGCCTTGATTGTTGATCACGAAATACGCCGCAACGGTGGGCGCATTGGGTGGCAACTCCTGGGACCACGGATGAGCGATTTCCAGTGTGCCGACCTTGTATTCGTGGGCATTGGCAAAGCAGGCAGGCAGCAGCAACGCAGCCAGAACGATGAGTTTGTTCAACATGGCAATTCTCCGGAACGATTTAAAACGCAGTCAATTGCGAGAAAAAATCACACCAGAGGGGACGCGCGGGGGTTGAGGCTCGGCCATTGCTGGCGCGGTGACGGGCTTTCCAGAGAGGTGGCAGGCAGGCTTCGGTTGGACTCGAAGTGCGCGAAATACAGTTGTGGCGTATGCCCCGGCAACGCCACCAATGGCGCGGAACCCGAGCAGCACCAGCAATGCTGCATGTTGGAATGATCGTCGCTTTGCGGGGCTTTGTGTTCAAGGTCCCCGATGGAAATCGCCACCATCCTGGTGCCACTGGAGCTGCAGAAGCTACCCCACAACAACTGTTCGGCGGATGACTTCGCCGTTTGCGCCATCGCTCCGGACATCGGCATGGCGAGCATGTTGAACAGCACTGCGAAGCAGGCTATCCAGGCAATTGCGAGCCGGTGTCGGGACATGGGACAAAATCCGTTTGGGTGGGCGATCAGGCGCGGGCTATTTAGCCTGATCAGGGCCGATAAGTAAAAAGGCGGCGTGCGGTGTGGTGTCGCAGCATCAGACAGCGATGGCGTGCAAACGCAGACCCAAGGCTTTCATAACCTTCATGATAGTCGCGAATTCCGGATTGCCACTACTGCTCAGTGCCTTGTACAGACTCTCGCGCCCCAAGCCGGCATCACGGGCTATTTGTGTCATGCCCTTTGCCCGGGCGATATCGTTGAGCGCTGCACGTATCAGCACGCCGTCTCCAGCATCCTCTTCAAAGCAGGCATCCAGATAAGCCGCCATTTCTTCCGGTGTCTTGAGAAACTCGGCGGCATCAAAACGGGTAAATTGTTCGGCCATGATTTACTCCTCATTACCGATATTGTGTGCCATTTGAATAGCACGTTTGATATCTCGTTTTTGAGTCGACTTGTCACCCCCAATCAACAGCAAGTAAATCACCTCATCTCTGCGAGTGAAGTACAACCTGTAGCCTGGGCCGTAGTGAACGCGCATCTCATACACCGCAGCACCTACAGATTCACAATCACCAAAATTTCCATACTCGGCTGCCCGGAGTCTCGCGATTATTCGAGCTTTGCCAATGGTGTCCCTCAGCGAGTTGAGCCAGTCAGCAAATACTTGGGATCGCTCAAAATCGATCATGTTGAATCGTATTCCTTGGGATACAGAGTGGCAAGCGGCACTTTCTTTTGGGCGAGGCCATTCATCCCCGTGGATGTCGGGTGCGCTTGATCGGTTCAGGAGGAGGCGAACTATAGGACTGCGGTCGTAGAGTAGATAGCCAGCTGCGTCTGAGTTTATTGCCAGCGCAATCACTGGATTTAGCAACTCTCAGGAACAGTCCTACATCGATAGGACATCCAGCATATCCGCCACCGAGAGGAATTCACGATCCACGTCGGGCAACACCGGCCGCTTCAAGACAATCACCGGCACCCCACGTTCACGTGCGACTTCCAGTTTCGGTTCGGTCGCCGTGCTGCCGCTGTTCTTGCTGATCAGCACGTCGATGTTTCGCCGTTCGAACAACTCGCGTTCATCGTCGATCAGGAAGGGCCCACGTGCGCCAATCACTTCGCAGCGCTCATTGCCCGGATACACATCCAGTGCGCGCAGGGTCCAGAATTGTTCCGCTGGAATTTCGTCCAGGTGTTGCAGGGGCTCGCGACCGAGGGTGAACAGCGGTCGACGGAATGGCTTCAGGGCGTCGATCAGTCCGGCCCAATCGCTGACTTCCCGCCAGTCATCACCCGTTTGGGCTTGCCAGGCCGGACGCCGTAGCGCCCAGCAGGGAATGCCGCTCAAGCGCGCGGCGGTCGCGGAGTTCTGGCTGATCCGGGCGGCGTAGGGGTGAGTGGCGTCGAGCAGCAGATCGATGCCTTCATCGCGAATAAATTGCGCCAGACCCTCGGCACCACCGTAGCCGCCGACGCGCACTTGGCATTGCAGATCCGTCGGAATCCGACCGACACCGGCCAGGCTGTAGATATGCTGCGGTCCCAGCGTGCGGGCAATGGCCATGGCTTCGGTCACGCCGCCGAGCAACAGGATGCGCTTCATTGAAAGGCTCCCGCATGGCCAACGATCCCGCCCTGGCGATCGATGGCGAAGACTTCCACCTGAACCTGCGCCGGCACCACGCTGCGGGCAAAATCCAGGGCGTGCTGACAGACGGCATCGCCCAGGGCGACCCCGGCTGTGGCGGCCATGACCAGTGCCTGCTGGCTGGTGTTGGCCTCGCGGATGCTCTGCTGCAACGCCGCATCGGCGCCGACCTGCGCCGCCCATAACGCCAGTTGCGGCAGGTCAATGCTCGAATGGCGACTGTGCAAATCCATGTGCCCGGCCGCCAGTTTGCTGATCTTGCCGAAACCACCGCACAGGCTGAGTTTATCCACAGGTACTTTGCGCAGGTGCTTGAGCACGGCGCCAACGAAGTCGCCCATTTCGATCAGGGCGATTTCCGGCAGGTTGTAGACCCGGCGCATGGTGTCTTCGCTGGCGTTGCCAGTGCAGGCGGCGATGTGCAGGTAACCGTTGGTTTTCGCCACGTCGATACCCTGGTGGATCGAGGCGATGTAGGCCGCACAGGAAAACGGTCGGACGATACCACTGGTGCCGAGGATCGACAGACCGCCAAGAATGCCCAGGCGTGGATTCATGGTTTTCAGTGCCAGTGCCTCGCCATTCTCGACATTGACCGTGACCTCGAAACCGCCGCTGTAGTCGAGCTCGTCAGCCAGTCGGGCCAGGTGTTCGCTGATCATTTTGCGCGGCACCGGGTTGATCGCGGGCTCGCCGACTCCCAGCACCAGCCCGGGCCGGGTCACGGTGCCGACGCCGCGACCGGCCTTGAAGCGCGTCCCCGGTTCGCTGCTCAGGCGCACCTGGGAGTAGAGCAGGGCACCGTGGGTCACGTCCGGATCGTCCCCGGCGTCCTTGAGGGTTCCCGATTCGGCGCCGTCCTCGGTGAGGCGGCAGAACTCCAGGCGCATCTGCACCTGTTTGCCCTTGGGCAACACGATTTCCACCGCATCGGCCGATGTGCCAGCCAGCAGCAGACGCGCGGCGGCGAGGCTGGTGGCCGTGGCGCAACTGCCGGTGGTCAGGCCGCTGCGCAGAGGGGCGGGGTGTTCGGCGGTTTCGTCACGCATCGAAGGGTTTCGTCACGTCCAGCAAGGTAATCGGCAAGGCCTGGCGCCAGGTGTCGAAGTCGCCCAGCGGTTGGGCCTGGGCGATATGAATTCGCGTCAGCTCCCCGCCGTGTTGCTCGCGCCAGGCCATCAGGGTCATTTCACTTTGCAGTGTGACTGCGTTGGCAATCAGCCGGCCACCGGGTTTGAGTTCGGCCCAGCAGGCATCGAGCACGCCCTCGCGGGTGACACCTCCGCCGATGAAAATCGCATCCGGCCGCTCCAGCCCGGTCAGTGCCTGCGGCGCGCTGCCGCGAACCAGTTGCAGGCCGGGAACGCCTAGGGCATCGCGGTTGTATTCGATCAACGCTTGTCGGCCCGCATCTGCCTCGATGGCCAGTGCGCGGCAACCGGGGTGGGCGCGCATCCATTCGATGCCGATCGAGCCACTGCCGGCGCCGACATCCCACAACAGTTCGCCGGGGGTCGGGGCCAGGCGCGCGAGGGTGATGGCGCGCACATCGCGCTTGGTCAGTTGGCCGTCGTGCTTGAAGGCGGAGTCCGGCAGGCCGGCCAGTCGCGACAGGCGTAGCGTGTCCGGCTCGGCGATGCACTCGATAGCGATCAGGTTCAGGTCGGCGATCACAGGATCGGTCCATTCATTGGCGATGCCGTCGACACGTCGCTCGGCTTCACCGCCCAAATGTTCGAGCACCGTTATCCGGCTCGGGCCGAAACCACGTTCACGCAGCAGTGCGGCGATGGCGGCGGGGCTGCTGCCGTCGTTACTCAACACCAGCAAGCGCACGCCACTGGACAATTGGGCGTTGAGTGCGGCGACGGGGCGGGCAACCACTGACAACGTGACCACTTCCTGCAAAGGCCAACCCATTCGCGCCGCGGCGAGCGAGCAGGAAGAGGGAGCGGGCAGAATAAGCATTTCATCGCTGGATAAATGTCGGGAGAGACTGGCTCCCACCCCGAAAAACATTGGATCACCGCTGGCCAGGACGCAAACGGGTTCTCCCTGTTTCGCCAAAACCGGTTCAAGGGCGAAAGGACTGGGCCACAATTGCCGTACACCGCAGATGCAGGCTGGCAACAGGTCCAGTTGCCGTTGACCGCCAATGATCCGCGTAGCGTTCAGCAGAGCGTGTCGGGCATTTTTGCCAAGCCCCTTGAAGCCTTCTTCTCCAATGCCTACCACTGTCAGCCAGGGGGTCATGCTGTTCCTCTTCTATCAATCGAAGCCAAATCATCGCGCTGCCGGTCTATGTCGACCTGTGCGGTGGTGCATCATAGCGCGGTGTGGATTGAGTTCGCCGGTTGTCAGCGGGAGAAAGCGTCATTGACGGTGATAGCGCACTATTACGGATGTATTGTTGGTACCTTTTGCAGGTCGAATCTCTTCATCCTGATTTCGCTCCGTTTGCGGTCTATGAGCGCTCTTTTGCTTTCGAGTACGCTTTTGTCAAGTTTCAGAGTGGCTCGGTGCTGAATGATCTTTGTCGTCTGTTCTTCCATGTGAAAAAATAGAAAATTGCTCCTTTTTGTAGATGTCACCAATTCGAGATTAAAAACTGCGATCTCAAGAAAACCCTTTGAATCATAGCGTGCAGGTATTACCTGAAACCGCTCTCCCAAGAGACTTTGTTGATCCAGCGAATACAGCGCGGGCTCGTCGGTTTTCAGCGCGTCGAGCGTGTCAATCATGGCGTTCCCTTGTCGGATGTCCGGCATGGCTTGAGCGCTTTGGACCAGAAACTCCGCAATGCTTTTCGAGAGAGTGTGTTGAGTGCGGGTAAAGATCGCATCCTGAAAGACGGACCAGCCAAGAAAATTCAACGTTGTGACGTATTCATGCAGCCACTTTGTCGAGTTGGCAAAGCGACTGCTGACCATGTCGGCGGACTGGGTGGCTATCTGAGTGCAATGAGTGAAGTCATCGTAATCTTGCAGCGAAAGTTGCTCGATGCATGAAATGAGATTGTGGGCGGTCAATGCTCCAGCCGGTGTTTCCGTGTTCATGTACTACTCCTTGAATATATCTATATTCCGGTGTTGTTTGTTTTGTATGTTGGGCAAAAGTACAAGAGTGGCCGTGTGGTTTGAATAAGATTGATGGGTGAAGTTGATTCTTGCTGTTTGCAAGCGAAGCAACTTTATGTCTGGATCGAGAGTATTTCGTCGTCAAGCCGCTTGGGCTTTTCATCAGACCGCCCAAAGCAGGCATAATGCTGTCCTTCGTCTTGTACCGGTCGTCCTGTGAAGTCACGTCAGATACCCAACCGCTTGCGCCCTTCCGCCTGTCCCGGGTTGTTGCGTGTCGTCCAGGCATTGGACGGTGGTATTTGCCGGATCAAACTCGACGGTGGCGCCATCCGTGCGCACCAGGCAATCGCTGTGGCCGATGCCGCCGAGCGATATGCCAGCGGAACGATCGAGGCGACCAACCGGGCCAACCTGCAGATCCGCGGCATTGGCAACGAGCAAGCGGCGTTGATCGACAGCCTGCTGGCCGCCGATCTGGGGCCGCGTACGGCGGCTGGCGACGATGTGCGCAACCTGATGCTCAGCCCCGGTGCCGGGATCGATCGGCGCATGCTGTTCGACACCCGCCCGCTGGCCGGGCAGATCCTCACCACACTGCAAAACCACGAAGCGTTCCACGACCTCAGTGCCAAGTTCGCCGTGCAGCTTGATGGCGGTGAAGAACTGACGATGCTCGAGCATCCCCATGACCTGTGGCTCTCGGCGTTTGAACAAGACAGCGAGCGACGGCTGGCGTTCGGTCTGGCGGGATGCCCGACGGACAGCCCCGCCGGTTCGGTTGCACTGGCTGACGGGCACGCGCTGGTAGTCGCGGTCCTTGAGTTGTTCCTTGAACTGGCGCGCCCCGAGCAGACGCGAATGCGCCATTTGCTGGCCGAATACCCGATCAGGGACATTGTGCTTCGACTGGCTGAGCGAGTGCCGCTGCAGGCCGTTATCGGTTGGCAACGGGTTTCGGGCGCCAGTGATTTGCACATGGGTGCCCATCCCCAGGCCGAGTCCGGTGTTGTCTATGTGGGAGCCGTCCCGCCGCTGGGGCGACTCGATCCGGCGATGCTGCGGGGTGTGGCACAACTGGCGCGGGAGTTCGGTGATTCCAGTCTGCGCTTCACTCCTTGGCAAAGCCTGCTGTTGCCCAATGTCCGCACGGAAAACGCCGCTGAGGTCATTCGGCAATTGCAATGTCTGGGCTTGCAGTGCGAAGCCGATCTGCCATTGTCCCGGTTGATCGCCTGCACCGGCTCAAACGGCTGCGGTAAAAGCCTGGCCGAGACCAAGGGTGATGCCTTGCAACTGGCGACATTGCTGCAACGTCACGGACAAACGCCGAGTGTCCATTTGAGCGGGTGCGCGCGCTCCTGCGCCGCCGCGCATACGGCGCCCGTCACATTACTGGCCGTCGCCCACGGTCACTACGACCTCTATTTTCGCGATGCAGCGCAGCCGGGTTTCGGCGCGCTGCACGCACGCAACCTTACTATTGAAGCGGTCGCGACCCTGCTCGACGCCCGCTCACGGAGCCCCCTTGATGCTTGATTACATCCGCGACGGTCAGGAGATCTATCGCAACTCCTTCGCGATCATTCGCGCCGAGGCCAACCTCGACCGAATCCCGGACGATCTGGAGAAACTCGCGGTCCGTGTCATTCACGCCTGCGGCATGGTCGAGGCCATCGACGGCCTGCAGTTTTCCGAAGGTGCGGGCAAGGCCGGGCGTGATGCGCTGGCGGCCGGCGCGCCGATTTTGTGCGATGCGCGGATGGTCTCCGAAGGCGTGACCCGTGCGCGATTGCCGGCGAACAATCCGGTGATCTGCACCTTGCGCGACGAGAGTGTTCCGGAACTGGCTCGTGATTTGGGTAACACCCGCTCAGCCGCTGCGCTGGAACTGTGGCGCCCGCATCTGGAAGGCAGCGTGGTGGTCATCGGCAACGCTCCGACGGCGCTGTTTTACTTGCTGGAAATGCTCGACGCCGGTGCGCCAAAACCGGCGCTGATCCTCGGTTTTCCGGTGGGCTTCGTCGGTGCCGCCGAATCCAAGGCCGCGCTGGCGGCTGACAGCCGTGGCGTGCCTTTTGTCATCATGCAGGGTCGCCTGGGCGGTAGCGCCATGGCCGCCGCCGCCGTCAATGCCCTCGCCACGGAGATCGAATGATGCAGCAACCTGGACGTTTGATCGGCCTCGGCGTCGGTCCCGGTGATCCGGAACTGATTACCGTCAAGGCCCTGCGCTTGCTGCGCGAATCCCCAGTGGTGGCGTACTTCGTGGCCAAGGGCAAGAAAGGCAACGCCTTCGGTATCATCGAGGCGCATCTGCAGGAAGCGCAGAATTTGTTGCCGCTGGTGTACCCGGTGACCACCGAAGCCTTGCCGGCACCGTTGTCCTACGAGCAAGTGATCAGCGACTTCTACGATGACGCAGCCGACGAATTGGCGACGCATCTCGATGCCGGTCGCGACGTGGCGGTGATCTGCGAGGGCGATCCGTTCTTCTACGGCTCCTACATGTACCTGCACGACCGGCTCGCCGAGCGTTATCAGGCCGAAGTCGTGCCCGGTGTGTGCTCGATGCTCGGCGGGGCCTCGGTGCTCGGTGCGCCGCTGGTGTATCGCAATCAGAGTCTGTCGGTGTTGTCCGGTGTGTTGCCGCACGACGAACTCAAGCGTCGCCTGGCCGATGCCGATGCGGCGGTGATCATGAAGCTTGGGCGCAACTTTCCCAAGGTTCGCCAAGTGCTGGAAGAACTCGGCCTGGCCGAGCGCGCGTTGTACGTCGAGCGCGCGACCATGGCCAATCAGAAGATCGTGCCGCTGGATCAGGTCGAGCCGATGTCCTCGCCGTACTTCTCGTTGATCATCGTTCCTGGTGAAAGGTGGCAAGGCTGATGCCCCGTCCAGTTCCGGCGATTGTCATTCTTGGCAATGGCAGCCTCGCCACCGCGCGTAGTATTCAGCAGGTGTATCCCGACGCCCTGATCCATGGCTTGGCCGAACGGGTCGAAGGCGCGGATCGGGCCTATCAGGAGTTCGGTGCGACCCTGCGCGAACTCTATCAACAGGGCACGCCGATCATTGCCCTGTGCGCGGCCGGGATCGTGATCCGCACGCTGGCGCCCTTGTTGCTGGAAAAAGGCGCCGAACCACCGGTATTGGCGGTAGCCGAAGACGGCAGCGCAGTGGTTCCACTGCTGGGTGGTCTTGGTGGGGTAAATGTGATGGCGCGGGAGATTGCCGCCGCGCTGGAAGTCGCGGCGGCGATCACCACCAGCGGCGAGTTGCGTTTCGGCACGTGCCTGCTCAACCCGCCCAGTGGCTATGCCCTTGGTGATCTGGAGTTGGGCAAGCGTTTCGTTTCCGATTTGCTCGCCGGCGAAACGGTGCGCATTGAGGGTGAGGCTCCGTGGCTGGCACACGTGCAGTTGCCTGAGAATGAGCAGGCGCGGCTGACCGTTCACGTCGGCCATACCGAGCGCGAGCCAGCCGCCAACGAATTGCTGATCTATCCACGCAACGTGCTGGTTGCCGTCACGGGCGAATCGAGCAATGTGTCGGGGACCATTCGCGAGGCTTTGCATCAGGCCGGAATCGCCGTGCAATCGATGGCTTGCCTGTTGGCCGCCGACACCGAAATGGCCAGCTCCGCGCTGCGCGAAGTTGCGCTTGAGCTGGGTGTGCCATTGCGTTTTGTCAGTGCTGCAGGTGCGGCCAGTGAACTGCTGCGGCATGCCATAGCGCAGCCTGTCTCCATCGTTGGTGATGACACTATTGCCATTGCGGTCGCCGAGCAGCCGCTGGACCCCTTGCAGATCGGCCGCCCTCGCGGGCGCCTGGCGGTGATTGGTCTCGGGCCGGGCGCTGCCGAATTGATGGTGCCGGCGGTGAAGGCGGAACTGGCTCGTGCCAACGATGTTCTCGGCTACGAGACCTACGTGCGCATGGCCGGGCCGTTCCGGGCTGATCAGATCCTGCACTGCACCGATAACCGTGAAGAAATGCAGCGCGCCCGTCACGCCTTTGAACTGGCTGCCCAAGGTCGGTCGGTGGTGGTGGTGTCGTCTGGCGATCCGGGTGTCTTCGCCATGGCAGCCGCTGTGCTTGAGGCGCTTCACGAGTCTAGCGATGCCATCTGGCACAGCGTCGATCTTGAGATTTTGCCGGGTGTCTCTGCTTCGTTGGCAACGGCTGCCCAGGCCGGTGCGCCCTTGGGGCATGACTTCTGTGTGCTGTCGCTGTCGGACAACCTCAAGCCTTGGTCGATCATTGAAAAACGCCTGGATCTGGCCGCTCAAGCCGATCTCGCTCTGGCCTTTTACAACCCGATCTCACGTTCGCGGCCGTGGCAATTAGGGCGGGCGCTGGAGATTGTTGGCCAGCATCGTGAACCGGCCACTCCGGTTGTGTTGGGGCGGGACATCGGCCGTCCGGGTCAGACCTTGCGGGTGACAACACTCGGTCAACTGAGTGTCGATCAGGTGGACATGCGGACCATGGTACTCATCGGCTCTTCGACAACGCGCGTGATTCCTCGCCTCGATGGCAGTACGTGGGTTTACACGCCGCGCAGCTATGGCGATAAGCTCACCCCCCTATAACAGTCAGTATTTTTTATTTATTGGATAAAACCGGATCGTCATAGGTTAATGACGGTCCGGTTGTCTTGCGTGCTTTATTTGTATGAGTTGTATGTGCTCTTAGTAAATATTGATTGAGGTACATATGTTGTATTTAGTCGCTGTTGATAGTCTGGATAGGGCGGGTTAGATTCAGGGCGCTCCCGGATGGGGCGCTTATTAATATATAAAGGAGTATTGTTTGTGGATAATTTTGAGAGTGCGGTAAGTGTTTCGCAACGCGTTGACTTTGTAAGAAAGTGCATTCAGAAGCGTAAAGTTGCCTTGGCTGGCAGGCCGCGTGTAAGGTCCTTGGCTTTGTCGATTGCATCGAGCCCTACAAAGGAGCTCAACGCGGTGGTACTTGGCAACAGTCTAGTCGGATACGGAGACAAAATAAGTCTCGAGAACATGGCGATTATTGAAAACTTGATCACCATGTCGAAGATGGAAGCAACTTACGAGGTTTCTGATAGTAAGGATCCCAAGGCTTGGTACCATGCGTTTACAAAGTGCATGGAGGATCTTGGATGTTTCGTGCCGGATAAAGGCTATTCAAAATACAGCGCCACTTCGCTTAAGGTAACGATGGATAATGTCATGGTCGATATTATTCAGGCGGCCGTCGAAGCCGCAAAGGCTGCAATTCCAGGGGCCTCCGTGCTCAGTGCAGTGACCAGCTCTACATTGGATGCATTGAAGAAAGAGCCTGAGGCAATCAACCTGTTGAATCTTGAGTCGAAGAATGCCGAAGGCGTGCGCCTGTCCACTATTCCCTGCGAACAAATGGCAAACGGAATTATCCTGATTGCGATAGGCGCGGTTGATCATCAGGGTGGGGGTAAGGACGGCGGCTTGCTGTTTGTTGATTGGAAGACGTCCTCTCTGGATATTTTTCACGGAAAGTCGTTCATTACTTTCAATCCCGTCCGTTATGCGGAAATCAAGTCGGATATCGAAGAGTATCTTGGCGTCCACCGAAAGGAAGTTCTGGTCAAGCGTTTCAGCCGGCGCAAGTGAAGGGGCAAGGCCAGAGGCTTTGTGTCTCTGGCCTTCTTGAAAAAAAGGAAAGCGTATGGCGTATTCCGTATTGATAAATTCAGGCAGCGTTTTGCTGTTGTCGACGTCGTTGTCGGCTGCAGTCGGGCAGGACGCCCTTGACACTATTTTATTTGCGCAACTCGCGGCAGAGGAAGATTTTCCAGGCGGCAGGAACCACGCTCAATGGACCGATGTATTTGTGGATACGCTGGTTGCCTGTGGTTGGAAGTTCCACGATCAAGGGAGAACTTCGGGAATGTTCCCGGTTGCAGGTGTTACGGTTTTCTCAATACAGGACGCTGTCCATGCGGCCTTTCAATCAAGTCTGTCCGCTGAGCAGATCGTGCTGACGGCAAGTGCTTTGCGCAGGGTCGCGCAATTGCCGGAGACGTCGGTGGCAGCCGGTGTTTTCCGTGGGCAATCGATCATGACTGTCGAGACTGAATCGGCGAGCACGGCAGGTCATTACGCCGGCAACCGTCATCATCGCGTGAGAGTGCTGGCAGGCGTTGTCGAGGCTGATGGCTTCCTGACGTTGGTTTCGGTGTTTTTTGAAACGGGTCAGCCGATAGATCGCCAGTTCATCAGGCAGGATTTTGCCTTGAGTCGCGTTGTGGGAGGTGTGAGCACTTCGTTCCTTCATTCGCGGTTTTCGGTCGACGAATACAAGGCATTCAGAGAAGACACAGTGCTGTGGTTAGGGTCGCAACGACAGGCACTGTGCATCAAGGTCAGCGAGCACGCCGTGCAGTCTCCTCGTTGATTGATGCCGGTTTCCGACACCGCTCAAGGGGAGACCGAGAACAAGAACGGTGAGAGACATGACGGGCTAAGGAATCAGGTAGCCCCTGACCCCGGTGAAGATGATCTGTGCCGCCAGTGCACACACGAACAACCCCATCAATCGGCTGACGATCTGTAACCCCTGGTCGCCGAGAATCCGTTCGATGCGGCTGGACAAGAACAGCACCACGCCCACGGTAAAACTGGCCAGGGCAATGCCGACAATGGCCGTGAGCTTGTCGTCCCAGTGCGGCTGGCTCACGCCCATCACCAGCAAGGCACCGATGGTGCCGGGGCCGACTGTCAGCGGGATGGTCAGTGGAACGATGGTGACATCCTGCTGCACATTGTCGGTCTGTACCGCCGATTTGCCTTGTGCCATGCCCAGCGCCGAGATGAACAGCACACTGCCGGCACCGATACGAAAGGCGTCCACGGTAATGCCGAACACACTGAAAATCACTCGGCCGAACAAGTACAGCAGAACGCTGGAGACCAGGGTGGCGACCGCTACTTTCCAGGCCAGCCGACGCTGTTCCTTGCGCGAATAACCACGGGTCAGGCTGATGAAGCAGGACAACACGAAGAATGGGCTGTAGAGCACCAGCATCTTCAGATAAACGCTGAACAACACATGGAGCATGGTGCCGGGCTCACTGGCGAGGGAAGTCGAGGGGGAGTCTATCAGGGGTTGCGAAGTCTGTCGGCTCAGGACGTTGGGGTCGTCGTGCGTTTCTGCTGATCACGCTGGGCGACCCAGTGTTCGATCAGTTCGCGCAACTGCGACAGTTCCACCGGCTTGGCCATGTGTCCGTCCATGCCAGCCTGGCGCGCACGCTCTTTATGTTCGGCAAGGATATGGGCGGTCAACGCCACCACAGGGGTGCGAACCCGCTGGTTGCCGACTTCCCAGGCACGCAATTGCTGGGTGGCCGAGAAGCCGTCGAGGATCGGCATTTCGCAGTCCATCAGCACCAGGTCGTAACGCTGGGCTTTCATCGCCTGCAGGGCTTCTTCGCCGTTGCAGGCGGTATCCGGTTGCAGGTTGAGCTTGCTCAGCATGCCGCGGATCACCTTGGTCGAGATGCTGTTGTCTTCAGCCACCAGAATGCGGAAGTCGCAGGGGACCTTGACCGGCAGCGTCGGGCCGATTGGCACGGGCTGGGTCGCGACGAGCCCTTTGTTGCGCTGGGTCAGTTCGTCGGCCAGAGTGGTCTTGAGGGTGTAGCCGGCAACCGGCTTGGCCAGGATGCGCTTGATCCCGGAGTTGCGCGCGATGATCTTGCTCGGTGCGTTGCTGATGCCGGTGAGCATGATCAGCAGGATGTCATGGTTCAGGCTCGGGTCTTCCTTGATCTTGGCCGCCAGTTGCATGCCGGTCATGCCGGGCATGTTCTGGTCCAGCAAGACTATATCGAAGTAGTCGCGCAAATGAGCCTTGGTGCGCAGCAGGGCCAGCGCCTCCTTGCCGGAAGATGCGGCGCTGACGTTCAGGCCCCAGGCGCTGCATTGCTGCACCAGCACCTTGCGACAGGTGTCATTGTCATCCACCACCAATACCCGCGCGCCTTGCAGCGGGCCGTCGAGGTCGGAGGTCGGGTGTTCGAGGCGATCCGGGTCCAGCGGCAGGGTCAGCCACAGGGTGCTGCCCTGGTTGTTGCCGCTCTTGATCCCGAATTCCCCCTGCATCAAGCGGATCAGCTGGCGGGCTATCACCAGCCCCAGGTTGCCGCCCAACTGGGTAGCCGAAAGAAAATGCCGGCTGTGCAGTTCGGCGTGCATCAGGGCGTCGCGCTCTTCGGCGTCCATGGGCTCGCCGCTGTCCTGCACGGCGATACGCAGGCGTGGTTTGGTGTTGCGCTCGTCGAGCGCCACGACGATCAGGATTTCGCCTTCATCGGTTTTTTTCAGGGCGTTTTCAAGCAGGCTCAACAGCGTCTGGCGCAAGCGTGTCGGGTCACCGCTGATCACCCGCGGCACTTGCGGCTGGATGAAGCTGATCAACTCGACGTTTTGCTGCTCGGCCTTGGCGCGGAAGATGCTCAGGCAGTCTTCGATCAGCGCGTTGAGGTCAAACTGCACGTCGTCCAGTTCAATCTGTCCGGACTCGAGTTTGGAAATGTCGAGAATTTCGTTGATCAGTGTCAGCAGTTCGTTGCCGGCGCTGTGGATCGTCTGAACATAGTCGCGTTGCTTGACCGATAGCGGTGTGCCCAGCAGCAGTTCGGTCATGCCGAGGACGCCGTTCATCGGGGTGCGGATTTCATGGCTGATTTTCGCCAGGAACTCGGCCTTGGCGTTGATCTCGGCGTTGCTGGCCGCCAGGTCACGACTGATGCTGAAGCGGTCTTCGGTGATGCGTCGCTGGCGCTCGCTCAGTGCAATGCTCATCAACAGGCCGCTGATGCAGATGAACGCCAGCAATGTGGTGATCAGGCCATGGGGTTCGATCAGGGTCAGCCCCAACAGAGCAGGCAGGATGACCAGTGTCCCGAGGTTGAACACCACCATGGCCGCCACGAAGAGGCGAGCCGGGCGATAACCTTTTTGCCAGTGATAGGCGCTGATGAACAGCATAGTCAGGCCAGCCAGGGCTACCAGGCCGTAGGTGATGAAGTTCAGTGGCAAGGTATTGACGAACAGCAGCATCAGGCTGCAGGCGGTGATCAGCACGACCTCGCCAAGCAGCAACCGGTTCAGCGGATGCGGCCCGAGCGGGGCGAAGAAACGATAGGCAAGCATCAGGCCGCAGGGGGCAGTCATTAATAATGCCAGGTAAGCCCCCGGCGTTTGCAGTGCATGCCAGTCCGGCAGCCAGGGGCCGGCGAGATTCAGCAACAACAGCAGACTGAGCATCAACAGCCCTTCGCACGTCGCCAACCAGAGGGCGCTGTGCGAGCGGGTGTAGGCGTAGCGGATGAGGTTGTGCAGGATCAGCATGGCGATGCAACCGAACAGCAGGCCATAAATCAGCGTCTGGTTCTGGTTGGCGGCCGAGTTGATCGCTGACTGCAGGGTGATGTAGGGTCGTAACTGGTGGTCGGAGGCCAGTCGCAGGTATACGTCGAGGGGGGTGTCGCTTTGCGGCAGGGCCAGCATGAAGTCGCTGCTGGGCAATGGTCGCTCGGATTGGGGGTGTTCGTTGCCCGTGCTGGATTGATCGATCAGCTTGTCGCCGTCCAGTACGTACATGTTGAACTGGCGCAGGTCAGGTGCGAACACGCGCAGCAACTGTTCATGTTTGCCCGGTGCAAGCCTGAATCGCAACCATAACGCGCCATCGGGTTCGGCGGCGGTAATGTGGTCGAGTTCGATAGGGCTGAATTGATTGGTGTAACGTGCGGAGCGTATGTCGCTCAGTTGCAGGTCGCCCTGTTCGTCGAGCAATACCGCCCAGCCACTGCCTTGCGCGGCCTGGGCCGGTAGCATGCAGAGCAAGGTCAGCAAAGTGACGGTCAAGCTTATGGCAATCCTGAGCCAGCGCACGGCGAAATCCCTTCGTTAGGTTGATGCCAGAATATAACGATGCGCGGCGCCGGAATAGCCAGACAATAAACGGTGTTCATTGCCTGGCGCGGTGTCTACCTTATTCCTGATTTTCGCCACGCTCGCGGGCAATGGCGCGGTAGCCAATGTCCTTGCGATAGAAGCAGCCTTCCCAGTCAATCGAAGCCGCGAGCTTGTAGGCCTGTTGCTGTGCAGCGTCAACGCTGGCGCCCATGGCCGTTGCGCAAAGCACCCGACCGCCGGCCGTTACGACTTGACCGTCCTTGAGCGCAGTACCGGCGTGGAAGACTTTGCCTTCCAGTGCGGCGGCTGCATCCAGCCCCTTGATGGCCACGCCTTTGGCGTAGTCACCAGGATAGCCGCCAGCGGCAAGCACGATGCCGACGCTCGGGCGTGGATCCCATTGCGCTTCTACTTTGTCCAGCGCCTGGGCCAGAGCAGCCTCGACCAGCAGCACCAGGCTCGACTGCAGGCGCAGCATCACCGGTTGGGTCTCAGGGTCGCCGAAGCGGCAGTTGAATTCGATGACTTTTGGGTTACCAGCCTTGTCGATCATCAGGCCAGCGTACAGGAAACCAGTGTAGACGTTGCCTTCCTCGGCCATGCCGCGCACGGTCGGCCAGATCACCAGGTCCATGACGCGCTTGTGCACTTCGGCGGTGACCACTGGCGCCGGGGAGTAAGCACCCATGCCGCCGGTGTTTGGACCGGTGTCGCCGTCGCCGACGCGTTTGTGGTCCTGGCTGGTGGCCATCGGCAGGACGTTCTTGCCGTCGACCATGACGATGAAACTGGCTTCTTCGCCGTCCAGGAACTCTTCGATGACCACGCGCGAACCCGCATCGCCAAAGGCATTGCCCGCCAGCATGTCGCGCACGGCGTCTTCGGCTTCGGCCAG
Organism: Pseudomonas sp. GW823-FHT02E01; assembly: GCF_058797535.1. Taxonomy (NCBI): domain Bacteria; kingdom Pseudomonadati; phylum Pseudomonadota; class Gammaproteobacteria; order Pseudomonadales; family Pseudomonadaceae; genus Pseudomonas; species Pseudomonas sp. GW823-FHT02E01. The sequence continues at coordinate 48,578 of NZ_JBXAJS010000004.1, read as the reverse complement.
GGTCATGGCGACGATCACACCTTTACCGGCGGCCAGGCCATCGGCCTTGATCACGATCGGAGCGCCTTTTTCACGCAGGTAAGCCAGGGCCAGCTCGATCTCGGTGAAGTTCTGGTAATCGGCGGTCGGGATCTTGTGGCGAGCCAGGAAGTCCTTGGTGAAGGCTTTCGAGCCTTCCAGCTGCGCAGCGCCAGCGGTCGGACCGAAGCAATCCAGGCCACGGCTGCGGAACAGATCCACAACACCGGCAACCAGCGGCACTTCAGGGCCAACGATGGTCAGGGAAACGTTTTTCTCGGCAAAGTCTGCCAGTTGCTCAAGTGCCAGTACGTCGATGGCGACGTTCTCGCACTTGGCTTCGATGGCGGTACCGGCGTTCCCCGGAGCCACGAACACCTTCTGCACGCGCGGATCCTGAGCCACTTTCCAGGCCAGGGCGTGTTCACGGCCACCGCTGCCAATGATCAAAACATTCATTTCAAAAACCTCGGATGACGCAAATCTGGGAACTGTAGGAGCGAGCTTGCTCGCGATGGTGGTTAACGATAGCGCGGGGTGTCTGAAACACTGTGGCGTCTAGTCGTTCTTCGCGAGCAAGCTCGCTCCTACAGGGGAATGCTGTGCTGTCAGTGACGGAAGTGGCGCATGCCGGTGAACACCATGGCGATGCCGGCTTCATCAGCTGCAGCAATCACTTCGTTGTCACGCATCGAGCCGCCTGGCTGGATCACTGCAGTGATACCGACCTTGGCCGCGTTGTCGATGCCGTCGCGGAACGGGAAGAATGCGTCGGATGCCATGACTGCACCTTGAACCTGCAAACCGGCATGTTCTGCCTTGATTGCAGCAATACGCGCGGAGTTCACGCGGCTCATCTGGCCGGCGCCGACACCGATGGTCTGGCGATTCTTGGCGTAGACGATGGCGTTGGACTTCACGTACTTGGCAACTTTCCAGGCGAAGATCAGGTCATGGATTTCCTGCTCGCTCGGTGCGCGCTTGGTCACCACTTTCAGGTCGTCGGCGCCAATCATGCCGATGTCGCGGCTCTGTACCAGCAGGCCGCCGTTGACGCGCTTGTAGTCCCAGGCAGCAGCGCGGTCAGCCGACCACTCGCCGCAGGCCAGCAGGCGTACGTTGGCTTTGGCAGCGACGATGGCGCGGGCCTCTTCGCTGACCGACGGAGCGATGATCACTTCAACGAACTGACGTTCGACGATGGCCTTGGCGGTCTCGGCGTCCAGTTCACGGTTGAAGGCGATGATGCCGCCGAAGGCGGATTCGGTGTCGGTGGCGTAGGCCAGGTCGTAGGCCTTGCGGATGCCGCCTTCGGCATCAGGGCTGACAGCCACGCCGCACGGGTTGGCGTGCTTGACGATCACGCAAGCCGGCTTGACGAAGCTCTTCACGCATTCCAGCGCGGCGTCGGTGTCGGCCACGTTGTTGTACGACAGTTCCTTGCCTTGCAGCTGGGTCGCAGTGGCGATGCCGACTTCGGCAGGCTTGGCTTCAACATAGAACGCCGCGCTCTGGTGCGGGTTCTCGCCGTAGCGCATTTCCTGGGCCTTGATGAACTGGCTGTTGAAGGTGCGCGGGAACTCGCTGCGACCTTCGGTGCTCAGGGTGTCGGCAGACTGGTTCACGGTGCCCATGTAGTTGGCGATCATGCCGTCGTAGGCGGCGGTGTGCTCGAAGGCCTTGAGCATCAGGTCGAAACGCTGGGCGTAGGTCAGGCCGCCGGCCTTGAGGTTTTCCAGGACGCTGGCGTAATCGCTGGCGTTTACCACGATGGCCACGTCCTTGTGGTTCTTGGCGGCGGAACGGACCATGGTCGGGCCGCCGATGTCGATGTTCTCGATGGCGGTCGGCAGGTCGCAGCCTGGCTTGTTGATGGTGGCTTCGAACGGGTACAGGTTGACCGCTACCAGGTCGATCGGCTTGATGCCGTGCTCGTTCATGATGGCGTCGTCGATACCGCGACGACCAAGGATCCCGCCGTGGATTTTCGGGTGCAGGGTCTTCACCCGGCCGTCCATCATTTCCGCGAAGCCTGTGTAATCCGCGACTTCCACTGCGGCAACGCCGTTGTCCTGCAGCAGCTTGAACGTCCCGCCGGTGGAGAGGATCTCGACGCCCAGGGCTTCAAGCTCCTTGGCGAATTCGAGGATCCCGGTCTTGTCGGAAACGCTGATCAAGGCGCGGCGGATCGGCAGGCGGGTAGTCTGGTCGGTCATCTCAATTTCCATCAAAAGCAAAGGAAGTCAGCAAAAAAGGCGACCGGTTTTACGCGGGCGCCTTTCTGGTTTGATTGAATGCTTACAACAAATCGTACTGCTTGAGTTTCTTGCGCAGCGTGCCCCGGTTCAGCCCGAGCATCTCGCTGGCCTTGGTCTGGTTGCCCTTGACGTAGTTCATCACGCACTCGAGCAGGGGAGCCTCGACTTCGGAGAGCACCAGGTTGTACACATCCGTGACGGCAGCGCCCTCAAGGTGGGCGAAATAATTGTGCAGCGCCTTCTCGACACTCCCGCGAAGGGTCTGACCTTCTTCGCTTGGCGTATTGAGGTGCTGTTTCAAATTCACGTTGTCGCTCACGGGTGTTGTTCCACTCACTAAAGTCTCGGTCATCATCGTCATGCGGCCACCCACTCTCCGTCCCCTGTCAGGCTCTTGTAACGCTCGGCGAAAAACGCCCGAACGTTGGCGCATTGTGCATCCGTACCATCCAAACGATTGAAGTGGGCGCGAAACTCCCTGGCGCCCGGCAGGGTTGCGAGATACCAGCCCACATGCTTTCGAGCAATGCGCACGCCCATGACATCACCATAGAAGGCGTGCAGGGCAGCCAGATGCTCTAGCAGAATGCGTTCCACCTCGATCAGTTCCAGCGCCGGGAGTTTCTCGCCGGTACGCAGGAAATGGTCGATCTCGCGAAAAATCCATGGCCGCCCCTGGGCAGCCCGGCCAATCAACAGGCCATCGGCACCGGTCGCGTCGAGCACGTACCGGGCTTTTTCCGGCGAATCGATATCGCCATTGGCGAAGACCGGAATCGACACCGCCTGCTTGATTGCGGCAATGGTGTCGTACTCGGCTTCACCGGTGTACAGGTCGGCACGGGTGCGGCCATGCACCGCCAGCGCCGTAATGCCTGCCTGTTCGGCGATCTTCGCCACCGTCAGGCCGTTCTTGTTGTCCCGGTCCCAACCGGTCCGGATCTTCAGGGTAACCGGCACATCGACCGCAGCCACGACGGCCTGCAGGATCTCGGTTACCAGGGGTTCATCCTTCAACAGTGCGGAACCGGCAGCCTTGTTGCAGACTTTTTTTGCCGGACAGCCCATGTTGATATCAATGATCTGCGCACCCATTTCAACGTTGGCACGGGCGGCGTCCGCCAGCATCTGCGCGTCCCCACCGGCGATCTGTACCGAGCGTGGCTCGGGATCACCTTCGTGGATCATGCGCATGCGCGACTTGCGGGTGTTCCACAAACTCATGTCGCTGGTGACCATTTCCGAGACGACCAGTCCCGCGCCCAAGCGCTTGCACAGCTGACGAAAGGGCTGGTCGGTGACACCCGCCATGGGGGCGAGAATCAAGCTGTTATGTAATGTGTATGGGCCGATGCGTACCGCCGACATAGGACTTCCCTGTTGTGGGGCCGGATCATGAGAGTTCGAAAAAGGGTTGGCATGATACCCGCTCTCGATGACTGGATAAAGGCTGAATTGAACAAAATCTGAACAGTTACTCTGTTATTACCCGTGGTTTGGTTCGCCTGGAACAGTCAGAAAGCCGGCGTTAATCCGGGAGTAATGAAGCGTTTCACTCTGGAGAGTGGAAGCTCAGACTGTAGTTCACGGCCTTGGCACCTGGGTCGAGAATGTCCAGGGCGATGTGGATCGGCGTTTGCGGAGGCATCTCCGCCATGCCTTCGAGATCGCCATTGAGGTACTCGCCAGGCTTGAAGCGACGACTGGCGATCAGATGGCCATTGAGGTCGGCGAAGCGCAGTTCCAGCAGCGGGAAGGGCTGGGAGAAGGGCGCGCGGTTATAGATGATCGCATCGACCACCAGGGCGCCATTGAACTCGGGGTGGCTGCGCACCACCAGATTGCTGCTTTTGATTTTCGCGATGTCGACTTTGGAGGGCACGGTGCAGCCGATTTGCGGGCACAGTTGCTGGAACCACGGGCGATATTGATCCTGTCGCGCCAGTTCGTCGAAATGGTAGGCGATGTACTGGCCAGCGAGGGCGCCTGCGGCAATCAGCACCAGCAGCAACCACAACAGCCGTCGGCCCCAAGGTGAGCGGCGTTTTTGCCAGTCCAGTTGCAGCGGGTCGTCGGTCAGGTCTTGCAGCGCTTCGGCGCGCACGCCCGGTTCGCTGCGTTCGCGTCGCTTGCGCAGCGGTTCTATCGAGGGCAGGTTGTCGTCGATTTCGCTCTCGTCGGCGGCCGACAGGCGTTCGTGGTTCAGCGGCGCATCAAGAGGGTCGTGCAATCGCAAATGGGGTGGTTGCGGTTCGTCGTCGAGATCAACCGGTTCCAGGGACAGCGAAGGTTCGGTGCGTGAGGTTTTGCTCGTTTCGACGGTCGGCTCTGGTGTTTCAAGGCTGTCGAGCGGTTCGTCGACTGGCGCACGATCGGCCGCCGACGCACTGAACAGGCTGTCGGACCACGGCTCCTCGTCGTCCTGCCCGGCGCTGTCGCGACGGGCGCTCAGCGAGTCGTCGCGATGGCGGCCGAGTTCGGTGGCCGGCTGGATTTCCCGCTGTTCGAGCCGGGCGAGTTCTTCGTCGAGGTCGAGACTGTCCAGGTCCAGTTCGGTCGCGCTCCATTGCTTTTGGCTGATGGCGCGCGGTGGCGATGGCTCAAGGGGCTCCTCAGGCTGCACAGGCGGGAGCGGCGTCGCGACCGGTGCTTCCTTGCCGGCCTGCTCAAGCAACTGCCTGGCGGCATTGAATACCTGCAAGCAGGAGCCGCAACGAACCACCCCGCGAGCCACGCTCAACTGGGCATGGCTGACGCGGAAGCTGGTTTGGCAATGCGGGCACTGGGTGACGAAGCTGTCGGTCATGCGGCGATCCGGATTATGCAGGCGATCATTCTAGCGCCGACGGCCAGTGATGCGCACCCAGCCATCGCGATTGGCGATCGGGTCCAGATCGAAGTCCCTGGCGTAGGCGGCAGCGACTTCGTCACCCTGTTCGGCGAGGATGCCCGACAGCGCCAGGCGCCCGCCCGACTTGACCAGGCCCGACAGTTGCGGCGCCAGGGAAACCAGCGGGCCGGCGAGAATGTTGGCCACCAGCACATCGGCCTGAACCTGCGGCAAATCTTCCGGCAGATACAGTGGGAACAGTTCATCAGCGATGTTATTGCGCCCGGCGTTGTCGCGGGACGCTTCCAGCGCCTGCACGTCGATGTCGGTACCAACGGCTTCCTTGGCGCCCAGCAGCAGGGCGGCAATCGCCAGAATCCCCGAGCCGCAGCCGAAGTCCAGCACGTTGCAGCCTTTCAGGTCCTGGCCGTCGAGCCATTCCAGGCACAGTGCGGTGGTCGGGTGGGTGCCGGTGCCGAACGCCAGGCCCGGGTCCAGCAGCAAATTCACTGCATCAGGCTCCGGCGCGGCGTGCCAGCTCGGCACGATCCACAGGTGCTGACCGAAACGCATTGGCTGGAATCCGTCCATCCAGCTGCGTTCCCAGTCCTGGTCTTCGATCACTTCGCTGTGGTGCTCGGGCAACGGGCTGCCGGTCAGCAGCTCCAGATGGGCCAATACCGGGCCTGGCTCCGTGCCGCCTTCGAACAGGGCCAGCAGGTGCGTGTGGGACCACAGCGGCGTGGTGTTGAGTTCCGGCTCGAAGATCGGCTGATCTTCGGCGTCCATGAAGGTCACCGACACGGCGCCCACTTCAAGGAAAGCGTCTTCATAGGTTTCGGCTTGTTCTGGGCTGATGGCGAGACGGACTTGCAGCCAAGGCATGGCGGGCACCTTTGAAAAATATTGATTGCAGCCTAGCGGGCTGCGAGAAGCGCGCAAGTTTACGCGAGCGCGGAGGTTTTGTGGGAGTGGCTTGCCCTGTACATCGACACATACCCCTGTGGGAGCGAGCTTGCTCGCGATGGCGGTCTATCAGTCGACATCGATAGTGGATTTGCCGACGCTATCGCGAGCAAGCTCGCTCCCACAGGGGGGGGCAGTCGGATGAAATGTCCAGATACAACAAAGCCGCCCGAAGGCGGCTTTGTTGATCGGGTCGAAGCTTAGTGCTTCTCGCCAGCCAGCTTGTGCTCGAGGTAGTGAATGTTCACGCCCCCTTTGCAGAAGCCTTCATCGCGGGTCAGGTCGCGGTGCAGCGGGATGTTGGTCTTGATCCCGTCGACCACGATCTCGTCCAGCGCATTGCGCATGCGCGCCATGGCTTCGTCGCGGGTTGCGCCGTAGGTGATCAGCTTGCCGATCAACGAATCGTAGTTCGGCGGAACGGCATAGCCACTGTACAGGTGCGAGTCGACGCGAACGCCGTTGCCGCCTGGAGCGTGGAAATGCTTGACCGTGCCCGGGCTTGGCATGAAGGTTTTCGGGTCTTCGGCGTTGATCCGGCATTCCAGCGCGTGACCGCGGATGACCACGTCATCCTGGGTGAACGACAGCTTGTTGCCGGCGGCGATGCTGAGCATCTCCTTGACGATGTCGATGCCGGTGACCATTTCCGAAACCGGGTGCTCTACCTGGACACGAGTGTTCATCTCGATGAAGTAGAAGCGGCCGTTTTCGTACAGGAACTCGAAAGTGCCTGCGCCACGGTAGCCGATATCGATGCAAGCCCTGACGCAGCGTGCGAGTACTTCCTCACGTGCGTTTTCGTCGATACCCGGAGCCGGCGCTTCTTCAAGAACCTTCTGGTGACGACGTTGCAGCGAGCAGTCGCGGTCGCCCAGATGGATAGCCTGGCCCTGGCCATCGGAAAGGACCTGGACTTCCACGTGACGTGGGTTGGTCAGGAATTTTTCCAGATAGACCATCGGGTTGCCGAACGCCGCGCCTGCTTCGGAGCGGGTCAGTTTCGCCGAGGCAATCAGGTCTTCTTCCTTGTGCACAACGCGCATGCCGCGACCACCGCCGCCGCCAGCGGCCTTGATGATCACCGGGTAACCGACTTCGCGACCAATGCGCAGAGCGGTTTCTTCGTCTTCCGGCAGCGGGCCGTCAGAACCCGGAACAGTCGGTACGCCGGCAGCGATCATGGCGTGCTTGGCCGATACCTTGTCGCCCATCAGGCGAATGGTTTCGGCTTTTGGGCCAATGAACGCAAAGCCGGATTTCTCGACCTGCTCGGCGAAGTCGGCGTTTTCCGCAAGGAAACCGTAGCCCGGGTGAATGGCGGTGGCGCCAGTCACTTCGGCCGCGGCAATGATTGCCGGAATGTGCAGGTAGGAGTGGGCGGCCGATGCCGGACCGATGCAGACGGATTCGTCTGCCAGGCCCAGGTGCATCAGTTCCTTGTCAGCCTTGGAGTAAACGGCGACGGTCTTGATGCCCATCTCTTTGCAGGCGCGCAGGATCCGCAGGGCGATCTCACCGCGGTTGGCGATCAGAACTTTTTCCAACTTCGCAGTCATCAAAGGCTCTCCGCGGTTCAAACGATGGTGAACAGCGGTTGGTCGTACTCAACCGGCTGGCCGTCTTCGACGAGGATGGATTCGATCACACCGCTGGTTTCAGCTTCGATGTGGTTCATCATCTTCATGGCTTCAACGATGCACAGGGTGTCGCCTTTCTTCACGGTCTGGCCGACTTCCACGAAGGACGGCGAGGTTGGCGAAGACTTGCGATAGAACGTACCGACCATCGGCGAACGGGCAACGGTGCCGTTCAGTGCTGGCGCGGCGGCGGCAGCAGGTGCGGCAGCGGCAACCGGAGCGGCGGCAGCGACAGGCGCGGCAGCCGGAGCATGCATTGGAGCTGGCGCGTAGTACTGCTGAGCCGGGGTCTTGCTATGACGGCTGATGCGTACGGACTCTTCGCCTTCCTTGATCTCGAGCTCGTCGATGCCGGACTCTTCCAGCAATTCGATCAGTTTCTTAACTTTACGGATATCCATGAATCATCAACTCCCAAGGGTCGGTCAGGGGCGGTTAACTTGTTGTTCAAGCTGTTCCAGGGCGGCCTCCAGGGCCAGTCGATAACCGCTGGCGCCAAGGCCGCAGATCACTCCCACCGCTACGTCGGAGAAGTAAGAGTGATGGCGGAAAGGTTCGCGTTTGTGCACGTTAGACAAATGCACTTCGATGAATGGGATGCTCACCGCCAGCAGCGCGTCACGTAATGCGACACTTGTATGTGTAAAAGCTGCTGGGTTGATCAGAATGAAGTCCACGCCTTCACTGCGGGCAGCGTGGATGCGGTCGATCAATTCGTACTCGGCGTTGCTTTGCAGGTGCAGCAAATGGTGACCGGCTTCGCGGGCACGGCGTTCCAGGTCCTGGTTGATCTGCGCCAGCGTCGTGGCGCCGTAGGTGCCCGGTTCGCGAGTGCCGAGCAGGTTCAGGTTGGGTCCGTGCAGAACGAGTAACGTCGCCATCGGCGGTTCCTATGTTATCTGTGAGCAATTGTCAGAACCCGGCGACTATGCCGCAAAGCCTTTGTGACTGTCCAGTTCTCTGCAATAGCCAGCACGATGACCGATGTTTGCGCGAAATATATGACTGCTTGATTAAAATTGGTCATTCGCCCTGATTACACGTTCGGCGAAGTCCCTGGCGTTGATCTCGCCGATCACCCGCACATCGGCGCGTTCGACACCATCCTTGCCAAAAAACATCAGGGCCGGGGGGCCGAACAACTGGTAGCGATCGAGCAGGGCGCGTTGCTCGGCGTTGCTGGCGGTGATGTCGAAGCGGATCAGCCGGTAACCCTTGAGGCGTTCGATGACGACAGGGTCATCCAGTACCTCGCGTTCGATGACCTTGCAGCTGATGCACCAGTCGGCGTACCAGTCGAGCAGCAGCGGTGTACCGGACGACCGGGCCTCAGCGAGCACGCGGTCCAGATCGGCGGAAGTGCTGACGGTTTGCCAGGTGCTGGTGTTTTGCGCAGGTCCGTTGTTGTCAGCGATACGGGGCTGGCCGATCGGGTTGAACGGATCGGTCTGGCCGCTGAAGGCGCCATACCAGCAGGCCAGTGCGTAAAACAGCAGGAACATGCCGAACAATTGCCCCAGGCGTTTGCGTGGTGGTTTATAGACGAACTCCAGCGCACCCATGAACAGGCCGACACCGCCGGCCAGCAAACCGATCAGCAGCAAGGTGACCTGGCCCGGCAAGACGCGGCCGAGCAGGCCAACGGCCAACCCGAGCAACAACACACCAATCGCGTTTTTCACGTAGACCAGCCACGGACCGCTCTTCGGCAGCCAGGCTGCGCCACCGGTGGCCACCAGCAACAGCGGCGCGCCCATGCCGAGGCCGAGCATGAACAGTTTCAAGCCGCCACCCAGCGCATCGCCACTGGCGCTGATGTACAGCAACGCCCCGGCCAATGGCGCCGAAACGCAGGGTGAAACCAGCAAGCTGGAGACCACGCCCAACACCGCGGCGCCCCACAGTGACCCGCCTTCGGTGCGGCCGGCGATGCGGTCCAGGCGACTGCTGATGGCATGCGGCAGCTTGAGTTCGAAGACGCCGAACATCGCCAAGGCAAACACGGCAAAAAACATCGCGAACGGCACCAGCACCCAGGCCGATTGCAGCCGCGCCTGTAGGTTGAGCTGGGCGCCGAACAGGCCCATCAGGGCGCCGAGCAGGGCAAAACAGGCGGCCATCGGCAGCACATAGGCCAGCGAAAGATTGAAACCGCGCCAGCCACCGACCTGACCGCGCAGCACCACCCCGGAAAGGATCGGCAGCATGGGCAGCACGCATGGCGTGAACGTCAGGCCCAGGCCGGCGAGGAAAAACAACGCCAGTTCGCGCCAGCTCCATTGATAAGCCGTCGCCGGAGCGCCGCTGCCGTCGATGCTCAGGCGCTCGGTTTCCGGCGGATAGCACAGGCCTTTGTCGGCGCATCCCTGATAGGTCACGACCAGAGTGAAGGCGCGTTGGTCGGTGCGCGGCAACTCAACGTCGAGAATGCCGTGGTACACCTCGACATCGCCGAAGTATTCATCGTGCTTTTTCTGACCGTCGGGCAGTTTCGCCGCGCCGAGGAGGACATCGGCCGGGTCGGCGCGAAATTGAAAACGGTGGCGGTAGAGGTAGTAACCTTCGGTGGCGACGAAACGCAACTTGATCGACTGCGGTGTGCTGCCTACCAGGCTCAGCTGGAAAGCTTCGCGCACCGGCAGGAAGTCGGCGCTGTTGTTGATCGAGCCCAGGCTTGAGCTGGGTCGGTTCTCCAGCAAGCCAGTGGCGCTGGCCGGCAGGACGAACACTAAAAACAACAGGCAGAGCAAGCGGCGCATGACGATCTCGCGTATCGGAATTGGGGGGATGATAGCGGACGGCGGCGTGATATGCAGGAGGGGAGTCTGAGGTGTTTGTTCTGACGCCATCGCGAGCAAGCTCGCACCCACAGGGGATTTGCGTCGTGCACAAATCAAATGTGGGAGCGAGCTTGCTCGCGATGGCGGTCTATCAGACGCGGAAGGCCTGAACGGCTGTATGCAATCGACCACCCAGCACCAGAAGATTTTCTCCCTGTTCACGCCCTTCACCAATGCGCAGCAAATTATCCCCTCCCAACTGATGAATCCGCTCACTGTGGTCACGGATTTCGCTGACAGCACCGCTTTGCTGGGCGGTGACATCGGCGATGCGTACCGCCGTGTCGGAAATGGTCTGGATCGCCCCGACGATTTTATCCAGCGCGCCATCAGCGGCCTGGGCTTGGCTGGCCGTGGCTTCGGCGTGTTCGACCTGGGCTCGCATGCCCTCCACCGATTGCCGCGCGGCGGTTTGCAGCCCTGCGATCAGCGTCTGGATTTCTGCGGTGGCCCCGGCGGTACGTTGCGCCAGTGAGCGCACCTCTTCGGCCACCACCGCGAAGCCTCGGCCCATTTCCCCGGCCCGGGCCGCCTCGATGGCGGCGTTCAAGGCCAGCAGGTTGGTCTGGTCGGCAATCGAGCGGATCACCGTCAACACGCCGCCGATGGTGGCCGACTCTTCGGCTAGGTGTTCGATCATTTGCGCATTGCCTTGCACTTCATCCACCAGCGCATGCAGGCCGGTGAGGCTCAGGCCGATGACTTTCTGTCCATGCTCCACGGCCAGGCCGGCGTGGCGGCTGGCTTCGGCGGCCTGGCTGGCGTCGCCGGCGACTTGTTGAATGGTCGCTTCCAGTTCGCTGAGGGAGTCGCGGATCAGTGCCGTGTCGCCAGCCTGATGCTCGGCACCGTCATGCAGGTCGTTGCTCAGGTCGGCCAGGGTGCGGCTGCTGCCGGCCACCTGTTCGGCGTTGCGGCGAATGGTCCCCACCAGGTCCACCAGATAAGCGCGCAAGCGGTTGAGGGAGGCTTCAATGTCATGCAATTCGCGGTTGGTGTTGCCCAGTTGAATGTCGCGGCTGAAGTCACCTTCGGCCCAGGTCGAGAGGGCCGGGGCGAGGTTGGTCAGGGTCCGGGCGAGTTTGCGTTGCAGGGTGTCGATCAGCAATGCGATCAACAGAATCAAGCCGATCATCACGCCTTGCATCAGCCGTACTTCACCCTGGATCTGCCCGTGCTGGGCGCGCACCACCGGTTCCATCCCGGCAATGGCCTGTTGCACGTCGGCGATTTTCAGGTGGGTCGCCGCGCTGAGGTCGGCGCGTTTGCGGATTTGATCGCGAGTGCGCGAGAGCTCGGCCGGATAGCGGATGAGCAGGCTGTTGAGCTCGCGCTTGAGGCCGACGCCGGCATCTTCGACGACGGTTTTTTCCTTGTTCTCCAGGCCCATCATCGAGGCGAAATCATCAGTGTTCGACTCGCTGCTGGTGGTCACGCCCAGCAATGGCAGGGCGTCGAGTTTCTCTGCCTGGATACGGATGTTGGCCACTTCGCGTTCGACATCGGCGGCCAATTCGCTACGGCCGCTGCTGACCAGTTTGTCCCGGGTCAGGGACAATTTTCCCAAGTGTTGCGATGCGGTGAGCAGCGGCGTGAGGTAGGCCGCATTGCCACTGGCGTACTGGCTGAGCTGATCGAGACTGGCGCCCAGTTCCCGCTCGGCCTGCAGCAGCAAGGCCTGCGGATCACCTGCCAGTTTGCCGGCGGCCAGCAGGTCGGTCTTGCTGAATTCTTCAAGGGTCGACAGGCTGGGGCGCAACGCCTCGGCCAAGGCCGGTGGCAATTCGCCGAGTTCTTTTTGCAGGCTGTCGATGCCTTGGGCGGCACTGCTCAGGCGCAGCGCATCGCCGCTGCCCAGGTAATCCTCAATGCTGCGGGCGACGTCATTCTGAAATTGCTGCGACAGGCCCAGGTAGCGCTCCATTAATAGATATGGGCGCTCCAGGGCTTTCTGCGACCACCACAGCGTAGCGCCGAGGGCCACGCACACGGCCACCAGAAGGAGGGTATTGAGATTGGTCAGCAGCTTCAGGCGCATTACGGACTACCAACGGCAGAAATGGTAAGTGCCTGAAGTTATTGCGTTTCTGTTACAGGGTTATGACCGTATCGGTCGATTCCGATAAAAAAGTGGCACTTTGCTTTGATGTGCGTGCGCCCTGTACGCGATTGCGTCCGCCGTGTTTGGCGCGATACAGCGCTTCGTCCGCCTGGTTGGCCATCATCAGGCTGTCGGAGCTTTCGCAAAGCTCAACCACTCCGGCACTGAAGGTGCACCACAGATCCTCGGGTTGCGCGGGATAGTGAATCTCGGCAAAGCGCTGACGGATTTCATCGAGCACGTTGTAGGCCGCTTCGATATCGGTATCCGGCATGACGATGGCGAACTCTTCGCCACCGTAGCGGCCGATGAAGTCGGTTTTGCGCAGGCGTTGCTTGAGAAACAGCGCCAGGCTCTTGATCACCCGGTCGCCCATGGGGTGGCCGTGGCTGTCATTGACCCGTTTGAAGTGGTCAATGTCGAGCATGGCAAAGCTCAGTGGCTTGCTTTCGCGGCGGGCGCGGAACGAGCAGTCTTCGAGCAATTGCAGGATATGCGTGTGGTTGTACAACCCGGTGAGACTGTCGCGGACCATCCGTGCCTTGAGGTTGCGTGCCCGGGCCGCGCGGTTGCGCACGGTGGTGATCAGGTGTCGGGGCTTGATCGGTTTGGTCAGGAAGTCGTCGCCGCCCTCGCTCATGGCGTCGAGCTGCTTGTCCAGGTCGTCTTCGGCCGACAGGTAAATGATCGGCACGCTGACGTAACGGTCGTTATGGCGGATCACCTTGGCCAGTTCCGTACCGGTGCAGGCCGGCATGTACATGTCGAGGATGATCAGGTCCGGCTGGAAGTCCGCCAGTTCGGCCATGGCCTGGATCGGCTCGATGAGCGTGCGGGTGACGATCCCGGCGCTGTTGAGCAGACGCTCGGTGTGCAAGGCCTGGGCGCGGGAGTCGTCGATGATCAGCACTTTATAAGGCTCGTACTGGGCAACGCAGGTCAGGACTTCGATCTTCTCCAGCAGGCTCGACGCTTCGAGGGTGCCGGTAAGGAATTCCTGGCCGCCCGCACGCACGGCGGCCAGGCGGGTCGGGGTGTCGGTTTCGTGCAGGCTGAAGAACAGCAGCGGCAGCTGATGATCGAGGCCTTCCTGGGCTTCGGCGGCCAGTTTCAGGCCGACACCGGTGCCACTGAAGTCCACGTCCATGACAATCGCCGCCGGCATGCGTTCGACCATCGATGAGCGAAACGCGTCTACGCTGTCCAGGGACTGGGCGCTGAGGCCGAAGAATTCCAGTTGTTTGGCCAGGCGCTCGGCGCGGTCGTGATCCTGCAACATCACGTAGATGGGCTTGCGCAGCGGCGGCAGGAAGGTTTGATCGAGTTGGTCGCCATGGCGCAGGCCGGTGCGTGACAGGCGCTGCATCAAGCGGTTGAGATCGGTGATCAGGCCACTGCTCAGGCGTCCGCGATTGGCGTCGACCGCTTCCAGTGACTGACCGATGTGGCGTGCCAGTTGCGAGTGTTCCGGTTGTTCGAAACGCTCGGCGAAACGCAGCAGGCGCAGATTGGCCTCGCTCAGTTCCGAAAGGTCGGCGGTGGACCACTCACTGCGTTGCAGGCGCTGCCATATCTCAAGAATCTGACGAGCCTGATGAATTACCCGCTGGGCAAAGTGGTGCTTGAGGCGCTCGCGGCTGGGATCTTCTGGCTCGGTCATATCCTGACTACTAGTTAGGGTGCACACTGAGGTCGAGTGGTGGCTCTATGCTAGCACCACTTTTCCATTACATGAGTGCTGTACGTCAATAATCTGCAATGTGTCTTTATTCAGTTTGTGACTGGCCGGTCTTGTTCTAGCCTTTCAAGTCGCGGTTTTAAGGGGCGAAGTACCTGAATCAGGGCACTTGGCGGGGGCGGGGTGGAAATGGGCGAGTGACGGAACGCCGGCCATTCATGATTTTTTTGCCAGTGCTGATCGGCCCGTTTTTTCGGGTATTAGAGGGTCGGGGATTCCCTTAGGGTGGCAATCCAAACCATTAGGGGGGATTTTGTGGGTCGCAGCGTCGTCGGGTGCACAGACGTTCTTTTGATCCGCAAGCCCGGTAATTTTCTGCATCGGTGCGATGGCGGGTGCCGGGCCAAGGCACGTTGTTGTATGGTTGTGGTCGAACCGTTGAACTCAAGAGCTTGAAAGGATATCGCCATGCTGGACTGGAAGAACCGCACAGACAGTGCGCCTGAACGTGCCGCTGAACCGAAGTCGGAGACCCGCAGTTATCTGGGTGGTCTGTTGTTCAGCCGGGCGCTGGCCACTCTGCTGGGCATCTACCTGTTGGTGGCGAGTGTCCTGGGCTGGTACTGGAGCCAGGAGCCGGCGCTGTTCCCGGTCCAGCAAACCGCTCAACTGGCGGCCGAAAAAGAAGGCAAGCAGATGGTCGTCGGCTACACCACGGTGGAAACCCTCAAGACCGTTGCCGGCACCTTGCTGACCAAGCAGGGCGGCTATATTTCCAACGACCGATTCCCGCCAGGCCTGTGGATGGACAACATGCCGAGCTGGGAATATGGCGTGCTGGTGCAGGTCCGCGACCTGAGCAGGGCACTGCGTAAAGACTTCGCCCGTTCGCAATCGCAGTCCGCCGAAGACGCCGACCTGGCCAAGGCCGAGCCGCGCTTCAACTTCGACAACAAGAGCTGGGTGCTGCCATCCAGTGAGTCCGAGTACCTGGAGGGCATCAATTCCCTGAGCCGCTATCAGGCGCGACTGTCCGATCCTAACCAGAAGAGCGCGTTGTTCTATGCCCGCGCCGACAACCTGAACAACTGGCTGGGTGACGTCGGCACCCGTCTGGGTTCGCTGTCGCAACGACTGTCGGCCAGTGTGGGCCGGGTCAAGCTCAACACTGCGCTGAAGACCGAGGTGGTGACGCCGGGTGTGGCGCCGCAAGTCGATGAGGAAATCGTCGAAACCCCATGGCTGCAGATCGACAACGTGTTCTACGAAGCTCGCGGTCAGGCCTGGGCTCTCTCGCATTTGCTGCGCGCCATTGAAGTCGACTTCGCCGATGTGCTGGCCAAGAAGAACGCCACGGTCAGCGTGCGCCAGATCATTCGTGAACTGGAAGCGTCGCAGGAGCCGGTGTGGAGCCCGATGATCCTCAACGGCAGTGGCTTCGGCGTACTGGCCAACCACTCGCTGGTCATGGCCAACTACATTTCCCGGGCCAACGCGGCGGTGATCGATTTGCGTCAACTGCTCAATCAGGGCTGAGTCATGGTCGATAATGCCAGGGAGGCCGCGCACCGTGCGGCTTCCGATGCCGAACAGATCGCCTGGGTTGACGAGCAGGACAACCTGCTCGGCGCCCTGGTTCGTTCCGATTTGCGCGAGCGCGGGCTGATCGGGCGCGGCACCTACATTATGTTGTTCAACTCCGCTGGCGAGCTGTGTGTGCATCGCCGCACCCTGAGCAAGGCAATCTATCCCGGTTTCTGGGACGTGGCGGCGGGGGGCATGGTGCTCGCCAGTGAAACCTATGCCGAGTCGGCGGCAAGGGAGCTGGAGGAAGAACTGGGCGTGAGTGGCGTGGAACTGACCGCCCATGACCACTTTTACTTTGAGGACACCGGCAATCGCCTGTGGTGTTCGGCGTTCTCGGCGGTGTGGGACGGCCCGTTGATCCTGCAACCGGAAGAGGTGCTCGAAGCGCGCTTTATCCCTATCGATCAGGTCATGCTGGAAATCGAGCAAAAGCCTTATTGCCCGGACTCTCTGGCCGCGTTGAAGCGCTATTTGCGCTCACGCCGGATCGACGTCGCAAAACAGCTATAAATTGGCGCCGATTGGCTCTTAGCAATCGGCGTTTTTGCCGTTACACTGCGCGACCTTTTTAAACTGAACCGGTATTGCTGGTTGTTGCTGTAGGAGCGAGCTCGCTCGCGATGGACGTCAACGATAACGCGGGCATCCAGAATGAACGCGTCGCTTTTGAGTCCATCGCGAGCGAGCTCGCTCCTACAGTGAAATGAATGTCGTACCGTTTCAGTAGCGCTGCCCCTGCCTGAGTGGGGCTTCGCGGTCGATAGCCTTCCCAAGTGCTGCGACCAGTCTTTGTCCTCCGAAGAGGATTGCCGGTGGCCAAAAAAGCCGCATCCTTCGCCGCCTTGGGCGGCCTGGTATTTTCCACCGACGCAGGTCGTCATTGCCCGGAATGCAGTAAACCGGTGGACGCCTGCATCTGCAGACAGACCGTTATCCCGGCCGGCGACGGCATCGCTCGCGTGCGTCGCGAAAGCAAGGGCCGTGGCGGCAAGACGGTGACCACCATCACCGGCGTGCCGTTGGCTGAAGACGCGCTCAAGGACCTGGCCACGACGTTGAAGAAACGTTGTGGTACCGGTGGGGCGCTGAAAGACGGTGTCATCGAAATCCAGGGCGATCATGTCGAGCTACTCTTGGCAGAACTGATCAAGCTCGGTTTCAAAGCGAAGAAGTCCGGCGGCTAGCAGCCTCTGTGAAAACCACCCTCGGCTTGATCCGGTCCTGATGACATTCAGGTCCGGCATCGTCTACATGGTTTTCACAGAGCCTGTTCATGACCGGTATCTAAACTCACTGCGGTCGGCGGGGTCTATTGCCTCGTTGACGAACCGTCATTTTCATTCTTTAGACTGCGCCGGCCTGAACCCAGGCGACGCACTATGACTTCTTTATAGGGGACTTCGATGTCCGTACGACGCACACGCAAAGACGATGGCAGCCAATGGACAGTTGCGGACAGCCGCAGTGTTTACGGGATTCGCCATTGGGGGGCCGGGTATTTCGCGATCAATGACGCCGGTCGCGTCGAAGTTCGTCCGAACGGTCCGAGCAGCTCGCCTATCGACCTGTACGAGCAAGTCGACCAGCTGCGCAAAAGCGGCCTGTCCTTGCCATTGCTGGTCCGTTTCCCGGACATCCTGCAAGACCGCGTGCGTCAGCTGACCGGCGCATTCGACGCCAACATCGAGCGTCTGGAATACCAGAGCAAGTACACCGCGCTGTACCCGATCAAGGTGAACCAGCAGGAAGCGGTGATCGAAAACATCATCGCCACCCAGAACGTTTCCATCGGCCTGGAAGCTGGCTCCAAGCCTGAACTGCTGGCGGTGCTGGCACTGGCGCCGAAGGGCGGCACCATCGTCTGCAACGGCTACAAGGACCGCGAGTTCATTCGCCTGGCACTGATGGGCCAGAAGCTCGGCCACAACGTGTTCATCGTGATCGAGAAAGAATCCGAAGTCGGCCTGGTGATCGAAGAAGCGGCTTCGCTCAAGGTCAAGCCTCAGGTCGGCCTGCGCGTGCGCCTGTCGTCCCTGGCCTCGAGCAAGTGGGCGGACACCGGCGGTGAAAAATCCAAGTTCGGCCTGTCGGCGGCGCAACTGCTGTCGGTGGTCGAGCGTTTCCGCGCGGCGGGCCTGGACCAGGGCATTCGCCTGCTGCACTTCCACATGGGCTCGCAGATCGCCAACCTGGCGGACTACCAGCACGGTTTCAAGGAGGCGATCCGTTACTACGGCGAACTGCGCAACCTCGGCCTTCCGGTGGATCACATCGACGTCGGCGGTGGCCTGGGCGTGGACTACGACGGCACGCACTCGCGTAATGCCAGTTCGATCAACTACGACATGGACGACTACGCTGGTGTCGTGGTCGGGATGCTCAAGGAATTCTGCGATGCGCAGAGCCTGCCGCACCCGAACATCTTCTCCGAAAGCGGCCGTTCCCTGACCGCGCACCACGCGATGCTGGTGATTCAGGTGACCGACGTCGAGAAACACAACGACGACGTGCCGCAGATCGAGAACAAGGAAGCGCTGCCGGAAACCGTGCAGTGGCTGGTGGACCTGCTGGGTCCGACCGACATCGAAATGGTCACCGAAACCTACTGGCGCGCCACGCACTACATGAGTGATGTTGCCTCCCAGTACGCCGATGGCAAGCTGACCCTGGCCGAGAAAGCCCTGGCCGAGCAGTGCTACTTCGCCGTGTGCCGTCGCCTGCACAACTCGTTGAAGGCACGCCAGCGTTCCCACCGTCAGGTGCTGGACGAACTCAACGACAAGCTGGCCGACAAGTACATCTGCAACTTCTCGGTGTTCCAGAGCCTGCCGGACACCTGGGCCATCGACCAGGTCCTGCCGATCATCCCGCTGCACCGTCTCGATGAAGAGCCGCTGCGTCGTGCGGTACTGCAAGACCTGACCTGTGACTCCGACGGCAAGATCAACCAGTACGTCGACGAGCAGAGCATCGAGACCAGCTTGCCGGTGCACGCGTTGAAAGAAGGTGAGGACTACTTGCTGGGTGTGTTCCTGGTCGGTGCCTACCAGGAAATTCTTGGCGACATGCACAACCTGTTCGGCGATACCGATTCGGTGAACATCTACCAGAACGCCGATGGCAGCGTGTACCACGCCGGTATCGAAACCCACGACACCATCGAAGACATGCTGCGTTACGTGCACTTGTCGCCGGAAGAACTGATGACCCACTACCGCGACAAGTGCGCCAGTGCCCGCATCAGCGCAACCGAGCGCACGCAGTTCCTCGATGCCTTGCGTCTGGGGCTGACCCGTTCGTCTTACCTGTCTTCCTGAGGTAAGCGTCACGCTCATCAGGTCGTCTGAAAATTTACCGTTCGCTGCGGAAATTTCAGATGACCTGGTGCGGCAATTCTCCTGTTCCAGGCGAAATTTCCAGCATCTTCGACGACCCAACGCATTTGGTCTTCTTTTCGCGTAGGTTATTTCCTAATTTGTATTTCGGCACTCTACTCGGCCATGTCTCTCAGCGAGAATCCCCGGCCGCCCCTCCTGTAGAGAAACGCCGATGTTCAATCCAGTCAGCGAACCGTCATTTCGTCTGGATGTAGCAGGTCTGCCCGATTCCTTAGAGGTCCTGGTCTTTACCGGCAGAGAAGCCATCAGCGAGCCGTTCGTGTTCGACCTGGAACTGCTGATCGAAGACCCGGTGCTTGACCTTGCCAGTTTGCTGTATCGCCCTGCCTCGTTGCATTTCGGACCAGCCGGAAGCTACGTGCATGGACAATTGCATGAGCTCGTCCAGCGTGACCACGCCAGCGGACCCCGACTCTGCCAGGTGCGTCTGGGGCCAAAACTGGCTTGCCTGGCCCAGCGCTTCAGCCAGCGAATCTTCAGTGCCCGATCAGTGCCGCAAATCCTCGACCAGGTCCTCAAGGAGCACGGCATTACCGGCAAGGATCGACGTCTGGAGCTAAGTGGCCAATACCCGCCCCGGGATTTTTGCACACAATATCGAGAGTCAGACCTGCAATTTCTCCAGCGACTGTGCGCCCAGGAGGGGCTTCACTACCACTTCGAACACCGGGCCCGGGGGCACTGTGTGGTGTTTGGTGATGACCGGCAGCATTTTCCAACCGGCGAACCTGTGGTATTGCGCAGCGAGGGCGATCGACCGGCGGTGCGGCAGTTCGAACGTCGGCGTAGCGGTGGGACAGCTGTGCAGTGCGCCGAATGCCGGACGGACCTGGCGACCTTGCGAAGCGGTCGACTGATGCCACTGTCCGGTCATCCGGTTGCCGATTGCAATCGGCTCTGGCTGCTGACCCGCGTTGAGCATTGGGGCAGCCAGGATACGACGACGCCTTACCACAACCAGGCCCGTGTCCTGCACTGGCCGGCACCCATCAAACCGCCCTGTGTGACGATCGAACCAAGGATGCATGGCCCGCAACGGGCGTGGGTCGTCGAGGTCGATGAGCCAAGCCCTGACCCGCAAAGGCCGGTACCGGTGCAATTCGACTGGCTTTATCAGGGCGAAGGGGCGACGCCCAGTCATTGCTGGCTGCCCCTGGCCAGGCAGTTGCAGGCCTCGACGTTCACGCCGATACGGGAAGGGACCGAGGTGGTCGTGGGTTTTGTCGAGGGCGATCCCGATCAACCGCAGATAACCGGGGTGCTGCATGCGCCGGCAACGGTCGAGGTGACGGACGCCGACACCCCCCAGCCCGGCTGCACCCATGATGAGGGCCTGGAGCAATGGTTGCGCTCGGGGGAGCCATTGCTGATGTTGTGCCTGCTACCCGGTGGCGGCAGCTTCAACCATTGCGCACAGGCTTTGTGCACCTGTCGTCTGGCGACGCAGCTTGGCCAGAGCTCTGGAGCATGATTGCCACACGTACGCCCGAGGCACCCCCGCAGTGGTTGTTGCTGGATGTGCCGGGCACGCCGCAGGCGGGTGTCACACTTCGGCAAATGTTTGCCCAGGCCCGATGGTTCGGGTTGTTCGAAGGCACGGAGTGGCATGCGCTACATGAACAGGGGCCGGTCCTGGTCGATCTGCGCACCTGCCCGGCACTGGCCGATTTATGCATCGTCGACGGAAAACGCTGGCCCGGATTGCTGGTGGTCAGCGAGGCGGGCGCTTCGTCGTTGCTGGCGCATTTGCGGCGCATGCTCACGGTCACGCTTGGCCTGCACCGGGCCCTTCTGAGTTACTACAACCCAACCACAGCGAGTTATTTTTTCGATGCCTGCGATGCGGTTGAACTGAGTCGCTGGCTAGGACCTATCCACCAGTTACGCTGGTTCGGCGGTAGTTGGGCCGACCGCGCGATGGGGTGTGAGGGCTGGCAGCGCTTGTCCAGCCCGGGGTTGTCGGTCAGCCCGTTGGCAGTCGAGGAAAGCCTCAGCGTTGGGCAGCAGGGAAAATTGCAAACCTGCCTGCTCGAGCAGCATGCCTGGCGCTGGAACCGATCCACCGGTGTCGATTTTCCCCGCCTGTGGGCTCATGTGCAGGAGGGGATCGCGCTGGGGTTCAGCGAGCGCCCGGTGCTCGATGGCTGGATATGGCTACGCCTGCAGTATCCTGACGCGGCGCCCGTGCAGCCGTTGCCGGGCGGAACTCAACAGGAACGCCTCGATCACCTGCGAAACCTGTGGCAGAACGATCCACCCTGGCCATGAGGTCGAAATTGATTGTCGGGGCCACGCCCGATCAGTGAATACCGCCGGCGAACCAGCCATCGTTACGGCGCAGGCGCCAGGCGATCATGCCGAGGGTCAGGCTGCGCAGCAGCATGAACAACAGAAAGGTTATCCACAGGCCATGGTTGCCCCCGTCTTGCAGTGCCCAGCCGAAAGGCAGCACCAGCGCCACGGTCAACAGCATGCCGTTGCGCATCTCCCGGGCGCGGGTGGCGCCGATGAACAGGCCGTCGAGCAGGTAACTCCAGACGGCAATCAGCGGCAGTACGGCGAGGTAGGGCAGGTAGATGAACGCGGTGTCGCGCACACTTTGAATGTCGGTCTGCATCTCGATGAACAGATGCCCGGCGAGCAGAAACAGCGCGGCAAAGCCCAGGCTTGCGAGCAACGACCAGCCACCGGCCACCACCAATGAACGGCGCAGGGCATCGCGGTTACGGGCGCCAAGAGCATGTCCGCACAGGGCTTCGACAGCGTGGGCCAGGCCATCGAGGGCGTGGGCGGTCAGCAGCAGGCCATTGAGCAAAAGAGCGTTGGCCGCGACCGTGGCGTCGCCCAGCCGTGCGCCTTGCACCGTGATCAGGAAGAACACCGATTGCAGTGCCAGGCTGCGGATGAAGATATCGCGGTTGACCGCCAGCAATGGCCGCCAATTCTGCCACAGCGCCAATGCCGCCCAGACGATATGCCCGGGGTAGGCGCGCAGGGCTTTGCGGGTCATCAGCAAGCCGATCAGTGCGCCGGTCCATTCGGCAATCACCGAGGCCCGGGCAGCACCGACCACACCCCATTCCAGGCCGAGGACGAACCACAGGTTCAGGGCAATGTTGACCAGGTTAGTGCTCAGCAAAATCGCCAGGGGTGCCCGGGCATTCTGGGTGCCGAGGAACCAGCCGACCAGTGCATAACTGGCGAGCGCCGCCGGCAGGCCGAACAGGCGGGTATGGAAGAACTCGCGGGTCAGCTGATCGAGCTCAGCCGACGGTTGCATGAAATGCAACGCGACCCCGCTCAAAGGCACGCCCACCGCACCCAGGACCACGGCCAGGCCGATGGCGAGCAGCAGGCCTTGCAACAGAATCTGCCGCAAGGCGGCACCATCCCCACGCCCCGCTGCCTGGGCGGCGAACCCGGTGGAGCCCATGCGCAGAAAGCCCATGGCCCAGGCAAGGAAGGTGTACAGACTGGCCCCGACCGCGACGGCACCGAGTTGATGGGCGTGGGGCAGGTGACCGATGACGGTGCTGTCGACCAATGCCACCAGCGGTACGGAAATGTTCGAGAGAATCATCGGCGCGGCGAGTGCCCAGACCCGGCGATGGGTAGGGCGGTCGCGCCAGTCGGCGGTCAGGTTGGACATGCAGGCTCCTTGGAGGAGCGGGCATTGTAGCGGTGAAAACGGATTAGCTAAGTGAGCTCAATTCATAAAACACCAGAGATCCAATGTGGGAGCGAGCTTGCTCGCGATAGCGCTCTTTCAGTTGAATCAATTTTTGATGTGCCGACGCCATCGCGAGCAAGCTCGCTCCCACAGGTGTTCGGTGGGGTCAGTGGATGATCCAGCTGAGCAACCACAGCCCCAGCACCAACCAGATGAAACCCATGATGAACGACGCATTGAGAAAGGCGCGGATCGCTGACCACAGCAGGATCAGGCCGAGGATCAAGGTCACGATGCTGATGACCGAGGTATCCATGCCCAGCGCCTGGGACAGGCCTTCGATGAAATTGCTGCTGGCGTTGCTCAACAGATTGAACAGACCACTGAGGCCATCAACGATGAAGCGGATGATCGAGCCGAGTACCTGGCCGAGCCATTCGGAAAAACCTTCTACCTGCATGAAGTGAACGTCCTGTTTAAAGAGAATTGAGTCTTGGGCTGTCGATCAGGCTGCCGAGTTCCCACAAGCATAGAGGGTTGCACAGAGAACATGCATCTTCTGCCCTTGCCTTCACCTGTGATCCCCCCGAAGCTATACGTCTTCAGGAGAGCCCGATGAACCTTGTTGAACTGACCGAACGCCTGCACGCCATCCGTGACCGCAATGACTGGCGGCAATTTCACAGCCCGAAAAACCTGGCCATGGCCGCGAGTGTGGAAATGTCCGAGCTGGTGGAAATTTTCCAGTGGCTGACCGAAGACCAGTCACGCCAGTTGCCGGCGGACAAACTCGCCCACGCCGGGCAGGAAGTCGGTGACATCGTGCTTTATCTATTGCTGCTGTGCGGCGAACTGGGCCTGGACATGGACGCCGTGGTGCGCAGCAAACTGGCGGACAGCGAACGGAGGTTCAGCTGATGAGCGACCGTCATTTCGATCAACTGGCGACCCGTTTCGCCGAAAAAATCTACGGCGGTGCCAAAGGTGCAATCCGTCTGGCGGTGTTGCAGGCCGATCTGGCCGAAATCTTGCCCGACCGGCCGCTGCGCGTGCTGGACATCGGCGCTGGCCTTGGCCACATGTCGTTGTGGCTGGCCGAGCGGGGCCATCAGGTGACCCTCGCCGAGCCTGCCGAGCCGATGCTCGAAGGCGCCCGCCAGCGTTTTGCCGAAGCAGGGCAGAGCGCCACGTTCATTCAGGCACCCTGGCAGGAGCTGCTCGGGCAACTCACCGAACCCTACGACCTGGTGTTGTGCCACGCCGTGCTGGAATGGCTGGCCGAACCCCACGCCATCCTGCCGGTGCTGCATCAGCTGACCAAGGCTGACGGCTGGCTGTCCCTGGCGTTCTACAACCGTGACGCGCTGATATATCGCAACTTGCTCAAGGGGCATTTCCGCAAGATGCGCAAGAACGATATGGCCGGCGAAAAGCAGAGCCTGACCCCGCAACAGCCCCTTGATCCGCGTGAGCTGGCGGCGCAACTTGAAGGTCTGTGGCAGGTCGAAACCATGAGTGGCGTGCGGGTTTTCCACGATTACATGCCGGTGGAATTCCAGGCCCGCGCCGAGCTGGTGGACCTGCTGGAAATGGAACTGGCCCACCGTCGTCATCCGAGCTTTGCCGGGCTTGGACGTTACTTGCACTGGATCTGTCGGCCTGTCTGATCGGAGCACGCAATGAAAAGTCATTCAGGTGTACTGGTGTTCTGCCTGGGGCTGGCTGCCTGTCAGGGCAGCAACCCCTATGTCGCCACGTCCAACCCATTGCCACCGGCGCCGCCCCAGACCGCCAACACCTTTGACCGCAGCGCTTACCCGGCAGCCCCCCGTGACTATGGGCGCTACCGCAGTTGGGCCTGGCTCGACGGGCATCTGCCACCGGGCACCGCCTGGGCCGACTCGGCACAGATCGCCGAAGCGGTCAGCAATGCGCTGGATCAACGCGGCTTGCGCCCGTTGCACGACAATCGCCCGGCCGACCTGTTTGTCAGCGCCGACCTGCGCCTGGAAACCCGTTTGCGCCAGGTACAGGACGACTATTACGGCGGCGGTTATGGTGGCTACAACGGCTACGGCCCTGGATATGGCGGGTACGCCACCGTACCTGTCGTTCGTACCTATCAGGAGCAAGTCGTGGTGGTTCAGGTGGATATGTTTGACGCCAGGAGCGGCCAGCCGGTGTGGAGCTCCAGCGCTGAAACCGGCAACCGGGGCAGCGAAAGCGAGCGGGCCGATGCCATACGGGAGGCTGTGAAAAAGGCAATGTCGGCGTATCCTCCTAGTTAGCTTCTTGTAGATAAGAAGCATTCCGCAGGATCATGCCTTCAACCGGAGACTCATCATGTTCCGCCGTTTTGTTTTACTGGCAGTGGCCGCGCTGCTCAGTGCCTGCGCCGCCAACCAGGTCAATCATGACTTTGACGCCAGCCGCGACTTTGCTGCCTATCGCAGCTGGACCTGGAAAGAACCCGCCCTGCAATACCGTCCCGACGATCCACGGATCAAGAGCGACCTGACCGAGCAGCGCATCCGTCAGGCGGTTGCCGATCAACTGGATCAGCGCGGTCTGCGCCCGGCCGCCGCAGGCGCCAAGGGCGATTTGAATGTGCAGACCTACCTGATTGTCGAAGAGCGGCAACAACAGGTGACCACCAATTACGGTGGCGGCTGGGGTAACCCATGGTATGGCTACTACGGCGCCCCTATGTATAACGAAACCCGCAACGTCAGCTACAAAGTGGCGACCATCCAGATCGACCTGCTCGATGGCAAGGACGGCAAACTGGTGTGGCGTGGCAGTGACGAACAGATACTCAGCCGCACGCCGAACCCGACGGATCGTCGCGATGCCATCTGGGAAACGGTCACGCGGATATTGGCCAACTACCCACCGCACGCATCCTAGAGTCAGCCAGTCTCTCAACCCCTGTACCCTACAGGGGTTTTTATGCCTGGCACTGGCAAGCCTGGGGATCGACCTGAACAAAGTCGAGGTGGGTGCCAACCTCGGTTGTCACTCGGGACGCCCATCCCTGGTGATCTGATCCGGCAGCACAATCGGCAGTTCTATGCAGAAACGCGCACCCTCGGTGGAGTTCCTGACGCTCAGCTTGCCGCCCATGTTCTCGACAATGTCATAGCTCACCGAGAGCCCCAGACCGGTGCCGAAGCCCACCGGTTTGGTGGTGAAGAACGGCTCGAAAATCCGCTCCAGCAAACGCGGGTCGATACCGCCGCCGTTGTCCTCGACCCACAGGCGTACCGAGTGTGTATCCCGTTCGGTATACAGCGAAATCCACGGCTTGAACCCGGACAGGGTTTCGCGCTTGCCGAGTAACGCGTCCCGAGCGTTGACCATCAGGTTGATCAGTACCTGTTCAAGCTGATCGACATAGCCGCGCACCTGCGCCTCAAAACCGGTCTCGCTGATGCGCAGGTCGACGCCTTTGTCGCGTAGGTCCTCGGACAACAGTGACAGCGTGCCTTCGATGGCCTGGACCGGGTTGAACGGTTGCTGCTCGGTTTCCGAGCGGCGGCCGAACACCCGCATGTGGTCCACCACCCGCGCGGCGCGCTGCACTTGCGTGTCGATGCGCGTGAGCTTGTCGATCAGGTAATCGACCTGTACGTCGCCGTTGTTCAGGCGCTTGAGTACGTTGACGATAGCCATGCGCATCACATTCAGCGGCTGGTTGATCTCATGGGCCAGGCCGGTGGCCATTTCTCCGAGGGTGGCCATTTTCGCGCTTTGTGTGAGCTGCTGCTGCGCGCGCCTCACCTCGGTGTTGTCGCGCCCGACAGCCTGGACCTCGAGCAACCGGCCCTGTTCATCGAACACCCCACGATCGGACCAGACCCACCAGGCGTGTTCGCAGCCGGGCAGTTGCAGGTTGATCTCGGCGGTGCTGACCGGAAACTCGGGGCTCAGTCGGTTCAGCCGCTGGATGAATGCAGTGCGCTGTTCCCCGGACATCCAGTCGCCCAGATTCACCCCCGGCAATTGTTCGGGCGCCAACTCCAGACAGGTGGCCAGCGGGCGGTTGCCGAAGGTCAGGATCAAGTCCGGCTGGTAGCGGCAGATCATCGCCGGCGAGTCTTCCACCAACATCCGGTAGCGTTCTTCACTCTGCCTGACCTGTTCGGTGGCCAGGGTCGCTTCGGTGATGTCCAGCCACAGGCCCACGGCTTCCACCGGCAGGCCGAGGTCGTTGCGCAACAACTTCGCTTCATCCAGCAGCCAGTGATAGTCGCCGTGACTGTCACGCAACCGATAGCGGGCGCGCACCGAGCCTTCACGCAGCAACAGCCGCGTGCGCTCGAAATACTGCAGTCGGTCGTCGGGATGCACCCGCTCCCCCAGCGCCCCGGGCGCGCAGTCGGCGAGGGTCCAGCCGAGCAGTGGCAACAGGCTGTCGCTGAAAAACACCGGGTGCAACGCACCGTCGACATAGCGCTGTACGTAAATCACCGCCGGAGAGCTGGCGATCAGATTGTCCAGGCGTGCATGGGCGGCGATGGCGCTCTGTTCCTGGTTCTTGATGTCGCTGATGTCGAGCATGAACCCCACCAGACGACGGTTTTTTCCCGCGCCCAGAGCCTGGCCTTGCAGGCGATACCAGGCGGGTGCGGGCGCACCGTAGGGGCGATACAGGCGCACGCACAGCAGCAGGGGAGTGCCAGTCTCCTGCAAGTCTTGCAGGCAGATGCGCAGCTCTTCGCGGTCGGCGGGATACACCTGATCGAGCCAGTCCTGCATGGATAAACGCGACATTCCAAGGTTCAGGGTAGTGGCCAGCGAAGGTGCCAACTGAACCTCGTCGCTGTCGCTGAAAACTTCCCACCAGCCTGTTCCCAGCAAGGCTTGCAGCGATTCCAGGCGTTCCAGTTGCAGGTGATGCCGGTGCTCGCGCAGGCGCCCGAGCAAGGGACTGGCGAGCGCGGCGGTGATTTGTAGCCAGTCGCGTTCCGTGACATCGGGGGCGCGTTTTTGCGCCGTGAAGAAACCGCACAGCAACCAGGCGACCACCCCTTGCGCATCATGATAGGGCACGACGAAGCCATCGGTATTGCCGAACGTACCTTGCAGGCGCGGGTGTTCGCGCGGGGTCAGGTGCTGCGGAGCCGAGCCGCTCAAACTGTCCAGCCCCGTGCCCAGGCGTTGACCGTTTTGCCAGAGTTGCGGTGCATCCAGGGCTGCGTAGTGCTGGTGAATCTGCCAACCATGTTCCTGCTCATCGAGCAAGGCGAGGGCAATGCAGGGGATCTGAAAACGCTGGGCCAGGCTTTGCAGTTGCTCGGTCAGCACCTCGGGCAGGCGCGTCAGGCTGCACAGGCGCAACTGTTCGGCGATTTGCTGCGCCAGCACCTGGCATTGTTCGCGGTTGCGCGATTGCAGACGCTCAAGCAGCAGGTCGCCGATGTCCAGCATCTGCAACAACCAGGTATCGGCCAAGGGCTGCGCCCAGCCGCGCAAATGCAGCGGGGGGCCGTTGAGGCTGTAGAAGTCCAGGTCCAGGGTTTGCCCCTGCCAGTCCGCCGGCGAGCCTTCGATGACGAGGCTGCTGTGGGGCAACAGGAAGTCGAACAGATGCGGTGCCTGCTCGCTGGGGGGGTGCTGGGCCAGCAAGTGCCGCAGCGGACCGCTCAGTTGAACGACACGCCCCTCGGCATTGAGCTGCATCTGCAATCCGAAACTGTGCACCCGCGGTGCCTCTTGCGGTTCCGGCGGGGGCGGCGGATGGCGATGGAGCAGGCGCCCGAAGAGTTTGTCCCCGGCACTCAAAATTGCAGGCTCGCACTGGTCGTGAGGGTCGCCGGCAGATTCGGTACCTGTCCGATGCCCGGCAGGTTCAGATGAATGGCGGCGGTCAGCAATCCCAGGGCGAACTCATTCGCGGCGGCACTTTTTTGTTTGTGGGGGAGGCTGGCTTTCATGAGTGCGTCTACCTTGACCATCACTGAGTAATGTCAGCATAGAATCATTCCGCCAAAACGGAGGTTTGGGTTGTGTACATATCCATTTCTTCGGTAACGGCCACTTATGGTTCCGCTCTTAGCGGGTCACTTTTGGCTGTGGGAGCGAGCTTGCTCGCGATGGCGGCCTGCCAGCCGACCGAAATCTTGCAGGTGTACCCAATCCACTGTGGGAGCGAGCTTGCTCGCGATGACGCCCTTTCAGCCAACACATTCCTGTGTAGTTTTCCTCAAGTCCCGAGGAAACCTCCGACACGTTTTTCAGGTTGTCCGTCGGAAGCGCGATCTCTAGCCTTTGTCGGTCGCTGAAAAATCAGTGATCGGGTTTGGTCGCCCGGGTTTAGAATGGCGCACAGTGCCGCGTGAGCGGCATTTTTGTGCTTGCTTAATGGCGAGCTGTGCGTGGGAGGGCTTAGGCCCTGCCGGGTTTCCATTCCCTGGTCGACCAACCTGCGTACGGTTCGCCACCCTTCTGCTTGGTCGCAGTGATGGCGAACTCCAAATCCAAGAATGGAGCTTCACCATGTTCAAACCCACCCCAAATCCCCCCGAAACCGACGACGTTTCTCCCTACCAATCCCCTCACTCAAATAAATTCCACGAAGCCGCCGACCGCGCCCTCGATCACTACCTCAATCCGCCCAAGCCACCTGCCGTTCACAAACCCAGCACTATGTTCGTCATCGCCCCGGACATCGATACCGAGACCCTGCTGGCCCACGCCTGTGAGTCGCTGGCGTCGGCGAGTGTGATGGCGAGTGATTTCGCAGGTTTTCTGGAGGGCTCGCAGCGCAACACCCTGCTGGGGATTGCGCAGGTGATCATGCTGGGTGAGCTGGCGGTGAACCGGGCGTTGGATAATCTCGATCCGCAAAACTAACCGCGGAGCTTTTGTGGCGAGGAGCCAGCGCCCTCGCCACGTCGAGGTATCAGCTTTCTCAGGCAACCGGCCGCCAATCCCCGACCATATGCTCCAGCTCCCCGACACCCACCAACTGAAAATCCCCGCTCGGCCCTGGCGCACTGGCCAGTAACGTCACCTCACTGGGCAACCGTACCGGTTTCTTGAACTGCACCGCGATCTCGACATTCGCTACAGGCAGATGCCCGGCCAGCGCAGCCAACGTGCGTGCCTTGTTCCACAGGCCATGGGCGATGGCGGTCGGGAAGCCGAAGAGTCGGGCGCTGGCCGCGCTGAGGTGGATCGGGTTGTAGTCGCCGGACACCTTGGCGTATTGCCGGCCGATGTCCGAAGGCGCTTTCCAGTGCTCGACTTCGCTCAGGGCCAGGCTGGATACCAGGCTCTCTTCGAGCGGTTCACCCTCGAGTTTGACGCCGCGACAGAGCATCCGGCTTTCTGCTTCCCACAACGGCCCCAACTGATCGTCGAGGGTGGTCAGCAGATCGAACGTCGCGCCTTTGGCGTGGGGTTGCAGGTTCTGCACTTGCACGCTGACGCATACCCGATTCACTCCACCCATGGGACGCAGTACACGAACGCGATTGCTCAGGTGAATCAGGCCCAGTAGCGGGAACGGGAAGTCCCTGGTCGTGAGCAGTTGCATCTGCAAGGCAAACCCGAGGATGTGCGGGTAGGTCGGTGGCAGCAGGCCGTTGTCGGCGAAACCACAGACCTTGCGATAAGCCGCCAGGCGCTTGGGGTCGGCTTCGACCCAGCAACGCAAACCCGAATCGGGTAGGGTGGTGCCCGTGATTTTTCGCCGTGTCGCCGCTCGTGCGTACAATCCTGGCAGGCCGGGTTCGCGGTTGAGTGTGTGCCAGTCGGTGATCATCCTTAAGCCCCCAGAACGCTTTGCCCGCATACACGCAACGCTTGCCCGGTAAACGCGCCGGTGCCCGGTTGCGCGAGCCAGGCCACGGCCTCGGCGACGTCCTGCGGCAGGCCGCCCTGGCCAAGCGAACTCATGCGGCGTCCGGCTTCGCGCAGGCCGAAGGGAATGTGCGCGGTCATCTGCGTTTCGATGAAGCCCGGTGCCACGGCGTTGATGCTGATGCTGCGCTCGTGGAGTAGCGGCGCCCAGGCTTGCGCCAATCCGATCAACCCGGCCTTGCTCGCCGCGTAATTGGTTTGCCCGCGATTGCCGGCGATGCCGCTGATGGACGCCAGCAGGATCACCCGGCCGTTGTCGTGCAGGGCGCCGCTGTCGAGCAGGGCTTTGGTCAGCACTTGCGGCGCATTGAGGTTGACCGCCAGCACCGCGTCCCAGAATTCCGGGGTCATGTTGGCCAGGGTTTTATCCCGGGTGATGCCGGCGTTGTGCACCACGATGTCGAGCCCGTCGGGCAGTTGTTCAATCAACTGCGCGGCGGCGTCTTCGGCGCAGATGTCGAGGGTGATGGTGCGCCCGCCGAGGCGTGCGGCGAGGGCTTCGAGATCAGTTTTGGCCGGCGGCACGTCGAGCAGGATGACGTCGGCACCATCGCGGGCCAGGGTTTCTGCAATGGCGGCACCGATACCGCGCGCCGCACCGGTGACCAGTGCCTTGCGCCCGGCGAGCGGGCGTGTCCAGTCGGTGACGGGCGTCAAACACGGATTCAAGCGAATGACCTGCCCGGACACGAAGGCGCTTTTCGGTGAGAGGAAAAACCGCAGTGGGCCTTCCAGTTGCCCCTCGGCACCTTCACCGACGTAGATCAATTGCAGGGTGCCACCGCTGCGTAATTCCTTGGCCAGTGAACGGCTGAAACCTTCCAGGGCACGCTGGGCACTGGCGGCGAACGGGTCACGCAAGGTTTGCGGATCGCGCCCGAGAATCACCAGGTGCGCACAGTGGTCGAGGTTTTTCATCAGCGGCTGGAAAAACTCGCGAAGTTGCTTGAGCTGATCGGTGTGCAGCAGGTCACTGGCGTCGAACACCACGGCCTTGAGTTTCGGTCCATGGCCGGGAATCCAGGCCGTGGCCATCGAAGGCTCGGCGCCGTAGCTGTAGATTGCGTCGGTCAGACGGTTGGCGAAAGCGCTGACGTGTTCGGCCAACGGCCCGCCTCCAATCAGCAGGGCGCCTTCTACAGGTCGCAACCGGCCCGCTTGCCAGCGCTCCAGTCTGGTCGGTGTCGGCAACCCCAGGGCGCCGACCAGGCGATGGCCGATGGACGAATTGGCGAAGTCGATATAGCGGTCAGACATGGAACACGCTCCGAAAGCTGGGGATCAAAGTGTGGACCATGAATGGCGATCAGTCGTTCGATCCACGAGATAAGGCCTACGCTTGGTTACATTGTAGGAGCGAGCTTGCTCGCGATGGCGGTGTATCAGCCAACATCGATGTTGCATGTGCTGACCTCTTCGCGAGCAGGCTCGCTCCCACAGGGGTTAGTGTTTACATCAGGTCTTTTGTCAGGAGCTCTTCATGACCCAACTGCACCGCGTCGCGATCATCGGCGGTAACCGGATTCCCTTCGCCCGCTCCAACGGCCCCTATGCCACGGCCAGTAACCAGGTGATGCTCACCGCCGCCCTCGAAGGCCTGATCGAACGTTACAACCTGCACGGCCAGCGCATTGGTGAAGTGGTCGCCGGGGCGGTGCTCAAGTTGTCGCGAGACATGAACCTCACGCGCGAGTGCGTACTGGGTTCGCGACTGTCGCCCGCCACTGCGGCCTATGACATCCAGCAGGCGTGCGGCACCGGGCTGGAAGCGGCACTGCTGGTGGCGAACAAGATTGCCCTGGGCCAGATCGACTGCGGCATCGCCGGTGGCGTGGACACCACCTCGGATGCGCCGATCAGTGTCAGCGAAGGCCTGCGCAAAATCCTCCTGCAAGCCAACCGCGCGAAAACCACCGGCGACAAACTGAAAACCTTCCTGCAATTGCGTCCCAAACATCTGATCCCCGAATTCCCGCGCAACGGCGAGCCGCGTACCGGGTTGTCCATGGGCCAGCATTGCGAGCTGATGGCCCAGACCTGGAACATCCCTCGCCAGGCACAGGATCAATTGGCGCTTGAGAGCCATCAGAAACTGGCGGCGTCCTACGCCGAGGGCTGGCACAACGACCTGATGACACCGTTCCTGGGCCTGACCCGCGACAACAACCTGCGCCCGGACTCCACGCTGGAAAAGCTCGCCGCGCTCAAGCCGGCCTATGAGAAAAGCGCCAAGGGCACCCTGACCGCCGGCAACTCCACGCCACTGACCGATGGCGCGTCACTGGTGCTGCTGGGCAGCGAGGAATGGGCCAAGGCACGCGGGTTACCGATACTGGCCTACTGGCGTGACGGTGAGGCGGCGGCGGTGGATTTCGTCAACGGTGCCGAAGGGTTGTTGATGGCGCCGGTCTACGCCGTACCGCGCTTGCTCGCGCGCAATGGCCTGACCTTGCAGGACTTCGACTACTACGAAATCCACGAAGCCTTCGCCGCGCAAGTGCTGTGCACCTTGAAGGCCTGGGAAGATGCGGAGTACTGCAAAACCCGTCTCGGGCTCGATACGGCGCTGGGCTCGATCGACCGCAGCAAGCTCAACGTCAAGGGCAGCTCACTGGCGGCGGGGCATCCGTTTGCCGCCACGGGCGGGCGCATCGTCGCCAACCTGGCGAAGTTGCTGGATGCGGCGGGCAAGGGGCGGGGGCTGATTTCGATTTGCGCGGCGGGCGGGCAGGGCGTGACCGCCATTATCGAGCGTTGAACAGAAACAACTGTGGGAGCGAGCTTGCTCGCGATGGGGCCATCAGCTTCAACATCCATGTTGACTGCCATACCGCTTTCGCGAGCAAGCCCGCTTCCACAGGTTTTGTGCCTGGCTCAGATTATGTGAGCGACACCGAAACCTTGTGGGAGCGAGCTTGCTCGCGATGGGGC